>JAKVAY010000118.1:4229-8068 GCA_022447185.1 Fuerstiella sp. | reverse complement strand
GACAGCGCGTCGGGAGCAGACCCGAATCCGCCAAATCCCGATCCACCGAACCGCAAAGTCATCACGATGCAATGGCTGCGGATGGTAGCGGGGTATATCGCCATCTATTGGTTCTCATACTGGATTAATATCCTGTGGCGACAAGGTGGTTCCTGGATGCCCAACCTGTTTCACTTCTTTTTTCTTGGATTCCTGTTCCCCCTGTTTTTCATCGTGTGGACCAGGAGTTTTCTGAGACGTCAACATAACCTTGGTCGCCGGTAT
Organism: Fuerstiella sp.; assembly: GCA_022447185.1. GTDB lineage: Bacteria > Planctomycetota > Planctomycetia > Planctomycetales > Planctomycetaceae > S139-18. The sequence goes on along the minus strand of JAKVAY010000118.1, from coordinate 7,804 downwards.
ACGTGGATCTTATTGTTGGCAAGCATCATCATTTCTGTCGGGTTAGGATTTTATACCGTGTTATCCTGTTTCTACATCTTCGGAAGTGTTTAGACAGGCCAATTCGGGTGCACGCCTTGACATCGTTTCCGCCGTCCTCGCAATGAATCGCAGAACTTGCCGAAGCGTTCAGGTTGTCTGATCTGTTGAGCATTCCGTTGCCGCAGTTGCTCAACCGTCATGTTGTTGTGTGGGTCATCGGTCGGTTGATGCAGTTGCACCACAGGCAATACGGATCTGACAGTGACGAAAGTCGAACAGTTCTTGCAAAGTTCCCGCCGTAGACATCATCAAGGATGTCTACGGTAAGGTAACGGTCATCACAATCCGGGCGACGAAAAGAGATCACCGCATGGACCGATATGGGATCAAACAACCGGTTGGCTGGGCCCTGATTGTGTGTTCGGTGTTTATCATGATCGGCACGCTGCGAAACAAATACGGGGGAGGTCCACCGCTGCAACAATTGGTCCCGTACTTTGGGATTCCATTCGTTGTTGTGTATCTTATTGTTCAATCCGGACTGTGCTGCTGGTTCCGAACGAAAATAGGTTTTGTCTGCATGGCTGGTGCTCTTGTTGTCGGTCTGATCGGCGGATGCATCGGTGAATTAGTCTGGAGCGAGAGAACGACCCCACAAGTAAATCCGGCTGTGGAGCGAGCGCTCAGGGAACAAGGTGTTGAGACCTCCAGGTACGGTTGGTCAAGTAAGTACGATTGGACGAGACACAAACTGATCTGTGGCGTTTGTCTAAGTGGAATGGCTCTCGGGTTCGGATTCGTCCGAGAGAAACTGTAGCCCGAATCACCGATCGAGTATTTGACCAGGGTCATCGATGAGAATGGCGATGATGCGTCATTCGTCGGCGACCGCATCAGCAGTGGTAAAAACGCTCTCGCAAATTTCACAGCGATAGACATCGAGGATGTCTAAAGAGACACGGCAGTGATCACATTCCGGACAGACAATTTCTGTCTTTTCGTGGAATGTATGGTGGAAATGCAACCAGGCGAGAAGAAGGTCACTCACGATGAAGAACTCGAATGTGAACTTTTCGCACTGGAAAGGATGGCCTGCCGATGAGTGAAGACAATCGACAGATCCACGTGTTCTTTCGCGGCACAAGAGACTAACTCACGGACGGCATGGAACACATGATGCCGGAATTGGAGAGGTTCATTTGGGACAATGGTGTTTTTGAAACGGATAATGATCCACTCTATGTGTTTGCGGATTACTACATGATATTTCAGATGGAGTTGGTTCATACCCATCGCGGATACATCTGTGACACCAATGAGGTGCAGGTCCAGGAGCACCGTTCGTTTCATATCTTCGATGGAGATTCAAAATTCATGAACTCACAAGTGATACCTTGTGTACGAGATGTTGAGGAAGGAGCGTCTGGACTGGACGACTGATTGGTAGCGTCTGTCAGGCATCCCGCGAGGATTTCAAAGGCAGTTGGGCCTTTCAACAGTCTGCTGCCGATTCAGGAACCTGGGAAGATTCAATCAGAGCGCCGAATGGAGTCTTCAGGGCGAGCGCGAGAATCAGGTGTGTCAGTTGCCGGCATAGAGTGCTGCCACGGCGAAGAGTAGAGCTGCCCGACAAAGGTATCCTGTTGCACGAGTTGTCGGAACGCAGGCGAAATACGAGTCGAATCAGGTTTGACAATCCGGGATTCAGCCGGCAGTCCGTCCAACAGCACTGCTGAGAAAGTCCAGAGATCTGGAGTAATTCCCCAGGGATACGCGAGGTCCGGATACACCTGGGAAATCTGACCACCTGACAGATCCGGAATGAACAGAGGTTCGTCAGGAGTCGCAATCGGTTCGATCAGGCGAGCTCGAAGATCTTCCAGTGCAGCACGTTCTCGTTTGTGTTCGTGAAGCAATCCCTGACGAGAGACATCATATCTGAAGAACGGAACGCCAGCTCCGCAAAGACAGTCACCGACATACTGGACCCAAACGATGCATGTGAGTCCTGTAATCACGATGCGGCGGAATTGTTTTCGGTCGGGAACCATCATAAATGAATTCAGAATGCATGTGGTTGTCAGGCAGAGCCAGAACCAGCCGGTGCCAGTGAATTTGGCGGGCCAGATCTGGGCGAGTTCCACGCTGGGACGACCCAGGCAAATCATTCCAGCCAGACCACCAAGTACAACGCACAGGCCGACAACCTGGCCCGAAGCAGGTCGGTCGAGTCGAAGTAAGGTGAAGCCGGTGACTACAAGATACCCGACAACGGCCAGAAGAAGAGCAGGCTCAAGCAGTCCGAACTGCTCGAGATGATGAGGAAAAGGAATTCCAGCAGAAAGCACAACTGTTCCCAGGTAGCGAGCGACCTGGATCAGTATGCCGCCTGGCGATCGGTCACTGTCGTCGGCACTGGACAGGAAGACATTGTTGCCCGGCAGTTGAAAGACCCAGGCAGTGAATACGGCCGCCGAGATGACGGCCATGATTATGGCAATCACCCAGTACCACTGCGATCGCAGTCGGATGATTGTCTCCCGCATTGCTGATCGGCTCACAACGTCACAAAAGGAGAATGCCAGCAACGCCAGCGGGGACCAGAATCCGCTGATATTCATCCAGCAGGCAAAGGCCAGACAGAAAGTAATTCCACCGAGCCAGATTTGCTTTCCGGAAAGTGTCCAGCGCCGCCAGCACCACAAGGCAAACGCAGTACTGATCATGATTTGCATGTATTTCTGCAGAACATAACAGCCGGTTGTCAGCTGTCCCCAGGCTGTCCACGAGATACACAGTAGCAGGAAGACAGCACTCGCCATGCGGCTGACTCGACAATCGCGAAGAAACCAGGTCCCGGCGGTCAGCAAAGCGCTGAATGAACACAGGATCAAAATGTTGTATCCCCATGGGCGGGCACCAAACAGCGAACGTGTGGCTCGAATCTGGACCCGCAACAGAAACATCACGTGGTCATTGTGAGTCGTTTTTGTCAGTGTTGACAGCGAGTGTTCGCGGTCAAGACTGACGAGATCGAAATCGTCCGCTTCGAAGTAACCTGAAGACAGCGACTGGCCATCGAACACTAGTACGAGTACGCACACCAGTAGCGTCCAGAACAGGTACTCCTTCCGGCTTGTGGGGGCATCAGAAACTGAAAGCCGTTCTAATGTTTTATCAATCCGCTTTCCGGACACATGAAAGAGCAGAGCGATGACGAAAAATGCCCCACCCAGGATTGCCATCATGGGTTGAAACATCTGAGCCAGTTGCGGTGCCGACAGCCCATCTCCACGGCTGAATAATGTCTCCCACAGATCACGCGGAAGCAGCGCGAGTGTCAATGCAGCGATCGCTGCACCAAGTGTTGTTGCAAAAAAAAACGTGTCGCGCCTGTCGGCGGCAGAAGTCGGCATAGAATCCTCACGGCTGGAATCACGAACTACGCCCGACACAGATTACTCGAATCCGCATTTGGTCGAGACAACTCGCTTCATTTTACTGCGATTCAGGCTCAGTTGCTGTCCGGAATTGATCGACGCAATCCGAGACCG
>JAKVAY010000118.1:0-4219 GCA_022447185.1 Fuerstiella sp. | reverse complement strand
TCAGATAATGAGGCAGCCACTTCATCAGTTGAAATCGCGAGTCACCGGCCGTTCGATCTGTCCAGGTTGTGGGGGTCTCGGCAATTTTCACACCTCGCGCAAACGCGCGGGCTGTAAGTTCCAGAGCAATCTCGAATCCTTCCTGACTCTTGATTCCCATTTCGTTGACCAGCCCTGCATCGTACAGGCGAAAATTGTTGGTTGCATCGTGTGTCGGAAAACGAGCGAACCAGCACAGGGATAATCCGGCGGCCCGACTGAGCATCCGCTTGAGAACAGGACCTCCGATTTGCCGTCCCCCTCTCATGTATCGCGAACCGCACACGATACGATTGCCCTCGCGATACAGTCGAAGCATCTCATCGACCATCCGAAGGTCATCTGAGAGATCGGCCATGACGACAAGGGCCGGTCCGCTGCCAACAGCCTGAAATCCAGCACGCAGCGCGTTTGCCGGCCCCCGGCCAATGTCATTTTTGCAGAGATGAATCCATGGTCGTGTTTCTGACAACTGTCGCGCAACAGGAACGGTTGTGTCTTCGTCAAAGTCGTAAACAACCAGTAACTGAAACGGCATTTTCAGGTGCTGTTCCACCTGTTCGATCAGTTTCAGAATGTTCTCATTTTCGTTGTAGACCGGCACAATGACGGTGAGCAACTCCGACTCCCGAAAAATTTCATCCGAATTTCCCGCTGCGTCGGCTGGTGCGGAACTCAGATCGTCCCCATCCGGATCTGTTCGCGGATCCATGGAACTACCTCATCAAGAATGTCGTCGAGTGTCGTCGTTGCCTCGAAGTCCAGCAGCCGTCTTGCTTTCTCCACAGAGGGAGACCGGAACTGCACATCGTGTGGAAACGGATCGTCTGATATCCATTCAAACGGAGTATCCGGGCCATGTACCTTCTTCCAGATCGCTTCAGCAAGTTCCAGCACGGTTGTGGCATCGGATGTGGAAATGTTGAAATCCTCATTCAATGCTGCCGGATGTTCGATACAGGTGCGTATCCCGCGTGCCAGATCACCACCATATGTATAATGCCGGACCTGCTGTCCGTTCCCGAGCAGATGCAGCGGATTTTGCCCTTTGAGTACTTTTTGCACGAGGTCGGGTATCACATGGCTCAGGGCCAGTTTGATATTTCCTGAGTAGACTTCCGCATCGGTGCGTGCCCGCCGCTCGCCGATGCCGGCACAGTTGAACGGTCGCACGATGGTATAAGGCAACTCGTACTGCTGGTAGGCGCCGGCAGCAAAGTATTCGGTTGCCAGTTTTTGAAATCCATACGTTGAAGACGGTGCCGGACAACTCGTTTGAGCTCCCTCCGGTGTTGGGAATATCTCTGCATTTTCGAATACCATCGACGATGAAAGCACGGTGATTTTTTGCAGAGTACCTTTCTGGTGGGCTTCAATCGCCGCATCGAATGCTGATGCCGTAATTCGTTCGTTTTCAGCAAGCAGATCGAAGGCCAGTCGGTGAAAATAGGAAATACCACCGATCATAGCGGCGCCGGCAACAAAGTGATCGCATCCGTCCAGCAGAGTATTGAGCAGGCTTGTATCTTTCGCATCTCCGCGGACGAGATCGAAATTCGGATGTCCTTCGCGGGTCGTCTGCAAATCACCGTATTTGGAAAGATTATCCAGTCCAACGACCGTGTATCCGGCGCTAAGCAATTCGTCGACAAGGTAGCCACCAATAAATCCGGCGGCCCCCGTAATCAGGATCTTCATTCTTTCTCCGTTCGCAGAAAACCGAAAACATCAACGATTGGCTTTGGACTCGTGATGTCACGATATTCGTCATGACAGGCACCCACGAACAACACATCCGATTCAGACAGGACCCGTTCAAGAGGAACCAGGTCGCTACTGGGGACATAGGGGTCGGTGCAAAGCACAGTCTTGCATTCGAGTGTGAGAATCTTTTTGAGTTTGTACGAAAGTGAACTTCGGGAATCGTCACAGTTCCCCTTGAAAGCCATTCCCAGAATTCCTGCTGTTGCCTGGCGCAGATCCTGTGTTTTCATCACCTGATCGACCAGAAAACGGGGCAGGCCTTCGTTTACCATCATGGCATGCTGACCCAGCGGAAGCAGGTTGTGATTGAACGAGGCAAGCTGCATCGTATCCTTCAGAAGGCACGGACCTGCCGCAAATCCTGCTTTGGCGAATCCATTCATTCTTGAATAATCCTGTGTGGCGGCGGCGTGGATACGTGTGAAATCTGCGCCATAATGCTGAGCCGTCATGTAGAACTGGTTGGAGATCGAGAAGTTGATGTAGCGGTACGAGTTAGTAAACAGCTTGCAGAGTTCCGCTTCAGTCGGACTTAGTTCGATCGTCTTCACACCCAGATCACTGAAGAAGTCCGTCGCTCGAATCGTGGCCTCCTCGCTGCACCCCGAGACAAGTTGTGGCAGTTTCGTCAGCTCCTCAATTGCATAGCCCTGAGCAATCCGTTCGGGGCAATACGAAACATCAATCCTGCGTTCCTTGTCGGTAACCTGTCGTCCAAGACGTTCAGTCACGCCAGGAAACACCGTGCTGCGGATCATCAGCAACTGACCATCTCTCATTCTTTGCAGCACCGACTCAATCACACGGTCGAATGCACGAACGTCCGGATCAAGATACTCATCGACCGGAGTGCCAATCGTGACAATGATGATATCCTGCTGAGACAGGTCACTTTCTTCGGAGGAAAAGACGAAACGTCCGGACGCCAGGCTCCGCGGCAGCAATTCTTTGGTGCCACGTTCATCAAAGGGCATCGTGCCGGACTGAATCGTCTCAATAACGGCGGTGTTCGTTTCAATCACGGTAACCGTGTGACCGGCTTCACAGAGTACAAGACCAAGAGGAAGACCGACACGTCCTCCTCCACCAATAATTGCGACACGTTGCGGGTGTTCGATGGTCATGAAAGTGATGTTCTTCTACCGGGAAACGGCCACACCTGTGACTGGTCGTCACGCACTGCGACAGCGCCCGCCTCTCGGGGATTGATTCGATTATCAGGACGCGGTGTCAGCGCTCGATTTCTCCGGGCCAGCAGACAGGAGAGCTGAATGCACAGACTTCTGCCTGAACAGTGTCTTCCGGTGGCTGGCGACATTTAACTCACAAGACGTGCCACGGTCCAGTCTATATTACGGCTCGACGTGGCCGCACACGACCCACAAAGGCACACCGTCGGTCTCATAAGTGGCTGAGTGATCCAGCTTGCCCGTGGACTGGTCAATGCCGTACGCGAAGAGCGTCAAAGAACGCTGTCCGCCCGAATACACGAAACGACCAGTCAGATCGATGCAAAACGACCGTGGAAAGTAGGCGGTCGGGAAGTATCCGATCAGCTCCATCTCACCAGTGGACGGATCCAGAGAAACGCCGGCCAGGGTGTCCTGCATCGGTTCACCCTCAGCGCGTTTGGTTACGTCCCGGTTAGAGACATATGCAAAACGACCATTCGGCGTGATCTTAATATCCGCGGCCGCACTGCGGCCTTCAAAGTTCGGCGGTACTGTTGACAGTGTGCGCAGTTGCGTGAGTTTTCCCGTTTCCGCGTCGAATTGCCATGCGGTGATCCCGCCTCCTTTCTCGTTTGATGTGTAGGCAATGTCCAGATGCGGGTGATGAGCGTAGTGCCGCGGCTCGTGATAGTTGTGTTCGGTGTCCGGGCCTTCGAGATACGGTGGGTCGTTGGGGATCAGCTTGCCGTTCGACTGGTCGAGCCGAAACTGGAACAGCTTGTTGGGCGTGGTACACGGGACATAAACGAAACGTCCGGAGGGATCAATCTCGACACTATGTGCCGCCAGATCGGCTTTCTGACGGTCGAGCAGTTCGTCGGTACAGATCCCGTCCACAATTCGATACACCGTGGCATCACCATTGCCATAACTGCAGGCCATCAGGTATCGCCCCTGTTTGTCGGTGCACAGATAGGGAGCGCCGCTCGAAATTCGCGAGGTCGCCAGCAGGGTGAGCGAACCATTGGCAGCTCGCTTAAACGTGGCAACACCGGCATGGTCACCTTCAAGTCCTGAAACCGCCGCATATAAAAATGCTCCGTTCGGCGAAATCCTCAAGGGACCGGGACTGACCGTCAGGTCGGTCGTGAACTTCCTGGTCAATGCGCCTGTGTCGTCATCCACAGCGTAGACGATAATCGATTTTGTAGTGGCCGAAGACAGATAAAGCACCTGGCCGCCCT
>JAKVAY010000117.1 GCA_022447185.1 Fuerstiella sp. | reverse complement strand
CCACCGCCACCGCCACCGCCACCGCCGCTCCCACGGTCAGCAGTACCACCAGTACCACCAGCTGCACCACCAGCTGCACCACCAGCTGTGCCACCAGCACCGCAGAACCCATCTGATTCAGGTGAGGTTGGCGGTGTTCAAAACGATGAATCAGAGACCGCGGATTCGGAAAACTTTGGTGAGGCTCCGGAGGATACGAGTTATGCGTTTCTGCGACGCATCAGTCCGTTGTTGCCACCAGGAAAATCGCAGTTCGATACTGGTCTCGTTTATTCGCTCTATGAAAATCGTCGACCGGTTTACCTCGACTATGTAACCGGTCCGGATGAAGTTGTGGATGCCCGACTGTTAAGACGCACTCTGTACGTGCCGTTTGCGTATCGCTACGGAATCGCTGACGGGGTACAGCTGTTTGCCAATCTTCCGGTGGGATGGAGCAAGAATGAAGCCGCATTTCCTGGATACGATGCCGTCGACAATGTTGGATGGATTGGCGACGTGACTGTTGGAACGACATTTGTTGTGGGTGAGCCGGAGCCGGGCGATCCGGATACCATCGCTTCACTTGCACTCACAGCGCCGACCGGCAATTCAACATTCCTTTCCAATTTTCTCGAACCCGAAGCTCAAATGGGCCTCGGCCATTTTGCACTGTCGGCAAACCTTACGTCTATTCGTACGATTGATCCACTGGTCGTGTTCCACGGTGTTGGTGTGGTTTATCAGTTTGATGATAAGTTCTACGGCAGAACGATTCATGTGGAGCCAGGAATGGAGTTCAACTATCGGTTGGGTGTGGGATTTGCGGTCAACGATAAAGTGACTCTGAGTAGTGCGGTGCTGGGTTCCTACGTTCTGACATCGAAAGTTAATAACGAGCGCCTGCCACATTCGACACTCGAACCAATCACGATGCGGTTTGCTGTCACGATGGCGGATGGCAAATCTTTGCAGGAGCCGTTTATACAGATTGGCGTGACTGATGATGCCAGTACTGCGACGCTCGGCTGGGTCGTGACTTACTGATCCTGTTGTTTTGTGGTCTTAACAGGCTTGGGGCTCAGAGACAGCAGAATGCCGGGAGGGGTGGCCGGGTGCACGTTCCACACGGGGTCAAATAAGCGGTATTTGTGACGTGACGCTTCACGCGCGTGATTCGGACAGGGAACTGAGTCGGACCGGGCTATGGAATCCATACAGAAAATGATTGCTCCGAAAACATTAACTCCAGGATTTCGAGCCACAGTTTGTCTGCCGATTGTCGTTCTGTTGCTGGCGGGTTGGTGCAGTCAGGCGCTGGCCCAGTACGAACGGGCACCTGTGCGGGACGGAAGTCGCTTTTTTCAGAAACCGGTGCAAAACTGGATGGAGAGACGTAACAGCAACATTCTTATGCAGCAGCGGGACTTTTCATGCGGTGCGGCGATCCTGGGTACCATGATGCGTTATTACTGGGATGACCCGGCGGTCAGCGAAGAAATGCTGATTCGAGATCTTCGTAAAATGTTGCCCGAGGAAGAACTTTTTGACCGTGTTGAGAACGGCCTCGCGATTACGGACCTGCGTCGTTTGGCAGTAAGGCAGGGTTACCTGTCAACGATCGGACGGGTCAGTTTTCATCAACTGGCGAAGTCAAAGATTCCGCTGATCGTGGGGATCGTGACGAATGGCTACGATCATTTTGTCCTCTTCCGTGGGTTCGATGGCGAATGGGTGTACCTGGCAGATCCTTCCCGTGGCAACATACGAGTGCCCTCCTGGCAGTTCGTCCGTGAATGGCAGGAGAATACGGTTCTCGTTGTGATTAAGAAGGGTGGGAAACCCAGGCCCCAGTCACCGCTGCATCTAAGACAGGAAGAACGGGATGTCGGAGGAACGAACTGGCAGTTGATACGAAATCTGCCGACGGGGGCGATGCGCAAAACACCGCAATATTAGCGTCAGGCGAGCAGGCGGTTCTGTTTGTTACCGTCAGAATAAAGACAGCTGTCTGACTGGAGTTAACAGGTTACGTTTCGCGTGTTTGTACAGTTTGTTTTGGGTATCGACCAACGGTTCCTCATGCCGGGTTCTTCATGCGATGTCCATCCAGACTGCAGTCAGTGCCTGCTGAAACAGAGGAAAGAAACCAGCAACGCGCACCGGAAAGTGTATTCATTCCTCGGGGCCGGATCATTGGGCAGCCGTTATTCGCAATGGCGAACACATCGCAGACACAATCATCTTTATGCTGACATCCGTCGACCGCGATGATAACTCCGAGGATGCAAAGACGTCCGCCATAAGTTCATGGGGCATATCTGCAAAGGCTTCGGAGCTGTTTGGAATTCTGATTCGAGAATTAAGGGGTACAGACTCTGAACATTCGGGTGCATACCGTAACACGTGTTGGAAACGATCGAGAACAGCTGGACCATCCCCGGAAAATCCAAAACGACTCGACCTGGGACGACGTAGGCAGCACTAATCGTTCTGATTGGCTGCGAAAAGTTCGTTCTGCACAGGAATCACCGACGCCAGAATCGAATAGAAAACTTCTGCCGGAGAGCCATTTGCGTCGACGCGGTGCACAATCGAAGCATCGAACTGTTCCAGGACCGGAGCAGTGATCTCGTCGTAAACGCTGAATCGTCGACGGATGACGTCTTCGTTGGCGTCGTCTGTCCGGTTCTCACGAATTGCTCGGCGGCGAATGCGATGCACCATGTCTTCCTGGTCACTGCACTCGAGATAGACGATGCCCTGAATATTCAGGTACTCGCGAACAATTCCGACCTGCTCGACATTTCTCGGCATGCCGTCCAGAACCATCAGGTCTTCTCGCGGCTTGTATCGCGACAGGGCGATATAGGCATCTACGGCAGTCTTCCAGATGCGAAACGTGAGTTCATCAGGGACCAGTTCACCCCTTGAAATATAGTCATAGACTTCCTTGCCGTTGTCGGAACCGATGTCAATCGCTCGAAACACGTCACCAACCGACAGGTGAAAGAATCCTGGGATATTGGCGAGGATTCCGCCCTGCGTACCTTTGCCGACACCTGGAGGACCAAACAGAAGAATACTTCTGTACCGCTGTTCCTGGACCATCGACCTGTTCCCGTCCTGACGTTTTAAACACATTCCTGGGCGCGGAAGTATGACGACTTGAAAACCAGGCCACCAGACTGAGGAGACAGGATTATCTGAGGATTTCAGTTCACGATTGTCGGATCAACTCGGCTGACACGACATTGATCATTCACAACAGGCTGCAAAACCTGACAAACAAAGCTTGGTTTGACACCGTAGACCAACATGGAAATTGTCCTACAATTTTTAGTTTTTCTTTACTGCCGGATGGTGTCCTGATCCAAATGAGGCGCTCTGATGTTCCTCCATGATCATCGGTCCAGCAGTCACTGACCGGCACCCGGATTGTCTCCTGATGAATCATTACAGCAATCTTGCTCACGATTTTTACGTGAACATGAATCTCAATACCGAGTTGCCACTTCCCAACTCTCGAGAGACGGTGCTCGACTTTTTTGGACGCGTGCAGAAATCGTTTCCGATGATGAGGAACTTCTATACTCGGGAAAACGGGGATTTCGTACTTGAAGAGGACAAAGACCAGCCGAGATACCGGTGGATTTCCATGGAAGCCCGGCGGATCTGCAGCGGTTTCGTGAATCCTCCCGATTCGGACACAGCCCAAGAGCAGCACAAACTGATCCTGGACCTGGTTCCATACATGCTGACGGTGAGCCCACTGGACTGCGAGGCGCTCGATTATATGCTGGGATTTGACTTTGCCTACCGGGGTAATCACGACGCACTTGTGGCAAAGGCGCTCGGAACCTGTTCTGCGTTTGACAGGCTTCTCCAAGTTGAGGGCGCCACCGTCCTCAACTGTGAGCCGTCGCTCACCATCAGTATCGATGAGTCCTGTCGGCTACAGGCGCGTTTGTTCATCGAAACGCGTACCAACGCCTACCACGTTCGTCGCAACGATTTTCCAGAAGAACACATTAGCGTGTATTTCACCGTTCGACAGTATGGAAGTATGGAACATGATGCCTCTTTTGTAGACCGTTTCAGCCAGTTGAGAGGACAATCCGAGGAGCTGATGGACAAGTTTGTGATCGATCAGGTTTTGTTGCCACTGGGCCAGGCGATTGCGGCGTCCTGAATTCCGGATTCGGTGTCGTGATCCCTTTTCATCAGGAAAAACACGTGGAACCGCAGTTGAGAACAGCTGCAGATGACGGTACGATTCCGCCTCCTGTGTCTTCTGATGTGTCCAGGTGTGGGTCCGCACATCAAGTTCTTGTGAATCGAACGAACCTTGAAACGAGTGTCTGCCCGCACTTCATTGATGAGCTTCGTGGCCGGATATCAGACCTCAGACGTGTGTTCTCAACAGAGTTAATCGGAGTTTCCAGCGGTGTCGATCGACAAATCACTTAAGAGTCCTGGCGGGATACAGCGGACTCGAAACGTCCTGACGCGTGGTGAGCGAATCGACCAGCTCATTGAAGAAGGACGCTGGCAGGAGGGTCAGTCCGCTCTGGGTCTTCCCAAAGTTCTGGTTAAACGAGTCGTTGCCGGCAAGAAGAAGAAGAAGAAAGAAGAAGACGCGGGAAATGAACAAGAGGCGCAGGAAACAGAAGAGACCTGACACTGGAGGCTGCGGAGCGGTATCGCTGGAACACCGGGGCGACTCATTTTTCGATGGTTGTGACGAGCAACGTTGGCAGCAAAATTCATTGCTGCGTCGACTCAAATCTGACGTGACACGGGCATCGTGGAATTGAACCACGGTGCCTTTTTACTTTGGTCTGACACAAATTGGTGTAACTCGTCACACTGACTGCCAGGAGCCAATGACTCATTTCCGGCATTCGCAGCCTTCGGTGACAGTTGTTCCTTGAGTGCCAATGATAAACGCCTCTATTGTAACAAGTGCAGCAATTGCCGGCTGTCTTCCGGGTACGGCTGTGGCTCGAGTGCGCCGTCGACTGATAAGTCGTCATACTGGGCCGGATTGTGTCAATTCTTCCCGGTGCGAATACCTCCGTCCGTAATCTTCAGCATTCCCGTATGCCTTCAATCCCACTGCGACACAAACTTCGAAGCAAAGTGGGGACTTTCTTCCGCCGGAAGCTGATGAGGGCCAGAAAACGGTTTTTGGAGACAGCGCACAAGTCGTGTCGCGAATCTCAGCGGATGACGTTGCAACGCCTGTTGAAATTGAATATCGACAGTCAGTTCTCCAAAGATTACCACCTTCACGCGGACCTCAACGTTGAAGAGTTTCGCGCCAGAATACCGGTATCTGACTACTCACTGGTTGCGCCTTATATTGAACGCATGAAGACCGGGGACCATGCCGCTCTGCTCGGTGCTGACAACAGGCTGCTGATGTACGCAGTCACCAGCGGTACGACGGCGCAATCGAAGCTGATCCCTGTGACCAGCCATTTCGTAGAGGACTATCGTCGCAGCTGGCAAACCTGGGGAGCGGGTTGCCATTTGGACCATAAGACGCTGCGGATGCTTTTTATGGTCCATGTTGCCAGTAGTCATCGCCGCTACACGACTCAGGACGGAACACCGTGTGGAAATATCAGCGGGCTGGTTGCCGCCATGCAGAATTTCATGGTTCGTTCGCTGTACACCGTTCCGCTTTCTGTCGCTCATCTGGAAGACCCACTTGCCAAACGCGACGCTGTCGTGCGATTTGCGATTGCAGATCCATGGGTGGGAATGCTGATTACGGCGAACCCAAGCACCGTGCTGCAGATGGTTGAGTATGCAGAAGACAACGCCGAGGCATTAGTTCGGGACATTTTTGACGGAACAGCAAGTCGTGCCATGTTACCCGGTGATCGACAATTGCTCGCAAAGCATCTAAGGCCCAATCGGCGTCGTGGTCAGGCTCTGGAACGAATCATTGAGGAATACGGCACACTCAACCTGTCAGCCTGCTGGCCACATCTCGCCTGTCTGGGCGTGTGGTCGGGCGGAAGCGCGGGGGCCTATGTTCCTCAGCTTCGACAGGCCTTTGGCAATATCCCGATTCGCGATCACGGTCTGCACGCAAGTGAGGGGCGTATGACTCTGCCGATCGGCGACAATACGTCTTCAGGATTGCTCGAGATTGGAACCCACTTCTTCGAATTTATTCCCGTTGAGGAATCCGAGTCGTCCGACCCAGTGGTGTTGGAGGCACATGAGCTTCTGGAAGGTAACGAGTATCTGATCCTGCTGACGACATCGTCCGGACTCTATCGCTACAATATTCGGGACGTCGTTCGCTGTACGGGGTTCTACGGATCAACGCCTTTGCTGGAATTTCGACATAAAGGGGCTCACATCAGCAGTATCACAGGTGAAAAAATTGCTGAGTCACAGGTTGTCGAGGCCGTTCGTCGAACGTGTGAGCAGCATGACATTGATCTGCATCAGTTCACCCTGACGCCACGCTGGGGAGAACCACCAGGATATACCCTGTTTGTCCATCCTTTGCAAAAACTCTCCGATGATGCGATTCGGAAGCTGGCGCATACGACTGAACAGCGACTCGCCGAATCGAACTGCGAGTATCAGGAGAAACGGGTAACTGATCGGCTGGATCCGATCGACGTTCGGGAACTTCCGGCGGAATCATGGCACCGCTTTACCGAGTATCGTCTGACTGCCGCCGGCGGCAGTCCGGAACAGTACAAGCATCCCTGCCTGATGCCGGACCCTCAATTCAAACGAGTATTCCTGCGGCAGTGCGGAATTCACAGATAATGTTCACAGACGGATTTCTTGGATACGGCACTTCGTTCATGCTTGATTTCGTCGTATGCGCGCTGGTCGTGATTGTTCCGGTCCTGGTAACCAGTATCTGCCTGGTGAAATTTGGCCAGCGTTACAAGCTGCATCGTCTGCTGCAGACACAACTCTGTGTCGTGCTGCTTCTGGCTGTTGGAGCTTTCGAGGTTGATCTCCAGATCGTTCATGGCGGCTGGGAAAACGTGGTCAAAAAATCGTACAGCGACGATGCACTCTTCGCGCAACGGGTCAGTGAGGCACAACCTTGGCTGTGGCTGCACCTGATATTTGCGGTGACGACCCCGGTACTCTGGCTCATTACGATTTGCATGGCATACCGAAGATTCGCAACACCGCCCCGGCCTGGAGTTCACAGCACGGTGCATCGACGTCTTGGCTGGCTTTCTACCATTGATGTAACGCTCACCGCGGTCACGGGGCTGATCTTCTACTATGTGGCGTTCGTTGCTGCATGAGTACCTGCGCACACGATGTTACGGAACCGTCGCAACTGCCAGCCAGTGCGTCTGTGCAACCATCCGGCCGGCCAATGTGACTGAAGATCGGACCGTCCCGCAAAATTCACGCGGGTACGTACGTGAACTTGTGCGTCAGCGACGGGACATGGCTCTTCAGTTGTGTGCATGGGAGGGTGCTGTGCGGCCTTCGTTTTTTGACACGTCGTGCATCTCGGTTTCCCGTCGTTGTGTGATACGCAAGACATTCAAAAATACCGACTTACGAGCTTCCCGGGGGTGGGAAGTCGCGTTTTTCGAGCTTCCTGCCTCTGAGAAAAGAAATGGCCGTTTTTCTTCGGAGCTTGTCAGTCTGACGGGTGCGATGCAGAATCCGGATGGGTTCTCGTGTTGAGTCGTTCACACGCAGCGCCAACGTTAAATGGATGAGTACACCGTCGCCTGCTCCTCGCTGAAAATTCGCGGCACTGGCGTTCCGTGTTGGTAAACAACACTCACACTCTTTCACTTCGTCGTGTCGGCACTGCTCAACTCTTCAGGTAATACTTCACCACCATGCGGCGGCTCAGATGAGCGAAAAGCTTTCCACTGCAGAGATTCTGGCAGCGATTCGCTCCGGGTCGGCCTCGGCTGAAAAATCTGCACCACCGGAGTCGTCTGCTTCCCCGTCCGAGACTCCTGCAGAATCTCCAGCGGCAGCTGCGGGTGCTCCATCGGGCACACCCAGCATCCTGGATGCTATTCGTGCAGGAGGAAACGCCCCCGCAGCAGACAAGCCGGCGGCAGAAAAGCCGTCGTCAACTGCTGAAATCCTCGCGGCAGCCCGTTCAGGTGGAGCAGGTGGCTCAAAGCCGGCCGGTGGGTCTGTACCAGAAGGTACCAGTGCCATTCTGGCCGCAGTTCGTGGAGGCGGTGCCGCGGCACCAGCAGCGAAAAAGAAGAAAACAGAAGTAGCCGTACCGGCCATTGATCCGGCGGCAGTCAGCGGGCTCTCTGTGTCTGAAATGATTCAGGCAGCTCGTGCTGGCCAGTCACCGGAGGAAGCTGAGACCAGGCCAGTCGCACTTCCTGCGAAACCACTCAGGTCGAAAACTGTCGTCAAGCCGGTTGCGAAGAAAACTGAAACAGTTCAACGGCGTGGTTTCCTGGGGAGCGTTGTCGCCTGGATGACAGCTCCGATTGTGATCGCATGGACATCGCTCTGTGCAACGGTCGGGATCGCCAGTCTCGCCACGGCGCGTTTCATGATGCCCAACGTGCTCGTGGAGCCACCCACAAAATTTAAGATTGGACCTCCATCCGATTATTCGCCTGGAACGGTGTCGACCAAATGGAAGGCTCAGTTTGGAGTCTGGATCGTGAATGCGGAAGTTGACGGTGCCCAGATGGTATACGCGCTGTCAACGGTCTGCACACATCTGGGCTGTACACCAAACTGGCTTGAAGGGGAGCAGAAGTTCAAGTGTCCCTGTCACGGTTCCGGTTTTCGCAAGACGGGGGTCAATTTTGAGGGTCCTGCTCCTCGACCGCTGGAACGGATGGGAATTCGTCTTGCTCCCGACGGAATGCTGGAAGTGGACAAGAGTGTCAAATTCCAGCAGGAACTTGGTCAGTGGGAAAATGCGGCTTCATACGTTCCGGTTGTCTGATAAGTCAGTAACGATACCGTGTTCGGCGGTTGCACCGTCATGCACATGTCACACTGAATTCCGATCA
>JAKVAY010000116.1 GCA_022447185.1 Fuerstiella sp. | reverse complement strand
GCTGTTTCCGCAGCATCTTGAGCTGTCGTTTGCCCTGCTGGCAATTCTGGCGTTCGGTGATGGTTCGGCAACTCTGTTTGGTCTGTTAATCCGGGGCCCAACGCTCCCCTGGAATCGGAAAAAATCGTGGAGCGGTCTGTTGGCGTTCGTGGGAGTTGGTTCGTTGATGGCGAGCTGGATTTACCGGGGTGAGTCGTTGAATCCGGAAGCGATCGATGTCCCGGTTGGTTTCCTCACTGCACTGATGCTGGTGACACCAGCGGTCGTCGTTGCGGCCCTGTTCGAGTCGATCGACAGCCGCATCAATGACAATATTCGTGTGGGAACCGTTGGTGGCCTGATGTTGATGATCACCCATCTTTACCGTCCCATGTAAATCACCCCCCTGGGAATGGCCTTCAACGGTCAACGGTCAGGAAGACCAAAACGCGATATGGCTCCACTTCTTGAAGTATCAGATCTGCGGCGCTGCTTTGGGTCGGTGATTGCGGTTGACGGTGTTTCGTTTGAAGTGTCAGCCGGGGAAGTCTTCGGTCTACTGGGGCCCAACGGTGCCGGTAAATCCACCACGATGATGATGTTGTGTGGGTTGCTGCCGATGACATCGGGACACGTCATACTGGACGGTCGAAGCGTTACTGAGGATTCCCGCCAGGTACGACAGATGCTGGGCTTTGTGCCGCAGGATCTGGCAATCTATCCGGAACTGAGCGCCGAAGAGAACCTGTCGTTCTTTGGTTCTCTTTACAATCTTTCCGGAAAATTACTGAAACAGCGTATTGATGAGACAATCGAACAGGTTGGACTTTCGACACGCCGGAAAGATCTCGCTGAAACATTCTCTGGTGGCATGAAGCGACGGCTTAACTTTGCTGCTGCCGTTCTGCATCGCCCGCGGTTGTTGATTCTGGACGAACCGACTGTCGGAGTTGACCCGCAGAGTCGTACTCACCTGCTGGATTGTATCCGTACCGTGCAGCAACAGGGCACCGCAGTCATTTACGCAAGTCATTATATGGACGAAGTTCAGGCGATTTGTTCACAAGTGGCTGTCATGGATCATGGAAAGATTCTCACTTGCGATACTTTGTCCCGTCTCATCGCCGGCATCCCTTATGAAATCGAACTGGTCGTGCCGGTCAACACCACAACAGAAGAGCTTAATCTTCCGGCATCCACGACGGTTTCCGTTACCGAATCAGGTTTGTCAATTCGGCTCACAGAAAGACAGTCATCCCGACGTTCCCTGAATCGCCGGCTGGCGCAGCTGATAACACAGCTGTCTGATCAGGACATTCCGTTACTCCACATCCGGACACACGAATCGAGCCTCGAACGATTGTTTCTGGAATTGACCGGTTCGCAGCTGCGCGACTGATGCAGACGTTCGGGACGGCTACACAATTGATCTGGTTATTTCAGGGTGAACGATGCACGCCTTCGTCATTACACACAAAGATCTGCGTCTGTTATTTCGAGATCGGCGAGCTCTCATCGTGTTGATAGCGTTGCCTCTGGTACTCATATCTGTGATCGGTTTGTCGGGGAAAGAACTCGTCTCACGTCACAACCTGGTCTCACGTCACAACCAAAATACAACGTCCGACGTCCGGATCCCGGCGACAGACGTGACGCCGGACAGCGAAGATCCAGGTCGTGTCTACCGCTCGATTGTTCCTGGGTTCACTGTCCTGTTTGTGTTTTTTCTGGTGAATATTATGGGTCGATCCTTCATTCAGGAACGCGACCTTGGAACGTTACTGCGTCTGCGAATGGCCCCTGTGTCGCTCACTTCGATCATGGCGGGCAAGACGCTGCCGTTTCTGCTGATCTCCATTGTCCAGACCACCCTGCTGCTTGCGTCAGGTGTTTTTATTTTTGGAATGGATCCCGGCAACCAGCCATGGCTGGTTGCACCATTGGTGGTAAGTACGTCGCTTGCAGCGACGACACTGGGCCTGGCATTCGCAGCTGTTGCAAGGACAGATGCTCAGGTATCCGCATGGGGAAACCTGATTGTCCTGGCGACCGGCGGAATCAGTGGTTGTCTGGTACCACGACATTTGACGCCCGAATTCCTGCAACAGATCAGCTTGGTCACTCCACACGCCTGGTCACTGATTGCCTACCGTGAAATCCTGACCACTGAAATCCCGAATGCCCTGACGGTGCTGTCAGCGTGCGCAGTCCTGCTCTGTTTCTCCGCCGCATTTGGTCTCGCAGGTCTCGTCGGTTTTCGTCAGTAGGCGGCAAAATTCGTTTTGATAACCGAGATCCATCAATTAACGACTCACAGATAACTACTTTTCAGCTTTCGAGAGCATTGAATCGGACCAGATTGCCGGATTGCCTGCTCGTTCCGGAAACGAATGCAGTATGGCGCGTGCAATCTGTCGATCGTCGTCGTGCAAAGGAGCGCCCAGTCCGTCTTCGTCGGGAAAGCTGTGACGAAGCCCGGCAAGAATCAGTGCCCAGACCTGGTTTCGTGGTTGCATTGTGCTTTGATCGAATCGATCCTGGAAGAACTCCTGGGCACGTGTTTTGTCGTGGGCATACTCCCACAGGTCAAAACGTCCCATCATGACAGAACAAAGCAGGTCGGACCAGCGCTCAGTAGATGCCCGTAGTTGATTGATCAGGATCACCTGCTCGCGACTGAGTGACTTTCCATTGAAACACAGACTCAACGCCCTGTGGCGAATCATGAGATGGCCCCCAAAGACGTTACTCATCAGCCTTTGAACACGATTTTCCTGACGGTGGCGGTCAATGCAGATCGCCACGACAGTCCACACACGGTTGAGAAGATCGTTAATCAGAATCTGCTCAGTGATTGACTGAATTGGAGGACGGACCGGATTGAGACCGATCAGATGCAGTGGATCCTGGATGGTGACACCCTGTTCCAGGTCATTCAGGTTACGCTGCCAGCGGTTGAATCGGTTACGCGACTGCACGTAGAAATCCCCCAGCAACGTGCTTGACAACCGCTGCGGCTGTTCAATCAGCAAGTGTCCGTGGGCAGATGTCAGTGCCGCCAGTTCAGTAAGATAGGCCAGTTTCACGTCTGGAGTCCGCTCAAGTTAACAGTGGTCGTCCAAAGGGTCCGGGAACATTCTTCAGCAGACATACAGCAAACGGGATGCCACTGTCCGTCGTCGCAAAGGTCCTGCCGTTTTTCACGGATCCATGTGTATCGCTGTCCTGCGGATGCAACATTTGATGCCACAAATTTGCAGCGATTCCGGGACGCGACTTTCTGCAGGAGGACGGTTGGGCAGCGCGCTCATCTTTTTCGAACAGCAATTTTTGCCGAACTGCCCGCCAGTACACGTCACAATCGTCAGAAACATCAAGTTCGGACCACGGTGCTGACGATTGAAGACGATACGTGCTGACCCGTGTTGGTGGCGAGTGCCAGGAATCACAGCCTGATTCGAGGATGAATGGTGGCAGACAGCAACAGCAAAAAAATCACCTCGACCGGCAAACCACCATTCACAAGTGATGGATCAGGACATCTTCTGACCGGAATCTGCCGATCTCGACGCGTGATGATTGGGGTCGTGTTGCTGTTGATGTTGTGCGGCTATTTCTTTGTGGAAGACCGCCCCCATCCTGTCGGAACTGGAAATACAGTCACAGGAGGGCCACCGGCGGACATACAAATATCGGAATTGATTGACGATCTGGAGTTAGTTGATCCGGTTGCATCTCATGTTCAGGTCAACCGGGATGTCTCCGAGCGACCCGTCGGTCCACTCGATGAAAATAAGAATAATCCGATCGTCCCGCCCCGGCCACACGACGAGTCGCTTACGCAGGACTCGTCTCCACAGTCATCACTTCAGCAACGCATTCAGGACGTCCATCACTCCCCACAAACATCTTCACAGATTGCCGCTCGTCCTACGCTGCGTTTTTCAGGTCGCATTGAGCCGCTTCGGTAATACGTTGTAGTGCAGGTCCGGCCAATGTTTTGCCATCGGGTCCCGAACTGATTCGTTCCTGTCTGCACGTTCTCCTTCCATCCAAAGATGAACGAACATGTACCTGGACTACTGGCATCTTACCGACCAGCCGTTTCCCTATCGCCTCCCAGTATCTGAAAGCACCGGGACAGCAGCGCAGCGGTCAGCATTGCTGAGACTGCAGTACTGCATCGCT
Source organism: Fuerstiella sp. (assembly GCA_022447185.1). GTDB lineage: Bacteria > Planctomycetota > Planctomycetia > Planctomycetales > Planctomycetaceae > S139-18. The sequence goes on along the minus strand of JAKVAY010000116.1, from coordinate 5,438 downwards.
AATGGTGCCGGTTGTGCAATCGTTCTTGGTGAATCCGGCCTCGGTAAAACGACGTTACTCAAACAACTGGAAGCTGCCAGTTCGGGGCCGGAACCATTCACCTATCTGGCGTTTCCGGGACTTCAGGCAACCGAACAGCTCAGGCTTCTGTGCACACAATTGTCCGACACACCGTTCGCCGCCACCGGGCGCCCGGATGAACTGTTGCAGGATATCAGCACAAGTCTTCGACGGTGGACAGCTTCTCAGCAACATCCAATCATTTGCTTCGATGATGCCCAGTTGCTGAATTCCACAGTGATGACAGAAGTCCTTCTGCCATTGCTGAATATGCGAGACATTGATGACCAGATCAATCTGACCGTCATTCTGGCAGGACAACCGATCCTGGCCTCTTCGTTGTCCCGACAACCACAAATTCGCGAACGGGTCGCCGTCACGGCAAAGCTGACGGGGATGTCTGAAGAGGAAGTCCGGGACTATGTCGAAAGTCGAATGAACACCTGCGGCGCATCACAGGCAGTGTTTACAGACTGTGCATTGAAACAGCTTCATCAGGTCAGTCAGGGCAACCCCAGACGGCTCAATCGTCTGTGTGACATGGCATTGCTCGTTGGCCGCGTGGACGAGCTGTCTAAGATTAACGCCGAACAGATTGACGCTGTCGGGACAGAACTGATGGTCGCTGCCTAGGACCTCAGCCCGCTCGATGCCGCCCGACGCAATGCTGTTCCGCAGACTTCGCCTTAGCCCTGCTGTCTCCATGGCCATTCCCCGTGGGTCCTGGTCCCGACCAGGACAACGGCCACAAACGTTCGCAGTCGTAATGCAATCTGGAACCCGGGCAACCGTTTCTCCACCGCACCGACAACCTGGTGAGATCAGGCCGTTTCAGGAAGAAATGCAGGAATGTTCACTCCGTTAAAAGGCTGGAATTCACCTCGCACCTGGCAGAAATGCATTTCACAGTTGCGAGCGCCCCAGTCGTACATCTGACGTACCAGCTTTGTTTTATCCATCGGAATCACTGCCACCGGCATTCCACCTTTGTACTGGTCCAGTTCCGCAGCAATGAGTGCGGCAGCATCGTCTTCGCTGCGTGTAACACCGGGCCCCAGCATATTGGACGCCGGATGCCGGGATGACATCAGGAATCCGTCGACCTCACCGGCAGGGGACTCAATGATGTTCACTCGCCATAAGCCGCGGTCATTCTGAATGCAGTAACGGTAATCCGTTTTACGACTGATCCCACTGACTTCCTGTTCCAGATCCGCCATGGCATCAACATCATCAGTCGTCGCAGGTCGAATACGATCTCGGCCGGGATAAGTAAGATTCAGACCTTCGTGCGGAACCTGGAAAATCATATCCTGATAGCTGTACCGAGGTACAAATCCGTATTTGTTATACAGCGAGAATGAATCAACATTAATGGCACTCTGTGTCAGCCGCAGCGAGGGGAAGCCGTTGTCGTCGGTGTAGTCAATGATGTGCCTGAGCAGTTTCCCCCCCAGACCGCTGCTGAAATGATTAGGGCTGACGGTCATGATTCCCAGGCTGACATGCGTCTCGCGAGGGTGATAAAAGCAGGACGCCATCAGCACTCCGGTTTCCGGATGTTCAGCTGCGATCGAATGTCCTGGTGTCAGGTCGTTATACGTATCAAAGAAAATCTCGACGTCCTGTGGCTGACAGGAAAAAATCGCCGGACACCCGTGATTTGCATACCACACGTTGATCGAGGCAAAAATCAACTCTCCCACGGCGTGGCGATCGTCTTCGGTCAACGGCCGCAGGATTGGTTCTGTATCAGCCATCGGTCAGTTCCCGCCAGATCGCCACAGACAGCCTGCAGCACAGACATCGAGTGTGATCACAATTGTGGACGGCCCCGGATCCCGATCCAGTAGCACGACCGAAAACAATAACACGGCACAGTGTATCGCACGACCCGAGCGGCAGAAACGTTCGACACTCGAAACGATTTCCAGACGGCCGGCAAATGGTCCCGTACAATGACGGACTGGCTGAATTTCATCCGTAGAGACAGATCTGTGCTGAACCTGAATCGTAGTGAAGGCTTGACCATGCATCATCCACTGAACAGAGGACAGTGGATGCAGCTGATGAGGGAACACCGTTGAGAGGAATTCCCGGCAAGCTGCTTCAAACCCAAACACGCGAACGTGTCCCGGACAGGAACAGAAAAAAACATGGCCGCCCAGGCGATACCGCAGTCAGTCCACTGATGCCGACTGGTCGGATTTTTCAGCAGCGGCTGCAGGAGGGTTCACCCAGTCCACATCGCGCAGCGACTCTTCTGACAGGGAATACGTGGTGCTCACCAAATCGTCCTGCAGCAGGATCATTTCAGGAAATCGGTGCGGCAGAACGGTCACGGCAAACACCTCCTGAACCTTGTCTTCAAAGCGGGCAAAGGCCACTTCCTGACCGGACCGCAGATCGACTACCGACATGCCGGAAATCCGTTTTTCCAGACGTTTGGTGATCGGGATTCCACTAAACACTGCGGACTCACGCACCTGGGAAATCCCGATAAATGCAAATGGTCCCAGGAAATCTATTCCCCGTGTAAATCCGTCCAGATGACAAATCGCTTCGTATTTTCCTGTCTGCAGATCAACCGTGCCGATGCTGCCGTCGCCCGATTCAAGTAGCCACAGTTTTCCATTATACCAACGCGGTGAATGAGGCATTGACAGTCCTGAACTGATGATTTCTTCGTTGTCGAGGTCGATCAGTACACCCCCACGAGCTTTATTCTCACGCCAACCGGCCGCCGCATCGGTTGCCCCCAAAGCCGTCACATATTTCGGTCGCCCGTTGACCATGCCCAGACCGTTCAGGTGACAACGGTCCTGTGGAGAAAGTCCCCTGACAAAGGGAGGACGCCAGTGCGGAAGGAAGCTGTGTTCGCGATCCAGACGACACAAACAGGAAAAACGTGTATTAATAAACCACAGTTCGTTCCAGTCGGTTTCGGCATCCGTAACGGTGTCGCTCGACGTTTGCGGAGGCAGGCCCCATGCCATTTCGTGAATGTCAATATCCCCCGTCACATGCAGACTGCGAGGCATGAAACAGGCATCGGGACGCGTTGGAGGCTCGCCTTCTTCGGGAGGCTTCCAGGCATCAGGCATATTACGAAACTGGACTAATTCCCGAGCCACGCCCAGGGCCAGTCTTCCGCGATGATGTGCCAGCCCCATTGGCCGTTGACAGCCACGAAAATGAGTGTTCGTGGTCCCGTTTTCCTCACGAAACAACACCACGTGACCTGCCTGGTACGTAGTCAGAGCCACAGACACTCCATGATGTTTCAGAATTTGTGTCAATGTGTCGGTATGCACACTGCGCAGCGGTGAATCAGGCGGATTTTTGGAATCGACGTTACTCATCCCGATTGTTCTCTTTCACAAAACTAACCACCGCTTGCAGAGGTTGGTCACCTGCCTGACAGATCAGCTGCCCGAAACGACCGATCCCTCAAATGGATCCGAAGGACTTTTCAAGAGACAACGTATTCACGTTTTGGGGCAAAAGAAAGAGGTAAGCCAGCCCGCAATGAAAACCAGAGGAACAGCGGAACACAGTGGCATCCGCCGTCACCATTCCCAACCGAAGCTGAAAATTGATTAAGACGACGGGTTCGACATCAGAAGCAGACGTCAACCGGGATGACGTGGCAACCCGTCATCAGGCATTTCAGAATCAGACGGTTTTTCGTTCTCGGCGCAAAAAAATCATCGATCGCGAGGAACGCCCGTAATCGGCGGCACGGGTGGACTGTTCACGGGGAGGAAGGAAAGCCTCATCCCTGTCCATCAGCGTGTTTCCACTTTTTTGACGCGAAGTTTCTTAATGTCATTATTCCTGGTGGTCAGTTCATCCTCTCCCCGACCGCCATCCACATTCACCTGCTTAGCGGTCACTTCATCCAACGTGGCCTGATCGTCGCCTACCCCCATCTTAATAATCAGTTTTCTGACTTCCACATCGGTGAATTCAATCCAGTCGTCGCCACCGCCAATCCAGGCATCAGCATTCACCTGTAAACTTTCCTCAATCACCGCGTCCTTGACAATCAATCGATCGTTCCCATCTCCCAAACGAATTCGACCTTTTTGTGCGTTCACTGACGACAAAGTCACAATGTCATCTCCGAGTCCCGTGTTCATACGCAGCGCCCGATGCACATTCGTTTCCAGAATACTGACACGGTCATTGCCGGAGCCCGTGTTGACAACCAGTTCACGCGGCAGGTCTGATGTCTCTTTGATCGTCAGGTCGTTCGCTCCGTCTCCCAGAGAGATCAGAGCGTTATAATCAAATCTCGCACCGTCGTTGAAGTTGGACGCATAGGTAACGATGGTGAACTCACCACCCTCGACGGAGACAAAACCACGTCGAGCCTCGACTGTGATCACATTACTGCCCTCATCACCGGTAATGATCAGATTACCAAGTGCGCCAACAGCCACATGCACCTGGTTGGTACCGCTGATGACAAACTGCACCGTCGCATCGGCCGTCGCATTGTGGGTGTCTGTGGCCGTAACCGTGTAGCTGAAGCTGATCGTTTCACCGCCATCAAGGAACCTCAGATCGACGCCTTCCACGTCATACGTCCAGGGTGTACTGCCGGGTGTCTGAGCATTGGACACACCCGTACTGAAGCCGGCCACCAGTCGGGCCGCCAGGGCAGGATCGATGGTACCACCACTCCAGACGATATCATTATTGGAGGTAGCTGAGATGGAAACCCTGTCTGCGGCCTCTACATCATCAAAGCTGACGGTGCCGGACTGCTGCAGATGCTGCGCCGCAGCATCTGCTTCTTCGCGGAACCCGGCCGCAGCCGTCACCGCGATGGTGGGAGCATCATTCACAGGAATCACGGTGATGTTGACGTTGCCGACATCCTCGAGTGAGCCATCAGAAACGGTGAACGTAAAGCTGTCCGTCCCGTTGAAGTTGTTAATCGGGGTGTAGGTGAACGTGCCATCGGGTTGCACGACGACCGAACCGTTTGTGGGCAATGACGTGGCGACAAACGTCAGGGGATTGGATTCCGCATCGGTGGCGGTCAGCAGACCGCTGATGTCGGTGTCTTCATCGCCGCCAATGGAAAAATTATCCGCCACAGGCGCTGTATTTTCGCTTTCGAAGGACCCAATATCGACAGCGGGACCGACAATTCGAGCGAACGTGGCGCCGCGCTGATCGAACTCGGGCACGCCTCCCACACCAGCCACTGCCGATGGATCGCCGGCGTTGAGTGCGGGACTGCCGTTCGCCAGGGCGATCGTCTGGGTGGGTCCGCCGTTGTCGGCAAGATTCGGAATGATGTTGTCGCTGCCATCGGTTGTGGTTTCCAGCACGTCTGTCCAGACGACGCCCACGATGTTGCCTTC
>JAKVAY010000115.1 GCA_022447185.1 Fuerstiella sp. | reverse complement strand
CTGTTAGCAGGAACTCAACGACGAATAATGGCGGTGCAGGGTATGTGATCGCGGAAAATAATGGTGGTACTCTCAGCGACAACTTCGCAACGAACAATGGAGGTGCGGGATTTCATTTGACGATCAATGGAGGCACTATTTCAGGGAACACGGCTAACGGAAACAACGGTTCCGGATTTTTCATCACAAATAACAACGGTCGTCTTGCAGGTAATACTGCGAGAGAAAATTCAGGTGACGGTTTCGCCTTCGAGTTTCAGGACAATGTGACGAGTGACATCAGTGACAATCGATCCACATCAAATGGCGGAGCCGGATTCAATCTGAATGGAAACAGCCCTGCGTCCGCCAGTGGTAACACGGCATCAGAAAATGCGCTGGGCAACGACGTGCCCTAATATTTCGCCGTGGCCCGTCCACCAGAGCTAATTTGTCTGGTGCAGGGACTGGATTCGGACAGCAGTTGCTTGCGCACATCTGTACCGGCACATGACCGGCAAACTACCATCATTACCTGCCGCTTCAGAATTGGTGCTTGCTCGTGGCACTTCTCTGTGTTCAGATGAAACAATTGTTAATTGTCCGTCTGCGCATCCTGTCGGCCTGGAAGTGATTGTGTCGTCCTTCGAATTCTTCAAAAGATTCGCTGCCGTTTGTTCGCCACTGGTACAGCTGAGCAGGAACGGCATTCGTATGTGGCGACCGGTGAATCTTCGTGCCAGGCAGCGTGTTCGCCGAGGTGCTGTTGCAGTCGGATCGGAACGACTGGAACAGCGGACGCTGCTGGCCGGCAATGTGACGGCGGCTGTTGTCAGTGGTGATTTGATTGTCCAGGGGGATGATGCAGACAACGTTGTGGATCTGTTTACCAGTGAAAACGGAAACATTGTATTGCGAGGACTGGACGGGACCTCGATTAATGGGGAAACCGAGTTTGTTCCTGATGACGGGATACCGGAGATTTCCGGTGATCTGCAGATTCTTCTCGCCGATGGTGATGACACGCTGACGATCAACGGAATTCAGATCGCAGACAGCCTGCAAATCGAAGATGACGCAGGGGACAACACGCTCATGATCCAGTCCTGTGCGACCGGCGCAAATTACTGGATTCAGTACGGGGCCGGGGATGACGTGATCACGGTAAGCGACAGTACTGCTGGACGTCATTTTTTTCTGAATCCGTCTGGTGGAGAAAATGTCCTGCTGACCGAACGAATTCAGGTAAGCGGTGACACCCTGTTTCAGGGGGGAGATCAAACGGACTCCCTGATCTTCAGCGCCAGCAATTTTTCTGATGATCTTTTGGTCAGCAGTGGTGCGGGCAGCGATTTTCTGTTTGTCGGACCTTCGGAGGAGGGCGAGACCTCCACAGTCATCGATAATGATGTCCAGATGCGAACCGGAGATGGTGACGACGACGTTGTTTTTCGCGGACCAAATGTGTTTGGCGGTATAACAATTCTCACCAGTGCTGCGGGAACCAATCGCACACAAATCGAGTCCGGCAATGAATTTGCCAGCGAGCCACAGCGGTCGGGTTTTTCCAGTGACTCCATTCCGTCAACAGAAACTGACCAGGTAGTGTCTGCTGTTCTCACGCGTGTTTCCGATGTTCAGCCGCCGCAAATCCTTCCCCCACCGTTGAGTCTTGATCTGTCCGCCAATGCGACGACACCATCCAGCAATACGCTGGTCACCAGGAATGCTGATTTTGTGATTGCAGGAACGACGGCAGCAGGAGCTGTCATCACCATCGACAGCGACGGTGATGGTGAATTCGACGATGGAACCACTGGTACAGACGAGGCCGGACAATTCAGCAGCATCGTTACGCTGACCAACACTTCTGAAAACAAAGGCGTCAACACAATCCAGGTGAAGTCATCACTGGATGGTGCAGAAACCATTGAGTCACTGGACGTCCATCTGGCCGAAGGGACTGTTCTCCGGTTCGCTTCGTCTCTGGGAACGTTTGACGTGGAACTTCTGGACGAAGACGCTCCTCAAACGGTGACCGCGTTCCTGGCGGATCTGTCGCGCAATGATAATTCAATCATACATCGCAGTGTGGATAATTTTGTAATTCAGGGCGGTGGATTTTCCGTGTCGGATCATGACACAACTCCGCCTGTGGTCTCTCGCATCACTCCATTTTCGGCTCCGCCAAATGAATTTGCTTTGGCGGACAATTCGAATGTCCGTGGAACACTGTCCACTGCTCAGGTCGGCGGAAACATCAACAGTTTCACGGGACAGTATTTCCTCAATACGGTTGATAATCTGTTCCTTGATGCGATTCCGCACACTGTCTTCGGCAATGTAATTGGATCCGGAATGGATGTGGTCGATGCGATCAATCGTCTGCCCGAATTCAACCTTGTCTCTGATTTTGGCCAGACAGCCCTGACGGATGTTCCACTGCAGAATTATGCTGACACCAGTGTACCAGCGGGGCATGATAATTTTGTAATTTTCGAGAGCATCAGCGTTTTGCTTCCCGATGCGGTGGCGGACGACGGCAGTGACGAACTCGATGTGGACGAAGATCAGATCTAAAGTGCCTGGTGACGGACCATTCTGTTGTCTGATCCGGACCGGTTGAGTCCATCGGCAGCACAGCAAGCTGTGTCGTCAGCATCAATTCAGGGACACGTTCAGTGACCGAGCCACGTCTGTGATCTGTCTCCAGATTTCATCAGGAATCGGGATTCCCTCATCCCTGGACTTCTGCTCCTGAGCAAATTCAAGATCTCCCGGAATGATGACCCGGTCAAATCCCCGGGCCAGTTCCGACTTTCTGGTGTAGGAAATGTAGTCTTCCAGGTCCTGCCGGAATTCGTCCGGTGTCATGAAGGCGCTGATATTCACGGCCAACAGCCACAAGTTGTTGCTTTCGCATTCCATCCGCTGATGCGACGCGCGGGGCAATATTGCAGCAAGTGTCGTGGCCATCATCGCAAGCCCGAATCCCTTGTATCCCAGAGGCCCCCCAAGTGGCAGGATCGCGCCACCAGGATCACCGTAGAGCACACCGGGATCGTCAGTTTCCTGTCCGTCGACACCAATGACCCAGTTGTGTGGCAGTTTCTCGCCACAATCCCGGGCGTACCGAGCCTTGCCCTCGGAAACAGTGCTGGTGGAGAAGTCGACGAGCATCGGATCTCCTGACGTCGGAGCGGCAAACGAAATGGGATTGGTTGCAACCCGACCTTCGCGACCTCCCCAGGGTGCAACCCAGTGTCCGCTGGGCGCAGCACTACTGCACATGGCCAGTCCGACCATCCCCTCTCGTGCAATCCTCTCCGTGATGAGACCGAGACATCCAACGTGTATACACCGGTGTACTCCAACGCAGCCCAGACCGTGCTTTTGCGACTTTTCCATGGCAATGGTCGCCGCCCGATGAGCACCCAACTGTCCAAAATTCCAATTCACATCCAGCAACGAGGTCGTGTTGGTTTCAGTAACGGCCTCCAGAGACGCCCCCGGCTGGATTTGTCCCTCGTCAATATTTCTGACGTACTGCGGCACGCGCAGAATACCGTGTGAATGCAGCCCACGCGCGTTGGCCAGGACCAGCAGTCCGGCAACCAGTTCCGCGTCCTCGTGTGGCGTTCCACGAGCGATAAAAATGCGTGCGGTCACTTCCTGCAGGTATTCCAGCGGGTATCTTTTCATGTTCTCATCTCTTTTTTGTACTCACACCAGGGGATCGAACCGATCTACTCGAATCCTTGCGGGCACAAGCATCACCATGGAAGTGTGTGACGTGCGTCCCGCAAATGCTGTGACATATATGGTTCTCAGCTGAATTCTGCAGAACTCAAGGCCTTCACACGATGACAAGGTCGTAATGACGGCGAATCACATTCCGACCTGCGAAACACCAATCCGCGCCGTATTGGAAACCATTGTCAGAGATTCGCAAGTTAGCTTCGGCAATAGTCAGAATCTCAGCAGCGTGATAAACTAATGTCCTCGGCACACTGTCGGTCGCGTGCAACTGCCTGAGCCTCAGCTATGTCGCTGCCCGGCACGCGATTTATATCATCGTTTCCTGCAGGGCAATCATCACAACATGAAGGCAGCCATCTTACGCGAATTCGGACAGCCTCTCTCCGTTGAAGAAATCGAAACACCCCGACCGAATGCGGATGAAGTTCTCATCAAAGTCAGAGCGGCTGGTATCGATGGAACCGACTTGAAACTGATCGAAGGTTTCGGCTACCGACCGGACCTTCCATTCACCACCGGGCACGAGTCAGCAGGCGTCATTCACGAAGTCGGCACCGACGTGACAGACTTCAGTCCAGGTGACCGTGTAATTACGTATAATTTCGCCACCTGTGGCAACTGTCTTCTTTGCCGGTCGAACCGCGAGCAGCTGTGTCCCAACATGACGGGCATCGTCGGGGTACGCGCCATCCCCGGCGGACACGCAGAGTTTCTGAAGTTACCGGCTCGACAGGTTGTCTCGTTCCCGGAGACAATTTCCTTTTCCGACGCCGCCGTGCTGTGCGATGCCGGCATTACGGCTCTGCATGCCGTGGAACGATCAGAACTGAAATCCGGCGAGACGGTCGCCATCATCGGAGTCGGCGGCGTCGGATCGTACGCGATCCAGTTCGCAAAGCTCACCGGTGCTCGCGTCATTGCTGTCGATGTAACGAACACAAAAACAGCACGTTCCCTCGAACTGGGAGCCAGTGCAGCCATCAACTCATCTCGCCAGGATGTCGTCCGGGAAATTCGTCAATTGACAGACGGAGACGGTGTCGACTGCGTTATCGATGTTGTCGGCAGAGAGTCAACCATCGCCGCCGGCGTTGAATCGTTGCGCAATGGTGGACGAGTCGTCATTGTCGGGTACACCCCCGAAAACTACGCTCTCAGCGGCAAACGCATCGCCCAAAATGAACTGCAGATCATCGGGACTCGCTGTGGACGGAAACAGGACCTGATGAACACAGTGCGACTGGTTGCAGAGGGTAAAACTCATTCGATCGTCACCGATCAGCTTCCGTTCGAAGAAATTAATGAGGCGTTGTGCAAACTACGAGCCGGAGAGGTTCTGGGGCGACTCGTCCTGCAGATGCCCGAGACCGCCTTGAGTACTACAACGTCGTCCTGAATGTCGGAGCAACTCAGGAACACAGCCGAATCAGCGCCAGTGTGCGGTGACAAGTTCGTCAAGAAACGCCTTTTCCTGAGGAAGCACCTGTTGAGGCTCTTTGGGAAAGTCCCACGCGAATGCCTCATACTCCATCGCAATATACCCGCCGTACCCGGCACTCCCCATTGCACCGAACAACCTGTCGAAATCGATTTCACCCTGTCCCAGTGGCGGAAAAACAATGTTTTCCGGATTGCCGGTCGCATCTTTGGCGTGCACATGCACGATGCGGTCCTGTAGCGATTGAAACGCCTCGACGGCATTGTCACCTCGAATGTGATAGTGCGCCGGATCGAACAACACGCGCAAAGATTCCATTCCTGTTACGGACAACAGTCGCCTGGTTGTCTCAATATTGTAGGTTAAACAACCAGGTGGACTCCCTGACTCAATAGCAAGATTGATTCCCAGCCGATCGGCGACCGGCAACAGCTGCTCAAGGGAGTCGACGGCCCAATCAAAATACCACTGTTCATAGCCATAGGCGTTTTTTCCTCCGGCCCCCGTGACCACGGTCGGTGCACCCAGGTCAGCTGCCAGCTGGAGACAGCCCGTAACGAAGTTTGTGTTGATCTGCCGCTCCTGAGGATCTCGGGCACACAGATTCGTATGAGCATTCAAGGCGGCAATCGCAATCCCGGCCTGTTGCAATCGTTTGCTGACTCGGTCCCTTTTAGTTGTATCGTCGTCGGGACTCATATGGGGGACGGGAACAGGAACAAAGGGCGGCGCAATCTCCATACAGATGTCGATTGCGTCATAACCATACCCAGCCAACAGATCGATCGCCTGTTCAACAGGAAATTCGCTCAGAATATTGGAATTGCAGCTAAGGCCTTTCATAGTGATTCCGTGTGATGTCGTCGTACAGACAAGGGAGCATCAACGTCGAACGGCCAAACTCATGATCGTGAGCGGGGCACTTCACAAGGGCCCAGAATCGGAAACGATGTTCTGCGTTTTTCAAGAGACATCTCTACCGAAAGTCATCCTGTGCGTCGATCCCCAGCCGTACGTCTCCCAGCTCAGGAAACAGACAACGGACGTGGTCTTGACGCGGCACGGCTGAGACCCTCCGTCACGCGGACCGCAGGCCGATCATTTCACGCGCTTCGTCCGGTGTCGCAATGGGGCGGCCCACGAGCCTGGCCATTTGTACTACTCGGTCCACCAGATCGGCATTTGTTGAAGCGTACGATCCATCGGGATGTCGTCCGCAGTCTTCATACCCAACGCGGATGTGCCCGTTCTGCAGCACACCACGATTGATCTGAGCCCAATATTCCCGGGGACATCGCGACATGCACGACATCGACCAGTTGATCTGCTCGGGCTGGTGGTAGATCTGATTAAACAGGGCGAGGTCTGTCATCGGCTGGCAACTCTGACCCGGCCATCCAAAGAAAAAGGTGCACCACAACGGATCTTCCAACAGTCCTGTTTCCTCTTCACGGCGGCCATCGTCCGTCCAGAAGATACCGTCACGAATAATCCGGATAGCATCGAACGCCCCCGTATCAAAGCACTCCAGCTCCGGCTTGACGCCATGCTGATTGGCCCATTGAAAATACTGTCGCAGTTCATTGATTGGGTGCACGGAATAGCAGCAAACTGGTTTAACCTGATCGGGATAAGGATCGAAGTATTCGTCGTGCGAATTCACGTTCAACGAACTCATTTCGGGCTTGATCGCCTCCCATAACGCCAATTTCTGTTCGGGACGCATGCTCGCCAGTCCCTGCTGGATTCCAACCTGCGGAAATTTCACGCGAATGGTTCTGACGATGGCAGCCGTGCCCTCAATGTCAGGAACCTGTAGCTGTCTGCCATCGGTCTGCACAACCGGATCTCGTGAGTAAAGTCCGTGCACATGGTCCATCACGGCACCGGCGGCGTTGGCATCGTTGTATTCCCGGGCAATCGCCTCAACTGTTTGCAACTCATCCGTACGCGGGTTGAGTGGGTCCTGCAACTGTGGATCACAGGTGACGGTGATAATGAGCGGTTTCCATTTCATCAAATTTTGTCTTCCTGAATACCATTGTCTGCGGAAGTGGGAGGCACCACTGCAACCTGTGGCAGATCGTTTTCTCCATCACGGTTGTCGGACAAATACGCTCGGCTATCCTAACGGCTGCCCGCATGTTCGCAAAGTTGCCTGACAGAGCCTGTCACCAGTCCGAATTCGGAAGTGCGCGAGTCACCGGAGACTGTTTCGTTTCGTCGGACCCTCAATCATCCTCACAGCAACGCTTGTCGGTTCCGGTGAACTGTTCCTGACCACGACATACGGGGTTCAAGCCGGATTTCAGACCCTGTGGCTGGTTATCGCTGTTTGTTTTTGCAGAGTCGCAGTCCGGGACTGACAATTGGGCGTTACACGACCTCCTTCGGCGACACGACTCTCTTGGCTATTAATCAACGGCCCGGACCGAGTTTTAATTTGACAGGATACGGGTGTGCCTGGTTACTCACGGCTCAAACCCTCACGTACTTGCGCAGCACTCCCCAGTCCGCCGGCGCCGTACCAAAGTTGTACGAGGTCGCAACCTCACTGACGTAAAGATCCCCCCGTGAATCGACGGCAGTCGAATGCGGGCAAAAATACTGGCCGGTTCCGATCGGATCAACTTCGCTCCATTCCGACTGGATTACACCAGCGGAATCGCGCACTGTGACCCTTGCCGGTAATTTGTCCAGGCGAGGTTGACGCCCATAGAGAAGAAAGCCACCCATCTCAGCGACATAGATGTATCCCCTGGCGTCAATACACACATTGTTCGGATAATTTGCGTTCCACTCGTTCAGGTACTCTCCCTGTGGACTGAATATCTGCACGCGACGGTTCATGCGGTCGGAAACGTGGACCAGACCATTTCCGTCAACGAACACGCCGTGCGGAGTCCTGAACTGTCCAGGACCGTCTCCCGGTTCGCCCCACGACAACAACAGTCTGCCATCGGGCGTGAACTTGTGCATCCGGGCGTTGCCATATCCGTCCGACACATAGAGGTCACCATCGGGCGCGAGCGCGCAACCTGTGGGCTCATTGAACGGAGGACCGGCCCGAGCCACTTCGTGGCGACCGCGCACATATCCGGTATCCGCCGGTTGGTCTCTGGTATCGATCATCATCGTCACATCACCGTCTGGTGTGAATCTCGAGACCCGATGGCCCCAGTCGTCGACAACGTAAACAGAATCGTCCGGGCCGATGAAAAGACCATGAGGCCTCACAAACAGGTTTTCTCCCCATGAATTCAGGAAGTTTCCGTCACGATCAAAGATGAGCAGGCCATCCTTATCCTTTTCATTTCTAATCAGCACGAAAACGCGGTCATGTGAATCCACAGCCACTGCTGGCGCATCTTCGGTCTTCCAGCCTTTCGGAAATCCGGCCCACGATTTCACCTCTTCATAGACGAATTGACCGGATCCAACTTTTCTCACGATTCATTCCCAAGGGTACTGGAACGTTAATTCCAAAAGATGATTGCAGAACTATTTATTGATAACAACCAGACGGACATACGTTCATCATATCGGATTTCACGAATCATCAGTAAACAGTTTGTGCTGATCAATACCCTACTGCGCTGCAGCTTGATATTGGAATCTTGTGAGCTGCAAACCTTCAATGCGTAGCGGCATTAGACTTCTGATCTTAGTAAACTTGTTCACGTTGAGTCTGATTTTCAGTGCGATCTATTTGAAGTCCTGACGCAACTGGAAGTGGCCGCTCGCATGGCGTGCGCTGTACGTGGTTAGAATCCGGACAGGGGCTTCGTTGCTGCGTCTCAGAAGGGAAACGAAAATGGATCTATTGAGAGCCTGGGTGTTGCAGATCTGTGTCCTGACGATCGGCGCGGTTGTTGCACCCAAAACCGCACACGCTCTGGAACCGACGATACCGGTCGTCCCGATCGGTACCACTGCGATGCCGCCGGACTGGGCGATCTGGGAGCGACACATTCTGGAGCAACTCCATCCGGCCCTGCTCACGTTCGTCAACAAGTACACACGGGAGGACGGCACACTCATTTGGCGCGATGAATGGCCGGGAATCGACGGGTCCGATGACGGATACGAAAGTTTCTATAATTTCCCGCTTTACTATGCCCTCGGTGGTCCGGCATCGATCGATCCGCTGGCCCGCAGGCTTTGGAACGGCGTCACGCGACAGTTCACCGACTATGGTCAGGTCCACAATGAATTTGACGCCCACTACGACTGGATGCACCACGGCGAATCATACACCAACTTCTACATGTTCGGCCTGATGGATCCGGACGACAGTACATTTCGCCAACGTTCCGTCAGGTTTGCAGCCCTTTACACCGGAGAGAATCAGGACGCACCCAATTTCGACCAGGAAAAAAAGCTGATCCGTTCGCCAATCAACGGCAGTCGCGGACCGCGTTTTGTCACAACGCCGGAAGACTGGATCACTCATCGTCCCGGATTCACCCCTTACCCACTGCCCTTCCCCGATATCCCCCACGTCACGTCAAGCGAAGCCTGGAATGACGACGAACTCTTCCCATTCATCCTTAACGCTATGAACGAGCGGATGATGCGGGGCGATG
>JAKVAY010000114.1 GCA_022447185.1 Fuerstiella sp. | reverse complement strand
CAGTGATTGGTCGTCGTCAGAGCCAATCGCGTTGTCCAACACCGTAGTCGCCGCCGCCGCATCGATGGCCACGCTGCCACTACCCGCAAATCCAAGACTGATCGCGAATAACTCCGAGATCAAAGACGCCGCCTTATCGACGGTAACAGTCAGCTGACCGGTTTCGGAAACTGAGCTAAATGACTGGATGCTCGAACGAACCGAATTAGCAATGTCGTTACTTGCGAACTGCGTCAGCACTCCCACGTTCACAGAAGCATCGTCACGTGCAGAAACATTGACTGCGGATGATCGACTGATGACAGTCTCACTGATATCAGCTATGACCGCATCTCGCGACGTATTGTTCGCCCAGATGCCTGCATAGTCCAGATTAATGGATGTTCCATCTTCTAACGAAATGCCGACAGTGGTCTGCGCGTTGGCTGAGATCGCGTCCACAGTACCCAGCGAAGTGGCATTGACAGAAACTGCCCCCGTCGAGGTCACGTGCGAACCGGCCATTTCCGCTGAAATTGATGATGACCGCAGTTCGTTCTTGGAAACATTAATACCCACCCCAACATTCAACGCACTGGTGGAAACAGTCAGTGGCACATCCACTGTTGCACTGTGGACGTTGTTGTTCGTCATTGAAGTGACATCGACGGATCCGGAACTGAGAATTTCCGTGTTATGAAGTCTCGCATCGGTCGTCCCATAGATACGATTCCACGAAATCGCGCCTGCAATATTCGTGGTGACACCCTCGCCCAGTGATGCTAACACTCCCAGCTGCGCTGATATCGCACGAATCGTAGCTTTTGAACTGGCCTCAACGGTGACTGCTGCGTTGGGAGCGACGACATCAATGCCGTCGACTAAAGCACGCAAATAGCTTTGCTCTGTAATCTCATTGGTACTCCACGCAGCCCCAAATGTCCCGTCAAACAGGGATTTCAATTTGGTGTCCACCGATAGAGCAACTCCACCACTTAATGCAGCAATTACGCTTTGGTCGGTTGCCTGAACGGTCAGCGATTGCGTGACGTTAATCGTGCCGGGTGCGGTGGAGGTTGAATCTGTTTGGCTGTTTCCGATCTTTGCTTCAACCTGTCGCGTGATCTGATTGGTTGATCCGGCCCCCGAAACAGCGACAGCCGTCTCACTGCGTCCCTCTTCGATTCCTCCCGCTATGGTGAGACTTTCGATTTCCGCATTGTCTGTGGCGGTCAGTGAAAGCGATGTCCCGACCACGTTGGATCTGTTATCCAGCAATGCTTGAACGGAATAATCCAGATCATTGAAGGTATAAGAACCGCCAAAACCGACTGCCAGCGCGCCGTCCTCTCCATCGAAGTCGGCTTTTTCACGCGCGATAGCAACACCACCACCGTCGCCGGTGATCTTGTGATTGTTCTCGGACTGAATAGCCACCAACCCGGAGCTTGCCGTGAGATCCACAGCCTCGACAATTGTAGACGTTACCCCAGACAATTCATTGATGGATGCAGACAAACCACCGGCAAACGTAATACCGCCCGAGGCCGCGTAACCCAACGAGCCCGAGATCGCCCAGATCGATGCGTCACCATCCGTATCGGTTGAAAACGGGGAGCCGGAAGTCGCGGCGACCGTGATATTTCCTGCCGCCACGATGTTCAACGGTGCCTGGCTGTTTTGCTGCGGCTGTGAAGAATCGGTCAAAACCGCTTTCGTTGACTGGGTCACCTGGTTCCATGCAATGGAACCCGCCACCGCGACGCCCGAACCACTGCGTTTTCCGCTGGCAATCGCACCAGCGCCGGAACCGGCAACGAATGTGGTTAGATTATCACTGACGATGTTAATATCAGATTCTGACGCCGTAATTTCGGCAAACGCAGCTACGTCGAGCTGAGCGATCGTGGTATCGGTGATGACATTGACCGCAGCGTCACCTGCCAGACTGACGTCGAACTTGCCTTCAACGTCCTCTGCGAGATCACCCCCCGCGCCGCTGAATTCGGAACGAGCCCCCAAAGATCCTTCGGACTGTTCGGGTTTTGGTTTGATTCCCAGTCGGAATGTGGGAATGGCTCCGACAACAGACGTGTTGAACACATCTCCGGAATTCTGTGCATCCACCTGAATCCCGGTCACGTCCAGTTGACCTGGTACGATGGCACCGATGGTTGATGGATTCGCTGTCACGGAATCCCCGAACACAGAGTATCGATCAGACCAGTCGTGAGGCACAGCACCCAAAAACGCCCCAGTTTGACGATCGACATCCGCAATACTCCCGCTCGCACCAATCCCCAGGGAGTCACTGGCCACCACGCTTCCGGAGATCACCAAATGTCGTGCGTCGCCCGTCGAATCTACTGCCAGTGCCCCCCCGGTGATCTCCGTGCCCGGACCGACCTGAGCAATCGTGGTACTTCTTTGAATCGACTGTGCCCCGCTGACGCCGATACCGACACCGTCAGATTCACTGCCGGATTCTGCGAACACGTTTTTCCTGTGAGTCGTTTCGCGAGCGGTGACTTTCAGTCCGCCGGCAGCTGTTCCCGTATGGATCGTCGCCCCGGATTCAATCAGCGCTAATGTCGTGTTCGTCGAATCGACCAAGACGTCTGAAATCCCCATTCCCAATCCTTTGGCTTTGTTGCCGAACAGGGAGAAAGCACTGCCCATATTCCAGGTTAGCAGACCTTTTAGGAAGTTTACCTTGAACATCCCGGCTAACGCGATAATTTCCATGCTGCTTGTGGCGCTTACCGTGACCTGCTGTTGTTCGCTTCGGCGATCGAGCTTTTGGTTGATTTGTGCCCCGTCGCGAACAATGGTCTGAGAAGTATTCTCGTAGAACGCCAAGCCAACGGAACCTGTAATTGCAGTTTCGGCCCGCTGATTGTAGAGGTCATTTCCATCCGGTTTAATAGTGTCCGGTTTAAAGACCACACTGTTTGCCCATACGTTCAGAAAACTATCTAAACCTGAGGTGGGGCCGATCCATTTGGAAAACACGGTAATGTCGTTGAACGGATTTTTACGACTTTTGTTTCCGCTCGTCGCCACACCGTCTTTGACCGTGGGGTATTTCAATCGCGGATATTCCAGATCGGAAGAGATCGTCACTGTGCCGGCGGCATCGATCTCCGCAGAATCGCCGATCTCCGTGACCACAGTATTCTTGAAATCTCCGGCAGCGAAGCCTCCGGCAATGCTGTACTTTTTGCCTTTACCGGCCGAAGCCGTTCCTTTACCAACGGTTTTGCTGTTCTGTTTCAGAGTAGACGTGATGGAGATATCTGCACTGGTCTCTAGTTCACCGGTAACTGTTGTTACCATCGTATGATCGGCCCGCGCCACGGCGAGGGCCGATGCGAAGGCCAAGCTGGACAGCCCCTGCCCTCCAATACCTCCCTGGTCGCCCCAGACTTTGTCTCCCGGCTTACCGAAAGAGGTTTTCCAGGCTCGCGAATTAAATGTCAGTTCAGGTTTGGTCAGCAGGTCGGAAAAATTCGGCTTTCCTCCCAGGCCGGCGCCCGCGAGGGCCTGATTCTTAAGTGACCCGTTACTCGTAGAAACCGTAATCCCTGCGGGATTCGTTTCTGTAGCGGTGAAGGTGGCTTCCGTTCCTTCGGCAAAACCAGATGTGTCAACTTCAATCACGGCTGTCAGCTGAGCATCCCACGATTCTGAAGCCAGCCGCAGGATGTTTGGGCCATCCACGACTGCATAATACGCGCGACCAGCTTCCAGACCTTGAATCGGGGCGTCGTTGATGCGATACGTGGAACTTACTTCGAAGCCATGCTGAGTCCCGGAAGCGGCGGGGGCCACATCGATGGGCTGATTCTGATCAGCGTGTTCTGCGGTGGCCGCCATTTTAAAGTGGTCGGCATCGACAACGATGGCGTAATAAGTCTGCCCGTTTACCAACCCCGGAATCGCTGTTCCATCGCCCGCTAGATACGTCAGTGCCAGACCGGTTGTATAACCGTGTCCTGAAATTCGAATCGTATTTCCGGCTTCGCTGATGGTGGTGCCTTGCGTGGGGTCAAATACCACCTGTGGATCATTCTCAGTGAGCAGCTCCACGTCGGGTACAACACGAAATACGTGATACCCGTTAGCCAATGTTCCGTGTGATGTGAGATCAATCGTTGTCCCTGCCGACGCATCAGTACCGGAGTGGGCCAGCCTGATGTGGTTCAGATCACTATTGGTCTCAACGACATAATAGTCCTGTCCATCTTCCAAGCCTCCGATTGGGTCTCCACCGCTCGTTTGGTAATTCACCTTCTGACCTGTGGACCAGCCGAAGGGCAAGTCCAGTGTGTCTGCCGCGGTATTCACGACCGGTGTCACTCGTGAGGCATCGAATGGCCTCACAATTGACGTGGATTCCAAAGAATGCAGCGTCCCGACGCCCGACGAGGAAAGTGTTCGGTAATGGACCTCTGAGTTGGTGGTTGCACGAGCTGCGTCGGTAGCATCCTGCACACTGTCTGCCAGGCGAATTCTGTTTTGATCCAGTCGGACTACGTGGTAGGTAGATCCATCTGTCAAGTTGCCGACACTTGATCCGTCCTGGCTGCTGTAAACCACGCGCTGCCCGGTTTCCAGACTGTGGTGCGGAGTCACAATCCAGTTATTCAAGACATCAATTGCAGTGGCTGTCAGCGTATGTCCCGTCGATTCGCCAATTGAGCTGAGGTTCACGACAACAGGTGTAGCCGCAAGGGCATTCTCCGCAGATGCCGCCAGTTGAATCTCATACGGACTCAATTCGATCACGTAGTAGTCCGTGTTGTTCGTCAATCCACCAATCGCCGTGTTGCCACCAGCCGGTGCTGAATAAGACACACGCTGGCCCGTGACAAAATAATGGGGGACAGAAAACAGGATGCTGTTTTGAACAGGATCAACAACGGGTACAACAATCTGTGCGGTCGGATCAAATGATACTACCGTCGACATGCCTGCAAGGTTATAAGTCGCAGAGTCCGTTGGGACCTGAAAAACAATCGGCGTGGGATTGGGCAATGCTGCCGACGCCGAATTCATCGCAAGTTGAATCCGATCTCTATCCACTCTTATAACATACAGTGTTTGCCCTGGAATGAGGTCTCCATCCACCGATGCCAGCGCGGGCCCGGCACCAGAAGTTGGATGATAGGTCACCGCCTCACCATGGGATAACCCATGATTTGGCAGTATCAAGACGTTATTGGGCAGGTCCAGATATGTGCCTGGAAGCGTGATCTGGCTGGTGGGATCGAATTCAACAGGAGTCGGTGACGGCGAGAATGTGTGAAACCGTGAAACGGTTTGTGTCTCCGAAAAATCCGGATCGACGTCATAAATGAGACGGGTGCCCGTCTCGATTCCTGTCGTATCAACATGGAACGTGTTCGTATGCGGATCGAACTGATCCGTATCATACGGATCAAAGGTAATCTCACTTGTTACCGCTGCAAATGCGTTTCGTTGACCAGCCCCGTCATCCTGCAGATCAATCCTGTTCTGGGCTGCAGCATCATCGGGTGTCGCCGCGACAGCGAACTGATTTTCGTTAATGCGAATGACATAGTATTTCTGCTGATCATACAGACCTCCGATGGGTGCAGGTTCGTCAACCGAATCAAAGATTAGTGCCTGAGTCGAGGTCTCTGATGAATTCGACAGGTCGAGTGGAACAGCATTTCGAGCGTCGTCGAGAGTTTGAGCCAGCTGGAACGTGTCCCGTGTTAGAGCAATCACATAATAGTTGCGTTGGTCCTGTAATCCGCTGATCGCAGAACTGGCTGATCCACCAGCCCCCGGAAGCTCCCCCGTCACCGAATATTGAACGTCCTGGCCCGTTACCAACCCATGGTCGGTTACTGAGAATGTATTGTTGTTTAATGCCGGCGCCGGTGAAAACTTCAGTAACGTCGGGGAAGAAGGAGCGGAAGCCAGGTATTGAATCTCCTGCCCGTGTGTAAAACCATGCTGAGACAGTGTGAACTGATTCAGTGTGTCGTCTGCTGCCTCAGCCGGTGAGAACAGTTTAGGGGTTACTACTGCGAAGGATTGGGTTGTGCCATTGTCAGCGCCTGGCGGTAATTCCAGGTCGAGCTCCATAATGTGCGCCAGTTTCAGGGCATCGTCCACAATATCAACGATGAAGTATTCCTGGCCGCTGTTCAGCCCATCGATTGGCTCTGTTCCGTTAAAACTTGTAACCTCGTACGAAAGCAGTTCGCCCCGCTGCCAATCCAAATCAGGATCGTATGGCAGTGTATTATCTGTGATCTGTGCGAACGCCTGCGGGGACAATGTCAGTTGTGACTGGTCTTCAACACCGACGCTGCCGAGAGCGTTAATGGTTCCATCTACCGTTGCAGTAATGGTGGTTACATCATTGCCGTAAGAAATGGTTACGCCAGCGAGACCATCCTGGTAGGCACGAGTAGAAGCATTCGGAATGTTCTGTGGAGTACCAGTAGCAGTCACTTGGACGTTACCAGTCGTGGACGTAATGGTCACGCCCTGGTCGACGTGGGTATCCACCGTCAGGTCCGTGTCGGCGTAAGCCACAGCAATCATCGTCGTGCTGGCAGGAGATGCTGAGGCCTCTGTGGCGGATACGGCGTCTTTGGTGTAAGGGGCCATCGTTCGCACGTTGACCTTTGCTTTTGTCGTCCCCGATGAAGTCACGGAAACATCAGCGCCCGCACGAATCTCTGTGCCATTACTTAACCGTGTGGTTGCCATCCCGGCGGCGCGACCATAGCCAACGGCCAGTTCGACACCGCCGGTGCCGCCGTACGGCTTAGATTGAATCACCTCCAGTTCAGACTCCGACAACGCATCACTTGCCAGGGTGATTGTGTCATCGGCGGTGAGGGCGGATCCGTCAACAGTCAGATTTGCCGTCGCATCCCGAGTAAACACAGTCACGGTGGGCCACTGCAGCGCACTCCCCATCCCCGATCTCAACGTGTCTGCATCAAACATCGTGCCGAAGCCACCTTCAATCACGCCGCCTGTGAGCATCGTGCCACCCAGTTTGTATTTGCCGTCGGCAAAGCCAATGGTGTCTTCCGCATCCGCCTTCACTGTGATCGATGATCCATCGAAATTTGAATTGACGATGTTGACGTTGACCGTATTCGTGTCCACGCCAAGCACCTGCCGACCAAATTTGCGGTTTGTCTTTTCAGCAGTGATTTGGATTTCACCTCCTTTTACAGTCGCGGTGTCAAAACGAATCTCGCGAGTATCCGGACCAGTGTCCGTCACGTTGGCAGTATCGGAGGTCTCGATCGTGATAGCACCGGCTTGAAACGTTGTACCGGTTACATGTGCGTAGAGACTTCCGCGAATATCCACCGACTGATCTGTCGACAAACGAATTGAACCTGATTGGCCATCTGAAAGCCCCTCCTCGTCATTTCCTGACGACAGCGAACGAGTGGAGATGACCGCGCCGTTGAGTACATTGATGTTCCCCTCGGCGTGCACGTTTAGTGATTGTCCAAACGTGTGCACAGTTCCTAGACTCACAGTCGTGCCGTCGTGAGTACTTTTGAGATCCAGGGCACGATCGATCCCGGTAAGAGGGATGTTTTGGATACCGGCAACACTGGTGTCAAAATCAGTGCTGGGAAGGCCGGTTCCGACCGTATATTGAAGCACGAGATCGCCTGCATTGTTGGTGACCTCATCAATAGTAACGTCCTGGTCCACTTCAAAAGTGGCTGCATAAGACTCGTTGGTCTGCAGGAGTGTCACGTCCGGCGTTGTGAGCAGCACGCGACTTTCGAGTTCGTCGACACCTTGATGCCATTTACCTGTCGTAGACCGGACCGTGCGGGTTTTTCTTTGCGACGACCGACGGAGTGCTGCGAGTCGCTCACGAAACGTGCTGAGGAAATCTATAATCACGGGGAATCCCTGCGTTGACACGACGGATTTGTGGAACCCGGAGCTCCTATTTTGCCCAGAGTTGCGTAGGATGGTACAACCATGGCCGTTCGTACACAACACGGACGACCAAAACGCTGGGGCGCCGAAGGAGCTGGATGCCGGTCTTCAGGTCATAAAGATGTGGATTTGGCCGAGGTTTGTAGAGCAGCAAAGCCGAAACGCGTGCACCAGAATAGTGGTGGGTTAGCGCATTTTCGTGAATGGTTTTCATTCGTATCCGCAGTGTCGAAAGCAGTTTCGGCATTCATTGGGAGAGAACTCATTGACGAGTTGTCCGAGGCGCTAGCGGAGGGACTCGGTGGTGCGTTCAACCGGTTTTCTCAGCAGGGTTTTCAGCTTCGAAAACGCCAGCTCGATCGGATTGAGGTCCCTGCTATGCGGAGTCAGGTAACGCAGGTCGCACTTGGTCGTCTTGCAGGCCTCGCACACCCGAACGGTTGTGGCTGCTCGGGTTGTTTATGACCACGATGTCTCCAGGAACGCAGCGTGGTCCAGAGTGTTGACAAACTGACCGGCAGGCGAAGCGTTTCTCGCAATTCCTCAAGCGTGGGCCCCGAATTCTTCTTTATCGCGGCCTCAATTCGTGCCCTGATCGTCCGCCAGCTTTCGTTTGGGGCCCGGTCGTCCGTCTCGCAGCTGAAACGACCTCGTTCCTGGACAAGCCATTCTCAGTTGTAGACTGTCCCCGCGGTAACCGAGTACTTCCGAGCGGTCTTCTCTGCCGTCGTAATTCAAAAAATCGTGCTCCAGCTATCCTCGCCCTTCTTGAGTTCGATGAAAACCACGCCACAGGACACCTTCATCAAAATGGACTGAATACCGATTCGGAAAATGCTCAACTGCTACAGTTAGACTTCATTGTTTCGACGGGTCGTGGCCTCTTGTTTTGTCGTGGCTGCTCCGCGTTTGGTATTGGTGCCGGCGATGCCTGCAGACTATTGCAGCCTTTGTCTCACGGTTGTTACGTGCAGCAGAGTGACCTGAACAATCAGCCGTCGCACCTCCGGAATCGTGAGCGGGATCAGGTCTTGTCCCTGTTTTTTGAGGGACGCCCCGTTGTCACGAGCGGATGACGGCCAAGGTTGCGTGAGCCAGCATGGACAACGTGATGTGACGATGCCAGCCGGGTCACGAGCGGACCTGATATTCGTCCAACGCGGTTTCGATCAGGCCTGCTCGAAGCACTCTTCGATTGTCCAGCGGCGAAAATGATTGTAAACCGTGCCGCATTTCCCGAATTCAGCGGACACATCTCTCCACCCGCTGCCGGTCGTCAGGACCCACTAAATACTGTTGATGACTTCCCGCTGCGAACACCATGGCCGACCCGCGCGCTCGGCCGGCAGAAAAATCCGGATTCAATTCCATTCCTGATCTTTCAGATTGTGCCGTGACATCCGGCTCCTCCTTCAGCACCGTGGAACGTAACTCCTGAAGGATTCCAGTTGTCTTGCTCACTGCGCAGAGTGGTTGCGCGCACTTTGGTCGAGCTGCAACGCAGTCGCTGTGACGTGGCCATCAAATATGGATCGTACGTCGGCGTGTGTTTTCGCTGGCCTCTGCGAATAAATCCCGCGATATACGTACCGTCGTCCCCCCTCATCGGCATCCGAGGAGTCGAATGCGATGTGATGCGGTTCCGTGCTCTGCGGTACGATTTGGAGCGGTCGCGGTACCTCGCCGGGTTTAAGGGCAGGCAGGTTGAGATTCCAGAATTGTCCCGCCGGTAGCGGTCGTTCCAACAGGGCCTGAACAGCATCGCGAACGATGGGAATGGTCTGCTCCCAGACCGGCCCCCGACGATCGATTGTGTACTGTGAGACGGCAATCGCCGGCACACCCAGAATGACCGCTTCACGTGCCGCGGCAACCGTACCCGA
>JAKVAY010000113.1 GCA_022447185.1 Fuerstiella sp. | reverse complement strand
CATCAGTACGGCTGCCCCGCATGCCAGATAAAACATTCCGACGTTATTATCATACTTTAAAAAGCTGTTGATCAGACCGGCGACGATCCATCCCACGCTTCCCGCCATCATCACGATTGGAAATTCTTTTCCGGGGTTCACGGCATGATGCAGAGTCAGCGTGTTTGTCAGACCATGGCCCGCCATGTAACTCACGGCGTACAGGATGAGGAGTGGATAGAACGCCTGAAATGTGTGCTGCGTGGCTACCAGATACAGCAACCCCGCTCCAATGATGTGCAGTGTTCCCAGAAGTTTTTGAGTAGCAAAGAATCGATCGGCAATGATCCCGGCAAAAAAAGGAGAAACGATCGCTCCGATCGCCGTGCTGCCATAGGCCAGACCCACCTGGCCTCCTTCGAAGTTTAACGTCTTGTCGAGGTACGCCCCCATCGTGACATACCATGCTCCCCAGACGAAATAGTGCAGGAACACCATGATCCACAGTCGTACAATCATAAACGCGGACATGAGATCCGTACTTTCACGACGAGTGAGAAAAAACGAAGTCCAGGACAGATCACATCTGCCTCGTCCCAGCAAACGCACAGTTCCGGATGAATCCGGACACGGCTGTTCCTGCACTGTGTCTATGGTTCGTAACGAACATTCAACACGAATGCCACTGTGTCGATATTTCAACGCTACGGAGCCAGGATCGGTAAACGTCAACTGATGGTCCTTTGCAGCCGAGGGGTCTTCTCAGACTGCAGGATCATGCCTGAATTGCTTCGAGAGCCGGCCACGGGGATGCAGAATGATCGATAGTGTTCGATACAGATCCCGGCGCTGAGGAATGACAAATGCAAATTCACCTGGCGAACTGGGAACGCAGGTCCTCTGTTCGTACGACAGACATCAAACCAGGAGTTTACACTCCCGGCTCGTCGGTGTGTTCCTGCACGCCGCTTGCCCGATCTACCGATTGATCTTTTTGCGATTCCAGCATCGATCGGTATTCTTCAGGTGTGTCCATGTCTGGAAAATAATCTTCGGCCGGAAAATCCACGATGTGCTGCGGATTCTGTTCTACCACCTGGTTGACACCCTGATCCTGCGGCAAATCGAAGATCTGAGACGTCACAGACCAGGGAAACAGGGCCGGGTGTCCCCGACGCCTTCCAAATCTCGGTACGGTAATGGCCGTGGCACCAATACCGGCCTCGATGAGCCCGTCAATGACGGCCGAATTCAGTCCGGGCAGATCGGCTGGCGCCACAAAGCAGGCGTCTTCGTTAGTCGGTCGCCAGTGGTCGTCCAGAAACTGCAACCCAATCCGGACGGATTCTTTCATATCATGTGGAGCGACAATGGGCTTAACGGTGTGTACCGGCCACCGAGCGCAGACTGACTGGAGTTCTTCATCGTCACTGCGAACCACGACAACAACATGATCGACCGTACTGTTGGTCCAGGCGTAAAGCAGTTGATCAATCAGTGTCCAGTGCCCCCACGGCAGCAGCAGCTTTGGCCGACCCATACGACGACTCCTTCCAGCTGCCGGGACAATCGCATAAAATCGACTCACCGGAAATGCCTTTTTGAAGGTTGCCCAGGAGTGTGTTGTGTGTATGTAATGGTTCCAAAACCCTGTACTGCGATTACAACAAAAAAAGGTCCCCATGACATTCGATGTCGTGCAATATTCCCGGAGACTGAGCCAGCTACTGGATGCTAATGCGTCATTCGTGATCGTCACCTTGATTGATATTCGCGGGAGCGCACCTCAAATCATCGGTGCAAAGGCAATCATCACAGCACACGGCATTGAGTCTGGTACCGTGGGCGGTGGTCGAATTGAGGCGACTGCTATCCGACATGCCCAGCAGTTGCTGAACCAGGAAAACGGAACGAACTGCGAATTCGTCACATGGAATCTGCAAACGGATATTGGGATGACCTGTGGCGGAGAAGTCAAACTGTTCTTTGAAGTCTGTGGCAGTGACGGCTGGTCAATTGCGGTGTTTGGAGCCGGCCATATTGCTCAGGCATTGATCCCCATGCTGGTGCAGCTCAACTGCCGGGTGAATTGTTTCGATTCGCGACCTGACTGGCTGGCAAAGCTGCCCTCACATCCGAAGCTCGTGACACATTGTCCGACAGAACTGTACAGTGCCGTCAAAGACCAGCCGGTAAATACGTTCTTCCTGTTGATGACGCAGGGCCATGCATCGGATCTGCCGGTTCTGACCGAAATCCTGCAGACGCGCGACGCCCCTTACGTTGGTGTGATTGGCAGTCCCCAGAAAGCCAGTGTTCTCCGTCGTGAATTGCGGGAACAGGCTATACCGTCAGACAAAATCGATTCGTTCTACTGTCCTGTGGGCGTCCCGCTGGGCAACAACACACCAGCCGAAATTTCCATCAGTGTCATCGCACAACTCCTGCAGCAACGAGACGAACTTGGAATCCTGAAACACAAGGTCAAGCAGTTTTGATGTACTCCGAAAACCCAGGACAGCTTCTGCCGGTCGTCACCGTCATTCGAAAAATCACCTGAACGATCGCATGAATATGATCGGACCACTAACGACCAGAAATACAACGCCCGTGAACCACAGATTTGGGGGAAAGAAGTGAGAAGCCGGCGTCTGACGTCTCTCATCAGCATCGTTCCCTGATATTGTTTACCTGTCAGGTTCGATACCTCACAAAACCACAATGGATCACTCCCGGTCCGTCGTGATCCATCATCGATACTGTCGAATTCATCTCACTCCGGGTATCATTTCAGATCACTACATCCACTCTGAAATTTGAGCGACTACCGTGGCTGATTTTCGTCGCAGACGCCGCCATCTGAAGCTGCCCATCTGGAGCAGTGTGGTGTTGTCCGCAGTAAACATCACTCTGATGGTCGTGCTGATCGTGTTGCTCGCCCGCGAAAGTGCATGGCCAGCGCTTGTATTAGGAGCCATTGCACTGGCGATCAGCCTGTTTGGGATTTCTTTTTATTCGTTCCTGACGATTAAAGAAATTCAGCTCAACCGACGACAGTCAAATTTCGTTGACAGCGTAACACATGAACTGAAGACACCGATTGCCGCCCTGAGGCTGTATCTGGATACATTGCTGATGA
Organism: Fuerstiella sp.; assembly: GCA_022447185.1. GTDB lineage: Bacteria > Planctomycetota > Planctomycetia > Planctomycetales > Planctomycetaceae > S139-18. The sequence goes on along the minus strand of JAKVAY010000113.1, from coordinate 7,454 downwards.
GAGATATGGCACAGGAGGACCGGCGAGAATTCTATTCTACCATGGAGAGCGAACTGGAACGGCTGGATCAACTGATCAATCAACTGCTCGAAGTCGGTCGACTGGACGAAATCGGCAGCCAGACTGAACCCGAACATGTTGATTTGCTGCCTTTACTGCAGGCCGCAGCAGAGTCATCCTGTAAACGTCACAAATGGATCATGGATGAAGTTTTCGAGTTTGATATTGCTCCGGTGGCTCTGCACACACGACGCATGGTGCTGGAAATGATCTTTGGTAATCTCATCGACAATGCCGTGAAATACGGTGGCGATCGGCCGCGAGTCGTAGTTTCTGCACTTCCACGAGGATGGGATCGAGTGGCTGTTCGCGTGCAGGACAATGGACCAGGAATTCCCGAAGCTCAGCGCCGGCAGGTATTTCAGTTATTCTTCCGCGGCAGCGATGAACTCCAGCGAACCCGCAAAGGGACCGGCCTGGGCCTGTATATCGTCAAGACACTGGTCGGAATCCTCAAAGGGCGCGTCAGCGTACTTAACTCTGCCGACGAAGAAGGCTGTATCTTTGAAGTGATCCTTCCTGGCCGATTGGCGGCTCGTTCTGTTGATCAGACGAGAGAAAGAGAGCAGGAACCGGCCGCGTCAGAAACAGCAGGAGTCTGAACTGATGAGAATTCTTGTTGTCGAAGACGAACCGGCAATCGCACATGGGCTCAGGTTCAACTTTGAGCAGGAGGGATATCTGGTTGATGTCGCCGGGGACGGTCCTGCTGCACTGAACACACTGGATTCGGCGGACCCGGAAATCGACCTGGTGGTCCTGGATCTGATGCTGCCCGAAATGAGTGGTTACGAAGCCTGTCGAATTCTTCGGCGTTCGAATCCGGATACTCCAGTGCTCGCATTGACCGCTCGTACTCTGCCAGAGGACAAGGCCCAGGCCTTCGACTGCGGCGTCGATCAGTACATGACGAAACCTTTCGCGTTACCCGAATTGTTGAGCCGAGTGCGTAATCTGCTGGAACGACGTCGCAGAAGTCTGGAGAACAGTACAAGAGTCCGGCCAACTGGTGACCTCCAGGAATTTGGAAATGTCAATGTCGACTTTAGTCGCTTCGAACTCGTGAAAGGCAACCAGAAGAGTTCGCTGACGACACGTGAACAGGAGTTGCTGCGCTATTTCCTTGATCATGACGGCGTGGTCCTGTCTCGATCCCGACTGCAGTCGGATGTATGGCGTGATTCAACCGATATCACGACGCGTTCAATCGACAATTTTGTGATGCGGCTGCGACGTATGATTGAACAGGATCCTGCAAATCCGCAGCATCTGACGTCCATTCGCGGGACGGGTTATCGCTTTGTGCGTAATCCGCAGCAAGACGAACCAACGGACCAGTCATGACAACGGCTCTGGGACTGGATATCGGTGGCGCCAACCTTAAGGCAGCCGATCCTGACGGACGGGTTCAGGTAGCCACGTTCCCTATGTGGCAGCAGCACCGTGAGCTGACCGACCGCCTGCGTTCGCTTTCATGGATCGAACATCCTGACCTGGTGGGTGTCACGATGACAGCCGAGCTGGCGGATTGTTTTGAGACCAAAACCGATGGAATTGCCTGGGTGATTGACAGTGTGCAAAAGGCATTTCCAAAGTCGGAAATCCGAATTTGGCTGACATCCGGCGAATTCGCCGAACCGCACGATGCCGTCGAATTGCCCAAACTGGTTGCGGCTGCAAACTGGCACGCTCTGGCAACCTGGGTGGGGCGAGCCGTACCGGATGGCCCGGCGATCCTCATTGATACCGGATCCACGACAACAGACATAATTCCATTGCTGGATGGTTTTCCGATGCCATCGGGACTGACCGATTTGGAACGTCTGCTACATTCAGAACTCGTCTACACTGGAGTTCGACGCACACCTCTGTGTGCGGTGAGTCCGTCGGTGACCCTGAATAGAACAAAGATCCCGCTGGCAGCGGAATTGTTTGCCACCACTCAGGATGTGTATCTTGTGCTGGGGTCCATTGCTGAGAATCCGGAAAATACCGATACCTCTGATGGTAAGCCGGCAACAATCACAGCTGCCCGCAGACGTATTGCCAGAATGTTGTGCTGTGATGCGCTGGAGCTGACAGAAGAGGCAACTGATGATGTTGCACGACAGTTGGCCCATGCCCAACACGACCAAATCGCCAGAGCGGTCCTGCTGGTCAAAGCAAAACAAAACATGCAGATGCGGGCCGCATGGCGCGATAACGTTGGAGCTGAACCGCATGTAATTCTCAGTGGCAGCGGTACGTTTCTGGCAGCACAAGTGGCTGCAGAATGTGGACTGACGTCCACGGTGAGTCTCAGCGAATTCGGTTCACACGCAGTTGCAGAAGCTGCCTGCGCGTTTGCAGTCGCGCGACTGGTGGTGGAGAGATGTCGTGATGATCTGCTGCATACCGTGCCATTTCATGACACGGACAAATAATCGAATTCTGTGAGTACCCTAAAGTTTCTTTTGTGGCAACGATCCCAGCCAGTCAATCAAATCGCTGACAAATTGCTGGCGGTTCGGCTCAAACTCCAGGGTGTGCTGTGCAGCCGGGTATCGAATTGTTGTTTGGTGTTTTGATCCAAACCGTGCCACGAGCTGGCTTGTCGCATCGTTGTTGATGATCTGGTCATGGCCGGCGAGCATCAGCAGCGTGGGATGAACAATACGGTCGCAGTGTTCCAGGGTAATACGGTCCAGATCGTAACCGGAATTCAGAAATCCACTGGTCACTCGATGCAGTGCCAGTGGATCTTCTGCAATAAATTCCTGATGATGCGGAGCCGCAGTGAAGAGTTTCGGATCAGTCAGAGGAATATCAACGCCCCGAAAGCGGACATCGAAACGTCGGGCAAGCTTGAGCCTGAGCTTCTGTGATCTTGTTGGTTGCAGGAGCGGAATCAGGCCTGGATACAGAAGGACCAGGTGGTCAATTTCCTGTGGCCGATCCGCAGCCAGTGCCGCTGCAATCTTGCCGCCCCAACTGGCGGCCATCAAGGTCATCGGCAGCACCGGGCCGTTATGTTCCCGTCGGCACAATCGAATCAACTGCAGCACGTCATTGATCAGCCTCTGGCCATGATCGGCATGACCTCGATGAAGCCCGTTGAGTCCCGAGCCGCGACGATCGGCAAAGTAGACGTCGTAGCCGGCTGCCGCCAGTTGCTCCGAAGACCAGGTGAACCAGCCGGAATGACTTTGAATACCGTGGACTGCTACGATCACCCCGCGGCATTCCTTCGCAGCGATCCAGTGTCGGAAATGCATGCGCTGGCCGTCTGATGCAGTGAGTTGGCGGATGGTGGGTGCCGGCATGTTGACGACTGCATTTCAGGCGACCTGAATCTCCAGTGATCTGGCGAAAGCACCAAAGGCACCTTCCCCGAACAGAATAAACCGTACGTCGTCCGGCTGCTTGTGCCACTTCAAAAAATCGATGACAGACTTCAGAGCGACATTTGCGGCCAGATCCAGCGGATATCCATAAACTCCGGTACTGATTGCAGGGAATGCAACAGATTTACAGCCAAGATCCACCGTCAGCTGCAATGACTTCCGATAGCACGATGCCAGGGCAGCTGGTTCTCCGTCTCGACCGCCTCGCCAGACCGGTCCAACCGTGTGAATCAGATGCGCAGCCGGCAACAGTCCGGCAACAGACGCCACAGCTTCTCCGGGGAAGCATCCGTCCGGATAACGAGCATCGGTGTCCCGCATAATGTCCGGCCCGCCCGCCCGGTGGATTGCACCATCAACTCCGCCTCCACCCGCCAGTTGGGCATTGGCCGCATTCACCACAGCATCAACCTGCTGCTGCGTAATATCACCCTGCACCAGTTGCAGGCGGCATTTTCCAATTTGGACCAGCACTGGATTGTTGTCCTTCGCCTGTTTTTCCCCGACCACACTGTCGAGCGTACAGTGATTCTCTTCCAACCAGGATGTGATTCAAGCCTCGAAGTTCTACAATTACAGTTCCCCGACCGGTCACAGGGGTCAGTACCTTCCTCGTAACACTGTACTTGTTCGTAAGCCATGACTGACTTGGCCCTCCTCCGCAACCCCGAACTCTTATGTCGCCATCGCAGTCATCTGCTGGTGGTTGATGTCCAGGAGAAACTGATTCCTGCGATTCATCGTGGTGTCGATCTGGTTCACCGCATCAATTTTGTCCTTGAAGTGGCTCACCTGTTTCAAGTTCCGGTTGTTGTATCCGAACAGTATCCGTGCGGACTTGGACACACCGTATCGGAACTTGCGAACCATCCTGCCATTGGAACAACGTTTGACAAGGTGCGTTTCAGTGCTGCCGAATGCTTCTGTGAACACGTGGGGAAGAGCGCAGATATAGCCCCAGATGCTCACGAAGGGCGTAATCAGGTGGTCCTGGTCGGGATGGAATCTCACGTATGCATACTGCAAACCAGCCTCGACCTGCTGGGACGCGGCTATCGAGTGTATGTGGCTGAAGACGCTGTCGGGAGCGGACGCCAACACGATCACGAAATCGGCATCCATCGACTGCGGGACGCCGGAGTCACCATTTGCACGGTCGAAAGTGTGGCTTTCGAATGGTGCGAAACAGCGGACGTCGACCAGTTCAAGTCGATGAGCAGGCTGGTTCGAAATCTCCGTGACTGACGCAACCCTCTGCGTGGGCTCGGCGTCACCCAACAGTATTCGGACGCCGGAATGTCATTTTTCCTGCTAATTACTTATTTCCGATGACGGAATCACGATGGCACCGCAGACATTGGTGCCTTTGACATTCTGGCGGAGACCGCTAACGGTGGCGCCAGCAGCCACCGTCAAACGCGTGGATGGATCCGATTCGGCTGCAGTCCCTGTGCAGGTAACAACAACCCAATCACCGCATGTCGCGACGCCCGCGAAATCACCAAATATTCAGACCATAACCAGCACAGCAGATTTCTAAGGCTCGACACGTTTGAACTGTGTTCCATCGGGGAAACACGATCCACAGACGCTGACATTTCCAGTATGTGCAGAACGATTGCTCAAGCAGCACCTCAGCGCCGACTCGGTTTCACACCTCGCCACTCTTCTCTTGAAGAAGGTGATGAGCCTGCCATGTGAATCACAAACGAAAATTGATGGCCTGCCGGAATTTTGCAGGGCGACATGCCACCTGAACCAAGTCTATTTAGGATGCTTAGGAGTTTTATTACATTTCGTTAAATTGAATAGAATAAATCAACTGCAACGTTGACACAGGTTGTGACAATGGGCAATCTGGTGCACTTAACACAACTGCAACTGCAGTGAAGGGACTCGGCCGGGCCGGAAGGGACATTCCAAAATTTCCGGAATTTTAATGGTTTACATTTTTGGGGATTACAAATGAGCAAGATGATTTCAGGCCTGGCCATTGTTTTGGCCTTGACCGCAACTCAAGCGTTCGCCGCAGACGGCCAGGTTTCACAGAATGCACTCGATGCATTTGGTCTTTCCAGCCTTCAGGTTGTTTCAGACGCTGACGGAATGAATGTTCGTGGTCAAGGATCATACACATTCGTTGGTGGTGGAAGCTATTCTCGACTGAGCACGAATGGCGACGATGGTGGTGACACCGGAACACGAAATGTGTACACCGCTGGCTCACGAAATGCAGGCACCTCAGACTCTGCTGGTGGATCAGACTCAGTTTCTTATTCTGTCAGAATCAATATCCATACTGCTGCTAACGGCGACGTTTCTTCAACGTCTCGTTCAGTTGAAATTGGTAGTGCTGGCGGCGCATGGGCAAGCAGTCGATAATCTCACGCTGCAGAATTGACCGGAATCGGACATTTCAGCTTTCTGCCTGACTTTCCGAAACGGTCTTGCTTCTGCAGCCATGTGATTTGAAAACGGCATACGAGAAAAGCCGCAGTCGGCATTCCTGCTGACTGCGGCTTTCTCTGTTAGTCACTCAACCCTGCAGATCATGTCGCTCCTGCCATCAATACGTGAACCCCGCACTTTGCAGCCAGACCGGTCAAATGAAGTGTCTGGTCACCTGCTTTGGCAGCTCGGATGGAATCAACCGGGCCGGAAGGAACGATCCAGGATTTTCCGGAATTCCAACGGTCACTTTTTGAGAGATTACAGATGAGCAAGATGATCACAGGCATGGTCATTGTATTGGCGATGACCGCAACACAGGCGTTCGCCACAGACGTTCAGGTTTCAAAAAACACACTTGAAAAATTTGGACTTTCGGGCCTTGAGGTCGTTTCAGACACCGACGGGATGAATGTTCGTGGTCAAGGGGCATTCACTTACGTCAGTGGTGGGAGCTATTCCATTTTAGGTGGTCCCGGTGGCAGTACTGGAACATGGAATCGGTACAGGGCTGGTTCATCGAATCAGGGCACCTCACGCTCCTCCGGTGGATCAGGGTCAGCTTCTTATCGGACCAGGATCAAATCAATGGTCGCTGCGGTTCGGCCATCCCGAACCGGAAACTAACACCTGCAGCCGTGTGATTTGAAAACAGTATTTGAACAAAGCTGCAGTTGGCATTCCTGCTGACTGCGGCTTTCTCTGTTTAGTCACTCAACCCGGCAGATCATGTCTCTTCCGCCATCAGTGCGTGAACCCCGCACTTTGCAGCCAAACCGATCACATTAAGTGTCTGGTCGCCAGCTTTGGCAGCTCGGATTTGCCGTCCCGATGTTGACACTCAAGTCCAGGCCGCATGAAGACGCAGAAATGGTCTGCCAACGCGGCAATTGCAAGGGTCGGGCTGGACAACAAACTTGTTGTCCAGCCGCTGTCGAAAACAGCATTGCGAGCCGTTTAACACAGTAAAGAACAGTATCCCCGGCAGGATTCGAACCTGCAACCATCGACTCCGGAGAACTCGACAACACCTGTCCGTCGACCCACAACACTTGGTTAACAACGTCGTCAGCAACGCTGGTCCAACAGTTTTCCTTGATTCATTGTCGCATTCAGTGGAATGCGGGTCGGTGTTGCACAGGCTTCATTTGGAACCAAAGTGGAGAACGTTTTGGAGAACGCTTGTCAGACTATCCGTACTTCAATGCTCTCAGCCACGCCTAGCGTCTCTCAGGAATTTCTGCTTGCTTTATAAGCTTTCGAATTCGGATGATGGCCGCCGCGATCCGATGTCAACAGGTTCGACAGGTGTAAGTAGAGCGGGCGTGAGCAGGTTAAGCCAAACAGGTATTTTGAGCATGGTATTCCGCCGACTGTCAAGGCGCAGATCGTAAGTGACAGCGGCACGGTATCAACGAAACGCGGGCAGGATGTTCGTTAGAACCCTCGTCGTTATTCTCCATCGCGGACGACGAAGGTGATTCAAAGTACAACTGCTGGTAAAATGTGATGCGAGAATCTTGCAGGGAGAAAACTGATGAATTCACAGATTAATCGCAGGCA
>JAKVAY010000112.1 GCA_022447185.1 Fuerstiella sp. | reverse complement strand
AGTCTCCAGCATCAGCTCGAGTATCGACTGGCGAAGACACGTGCCACACTGAAGGCCCAAAAGAAAGAAATCTCACACGAATTATGGCATGCGTTTCGTTCTGCTGAGCGCTGGTCTGAGATCGTGAGCGAAAACAAGCGTCGTGTCGAAGCCGCACGGCGCCAGGTCAGAGCCCTCGACGCTGCGTCCGTGGCCGGGCGCGACATCGTGGATCTGCTGGTTCGTGCCCACGCCACGCTGGCGATCGCGGAAACGGAATATGCTCGGGCGATGACAGAATGCAATAAAGCGAATTCAGAAATTCGTTTTCGTCGAGGAACACTGCTCGAAGACCTCAACATCAGCGTCCAAGGTCTACTGCCTCTGCCCGATCCTGATATCAAAACCGGTGAACCCGGCACCCAGGATGCCATTGCGACGGCCACCAGCTGAGTCAGTGCATCAGTATTTGCTGAAGTTCAGAGGTTGCCACCCGTGATGTCGGCAGATCTGTTCCGTATTCTTACAGTCGACGCGCTGTTATCGATACTGTTGCAGGACCGACCACACTGAATTCGATTGGAGCCACTTCACGAAGAGCGACGGTGGTTCTGTGTCCCCCTGTCGGTGACGGTATTTTGATGCAACCTGGTTTCGTTCGACTGTTGTTTCTTACCATTCGGAACGTCTGATCCGACGCCGTCGCAAATCAATCTGAACCGCAAAGGGGACTTCACTCACGATGCTGTCCGGCTTGTTCTTCGGTTTCGCCTTAATCGATGTGTTTCGTCGAGCTACTGCGATGTCCGCTCAGGTTTTCTCGCAGTCTCTTCAGGTGATGCCGGAGCCCGGTGCGTTGCAGCCTCAAGCCGATGATAATGCTTCCAACTCCTCTGCGTAATTCATCGGAGTCCTTCAGTAACTGATCGATCGTTGCAGGGTATTCTTCTTCCGTATCCTCAATTTCCGGTTCTTCATGTACTGGCCCGCGGGTCCCGCATTCCGGACAGAAAATCACCTGCTCTGTATGATTGTCAGTAAAATGGCTGTAGCGCATGATGATGTCCGAGCACTCAGTCATCAGTGCTGCGGCCTTTCCGATCTCATCAATGACTCTTGAGTTTTCTTTGATCACGTCGGCTATGCTGGCTTGCTCGGTGACGGTTGTGTGACTGGAAGCTGTGGCATCTGCGTCGATATCGGTTGTTTTCGTTTTTTGGCATCCCGGAATACCGAGCAGAACCAGACTACACAAAACAGGTCGGAGCGAAATCAAGATATTGTTGCCTGGTTTTACTGCTGCCACTTTGATCTCCCGTCTGTATTGGCAAGGTTATGTGTGCAGCTGCGACCCGCGTTAGTCTTGCTGATTTCGACATTTGTCGCTGATTAATCGCCTGTCGGGAAGCCGAATCAGGATTTCGCGACAGCCTTTTGCAGATTCCTCCGAAGACCACTCCAGATTCCTTACCACCCCCTGCAACACCGACGGTTTGACTACAGGAGCTGAGCGTGACACAGGGTTGGATGCAAAGTGAAGCCAGCTCGGGACAGTGATCGCAAAGAAACTCGTGACCACTGCACTGGTGTCGGGATTTGATTAAAATCGACGAGAGTCCGATACGGGGATTTCAGGTTTCACTTGGCAGAGCAGTCGACTGAAAACCGAGAATCTCTGGTCATCGGTTTTTTTGAATTTATGTTGGTATTTGTTGTCGTGCGAATGGCACCCCATTCTGAAGCTCAGCTTGATGATCGGCTTTCGGAGCCTGATGCAGGGGTGATTGATACCATCAGGCACTCTGCGGGCCACTTAATCGTACTGGGGGCCGGTGGAAAGATGGGGTTCCATCTCAGCCGAATGCTCCAGAGATCACTCACGTTACTGGGGCGATCTGATCGAGTTATCACAGTCTCTCGATTTAGTCATGAGGAAACCCGGACTCAATTCGCAGACGCAGGATTTGATGTCTTTCAGGCGGACTTGAGTGATCCCGACCAGCTGAGAGATCTCCCGGATGCTGACAGTGTCTTTTACCTCGCCGGAGTGAAATTTGGCACACAGAACCAGCCGGATCTGCTGAAACGATACAACATCAAAATGCCACGCCTCGTCACCGAGCGTTACCGCCATGCAAGCATTGTTGCGCTGTCGACAGGATGCGTATATCCGTTCGTCAGACCGGAATGCGGAGGCGCTGCTGAAGATGCGCCAACGGATGCTCCCGGTGACTACGCACAATCGTGTCTGGGCCGTGAACAGGCATGTGTTGATGCGGCGGAGCGCTGGGGAACTCAATCCAGTCTGATTCGACTCAATTATTCAATCGATTTACGGTACGGTGTGCTCGTAGATATTGCACAGAATGTGCTGGCAGGAAGACCAATTCAGCTCGACATGGGGTACGTAAACGTTATTTGGCAGCGAGACGCGGTGTCACACATCATTCAGTCGCTGCGTCATTCGTCGGCGCCGCCATTTGTGCTGAATGTGACTGGTCCTGAGGTCGTTCAGATTCGCGATCTGGCGGAATCATTTGGCCGAAAATTCAATCGTAATGTGACATTCACAGGCACTGAAGCTGACACAGCCTGGCTCGCAAATTCTGACAAGGCATGCGGGCTGTTTGGTGCTCCTCAGACGTCGATCATACAAATGATCGACTGGACTGCTGAGTGGCTGAAACGCGGGGGCGCGACTCTCGGCAAGCCGACACACTTCGAAGCACGAGACGGGAAATTCTGATCCAAAACGGTCATGGTGCTGTCGAGCAGGAGCTTGAGCGGACTTCTCCAAAATTTACTCGTCAAATAAACACGAGTACCACAGATGCTCGTGTTTATTTGGATACCCGCCTGATCATCGACCTGTTACTTCAGTCCTCGTCAGGTGTGGTGATCTCTTCGCCTCGAAGTAAAGCTTCGAGCTCTGTGATCTCGTCACGCAATGTTGCGGCCGCTTCGTAGTCTTCCTGACGAATCGCTTCCCGCTGTCTGTTTCTTAACTGCAGGACACGCGACTGGTCGTCCAGTGACGCTGATGTGCGAGACGGACGTTTACCCGAATGAGCCGGCTCTTCGTGAATATTCTCCAGTAACGGACGAAGGTGTTCACGAAATTCATCATAACAGAAGGGACAGCCCAGCCGACCGAGTTCCCGGAACTCGCTCATCGTGATTTCGCAGCCGGAACACGTCAACTGGTCCAGTTCACCGTCCGAGTTGACGTGCAGTTCCTGCAGTTTGGCCGCCAGATCAGCTGCGACAGAATCGGAGTCATGCGATTCCGAATCATCCAGATAGTCACGCGCGCATTTTTCACACAAATGAATTTCGCTGGCCTGACCTTCCATTACCTCCGTGATATGCAATGTCGCCTGGTTCGCACACTGTCGGCATTTCTTCATTGCTCAATTCCTTCACCGGGACGCCAGCCCGTTTGCATCTGTCCCTGAGAAGGGTTCGCAAACCAAACCCGATTGTCAAAGCTTCAGTACAGGAAACCAAAGGTTGGCAATCGGTCAGCCACTGTTGGGGCAGGCCGTTGATCTTCTATTCCTGCTTCATGGCTGCGGCCAGTATTTCTGACGTACTTTCTCTCATGATCCTCGGATCAACCATTTCACCCTTTTGTAAAGTTGCACGAACGGCCTTGCCGGAAATGAAGACTGGTTTTTCCTCGTCATGATTCGACATCAGATCGACTCGTCCAAGTGATTCATAATACGCTGCGAAGCCGACATTAAGTGGCTGGATTTTTAGATCGCCGTTGAGTTGCCCAAAGATCTCCTGTGCATCGAAATCACCCCAGATGGCCGAACCGTCTTTAAACGGGGCATCGGCGTGCTTTCGCCCAATCACGATGTGTGTGTAACCCATGTTTTGTCGGTAGATCCCGTGCATTACAGCTTCTTTGGGACCACCGTAGAACATTTTGATATCCAGACCCAGCAGCCTGACTCGGTCGGGCACACTCTCGCCGCGGGGGCCCCACAAATCCGTGTCGCTGTCACCCTCACCGAGTCCACGCCCGTCGATGAGTGCTTCGTACGTTTGCATACGGATTTCAGCACTCACATCATCACCCTTGGTTTCTCCAATCAGCGGATTCAAAACCGCTCCCGCATTCTTTCCCGCGCGAAGCAGTTCTTCCAGTGCATAAACCATGGCATACTCGTGAGCACGATGCAGCGGGTTGCGCGTCTGGAATGCGACCGCAGCTTCCCAGCCTGTTTCTGCCAGAGTGGCGCGAACTTCACGTGGTGTAAGGACGTACTGTCCGAATGATGTGTTCCTGGGTTGAGGGAGCGCCTGAATTTCTCCACCAATAAGATGTGTCTGTGCAGCGTCGTTGACCAGAACCATATCGGCGCCAGGGTGATCTGTGCGTTCTGTACCGTAAACACTTTTGAGATAACTTGTCTTGTCCCATTCATAAACGTCTGTGATGTCGACTGTGCCCACGATGTTCCCTTCCGGGGACTTCAGGGCAACCTTCTGTCCTGCTGACAGTTGTTCGGCAAGTTCTGAGGTGACTGGCAGTGCGATGGGAATCGTCCATGCGTATTTCCCACCAGCGGAATCCACCGTCGAATCCTGGAGGACCTGATTCCATTGAGCGGAAGTCATCGGGCCGGTCAAGGGGCTCAGTGTGCCGTCGGCAAATCGATATACGCTGGATAGATCTGCACCAGAAACGGGGACACTCGTCAACCCCTCCGCGTTGGTCAGAAAAGATTCGCGATCTGCTTCCGGCACGGTACAGCAGACAGGTTCGGTAAGCCCGCCATGAGGGGCAATGAGGTCGACCATCGATGGATTTCCGTACAGGTAGGACGTGTTCTGGATTTTAGAACGTCGAGTCTGCTGGAATGACGCGACACGAACAGGCTGTTTCTCTGCACGTCGAATCCAGCGCAAAGTTCCATAACACGACCCGACAGCAGATAAGACTGAACTGGCTGACAGTCACTGGGAATCATTGGACTCAACCTGAAACGCGAACGTAGAGGAACCACAGCGGTGCGTCAAGCACTTCCCACCACGAAGAATCGAGATTGCAAACCTCAATACCGTCCGTTGCCCTCTACTCGCCAATGATCTTGACGAGAACTCGCTTCCGTCGGCGACCGTCGAATTCGTAGTAAAAGATGTGTTCCCACGGTCCCAGATGCAGTTGTCCTTTGGTGACAGCAACAACGACCTCGCGACCCATGAGCTGACGCTTATGATGAGCGTCAGCATTGTCTTCACCAGTTCGGTTGTGGTGATATCGCTCCGGAGACGGATCAAATGGTGCCAGTTCTTCCAGCCATTTTTCGTAATCCTGATGCAGTCCCGGTTCATTATCATTGATGAACACACTGGCGGTGATATGCATGGCATTCACGAGTACCAGCCCCTCCTGGATACGACTTTCTGAGATCAGTCGTTCGATATCATCTTGAATTGAAACAATTTGGCGTCGTTGTGGAATGTCCATCCAAAGTTCTTTGGTGAGTGTTTTCATGATAACATTCTCAAATGCGTTCCTGCGTGTCGGATGATTCTGAACTGCTGCTGGGAGTTATTGAGACAGTTCCGGTTTTGTGATACTGGCCGTGCCTCCGGCATTACAGCCTGTTGTGCCGTGATTTCAATATCGGAAGACGTTGCTCGTGAAACAGCCGGAAACGAGTGAATTTGTTGACTCCGCACGATCAGGAAATGTATCTTTCGGATTGTCGAATCAACAGTACGATTCCGATTCAGCATCCTGCCTTTCGTGTCGTTCCTGCTTTGTTCGGATGACTGCCCATGAGACTGCTGGTCTCCATGCTTTTTCTGATGTCAGCAAGCGACTTGTTTGCCCAGGAAGACTCTCTGCACGAGATCATTGACCAGCATCTATCGTCGTCAATGAGTGAAATCGCGATTTGCAGTGATGCAGACTTTATCAGGCGAGTTTCACTGGACTTAATTGGCCTGCCGCCAACAAGTGACGAGGTTCGTAAGTTCATCTCCGATTCTTCACCTGAGAAACGAACGCTGTTCGTTGACAGACTGCTGGAGTTGCCTCGATTCGACCGTCATCTCACAGCGACGCTGGACCTGATGTTGATGGAACGGCGGGCCAGCCGGCATGTGCCTCAGGATGCATGGTACAACTGGCTGTTGCAACAGGTCCGGACACGTCGTCCCTGGAATGAGATTGCCGCAGAGATTCTGCAGGCGGATGGCGACGACCCGGCAACGCGCCCAGCAGCACGATTCTTTCTGGATCGGGAGTCCGAATCTCATCTCCTGACACGTGACGTGGGTCGGATTTTTTTCGGACGTGATTTGCAATGTGCTCAATGCCACAATCATCCGTTATTTGAAGATTACCTGCAGGCCGACTATCACGGACTGCATGCCTTCCTGGCGCCTGGATACGCTGTGATTCGCAAAATCACAAAGGAGGAAGGTGACGAAGAAACGACAACTGATGTTACGGTTCACGCCGAAAAGGCGGGCAGTGATTTGATATTTGAGTCCGTGTTTTTTGAAGGCACTCAACGTCGCACGGGACCACGGTTACCTGGCGGCCTGTCTATCTCAGAGCAATTTCTGTATCCCGGTGATGAATACGAAGTCGCACCTGCTGAAGGTGTAAAATCGGTGCCGAAAATCAGCCGTCGAGCGAAGCTGGCGGAGATGGCTACTTGTGGTACCAACCGAATGTTCAACGAAAACATTGCCAATCGTCTATGGGCTCATATGCTTGGTCGAGGCCTCGTTCATCCGGTGGATTTGCATCATTTCGATAATCCCCCGACCAATCCTGAGTTGCTCAGCGTCCTGGGGGAGCAGCTTGTGGCAATGAAATTTGACATCCGGGGATTTCTGCGTGAGATTGCCCAGTCACAAGCATATCAATGTCGTTTTGATCTGCAGCAGGACATTTTCGAACTGGCGCCGACTGCAAATACTCTGTTGATGGAACATCGCCAGCAACTGAATGAACTCGAACAGGTCGTGTTGGCAGCTGAAGAAGCCTGTGAAGCTGCCAACATAGTGTGGGACGAGGCTCAGGACGCTTTTGTACCGGTTGCAGCTGAGCTGGACACCGCAAGAAAGGCCTACCATGAATCCCGTAAGGTACTCAAAACGGCCGAAGACGCGCTGGCAAAAACGAAGAGTGAACTTGAAGTCAAACAGCGTGCTCTGCCGGTTGTCCGGCAGGCCGCAGGGCCTGCCGCGACGGCAGCGGAACTTATCAGTGACGACGCAGAACTTAAGACAGCCGCTGAACTGTTTGTAAAAAAGGTGACAGAATTTGAAAAGCAAATCATACAACTGACAACAACAGCCCAGGACCAGACCCAGGCCCTCGAAATGTCTCGTGCCGACTTTGGGTCGAAGAAAAAACTGGTTGATGATTCACTTGCCAAATTGAGTCCTCTGGATGCGGAGGTCCATGAGTCCGAAGCCATTCTTCTGGAAAAGCGTCGCCGTATGCAGAAGTACAAAATTGCGGTGGCCGCTGAACAACGCGATGCTGAAACATTACAGCAGATTGCTCAATTGGCACTGATGCGAGATGCAGTGGACACCGCCGAAGCGACGAAAGAACAGCGATTGACCGAATTTGAAGACTCACGTCGGCAGTTGGCAGATCAGGTAGTGTTCGTCAGGCAGCATGAAAAATTGGTCACTCAGCTGGCTCAGTCTTTGGCAGCTGCTGACAAGGTACGTGGGCAGGCTGACAGACTGTACGCCCAACAACTGAAACCTGTGAATGCTGTTCAGGCGGCCATTGTTGCGGCAGAGGCTGCGCAGGATGCCTTGCCCGATGATGTTTCGCTGGCAGAGGTTGCCGTTAAACTCAGTGAACGGCTGCTGCCGTTGCAAAAGAATCTTACCCAGACGCAGGGAGTCGTTGACAGCGCCGTCAATGAATTTGAAAAACAGAAGTCTGCACATGACGAAGCGGTGCAAAGTTTGAAGGGGGCGACGGCGGGACGTGAGCGGCAGCAACAGACGGTGCAGCAGGCAAAGACGGCCGTTGAACTGGCCACGACCGAACTGGCTGCGGCGGAAAGCGCAGTCGAAGCTGCTGTCGGCAAATTGACCCATCGCTGGGTGTCTGGTTTTACGATGGCCTCACTCAAACCTTTGACGGCAGAACAGTTGTGCTGGTCGCTGTTACGGGTGACGGGTGTCTACAGTCGTCACCGTATTGCTGAAACGAAAAAACTGGCAACGCAAAACGCGTTGACGACGGCACGGGATCAGCTCATTGAGCAAAAAACACACGATGCATTAAAGTCACATGTCAGCACGTTTGTTAAATTCTATGGAGCTGCTGCCGGTCAGCCTCAAAACGAATTTTTTGCTACTGCCGATCAGGCTTTGTTCGTGGCCAATTCCAATGTGCTCAACGACTGGGTGGCTCCTTCGGCGGACAATGTGACGCAACGAATTATCGATGCGGAAAAGCCATCGGCAGCCGCCGAAGAATTGTACCTTGCCATCCTCAATCGCTATCCGTCAGACGAAGAAGCCATGGATGTCGCAGGCCTGCTGGCAGCAGGAGAACGGGACCGCGAAATCGTTGCCAGGGAATTGGTCTGGGGCCTGATCACGTCGATCGAGTTTCGTTTCAATCATTAATTGTGATACATCGTGGCAGCGGTCGTCGGGACCGATGGGCAGTTCCGGGTTTTTCAAGCCGTCTGGTCCATTCTCCTGTGTGTCACTGCGATCTTTCAGATGAATTCAATTCCTGTTGTTGACATCACGGCATTGAGAACTGATGGCACAGAAACGTCTGTGCAGCTCGTGTCGGATCAGATTGGTCAGGCGTGTCGGGAGTTCGGATTCTTCTATGTTATCGGCCACGGAATCTCTCGCTGTCTTCAGGAACGTCTGGAAGATCTCAGTCGACAGTTTTTCGATCTCGATGAGTCCGACAGGATGTCCATCGCTATGAAACACGGTGGACCGGCGTGGCGAGGCTATTTCGGCATTGGTGATGAACTGACCGCGGGAAAACCGGATCAAAAGGAAGGTCTCTATTTCGGATCGGAACTGGAAGACCATCACCCGAAAGTCAAAGCTGCGATTCCGCTGCATGGATGCAATCTGTTTCCGGACATTGACGGATTTCGTGAAACTGTGTTGAGCTGGATTAATCAGATGACGAGGCTTGGTCATATTCTCATGCGCGCGATTGCCCTGAGTCTTGGTCTGAAGGCCTCGTATTTCCATGACCGATACACGAATGAGCCACTCGTGCTGTTCCGAATTTTTCATTATCCACCACTGAGCAAAAAACTGAAAGAATTCTGGAGCGTTGGTGAACATACGGACTATGGACTGTTGACGATTCTGAAACAGGATCACACTGGTGGTCTGCAGATCAGGACCAAGGCTGCCTGGATTGATGCCCCGATTGTGGAAGATTCTTTTGTCTGCAATTTGGGTGATATGCTGGATCGCATGACCGGTGGAATTTATCGGTCAACTCCGCACCGCGTTCGCAATTCTGCGTCGACCGGCAGACTGTCGTTCCCCTTCTTTTTTGACCCCAACTGGGATTCAGTCGTCAAGCCGATTGATCCGAAGATCACTGCCAGCGACGATTCGGCGGACCGCTGGGACGGCGCCAGTATCCACGCCTGGAACGGTACCTACGGTGAATACATTCTCAGAAAGGTGACCCGGGTATTTCCGGATCTGAAAAATCGTTCAAACTCAACATGAAACTGTGCTACAACGTTCAGGAAGCCTCGAACATCTTGTGCCCATGGATTAATCGGCAATGGGCTGTCATCGAGTCTGTGGGATGCTCACAGTCGATGAATGAATTGTTTCATTGCACAGATGAACAGGCCTGTCCACGTTGGCTCCGTTGTTCCACAACGGATGGCTTTCGCGTGCCAGGAAGGCCTGAAAAAGTGAACGGTGTTGTTGTAAGGACAGGAAATCCGGGATTGGACTGACAGCATCGATTCGGTCAGAGCAAATAGAGACCGCAACATTTGTGGAACCGTTCGACCACTGTACAACGTGGAAAAATGAGATCGATATCTGGGATTATCGGTGGATTGGGGGGGAACATCATATTTCGAATGGTCAGACCGTGTGAAACTCTCCATACGGATATTGCTATGCGCGTGCAAATACCGGTGACTCAGGGAATAATCGGAAGTACCGAATCGTTTGGCCTCAATACAGAGATTGTCCGACGGTTCTGTTCCGTCGTTCTATAAGCCTTTTCCTTCGAAAAACTGTCCGTCTTATGCGGCTAAGCCAAATTTTTCAAATATCAATTCCGGCATTGCTGGTTCTCATTCACGCGCCCTCGATCGTCCATGCGCAGGGAAGCCCTGTGGTCGTGGCTGAAGTGATTGAACGTGAGGTCAACAGCGGTCATCGCGTTGTGGGAACGGTGATGCCGATCCACAAGAGTACGGTTGGTACGGCTGTGGATGGTCGAGTGGTCGAATATCTGGTCAATCTCGGCGATTATGTCCAGGCGAACCAGCCCTTGGCAAAACTGCGTACTGGAACACTGGAGATTGAACTGAACTCAGCTCAGGCAGAGCTCACGCTGCGTCAGGAAGAACTCCGCGAACTTCAGAACGGTTCACGGCCGGAGGAAATCTCCGAAGCGCGCGCTCGCATGCTTGCCGCCGAGGCCATTCAAAAAAATTCACTGACGCGTCTGAACCGACTGCAGC
>JAKVAY010000111.1 GCA_022447185.1 Fuerstiella sp. | reverse complement strand
AAACAGTCCGTGTGCCGATGCGGGATGGCGTGCAGCTGGCCACCGATATCTATCGTCAGTCGTCGGTCGAGCGTGCCGCCGTGGTGCTGATGCGAACCCCCTACAACAAGGAGCGTGCAAAATCGGATGCGGAACGATATGCCGCCGCCGGATACGTAGCGGTGGTCCAGGATTGCCGTGGCCGGTATGAGTCCGAAGGTGACTTCGTTCCTTATAACAGTGAGGGGCAGGACGGATTCGACGCAATTGAGTGGCTCAGAAATCAATCGTGGTGCAACGGACGCATTGGAATGTGGGGGGCTTCCTACGTGGGCGCCACCCAGTGGCAGGCGGCTGCGGAAAGACCTCCGGGGCTGGTCACGATTGCTCCGACTGCGACCTGGAGTAGTTTTTATCGGAATCTGTATCTGGGTGGTGCCGTCAGGATTTCGCTGATTGCCGGATGGGCTGCGGGCAACTCGCAGAAACCGGCCGGGGCAGTGGTGACGACTGACTGGAGGACAACACTGCTGCATTTGCCGCTGAGCGAAGTTGATCAGAAAGTTGGCTGGTCGATTCCCTGGCTGAAAGGCATGCTGACCCATCCTCGATCGGACGGATACTGGAAACGTGTTGAACTGACGGAAGAGATCGTCGATCTGAAGCTGCCGATGCAGCACATCGTGGGTTACTACGATTTTTTCTCGCGTGAATCGGTCGGTAACTTTATGCGGATGCGTGAGCAGGCGTGCGATTCCTGGACCCGTCGCCACCAGCAACTCATTCTTGGCCCGTGGGACCATGGTTCGATTGGTGGTGCGAAAGTCGGTGAAATTGATTTTGGACGAAACGCGGTGATCGATAAGGTCGGCGAGAATCTCCGCTGGTTCGATCGGTTCCTGAAAGAGCAGGACGCAAGTGCGGATGATGAGAAGGCCGGTGAGGTCGAACCGGCGGTGAGGTATTTCTCAATGGGCGATAATGTCTGGCAATCGGCTTCCACGTGGCCGCCGGAAGGTTTTCAGTCAGAGTCGTTTTATCTGCACTCCGATGGTGAAGCGAATACCGCAGACGGCAGCGGCAAACTCAACCGGACGCCTCCCGCAGAAAACGAATTGTCTGACAGTTTTCGGGCGGATCCCGACGACCCGGTTCCGGCCTGTCCGGTTTCCGAATCGCAATCCGTAATGTCGGCGACATGGGCTCCTGTTGATCAGCGCCCCATTGAAGAGCGTGATGATGTGCTTGTGTATACGTCGTCTCCTCTGACCGCTCCGGTGACGTTTGCCGGTAATGCAAAAGCGGAATTGTTTGTTTCTGCGGATACAACCGATGCTGACTGGGTGGTCAGACTGATCGATGTCCATCCTGATGGATTTGCGCCGAATCTTGCGGTTGGTATTCTGCGGGGCAGTTTTCGGGATTCCGAACTGCATCCGACGCCTCTTGAACCGGGTAAGATCTACAAACTTATGATTGACCTTGGTCCGGTGGCCGCACAGATCCGTGAAGGACATCGGCTGCGGGTTGATATTTGTGGTGCCTATTTCCCTTTGTTTGACCGGAATCCGAATACGGCGGAGGGACCATTCGGGCAACGTTCCGTTTTGTCAACGGAGCGGGTTTATCATGACAGCACCCGGATGTCACGAATCCTTCTGCCGTGCCGGGAATAACGGCAGATAAAAATTCACTTGGTCTCAAAGACATCTGCTCGGTGTAAGAATGAAATGACAGATCTGTTTGATTCCCCCGATTCACTACCCGACTGGATTATGCCGTGGCCTGCATTTGATGTGGACTGGAATCGGGCGGGACTTATCGTCATCGACTATCAGAATTACGGTGCCAGTTCCGAGTGTGGACTCATCCCGATGCTTGTTCAGCAGCATCCGGACGTTGCGGAATATTACGTGCCTCGAATTCGTCATTCGATCAGTAACGCACAGCGGTTACTGATCGAGTTTCGGAAGGTGCATAGAAATGTGATTTATACGCGTCATGGCGCGCTTCTTCCCAACGGTCGTGACATGATTGCGCGACGTCAGCGAAGGGATTCTGACGCTCGCGATCAGTCAGACCGTCCGACTCTCTGGCCCAAAGGGAGCAGGGAACATCAAATCGTCGACGAACTGACGCCACTCGACGATGAACTGGTGATCGACAAGAATTCCAGCAGCCCGTTTAACGGCACGGGGATCGATCAGCTTCTGCGAAATCTGAATGTAGAAACGCTGGTCGTTACCGGTATGGCAACCGACATGTGTGTTGAGACCACTGCACGCGATGCCGGTGATCGTGGTTACAATGTGATCGTTGTCGAGGATGCTGTGGCAACATTTTTTGAAGAGCATCACTATGCGGCTTTGTCAGCTATGTCCAGGGTTTACACACAGGTATGGACGACTGACCAAATCTTGCGCCAGCTCAAATAATTTCGATGCCGTCGATAAATCAGCAGGCGTTTTCGGTGACTGCGGACCAGGTTCTTTCCGGTGACAGCGACTGCAATGGCATACGCGGAATCAAGTGAGCAAAGACAATGGATGCATCACTGAACGAAAGATCATTTTCCAATCGTTATCCTGTTGATGATTTAGTTTCCACGATACCAGCGGGGCGGATCAGGTCGAGCTGAAGAAATCGTCATGGTTGCGATGTTCATCCTGTGAAATGATTCCATGTTCAGAACCTGACAAACAGGATTCGCCTGCGGCGGGCGATGTTGACTGTAGATGCACACTTGACCCATTCGCCAGCGAATCGTTTTGCAATCCCTCAGCAATCGGTGAACCGCATGTCCAGGAACACAAAATTCAACATCGCCGGTTTTGAGGAATCTGCGAATTGGTTTAAGCGTGCTGGTACTGTTCTGGGTGGTGGAGTCGGTCACGATTTGCGTCACTTCGAACCGATGCCGTTGTACATTGACCGAGGAGTCGGCAGCCGCAAATGGGACGTTGATGGCCACGAGTACATCGATTTCCTGGGTGGAAACGGTGCGTTGCTGCTGGGGCATGCTCCTAAAGAAGTTGTCACTGCAATCACTGACGCTGTGGGGCGAGGAACACACTTTGGAAATGATCACCCACTGCACATCGAGTGGGCTGAAAACGTACAGCAAATGGTTCCCTCAGCCGAGCGAGTGCGATTCGTGAATTCCGGGACTGAGGCAACGTTGCTGGCGATTCGGCTTGCACGTGCTTTCACGGGCAACAGCCGGATTTTGCGCTTTGAGGGTCACTTTCATGGCTGGCATGACGACGTTGTTCATGGTTTCCATCCACCGTTCGATGCTGATGGTTCGCTGGGAGTACCTCCTCGTGTACGGGATCAAATGGTTGCAATTCCGGATGGTGATCTCAACCTGGTTGAGGACGTCCTTGCATGTCAGAGCGACATCGCTGCTGTAATCATCGAGCCGTCCGGTGCATCGTGGGGTCGAGTTCCACTTGATCCTGCGTTCCTGTCCGGATTGCGCGAGCTGACGATTCGCCACAAGGTGCCATTGATCTTTGATGAAGTCGTGACAGGATTTCGCTTCAGTCCGGGTGGTGCACAGCAGCTGTACGGCATCGTCCCGGATGTGACCTGCTTCGCCAAGATTATAGCGGGTGGCATGCCGGGCGGAGCGGTCGTCGGGAACAGCGAGATCATGTCGCTGTTTGACATCACGGGGAATGCACACCACGATCGGCACCAGCGTGTGGTCCACATGGGAACCTTCAATGGCGCACCGCTGTCTGCAGCCGCCGGAATTGCGGTGCTCCGTCAGATTTCCACCGGCGAGCCCATCCTGGCAGCGAACGCGACTACGGATCAGCTCCACCGTGCGTGGAATCAGGTCCTGGAGAGGAATGGCATCGCCGGTTACGTGTATGGTCCGTGTTCCACATTTCATGTGTATTTTGAGACGGATGTGGACCGTGTAGGCAATGCGTCAACACGAAACGATTTGTACACAACTGATGCCACAAAGCTCAAAGGAATGCCGAGCGAGCTGATTTTTGAGTATCAGCGACAACTTCGGCATCGTGGTATTGACCTTATGAGTTACACGGGTGGTGTTGTCTCGGCTGTGCACACAGAAGCCGACGTTGAGCAGGCGACCGACGCATTTGAACAAACGGTTGCCATTCTGCGCGAGCAAAAACTGGTTCTGACGATGTCATAGCCTGATTGGAGTGTCTTCCCTGTTCAACTTTGATCCACGCCTCAGAGTGAGGTCGTGGGTCTGCGGGATCGATCATGGCTACGGTCAACGCCATTCAAAGACCTTTTGCCAGCCAGCCCCCATCGATGTAGAGATCCTGGCCTGTCATATAGCGCGAAGCGTCAGACGCAAGGAAAATGATCGGACCGGCCAGATCTTTTGGATCACCCCACCGGCCCAGAAGAGTACTGCGGGCCCGTGCCTCACGACGTTCAGGATCTGAATAACTGAGAGTGGCCATATCGGTATGGAAGTAGCCCGGACCGAGATTGTTCACTCGAATGCCAAATGGTCCCAGGTCGAATGCCATTGATTTTGTGAGTTGTTTGAGGGCACCCTTGGCTGCGGCGTAGGCCGGATTATTGGGGAATCCCTGCTCTGCATTGATGCTGGTGATGTTGATGATCGAGCCACCACCATGTTCCTTCATTCGTGGAGCCAGTTGTTTCGCCAGCCGGAATGGTGCGTCCAGGTTGATCTGAAACGTTTTTTGCCAGGCATCATCGGGATAATCAAGCAGATCATGTGTGCATGTCACGCCGGCATTATTGACCAGTACATCGATTCGTGGATGTTCACTGAGTACGAATTCTGCGAGCCTGGCGACCTGGGCAGTGTCGGCCAGATCGCAGGCGTATTCACACACTGGCAGTCCTTCATTCGCAAAACGCTGCGTTGTCTCGGCGAGTCGCTCACGATTTGAGCCATTCAACACGACGCTTGCGCCGGCACGCAATAAGGCGTCAGTCATGGCCAGTCCCAGGCCGCGGGTCGCCCCGGTCACCAGAGCGACTTTTCCCTGTAGCGTGAACAATTGTTCGAGGTAAGGCATGAGGGCCTGTTGCTGAAAGTGGATTGAGTCTCACCGAATCGTGGATACCATCAACCGCGACGATATCAAACTCAAACAGCATGTGCTACAGGCTGCAGTGGATCGTCGGGGGCAATGTGTGCATGTTGATTTCGTTCGTACAACAGAGTCCGTTTCAGACGGCAGGCGACATGAAAGGAAGATGACGTGATTGACTTGACACAAACGCAGTCGGCTTCGCCGCTGGTCAGGACGGTTGTGACCGATCCTGGCACATTGTGGACCAAAGACACAACTCCGGTCATCGAGGCTCCGTCGGACACAGATTCCGATCCTCAACCTGAAGCACGCTGGTCGGCAAACGCTCCACGAACCGGAATTTGTGGCGCGGTCAGTCCGCGAGTGATTGCCCTTCCGGATGGTGGTTATCGAATGTACTACACGCAGATTTTACCGCGTACAGGATTTCCGGCCGGAGCCAATGACTACGAATACTCAGGGACACGCATCCTGAGTGCGTTTTCGACCGATGGAAACATCTGGGATCCGGAACCGGGGGTGAGACTGTCGCCTCAGGCTGTCGATTCTGATGCCTGGCGCGTTGTGTCCTCCGAAGTTGTTCCTGTCGCTGACGGCAGACGCCTGCGAATGTATTACGAGTGCTGTGCTGGTCCGCAGACAATGGACAATTCGATTCGAAGTGCTGTCTCTTCTGACGGGGGACTCGAATGGACCCCGGAGCCCGGTTCGAGGCTCGAGTGTGACGGTTGTCACTATTCGGCTCCTCGAATTGTTTTCTTGAGTGATGGTCGGGTCCGGTTGTATTGTGCTCAGAATGGTCGCGGGATTATCAGCGCGGTTTCCGATGAGGATGGGCTTGTCTTTCATGAGGAACCCGGAGTGCGGCTCGCTCCTGACGGAATCTGGGATTCATTGACAGCATTTGCTCCCGAAATTGTCAGGGTACAGAACGCCGGCTATGTCATGTACTACGCCGGCTACAGTCAGGCCAACCGTGCATATATTCTGAGAGCGGTATCGGACGACGGACTGACTTGGCGAAAAGATACAGATCCAGTGATCTCACCAGGGCCCGGCGGCTGGGACGCCGCGAAATGCTCGGAAATGTGTGTGCTTCGAATGTCGCCAGCAGACAATACGGCCGTACGTTATCGGATGCTGTATGAAGCGTGTGACGGGACCACGATCAACGAGCGAGGCGTATGGCGTATTCTCGGCGCAACCAGTCAGTGAGGTCCACACGGGCCGCATTTATCAATGACAGGTGACGATGCATCCGGCTTACTTTGAAGTTCGATTTCGATGTACCGACGACGACATTGTCTGGCCGCCGTCATTTTCCATCATTACGGCATACGCCACGACCGGAGAGCGCTGGTCGGAACAAAAAAATCGCTCTGCCGACATGAGGTTACAGCGAGAGCTCAGGGCCATGCAGATCTGGATGCACCGGGTATCCGGATACAGTCCGTCGAGCGGACACACGGAACCTGGCTGGGCGGTGGAAATGCCGTTTGAAATGGCTTGTGACACAGGACGGTGCTACAACCAGGACGCTATCTATTTTATTGATGGTGATCAGCTGTTCGTTAGCTTTTGTGACGAAAGACGCAAACAAATCGTTGTTGACGGATTCAGAACAAGGCTGGACCCTCCGATGGGCAGTGATCTCGAATGACGATCGAAACGTTCTGAGTAAGTGATCGTAGATTGGCAGGTAAGTGATCGTAGATTGGCAGGTTGTGTTGACAGCCATAATGATTGCCGTGGTTGTTTAGGGCCGACACATCCCCCAGCATCGGCTTTATCGGTTCACCCGACAAATGAGGGCGAACCGGTGAGTGGCGCGCACACGCCGAAGATTTTGCTGCTACAATTGACCAGAAGCTGGCCATCCTGGGTGATTCAGTCCGGTTCGACGATGAACTGGCAGAAACCGGGGTGCTATCGAATCGTCTGGACCATGAAACACCGATCTCGGGACTGGTGTGATCGCTTTGAAATCGTCGGCGGTCGAATCCGTTGAAACGCAATATCCCTATGGTGATCAGTATGACCAAACCGACTCGATATCCGGAATTCGCCGTCAATGGTGCTCCGAAGCAGCTGGGGCAACAGATCGGCGAAGCCACACGTGAACAGATCCGGGGGTTTTGTGAAGTTGCGTATGAACGAGTCTGCAAAACCGTTCAAATCTCTCGGGATCGGGCATTTGACATCGCTCGCGGGAGCCTAAGGTTTGCTCGGGAATATCGTCCTGACCTGGTTGAAGAACTGCAGGGAACGGCGGAAGCCGCCGGCGTCACACTGGACGATCTCATGCTGCTTCAGGTTCGCAATCAACTGCAGTCGGAAAAGTCAGGTGGATGCACCTCGATGTCGTTTTTTCCGGAGACGGGAATTCGCAGCGGACCAGTGGTTGCTCAGACCTGGGACAATGACCCTGTGCTGGACGAGTTTACGGTAGTGCTTACCAGGTATCCGGATGGGAAACCGTCATTTACCTCGTGTACTCAGGCAGGTCTGATTTCGTACATGGGATTCAGCGAAACCGGCATCGCCACCTGTGTGAATACGCTGCCTGCTCCCAGTCGAGACACAGGAGTCCCGCACTATTTCATGCTCAGGGAAATCTACGAAGCAAATTCACTCGACGAAGCCGTTCAGTCAGTCTATCGGGCACATCGAGCGATTCCGGTCAACATCATGATGTCAACACCGGAGGGCCCCGCCAACCTCGAGGTAACTCTCGATGGGATCCGAGCTTTGAAGCCCAGGGATTCGTCGGTCGTCACGCACACGAACCACTGTGTTCATGAGGACTTCAAACCGATCAACAATGATTTTCCGGAGCTGGCCCAGTCATATAGTCGTAAGACTCGCATTGACGAGCTGTTGAAGGGGCGTGATCGACGGGCGGATCGTGAGCGAATCAAAAATATTCTCAGCGACCATGACAACTATCCAGGTTCGATCTGTCGGCACCCTGGCGATGATCCGGTTACCGGCTTCTGGGAAACCGTGTTTGCGATCATCATCGAACCGGACGAACGTCGAATGTGGGTCACTCGCGGGAACCCCTGTGATCACTCGTTCGAGGAATACGGCATGAAACGGGTTTGACATGGGATTTCAGGTATTGGGTGATTCTGCAACCGTGTCTTACCGCGTTGTTGAATCATATACGGATCACGAATGATGTTGCGCAACTGTATGACTGTTGCACTTAGACGCCGAGTCTGTCGTTTCTTACTGGTTGCGACTTTTTTCCAGCTGCCAGTGTCTGCTCTGACTGTCGAGAAGGTATTCACGTTCGACGAACTGCGGGAGCATCTTCAGGTCATGGCGGAATGCAGGTGACGCATCATCAACAACGATGGTGATGACATTATTGAATTGCGTATTCCGGGCCACAGGCAAACAAAGAAACAGGCACTGTGTCTTCCACTCCAGAGTGTCTCTTGGCCGTGCGCGCCTTGCCTCTGATCGATTGACAGGTTGATTCGACTTTCTATCACCGGGACTTCGGTTTGTGTGCATTCAGTCGATTCGGTTGCAGTTCAGACTAAAATCCATGCTGCTGGCATCACGTGTGTTTTCGTTGAACGTGTGTGCCTCTGGTTTGGTTTCTATATTCCGGATCTTTAGTGTGCCTTTTGAACCGTCGTAAATTGATCGTGTGGTTTGGTGCAGCCAGTTACACTGAAATTACTTCCGCATGACCTTTGCCCGCAACTCCATTAACGAGGCATCCGTGACCACTCTCAACCGTCGCATGTTTGTGAATTCAGCCGCCTGTTGCGCTGTCGGGGCAGTTGCAAATGCTGCTCAGCATCGGGACAGGAATCTTAAAATCCGTGATGTTCGCGCGATTATTACTCAGCCAACCACTGCTCTGACCGTTGTCAAAGTGGAGACCAGTGAACCGGGATTGTATGGTCTTGGCTGTGCTACATTTGCTTACCAGTCGACGGCTGTTGCCGCTGCGGTGAATGATTACCTGCGTCCATTTCTGATCGGTAAGAATCCCGGAGACATCGAGGACATCTGGCAGTCGTGCTACCAGTCGGGATACTGGCGCAACGGACCGGTCCTCAATAATGCCATCAGCGGAATCGACCAGGCCCTCTGGGATATCAAAGGCAAAGTTGCCGGTATGCCGGTATATGAATTGTTTGGCGGCAAAGCGAGGGACGCGGTTCCTGTGTACGTCGTACCGGGAGGCCGCTCTCTCAACGAAATGGAGGACCGTATTCGTGAGCTAATGGAGCAGAAATTCTATTACTTTAAGATCACACGGCCCGACAACCGGGATCCTTACCGGGGACCGAATATCGTAACCAGGAGAGTTCCCGGAATCGATCCATCGCAGGGGATCCTCGAAACGGAAGCAGGTGAGATCTTCGAGCCAAAACAGCACTTTCAAAGAGTCATTGAAACATTTGAGCACCTGCGGGGAACAATCGGTTCAAATGTGGAACTGCTGCACGATGTTCACGAACGCATGCCGCCAATCGAGGGAATCGGATTTGCGAAAGATGTTGAGCAGTATAAACCGTTTTTTATTGAAGACCTGTTTGCTCCCGAAGACATCGACTACTTCAGAATTGTGCGGGAACAGACGAGTACACCGATGGCGATGGGGGAACTTTTCAATAATCCACACGAATGGAATCCGTTGATTAAAGACCGCCTGATCGATTTTATCCGCGTACATATTTCTCAGATCGGTGGCCTCACCCCCGCGCGAAAACTGGCGGCGCTGTGCGAAGCTTTCAATGTGCGGACAGCCTGGCACGGCCCCGGTGACACGTCACCGGTGGGACATGCTGCGAATCTGGCACTCGACTTCAATGTCTGGAACCTTGGTGTCCAGGAGGCCGGGCCGATGTGGAAGCCAGACGACAGGCTCAGAGAAGTCTTCCCTGGAATGCCGGAAGTTCGGGATGGCTATGTATGGCCGAGTAAAACACCGGGGCTTGGTGTAGAGCTCGATGAGAAAGCTGCAGAGAAATACCCGTTCCGGGGCATTACAAAAGCGGCGAATAAATGGGGTAACCTCCGCCGGGCCGACGGGACAATCGTTCGCCCGTGAAACATTTCCACGGGAGGAACTCTTCCGACAGGCCCTGTTGTCGTATTTTGGAAGGATAAGGCAGACACATGACAAGAGTCCCTCTCGATTACATCGCAGGGGACGAGAGCCTGTGCGCCTTCGTGCAATCGGCAGTTGCATTTAAGTCTCACTGTGGCCAGACTAAAAATGCAGGTCCATGATTCATCGGATGCGGAGTGACGCAGTACAACCAATGTTGCGTTTACGATCAAACGGAAGTCTCTGTCGTTCATCAGTTGTCTCATCCAGTTAGAGGATTCCATGAATCATCAGCGAACACGTCGTCATTTGTTCAAGTCTGCAGGGGCCGCAATTACCGGAGGAGCTGCGCTGGCTTTGGCTTCGCCGGTTACCAGTGCCAGAGAATCTCGTGAAGTTGGCGTTCCTGATCTGAAGATCACGTCGGTTGAAACGTTCCAGCTGGAGCACCAGCTGAGACGTCCGTTTGGCGTATCCGTGTCCGTTCCGCTGAGTCGTACTCGCACTGCGCTTATGGTGAAGATCGGAACCGACGCGGGGATCGTCGGTTGGGGGGAAAGTAGTCCGATTAACGGAGCCCGTGGCACAATTGACGAACACCTCGCGCCAATACTAATTGGACAGAACCCGCTGCATTACGGTCGACTCTGTCGAGAGCTTTGGGGAGCGAATTTTGGCAACGGAATCGCTCAGGGTGCCGTAGATGTGGCGCTAAACGATCTTCGCGGTAAAGCTCTTGGTCTGCCCGTGGCGGAATTGTTTGGAGGTCGGTTGCGTGATCGTGTTCCGGTGTATGGATCGACCATGAACTATATCGAAGGTGAAGAACCCGAATCCCTGTTTCCACGTGAAGCTATGATGCGCGTCAGGGAGGGATACACAGCGCTCAAAATGCGTCTGGGGCGTTACAGCGTTGCTCGCGAAGCAAAAGTTGCGAAGGCGGTCCGTGATGCCGTCGGTCCCGATATTCGACTGATGGTTGACGGAAACGCTGCGTACACGCTGCGGTCGGCCGTGCAGAT
>JAKVAY010000110.1 GCA_022447185.1 Fuerstiella sp. | reverse complement strand
AAATTCTGATTAATCCCCAGCTCACGAGCGGCCTGAGCATTCGTGTAGGCCTGATCCTCAACCAGCGAGATCGCATTCCTGCGAAACTCACCGCCGTAACTGCGGCGTTCACGCTTTCCCGATTTCTTCGACATCTCTGACGCTCCTTGCGTGTACTATAACACACTTAGTTGAGCCCCCACTTTCCATAGGGAATTCCACCAGGCCATCGCGACCATCGTGGATGGTCTTTCGAATACGGTCCGCAACGACTCGTAGCACCTTCCCGATTTGAAGTTGCTCTGTTTTTTCTTTCAATAGGAGAAACCGGGCGAGCGATACCACGGCTTATTTTCCTGGCTGCTCACAAATCCGGCACGCGCGATTGCCTCTTGCGCAGTGCGTGGAACTTCACGCAATCTTATCAATCGTGAGTTGCGTTTGTTTTCTGCTGTGGCGCACCAATGTAACGGTGATTTGTCCGCCGGAAAATCTTATTTCTTGCGAATGGCACGGTCATTGCGTCACGCCAAATCGCTGACTCATCCTGCATCGTCTGCTGTTTCTGCGACTCCAATGCAACAGACGGGACGGATGATGGCATTGGCAGGAGCGAAGGCGAACGATACTGCCACACAATGATTAGATGCACAAAAGACCGACAAGATGAAACTTCAGAACCAAGCCACTCGCATTCGGCTGTTTGATGTCTCTTCGCCACAGATGCGTGCTTTCCACATGAGTTGGTTCGCTTTCTTTCTGTGCTTCTTTGCCTGGTTTGGTATTGCACCGTTGATGAAGGTCGTTCGCGAGGAGATGGCCTTGACGAAAGATCAGATCGGGTGGTGCATCATCGGATCGGTCGCCATCACTGTTGGCGCCCGACTTTTTATTGGTTGGTTCTGCGATCGTGTCGGTCCGCGAATAGCTTACACATGGCTGCTGCTGCTTGGTTCTATCCCTGTAATTGCGATCGGTTTCGCCGATAGCTTTGAGTCTTTCCTGTTCTTTCGAGTTGGCATCGGAGTGATCGGTGCTTCCTTCGTGATTACTCAGTATCACACGTCGTTGATGTTTGCTCCCAATTGTGTGGGCACTGCCAATGCAACGTCTGCGGGCTGGGGAAACATGGGGGGAGGTGTGACTCAAATGATCATGCCGCTGCTTTTTGGAGCGGTCTTTGTCCGACTCATTGGCCTGGCTCCTGAAGCCGGCTGGCGAGCTTCCATGGCCGTAGCTGGATCGCTTTGTGCTCTCACTGGAATCGCCTACTTTTTTCTGACTCAGGATACACCTGACGGCAGTTTTAAAGAACTTCGCATCAGGGGACTTCTGCCGGAAAACAAGTCCGGCAAGGGATTGTTTCTGGAGGCCTGCAACGATCATCGCGTGTGGGCGTTATTCGTGATCTATGGAGCGTGCTTTGGAATAGAACTCACAATCAACAATGTTGCCGCACTCTATTTTCTTGATTATTTCGCCTGCTTTCAGGAAATGGACCCGGTCAAAGCCGTGAGCGCTGCTGGATTGATCGCTGGACTGTTTGGCCTGATGAACCTGTTCGCTCGTACTTTGGGCGGTTACTTCGGTGACAAATTTGGAATGCGATGGGGGCTGTCTGGTCGAGTCAAATGGTTGTTCCTGGTTCTCTTCTGTGAGGGCCTGGCCTTGATGACGTTTTCGCAGACGAATGCACTCGCTATGGCGATTCCGGCATTGATCGTGTTCAGTCTGTTTGTGCAGATGAGTGAAGGGGCAACGTTCTCCGTGGTCCCGTTCATCAACAAACGGGCATTGGGATCCGTGTCAGGGATTGTTGGTGCGGGCGGTAATGCGGGAGCTGTCGCAGCAGGATTTTTGTTCAAGATGCAGACGATCAGCTGGCCGACGGCATTTTTTGTCCTTGGAGCGATCGTCACATGCTGCTCCTTCCTGAGTTTTACAGTGAACTTCAGTGAAGCCGCAGAGTCAGACGCCATGACTGCGATCAACGCGGCCCGCATGCAGTCTCTGTCCACTCCGGAATTTATCAACGCGTAACAACACGTTGATGTACAGGCGGTAGAATTATGGTTGATTCAGAGCGGACAACAATCGTTGTAATTGGCAACGGAATGGTAGGACTGCGGTTCTGTGAACAGCTCGTCGCGTTCGACGAAACTCGCAAGTATCGCATCGTGACATTCTGCGAAGAACCACGAGCGGCGTACGATCGAGTCGGCCTGACGACGTTCTTTGCACATCGTGACGCGGAAAAGCTCATGTTGGCTCGCATGGAATGGTACAGACAGGTGGGCATTGAGATTCACCTTGGTGATCGTGCAAATGACATTGACCGTGATGCAAAGGTTGTCCGGTCGGTAAAAGGTGTTGAAATTGTCTATCACAAGGTCATCCTGGCGACCGGATCTTATCCCTTTGTTCCGCCAGTGCCTGGGATTAAGAGCAAGGGGGTGTTCGTCTATCGCACGATCGAAGACCTCGAACACATCATTGACTACTCCAAAGGCTCAAAAAAGTGTGCGGTGATCGGAGGGGGATTGCTCGGGCTGGAAGCCGCTAAAGCAGCGTACGACCTTGGCCTGGAAACACACGTTGTCGAATTTGCTCCACGGTTGATGCCACGACAGATCGACAACGATGGGTCGAAGATTCTCGTTAATAAACTCAAGGATCTGGGCGTTACTGTTCATCTCAACAAAGCAACCAAAGCGGTACATGGTGACTGTCAGGTTGAATCAATGGAATTCAACGATGGCGCCTCACTCGACTGCGATATGATTATCGTGTCTGCCGGCATTCGCCCACGTGACGACCTGGCCAAAGAGGCGGGCCTGGATCTGGGTGAGCGAGGTGGAATTCGGGTAAACGATCGTCTGCAGACAAGCGATCCGGATATCTTCGCGGTTGGCGAATGTGCACTACACGGTGGAATGATTTACGGATTGGTTGCTCCGGGCTGGGAAATGGCCGAAATCGTTGCGGCAAATCTTTGCGGAGACGACCGGGAATTCCACGGAACCGACCTTTCCACCAAACTCAAACTGATGGGAATCGACGTTGCCAGCTTCGGCGACTACGAAATCAGCGGGGACGAATCCAGTCATCTGACCTTCGAAGATCCGTTTCAGGGCGTTTACAGGAAGTTGCTCTTTAGCAAGGACGGCAAACTTCTGCTCGGTGGGATTTTGATTGGCGATGCAGCCGACTACGGCACGCTCAGTCTGCTGGCCAAAACCGGAGAAGATTTGCCGTGTGAGCCTCACGAGCTGATTGTGGGGGCGTCAGGTGGAGCCCCTGCGGCACTTGGTGGCATCGATGCCATACCGGATTCCGCGCAAATCTGCTCCTGCAATAACGTCACCAGGGGACAAATACGCGCAGCAATTCTTGATAAGGATCTGTGTTCTCCTGCTGCAGTAAAACAGTGTACGAAGGCCGGTGCCGGTTGCGGTGGATGTTTGCCGCTGGTCACCGACCTGTTTCAGGCTCAGATGAAAGCGGTTGGCAAGGAAGTCAACAACAATATCTGTGAACACTTCCACTATTCACGTACCGAACTGTTTGCCATCGTCAAAACGAAACGCCTGAAGTCCTTTGCTGAAGTGAATCAGATATGCGGCAACGGCGGTCACGGCTGTGAAACCTGCAAGCCAGCAGTTGCTTCAATCATTGCCGGATTGTGGAACGATTACATTCTCAAACCGGAACACCAAACGCTGCAGGATAGTAACGATCGCTTTCTTGCGAACACACAACGAAACGGAACCTATTCGGTTGTTCCTCGTGTTCCCGGCGGTGAGATCACTCCTGAGAAGCTCATCGTGCTGGGGGGAATCGCCAAGAAGTATCATCTGTACGCCAAAGTGACTGGTGGGCAAAGAATTGATTTGTTCGGCGCTCAGATCCAGGACCTGCCGGCGATTTGGGAAGAACTCATCGCCACCGGCTTTGAAAGCGGACACGCCTACGGGAAATCGCTGCGAACGGTCAAGAGTTGCGTGGGCACAACTTGGTGTCGCTATGGTGTGCAGGATGCCGTGGGTTTCGCGATTCGCCTCGAAGAACGATACAAGGGGATTCGATCCCCTCACAAAGTGAAGATGGCCGTGAGTGGTTGCACACGCGAATGCGCAGAGGCTCAGTGCAAAGATGTGGGGCTCATTGCCACCGAGAACGGCTACAATATCTACGTGTGCGGTAATGGTGGAGCAAACCCGCGACATGCTGATCTGCTGGTGGCAGATGTTGATGCCGACATGGCGATTCGTTACATCGATCGGTTCTTCACGTACTACATCATGTCTGCCGAAAGGTTGATGCGAACCGCCGTCTGGTGTGAGTCACTCGAGGGGGGGATTGACCATATTCGAGACGTCGTGGTCAACGATTCGCTGGAGATTGCCGGTGACCTTGAAGCCATGATGCAGAATCTGGTCGATACGTTTCAGTGCGAATGGAAGACAACGGTCGAAGATCCGGAACGCCGAAGATGGTTTCGACAGTTCGTCAATACAGACGAAACCGAACCGACGGTCGAAATCGTTGCGGAACGAGGCCAATCACGCCCTGGCGACTGGCCTGGCGAATTGGTCTCACTCGGTCAGTTTCAGTCTCTGGAAGCGCGTCGCGAAGAGATCGAAGTGGCGCACGCCAAAGATCTGAATACGACACAATGTATTGAAGTGGGTTCGGTTGCTGATTTTCCTGTGGATGGCGGCTCAACGATTAAATACGGCAAGACTCAAATCGCCGTGTTTAATTTTTCCAGTCGCGGAGAATGGTATGCGACACAGAACATGTGTCCGCACCGCAAAGCGTTTGTTCTCTCCCGAGGTATGATCGGCGACGACAAAGGAACGCCGAAGGTCGCTTGTCCCCTGCACAAGAAAACGTTCTCGCTGGAAACAGGGCAATCGCTTCAGGATGAAGAATACAACCTTCGCACATTTCCGGTGAAAGTCCAAAACGGAAGCGTCTATCTGGACCTTCCACCAATTGAAGTTCTCGACAAATTGTTGGCGACTGAAATTGGCTGCAAACTGGCGACATCGTGTTCGACGGAAGTACCAGTTGAGAGTGAGTTGATGAATCTCACATGACAAGAGAGTTGAGTTTCGTTCAACAGGGATGGCAGCAGTCGGCAGCTGCATCCCACAGGCTTTTGTCACTGTTTGGAGCAGTCGTACAAAACACGGAAACGCCGCTGGTATACGACACACATCAACCGCAGCTGCCAGCAGAGCTGGCAGTAAAATCACCCGATCAATACAAAGTCATGATTCTTGCCCATTTTACCAGCATTTCAGTCCGGAACGACATTGCCGAGTAGATCCCCCATGCCAATTCTCGATCAGTTACTGAACGAACAGCAGACGCTTACCGCAGTGGAACAGTTCTCTCAGGAACACTACGAAGGGCTTCCGGTTCAATCGAAGTACTACACTAAGCTGCTGCCTGCAGCAGGTCCGAAAGAGGGGCAGCAGTATGCTTTCGAAGTTGATCTCGATTTGTGTTCTGGTTGCAAATCCTGTGTGACGGCCTGCCACTCGATGAACGGACTCGACGAAACAGAAACCTGGCGAGACGTCGGACTTCTGATTGGAGGTTCCACATCACTACCAGTAATGCAACATGTGACCACTGCGTGTCATCATTGTCTGGAACCGGCCTGTGCTGTTGCCTGCCCTGTCGATGCCTACGAAAAAGATCCGGCGACTGGAATCGTCAAACACCTCGACGACCAGTGTTTTGGTTGCCAGTACTGCACGCTGGCCTGTCCATATGATGTGCCGAAGTACCACACGGAAAAGGGCATCGTGCGGAAGTGCGATATGTGTAGCGACCGGCTTGCTGTTGGAGAGGCGCCAGCCTGTGTGCAGGCGTGTCCACACGAAGCGATTGCCATCAAGATCGTCGATCAGCGACAAGTAATTGAAGATGCGGAAACCGATCACTTTCTTCCGGCGGCTCCGGATCCACAGCTCACTTTGCCAACCACACAATACAAGACGAAGCGAGTTTTTCCGCGTAACACACTGCCGGCTGACTATTCTTCCGTGAATCCACAGCCTCCTCACTGGCCGCTGATCATCATGCTGGTGCTGACGCAGTTGTCCGTGGGAGCATTTATTGTCGGGCTGTTGCTGGAAACATCAGTCGAAGCGGCACTGCTGCGCCAGTTTGAAAGACTGCATGCAGCGAACGCCCTTGTGTTCGGTCTGTTGGCACTCACGGCAAGCACGATGCACCTTGGGCGACCGCAGTACGCGTGTCGAGCATTTATCGGATTACGCCATTCATGGTTAAGTCGTGAGATCGTGGCATTCGGGGCGTTCGCTGCTGCTGCGAGTCTGTATGCTGCTGCGTGCTGGCTGGTTCCCTGTGGTCCTGTTGTTCAAATTGCCGGATGGGTTGTTGCCATGACGGGAACCATCGCGGTGTTCTGCTCTGTGATGATCTATGTTGTCACGGGACGTGAGCTGTGGGCGTTCGGATTCACTGCGTCACGATTCGTTTTCACGTCTGCGGTCCTCGGAATCGCTTCGACCTGGGTCTCTATCCTGCTATTCGGCATTTTCGTTGATTCACCTTCGGCAGAGCTGTTGGCTCGGCAGGGGACACTCCCACTTATTAATGTTTTCATGATCGTTGCCGCGGCCAAGATGTCTTTGGAAGGATTGTCGTTTCGGCATTTGTTCTTTCGGCGTCAGTCACCTCTTAAGAGATCAGCCCGTCTGATGATTGGGCCTCTACTGAGTTCGACGTTTGCACGGTTTGCCTGCGGACTCCTGGGAGGAATTGTCATGCCCCTGTTCTTGTGGCAGGAGCTGTCGGCAGAAGAGACGCGCACTTTGGTTGTAGCAATCGTAGTCAGTATGTTGTTTGTCGCATGTCTGGCAGGG
Source organism: Fuerstiella sp. (assembly GCA_022447185.1). Taxonomy (GTDB): domain Bacteria; phylum Planctomycetota; class Planctomycetia; order Planctomycetales; family Planctomycetaceae; genus S139-18. The sequence goes on along the minus strand of JAKVAY010000110.1, from coordinate 4,938 downwards.
GAACTCCTGGAACGCTACCAGTATTTCGCAGCCTGTGCTGCTCCCGGAATGCCGGGCAAGTTGTAAGTCGGCCCTGTACATTCGGACGGGCTGCTCGATGAACTTACCAGTGAGATTCAACATCGGCAGCGACAGGATTCAACCATGTCTCTTCTTAGAAATCTGTATCAACGCACCGGCCCGTTGACTCGCGAACTGCTTCGTGAGCCGGGCGAATTCGGGCTAGGCCAGGTGCCGGTCAGGGCCAAACCGGATGCCACTACTAAAATGGTCTGTGGCTTTTGCGCCACCGGGTGCGGACTCAATATCCATTTGAAAAACGGCGAAGCCACCAATCTGAGTCCTTCTACAGGCTATCCTGTCAACCTGGGCATGGCGTGTCCTAAAGGATGGGAGTCTCTTACGGTACTCGATTCCCCCGAAAGAGCGACTACTCCTTTGCTCAAAGACAAACACGGTCGTCAGAAGCCCATTGACTGGGATCAGGCCATGACCGAATTCGTCGATCGATTCAAATCGATCCAGCTGGAACATGGTCCCGAATCCGTTGCGTTCATCAGCACCGGCCAAATGCCATCAGAAGAAATGGCTTTCCTGGGAGCACTTGCCAAGTTTGGTATGGGTGTGCGGCACGGTGACGGCAATACCCGACAGTGCATGGCGACTGCAGTTGTCGCCTATAAGCAGGCTTTTGGTTTTGATGCTCCGCCGTACACATATGGGGACTTTGAAAAGTCGGATGTGATTGTGTTGGTCGGCAGCAACCTGTGTATCGCTCACCCCATCATGTGGGAACGGGTGATGAGGAATCCTCATTCGCCTGAGATCATCGTGATTGATCCACGGATGACGGAAACCGCCATGAATGCAACACAGCACCTGCCGCTGGAGCCGAAGTCTGATTCAACACTGTTTTACGGCGTCGCGCGGATTCTGATTGAAAATGGGTGGGTGGACCAGTCCTTTATCGATGCTTCTACGAATGGCTTCATTGAATTCTCTGAGTTTGTCGCTGATTTTACCGATGAACGCGTGACTGCAGTAACTGGCCTGTCTGCCGAACATCTGCATCGCGTTGCGGAAACGATCTATCAGGGAAAACGTGTCTCTTTTTGGTGGACGATGGGAGTTAATCAAAGCCACCAGGGAGTACGTGCCGCACAAGGGCTGATCAACCTGGCTCTGATGACAGGTAACATCGGTCGACCGGGCACTGGGGCGAACAGTATTACCGGTCAATGCAATGCAATGGGCTCGCGCCTGTTCAGCAACACAACCGGCCTGTTTGGTGGACATGACTTCACGAACGAAGACCACCGTCGGAAGATCGCCGACATTCTGGACATTGAACCGTCGGTCATTCCAGCCACAAACAGTTTGCCGTATCACCAGATTATTGAAGGCATTCTGCGAGGAAAAATACGGGGACTGTGGGTGCTGTGTACGAACCCGGCTCATTCGTGGATTAATCAGACGCAATGTCGTGATATCCTGGATCGTCTGGATTTTCTGGTCGTTCAGGATATGTATTCCAACACCGAAACTGCACGGATGGCGGACCTTGTTTTGTCCGCAGCGGGCTGGGGGGAAAAAGAAGGCACGTTTATCAATTCGGAGCGTCGAATAGGCGTCGTGAAGAAGGTCCGCAAGGCACCCGGTCAGGCATTGTCCGACTTCAACATCTTTCGACTCATCGCCCACCATTGGGGCTGTGGGGACATGTTCGCGAATTGGAAAACACCGGAAGACGTTTTTCAACTGCTCAAGCAATGCACCGCCGGTCAACCGTGCGATATCACCGGCATCGAAGGTTACCGCCAGATTGATGCTGCCGGAGGAATTCAGTGGCCCTATCCAGCAGGCGCGGCCGGTTGCGCCCGGGAACGACGGCTGTTTTCAGATGGACGTTTCTATCACGCAGACGGTCGAGCAAAGTTTCTGTTTGAAGAACCTCGCCCGTTGCCGGAACGTTTGAATCATCAGTATCCGTTCATGTTGCTGACTGGTCGAGGCACCGCGTCACAGTGGCATAGTCAAACAAGAACGCGTCAATCTGCGGTATTACGCAAGTTGTATCCGGAAGAGGCGTTTGTGGAAATTAACCCGTTCGATGCCAAATCAGTTGGTGTGAATATGCAGGAGATGGTTGACGTGATTTCGCAACGAGGTCGAGTTCGCGCAAGAGCATTTCTGACTCACGCGGTACAGCCCGGCCAGGTCTTTATGCCGATGCACTACGAAGCTGTCAACCGCCTCACCTTCCCCTCATTTGACCCGTACTCTCACCAACCTTCCTACAAATCCTGTGCCGTCAGAGTAGCTCGCGCGTTATAATGGGGTTGCTCCCTGTTTTTCATGTGTTGACGTGCGGAGAGCGGTTTGTGAGTCCAGGGGTCCATGCGTTGATGGATCAGCCGCATGTCGTGGTTCTATCACGTTGCTTCGGACAGAACACGCAATTATGTGTTACGTCATGTCGTTGAGTTCGATCATCGGCTGGTCATCTGTGGACAGAAATTGTGATGCCACCAACAGAAATCGGACACCAGTTTGGAATCGCGGTTGTTGCGATTCGACAGAAAGTGGAGTCATCGAAACGGTTGCTTCTGATGTGTAGAATCAAAAGCGGACAATAAACAGCAGGCAGGATCTCTGCTTTGTAGAGTTATGCCTTGCGTCGAGCTTCTTACGTCCGGAAGCATACTAACAGGTCGAATCGTGCCGGATTAGACTCGTTTTCCCTGACTTAAACGCGGTGCGCAATTGGAATGCCTGAGTTCTTTGGTCCGTCCGTCACTCCACTCCTCAATCTGTGCTGTAACCCTTCAATATGCGGTTGTCACATTTGACCGCCTAACACCTGATCAACTGGAATTCGTCATCCTGACGAATCCGGTTATCGCTGTCAGTTATCCGGCCGACCGCTAGCCGACGCTAAATTGAATCACGACCGTTGATGACGACCAACTCAAATCCCGACGATGAGTACAGGGCCACTAAGGCAGAGCCGTTGCCCAACGACCCGATGTGCCTGCAATGTGGCAAGACCGTGGATGCCTGGGTGATCACGTTTGAGTTGACAATCCACGATGACACCGGATATTCAAAACTTCATCGGTGCCCTCATTGCAACGCACTTTCCTTTGACGACCAGTACTTTAATTCGGGGTGTCTCGTATTCTGGATTTCGTTCTTTCCAATGTGCGGTATTTCGTTCTGGCTGATGACGCTTCTGACCGGGGAGATAAAGGTTGGCGACGATGGCGTTCAGGGAACTGACGCGTTAAGGGCGGGAATCACGCTCATCGTCGGTGGCGCAGGTACTTGGTGCTGTATGGCGATGATTGGTTCCATACAGAAATGGAGCCTTCGTCGCAAAATTCAGAAACGGATAGCTGATAGCGATTAGGTTGAACGTTCTTGCCCAGTCAAGCGTGGCGGTACGATTACCTCTGATGGTGCGCCACACGTCGATTTGATTGATGGTGATCAATTTGCAGAGAAGCTCAAAAAGTGAAATGCTGGGATTGAAACTCAATTGGTCGAACAGATTCAGGTCGACGAAAACTGATTTCGCTCAGTCTATTGTCTCGCATACGTTGTGGCCTAATAACGAGTGGATTAGACGCTTGCGAATCCCAGCGGAGCCGGGTTCTCATCGTTTGTTCATGAAGCCCGGCTGAATTGTTCGTTGTTTCTGTCTGTGGTGAACGTGGAATTGTGTGGGGATCGGTGCGGTGGTGAGTGATTGGTGATGGCACCCATCGGTGAGGATCGCCAAGGCCTGTCCGTTTGATTCCTGTGGCAAGCGTCCCAGACGCACTCCACAAACTGTCAGCAGTTTCGAAAGTTTCGTCAGCACGATCGGCAACTTCTGCTACTGGGCACGACGATTTCGGTAACTGCCCCGGGAGTCTTGCCAAAATCGGATTCCTGTCGCAGGTCAGTTTCTGTGACATCACTAAAATTCCTGCGTGAAACCTGTCCACTGCCTCATCCTTATTTTGACGTCGTGCGCTCAGGCGCAGCCCTCTGTGGATCAGCCTTCTCTGCTGCGCGTTCCTCACGGATTCGATTCCACTGCCCATGCAAACATCACTGAGGTCCCGGTCAGCCAATTCAAAAAACAAGCTGTTCAAAACATCACGTTTTCTGCCGGCTGGCTGGAAGCCCTCGGCAGCGACGATTTGAACACTCGTTTTATTGAGACATCCGCTGGTTTGGGCATCCCGCTCGGTAGTTTCGAAAATATTCTCGGAGTCACTCCTTCCTTTCGAGTTGACTTTATTGATGTGGCACCAACGCTGGACGTTCCTGCTGAACTGTTCGAAACCGGGTTGAGTTTTTTCTACCGCAGGCCAATTCATAATCAGCTAAGCGCGATGGCTATCCTGCGTCCTTCGATCCGCAGTGATTTTACGACGAGTGATCAGGCGTTTCGTGTTTTTGGGCTCGGTTTACTGAACTGGGATTATCAACCGGAGCTTCTGTCACTGTCGTTTGGTGCCGTCTATCTCGACCGTGCCGATCTGCCGCTGCTCCCGGCAGTCGGCCTGACATGGACTCCGAAGCCGACGGTCAAACTCGACCTTCGCTTTCCGGAATCGAAGCTTGCATGGCGACTGGACAAAAACGGCAGCCGGTATGAAACGTGGAGTTATCTCACAGCCGGTATCGGCGGTAATACCTGGGCAGTGACGCGGAACTCAGGACTCACAGACGAATTGTCTCTGCGGGATATCCGAGTGATCTTTGGAATTGATCACGTCACCGATGGCGGAGGCGGCTGGTTCGCTGAATGTGGCTATGCATTCAACCGGCGCATTGAATATGAAGTGACGGCCACAGAAATACGGCTCAGCGACGGTGTTCTGTTACAGGCGGGCTGGCGTTATTGATTGATGCACGCAAAGCCGCTACTGAACATGTTGTCTGCCC
>JAKVAY010000011.1:26335-40490 GCA_022447185.1 Fuerstiella sp. | reverse complement strand
TATCTCCCCTCGTTGCTGGCTGAACTCACGAACTCTTCGTTCCCGGTTCAGATTGTCCGTGTTGATGGATTATTTACGAACAATCGAACACGTGGCCGCGGCATCGCAGCAAGCCGCAATCAGGGTCAGGGTCTTGGTGCCAACAACATGATGGCAATGGCATTCGCCAACGGACTGGTAGGCGCACCTACTGGCGCACCTACTGGCAACACGATGGGATTGGGATCAGCTTCCAGCTTCGGACGACATCAACCCGTCACGGGAACACTCGCCCTGCTGGCAAACAAAGAATTCAGCCAGCGTCTGTTTGATGCGGGTCAAGGCGAATTGACATCTGGTCTCCAGGATCACGCTTTGGTGCAGTTGCGAATCGCCGGTCTGCTGACCATTTACAGGACGCCGGAAGAAAACGAACGAGCCGAAGAAACAGCCGAAATGGAACGAGAAGAGCTCGGAACCGAAGCAGGTGAAGAATCGGCGAATCCGTCAGCAGCGGAACAACCGGACGCGGCAGATGTGGACGGGAATTCAAATGAACCAGATTCTGCTTCGAATGGCGTTGATACGACAGATACTTCCGAAACAACGGCCCCCTGAGATCAGACTCCGCGCGAATGAACCTGAATCAGATATTGATGGGTTCAACGTTAAATAATACTGATCGATGACTGGATTACGAGGGTAATCACAAACATATTTTCTGGTGAATTCAGCAACCAATGGGATTATCTCTGCAGGGTTGTCGCCAGAACGTGTCACAACGGATACGAATCGCATTGACCTGATTTTAACTTCAACGAATTATGTAGCTGAATCGAGCGACAAACAGGACTTTACCTGGCGAGCAGAGGAGACAGGTGCCTTGTTCGTGGCGAGGTTACCGTACCGGGCGTTTATTACTCCCGACTCGCTGGTCTGTTCCTGTACGCCACGCCAGGTGGCTAGCGTTAAATCGGTGAAGTTCTGCGGGACTGGTCCCGTTCACTTTCGGAGCAAGAATTGATGGCCACAAAATTCAACTTACAAGCTGTTTTCATTAACCATAATGAGAAAATCATAGCTGGACTCGTGGCATTGCTGGCCTTATATGGATTCTGGTCGGCGTCCTGGGAGCATGCAGATGTGATGCCGGCTCAGTTGATACAGCAGGCGAGCGCTGTCCGTGCGCAAATCGAATCACAAACGACATGGCCGCCGGAACACCGAAAAACATTCACAGAAAACATGCCAAATATAGCACGTCTGGCATCGGATCTCGGTAAACGTGACGACATTGATCACACACGGTTTAACATGCCGATCGAGTGGAACGAACAACTGATGCCGGCGCTGAGCAAGCGGGCAACAGTTGAGGTCGTCGCACCCACACACCCCGAAGCAGTGGCGGTTGATATTCCCCTGGCGTTTCCACCCGACGAAGATGAGTTAAACGATGATGAGTCGGACGAATTTCTGGCCAACAAAAACAAAGACCCCCGAAATAAAACGAAGAAAGTCGATTTGACACGTGCGAAGGCCGCACAACAGTTTGGAGGCAATGACGGCTCCGAAGAACTTGAAAAGGCCGCTCTTGCAGCCACGTTGACACCCGAAGAGCAAATGGTTGGCACGTATGGCATGACACTTGAGCAAGTGCAGGCGATGATGGGCAATCAAGGCGGTCTGGCGGTCACTGCTGAACAGAACCGACCAACGGCTCGTCGAAAAGTCCAATGGGAAGCTGGTATTTCGGTGCGCATGATCGTTGATATTCAGGAGCAGCGCAAAAAGCTCAGGGACGCACTGCACATCACAGGGAGCTACGCTGACATTCAGAGTTATATCGATTACCAGGAGATGGTCATCCAGCGACAGGCGTACGACGATGGCCAATGGCGTGGGTGGAACACTATCCCGATCGAAGACATCGGCGAAATACTGTTGCGTACAATGGGCCAGAACATCGACATCGTCAGTCCGGCTGTAACATGTCCCGAACTGACGATGCCTCTTCCGCGTCGGGCCACCGGTACGTGGCAAACAAGTGAAGCAGCACACCCCATGATCACAGATTTCAAACTCAGCCCGGAAGAACAGGCGATGCAGGACCGTATCGACGCCATCCTGTCGGAAGAAGCTCTGCAGGCTCAACTCGATGCCCCGCCACAACGCAAAGCCAGAAAACAGTTTTTGCCGTATTTCCAGTCTCGGAACCAGCTTGGCTCACAAGCACTAAATAACTATGCCTCACCTGGCGAATTTCAGGCGGGCGCTATGGCACAGATACAACAATCCTACAACCGTCGTGGCGAAACATTTGATGAGAATTCGAAGGCAATCTTCAATAAACAATTCGAAGAGACGGCAACCGCTGACTTCCGACTGTACCTCGTGCGATTCATAGATTTCACCGCAAACCGCGGTATTAAATATCGTTATCGTGTGAGACTGAATATGTACAATCCGAATTTCCAAGAGCTTGCCGATGATTTGGTGTCACCGGAAACTGCTCAAGAAGAAATCATTGAATCCGCATGGAGCGAGCCTACGAGTGAAGTAATGGTCCCAATGAAATATAGCAACTTCGCAAGGAAGGTTAAGGCGTCACGAAAAACTGGTCAGCACTCAGTTGATTTTAACGTTTATTACAAGGACGACGGCGTACTTCCAGTCATGGGTTCCGTCACTGTTGACGTTGGAATGCCCATTGCCGGTCACGAGCGAACGGAGCGTGTTGACCTTGAACTCGGGATTTTGGAGGGTGGAGAAGTGAATTTTTCCACCGATGAATTGCTGTGTGGCGTCGTGCCCGGCGTCCGAACGAATCGCCAAGATTTTAACGATGTCAAAGAAATTATAAGCGAATTCGATAACTATCAATATGTCTTTGCCGAGTCCAAAACTGATACTCAAGGCGCTAAAGAAGAGATTTTAAAGATATTCCATGAAAAGCAGTTGGTCGAACCTCTCGTGACTCTGGTGGATGCTAGTGGCGACATTGTTCTGCGTTATGCAAACGAAAATTCTTATCGGGAAAAAAGGGACCTCGTGGACGCAATCGTTTCGAATTTCGAAGATTGGCGTGAGCAAAAAGAAATAGGGCTGCAGATTGACGACGACGACGACGAAGACGAAGAAGAAATGGATGTACATTCCGGAGGTGGTGGCCGGGGAATGCAGCGAGGCAGTGCTCTCCGATTAAGGCGGTAGACGAAATCGCAATCGTTAACGTCCAAACCCCGGCACGCGCAACCAGCGTCGCTCAGAACGTCGCATGTCAACGGGCTCCGGCGCACCTTCAAGTGCCCCGTCACTGTTAACGGTGTAGCCCAGGCGTCGTGCGGTGTTCTCAACGATGCAGCGAGTGTCTTCCATTGCCGTCAACTGGCGAGTGAGACACGCCCGTTCCAAAGAAAGTTCCAGCTCGGTCAGTCGCAACTGCTCATCGATACGTGACAGGCTTTACAAAGCATGGTCCCGTAATTCTTCCGGAAGAAAATCTGCCATGCGCTGAATTTGATCAGTGGAAATCGTGGCCATCGGCTTTAGTCTCTGACGAAGCCTCGTCGACAGTAGACACAGAAGTTTTTCCCGCTCAAGGAACGCCGCGCCGGTCTTCATCGTTGATTGTGTCACAGTCAAATGGTTCCGACACCTCGAACTCCACCGGGGCCATCGATTCGCATACCGATTCAACCTCTGCTGTTTCCATTTCTTTAAACATCGGTACGGTTTCACCCTCCGCGTATACTTCTGAATCATCAACTACGGGCTTGAACATCGCCGCGCGGATGGTGGTCCAGGATTCCTCGTTCGAACCGAAGTCCGTGTCCGTGTCCGTGGGACGTAACTCCGCAGCGTCTGCACGTGGGAATGACTGGCGGGCCCTGAAAACGGTTGTGTCAATCGCGTTAGTCATGTCTAGCGGCAGACGCAGTTGAAGCTGTCGGAATTGGTCAGTCAGTTCACTCAAAGATACCGTCAGACGTTCAAAAGTGTGCAGAATTTCTGACGTCCGACAGGCGTCAGAGGTCACAGGAGCATTCTTGACTGTGCAGTGATTGTCGCCGGGATTTTCTGCAGATTTACTGACACGGGATTCAATCGCCGATAAGTGTTGCACCAGATCGGGCATCTCGCCTGATGGCGATATCGGGGCAATCACTTCGCATATCCCTGTGAGTTAAAGAAACAGACGGATCCGGTATGTTTGTCATTTCAGGTTGACTCGGGTTCAAATTCGATGATTTCCCTGAGATGCACCTGCGTCTCAGGCAGTGAACTGGAGACTCTTGTGTTCTCAACACTGATTGCTGCCGAGCAACCTGGACTGCAGATAAGCATCACAGACAATCGGCAGTACCACAACATCCCTGACGGATTCCGGTTTGAGAGCAACTGATGACACACTATCCTAACTTGGGGTGCTGAGCCTGAATCACCACAGATCTCAAATGCTGCGACGATCCGGTTTCGGTCACCAGTTGACACGTTTGGTGAGTGCTGTAGGGTTCAGGCTCACAGCATCGAATATGCCGGTCAATCTGCAGATGAGTTTCGTTGTGACCGTTCCAACATTAGTTTTGAAGTGCAACGCTTTTCCGGCAGGTGAATTTGCGCTGACTCCACAGCGTCTTCCCGTGATTCTCGGACGCAGTCATTCAGCTGACATTACCATTCCGGATGGCCGGATCAGCCGACATCATGCAAAGATTCGAGTCAATTCCGTAGGACAGTTCGAACTTGTCGATCTTGATTCCACGAATCTCACTATCGTAAACGCACTGGACGTGAATTGTTATGTCCTCAGACACGGGGATCAGATCCTGCTCGGTGATACCGAGTTCCTGGTAGAGATGCGGGTTTCCCGGTCCGATCTTCTCGACCAGACCACCAAGGATCTGCCTTTGATGGACTGATCTGTCCATCAACAAGCCCCCGTTATTATGCCGGTGATCACCACGATTGCAGCGGAGAAACATAGTAGTTCTCCGCCTGCCATCCATTCAAATGCTGTCGGACGTTGCAATTCCAGACGGTGACAGAATCCAGATCTCCCCATGATCTGTGAACTGTTCGGCGCGGTATCGCTCGTGCCGAATGAGTTCCAGAATGGCCTGAAAGATCCCAACAATTCGGGCCTGATTCTTATCCCCGTCAAAGAATGAACTGAATTCAGCACGATCCTCCAGTTTCAGACGACGTCGGATTCGCTCCTGATGGACGGAAAGTGGCGTTTCATCCATTCGAATTGTCGTTTGTTCTGCGATTTCCGGAATCCGCACTATTCTTGTCAGAGCACTGACGAGGTCCCAGATTTCAACTCCGCGTACTCGGTCCGGTATTCGTTTTCCAGATGTCTCCGGACGATCGTCCGTAAGCCGCGGGTATCGTTCCAGCCATTCAGAGGCTCGCTCCTCCAACTGCAGCGCAGCTTGCTTATACCTCTTGTATTCCATCAAACGCTGGATGAGCTCGTTACCACTAAGGTCTTCTGTTGTATCCTCATCCTCCGCATCCGACTGCGCTGGCAACACCGCACGACTCTTGATTTCCAGTAACGTGGAAGCGACAACAATAAAGTCACCGATCAGGTCAAGATCCAGCAGTTCCAAAACCTCAAGATGCTGATTGAATTCACTCGTGATCCCTGCGAGAGAAACACCACAAATGTCCAGTTCATGTCGACGCACCAGGTGCAGCAACAGGTCCAGCGGACCGCCGAAATAGCCAAGGTCGATTCGATATTCAGCCAGGGTCATGGTGCAGTTGCTTTTGCGAACGCTGGAGAATTACAGGCTCACTCCATCAAAATTTCATTCGTCCTGTTGAGACGACCAGGCTCAGCTGAACCTCTCACGAATTGCAGTTAGCAGGAATTTTACATTAAGTTCAGCAGGCAGAATGGTTTGAGATCACCAACATCGACGGACGAAACTGGTTCCGGCAAACACTGCCGATGGACGTCAGATTCATCCACGCAGCCAAAAGTCAAATATGAATCCGACAAACGACCGTCGCCGGATCCGGCTCCTGATCTGTCACCTTAACCAGTGATCTGCAGTGATTGCCGTCAGGCGGTCCTGAGCCAGACACAACACCTTCATGCAGATTGTTTGCGATTTTTTAAACGTTGAACCGGAAGAAACACGCTCATCCATACGCTCATCAGTGTGATGCAGGAAACCCATGCCCCGAAATACACCGTCGATGAGTCAAATTGCCAACGCAGAATATGGATACCTTCATCCACCCGAACCGAACGCGTCAGATCATCACCCGGGAGTTCCTCGGCACTCTGTCCATCGATTTGGACGGTCCAGCCCGGATACATTAATTCATTGAGATTCAGCTCCGCAGCCTCCCTGAGTGTCACTTCAATCGAAACGTCTTCAGGGGTGTCTTGCAGGATACTCCAGCCAGCCAGGGCGGTGGCAGGTTTCGATTCCAGACGCTGGCCAGGTTGCCGAAGTTCATAGAGATAGCATGAAGCTCTGCCTCGTCCCCAGATTCTGTTCAGAAGTGCATCCGGTTTGGCATCAATCAGTATCAAAGATGCGTTGAATTCAGTCACCGGATCTGTTGTCAGAACATGCGTCACCCCCAGTCTTCTGAGTTTGTGCATTTGAGCCCTGGAAGCGAAGTCTGGTGCGTCTGGCTGTGTCTCGAGGTCAAAATCGTCACTGAAGTAAACGGCTGGACCTATTCCAAGATACTGGGGGACGCAGCTGACACCGTAAATATTTGCGACATTGGGTCCGCTTGCCAGGAGTCGGCATGTTCGCGGAGGCTGGTTTTGAAAATACTCCCGGATCCAGCTGTCTTCTTGGTGCGAAAGTACACCAGGAACTTCAACGGCATCGGCAACGGAGTGCGATGCCCACTGCAGGTCATACCATGTGAAGACTCCGATGAGTAACACGGCAGGGATCAGTCCTCTCCGTCTACCCGTCAGTGCATCCAGGGCAAGCCCGCTCAGAATGGCACCAGCAAGTGTCGCCACGATCGTGTACCGTCCCGGACCCATAAAATAGGAAAAACCCGGTAAATGCCGTGTCACGGGCAGCAGCCAGCCAGTGGCATAAACCACACTGACCACGCCGAGCACCAGCCAGCAACGTTGCACTGAGGCAGGAATCGTTCGGCACCGCCACGAGACGAACCCCATAAACACCAGTGCCAGCGGAACCAGTCCCAGATAGAAATGGGCCTCAACCGGATTCGTATCACTGTCGATCGAACCAGGTAAATGCTGTATTTGTCGGGACTCAAGAATTTCAGGAGAATGCCACCAAACCCACGATGCAACTAATTGCGTGAGATACAACGGAGGCATGTACCCATAGCCCGGACTAAACTCGGCGCGCACACCTTCTCGCTGACTGACCTGTTTGAGTTCCATTGACGGCAGCAACTGAACAGCGCTGATCGCCAGGCTGATCACGATGGCCGCGGGAATGGCACTCGCAACACCGAAGGACCGACGATCAATGTCACGACAGAGCAGCAACCGTAGCCCCGTATAGAACACGAGACACAGTTGATTAATGAACGCCAGCGTAAAGTGGCCCGCCAGCAAATGTGTGGAAAGAACAGTTGCCAGAAGAGCAAATCGCCATCGAGAGGGTCGCAACAAAAACTCGTGTGTGATCCAGAGAGTCAGCGGCAGCCAAACGCCCCCGATGATGCTCCATTCAAGCGAAATGCGAGCAGGAAACCAGCCGTAGACAAAGACCAGAGCCACCAGCAATGATGACCAGTGGGAAATCTGCTGACATCTCGCAAATCGCCATGCAAATATAAACGCCAGTGCATAATGCACGACAATGCTGACGTAGTACGCACGATTCACATCCAGCAGGCGATACAAGATCTGATTGGACGGATAGAACACACCCGCCTGGCTTTCCGCCAGCAACGGATAGCCAAGACCTGTCAGATCGTGCCACAACGGTAATTCATTCCGGACAAGACTGTCGGCAAGCACCAGCTTCTGCGGTATGAAATAGGTCCACGTGTCTCCACCGACCAGATCGTTGTCCTGAAGGAGACCATGCCACATCAGGACCGAGAGTCCCGAGCCGACAGCAACGGCCATCATCCACTCAAGCAATGTAACCGTGAAGTCTGCAAACCTGCTGTCAGAGGAATCTGGCGAAGCCAATGCCGACATCGGAAAGATCCCGATCAGTACCTGGACTTATTCCACATCCGCATCAAAGATGCGCAGCAGTTCCCAGGAGTCCTTATTTTCTTTAATGAATGCCAAATGATTTTCGGAAATCTGATACGCATCGTGCGCCTTCCGACTTTCGAACACAACATTTGCGGTCACATGGAAACCGTCGTCATTGACAGGACGTTTCAGATCCGGCGTGTGAGTCCCCACCGCAAAAAACACGATTCCATCGTGTCCGGGTAAGTAGTGCCGACAGGAGTCAATCAATTGCTGACAAGCCGCCTGCGACGGATCTTTCAGCGTAAAATAAACCATATGTGAAAGCACAACAGCATCCAGATCAAAAAGGACTGACCGCCGCGAACTGGCGGCGGTCAGAAGGTTTTGGAACAGCTAAACAGGGTCACATTTCACAGTCAGGAATGTCCTGACATCAGACATTCTCTGCAGAAGGACACTCAAATCCCTTCCGATATTCGCGAGAGAGATACTGATTCGCACCCGCATTGTTGGTGAACAACTCGCGTTCAGGATCAAACTCCAGTTTAGGCCCCAGTGACAAAGGATATTTTTCGAGATCCACGCTGCTTGCCTGCAGATGTTTGATCGTTCGCTGCAACGTGGCCTCGTTGTCGTCCTGGCTGACCACATTTTTCAGCGCTTCAGAAAGTTCGTCAGTCGTGACGTGATTCTGTTCACCCAGATAGTACGAAATGTTGCCCAGGTGACTGATGCCGCCCGAGAGGTGACCTTCGCGAACATCACCATTGAGATCCTCAACATTGCGACTTTCACAGGCGTCCAGAAAATTCCCAAAGTGATCGCCACCACCAACGAATTTCTTCCCTTCAACCGGATTTAAATCCTTGTCGAAGACGACGCAGCGCGAGTAGGACTGCTGCACAACGTATCCTTCAGACCCGTAAAAAATCACCCCGATCTTGTTGCCTTCTGTTTTCTGGAATAACTTATTGATCTCGTCATCATCCGAATTATCGACACTCAGACCGCGCGTTTCAAACACGATGCATTTGTCACCATAATCGTAAATCGACACTTCTGTATTCCCTGTGTCACCGGCATCGACATAGTTCGGGTCATTCCTTTCAGCCTGGTATCCTAATCGGCCACCATAAGTCAGGATGGTCGACGGATGCGTGTCGATTCCCAGCCCCCAGCGAGCGATATCAGTCTGGTGAGGACCCTGATTTCCAAGGTCACCATTTCCGTAATGTCGTTGCCAGTGCCAGTCATAGTGGAATCGTTTGCGCGTATTTTTAGGATCAGTATATGTTGCCGGACCACACCAGAGATTGTAATCGACGTTTGACGGGATCTCGTAATCGCCTAAAGCATCGATTGATTTACGACGTTTGTGACACAGGCCTCGCGCAAATGTACACGTACCAATTCCACCATCTGCGATGAACTGCACTGCCTCGCGAATCGCTGTGCGGGAACGGCACTGAGTACCAACCTGACACATCCGTCCGTATTTTCTTGCTGCTGCAATCATCGCAGCTCCCTCTGCGATATTGTGGGAAACAGGCTTTTCAATGTACGCATCTTTGCCTCTTTCCATAGCCCAGATTCCCGACAGAGCGTGCCAGTGGTTGGGTGTTGCAGAACTCACGATATCAATGTCGTCATTTTCGAACGCCTTACGCATATCAGTATAGACCGCAGGTCGCGTTCCCTGTTTGCTCTCTATCTCAGTCGCTCGTTTTGCAGCAACGTCCTCATCGACCTCCACAATCGCACGAACTTCTGTACGCGGATCATTCAGCCACCCTTTGATGTGGCTTCCACCCCGGCCTCGGACCCCAACCACGCAGGCACCTATTCTGTCGTTTGCGGATATCCCCGCTCTGCCAAGCGCCGGGGCAGCAAAGACTGAACCTGCGGCAATTGCTGTGGATTTGACGAAGTCACGTCGATCGAGTGTATACATGGATTCATCCTAGTCAGAAAAAGCAGCACCGGTCACTGTTCAGCACAGTCGAGGATGTCGTCCCTCATATAGACAGCCGTATCCACGACACTGAAGTTCGGATTCGCAGGGTCAAAAGCTTACTATGCAGAGTACCAAAACATCGATTGAATCGTATTGGCCGCCACGATTCAAGTAAGAACACGAACCGGAAGTGTCTCTGCAAAGATCTGAGAATCAACGCTTACTCAGAAGAACGACTTCCTGATAGCTTCTCAATGGCAGGCTGCGCTGCGAAGCGTCTCGGGCAGCGGAATCCCAGACCTGGATCAGGTGCAGATCGGCAGAATTCAGTCCGGCAATGAACTTATGACTGGCTCTCAATATCAGGGATTGTTCGGGCCTGAGATCCCGGACAACCGAGGTTGGAAGCCGCTCACGCTTTCGAAGCTCGTCATTAAGCAGTCTGCGGGGTTCCGGGAACATGCTTTCGGGATGCAGAACAAAATTGAGTCTTGAGATCATGTCGGCGTACTTCAGATACTCAGCGACCTGATCCAAATCGTCCCAGGAGTGAGTCTGAACACGATACTTCCAGGAATCTGAAGTCATTTCGAGCAACCCGTTTTTGGCGTCGAATTTCGTGTCAAAGGCAGGCTTGAGCTGGAACTGCAGGCTGCGAGCGACCTCTGCCGCATCCCGCTGGGTCGATCGAGTTAATTCGTGCAAATAGCGTTTTGATTCTTTACGGTGCGAATCCATCAGGTGCTTAATTTCCTCGAAACGCCCTCCCGTCCTGATCTCTCGCGCCGTATTCAGAATCGTGAACGTTCGCACTGACGGATTCAAAATAATCACTTCATCAGCCGCTTCCACGTAATCGTAAACCAATCCGTTGTGCAACAGTGTCACGCTGCTGGAAAGATGAGTTTCAACCGCTCGACTGTCTGCCGAAGTCTGAGCAATACTGTAAACCTGTGTCTCAACCCGCAATCCCTGGGCAGATACAGAAGAGAGTCGCTGGATGAGCAACAGGCAGACAAAAATCCGACAAACGAGTGACATAGGATGTGAATCTCCGGAATATTGCCACGGCATAGCTGACTCCTGAATCTAACGCGCATCGCACATCACGGACAGGCGACGCTCGAGCCGGTCTGCCGGAGAAGCAATCGTGGCTCAGCGCCAGAACCGGCAAACCGGCAATTCATGCCGCTGACCGTCTGTTGAAAAGCGATCAGACCGGACCAGAAAACGCAGCAGCCGTGTTCCGACATTCGCTGTTTCCGGAAAAATGCTTGCTTACCGCAACCGCGGTTCACTTGAACCAGGCCCCGACAGTCAATCTTTTACGAGCCGTTTACCGGACGAATTCCTGGTGACGAAAGAAAAACGACTCACGGCTGGCCACAAAGTCAGTATCAAGCTGTTACGACAGCTATTCAATTGTTTCCCGGTCCTTCTCTTCCGGATACATGCTGCGCATCTGTTCGTCTGCAGCAGAATTGATCGTCACCTTGACGACCATGTACCGCTGCATCTAATCTGCTATCGGTTTATCATCCACCGTCAACGATCTTCGCCATCATGGACGAATGACATGAGGTTCTTCATTTCAGCCGGCGAGCCGAGTGGTGACGAGCACGCAGCACATCTCCTTCGTGAAATGAAGCTTCGTGAACCTGAGTTGCGCTGCGATGGATTCGGTGGTCCCGAAATGCAGAAACAGGGATGCCATCTGTTGCATGAAATGACCGGAAATGCCGTCATGGGATTTCTGCGTGTCATTCCCCTCCTGGCACACTTTCGTCGGCTGGTCAAACGCGCCGAAACCTATCTACAGGACAACCGGCCGGATGCAGTTGTGCTGGTCGATTTCCCGGGTTTTAACTGGTGGATCGCCCGTACAGCCCACCAACTTGATATTCCCGTTTACTATTATCTGCCTCCTCAGCTGTGGGCTTGGGCCCCCTGGAGAATTCGTCGTGTCCGAAAATGGGTTGACCATGTCATCTGCACTCTGCCATTTGAATACGACTGGTATGCCAGCCGCGGTGTGAACGCAACATACGTTGGGCACCCGTTCTTCGACGAGGTCGCAGACCAACAGCTCAGCGCAACCACCCTCAGGACACTGAAAACGACAGAAGAAAACCAGAAGGTCTTTGCCCTGTTACCCGGATCCCGGTCACAGGAACTGGAACACAACTGGCCTGTTATGCTGCAGATCGCCGGGCGTGTTCAGCAGGCTTACCCGGGCATCAAATGGGTTGCCGGTTGCTATCGAAAAGAGCATCAGTTGCGGTGTGTCGAGTTACAGAAGAAAAGTGGGCTGCAACTGAACATCCACTATGAAACAGGTCAAACGTCGGAAGTCATCGAGACCGCAGACGCCTGCCTGATGGTGAGTGGGTCCGTGAGCCTGGAATTGCTAGCCCGTCGGACTCCGGGTGTCGTTCTTTATCGCACCGGACGTATCATGAGGTTTGTCGGCAGAAAACTCGTTTCCTGTCGTTTTTTCACATTGACGAATCTCATTGCAGACGCAGAACTGATGCCGGAAATACTCTCCAGTGGAAATCCAACTCGCGATATTGACCACATATCCAGGATTCTGATCGAGTGGGCAGGCAGTACCGAAGCACTCAACAATCGACGACAGCAACTGGATGTACTGGCCCAAAAAATCGCACTCTCGGGTGCCACCGCTCGCACGGCAGAATTGCTGCTCGCAAAGAGTCCCGTTTCGCAGACTGAGGATCTGGCTGCTTGAACCCGATCACCTGAACGGCAACCACGCGGTAGAATTACCGCCAGCGCGAATTGAACGGCAAGATCCTCAAGATCACTCATTTTGCGGTTCGATGTTTGGTTGAGGATCGGTGCATATTTGCACCGGCAGAAATTGCCGACCTTTGCCTGGCGCCGCTGGCGCAGATACACGGATGTACGAGCAGCACTTCGGTTTTCAGATGATGCCCTTCTCCGTCACTCCGGCGGAGTGGCAATTTTTTGACTCGGAATCATCCATGTCGGTGGTTCCGACGATTCAGCACACGCTGCAGTCAGTCGCAGGTGTCGCGGTGGTCACCGGTCCGAGTGGCGTCGGAAAGACAGTCCTTCTTGACCATATTCAGACGTTGCTCGCCCGACACGGACAGGCCATCATTCTTCCTGGCACTTCATTGAAAACCACGGAAGATCTCTATCTGTGCATTCAGCGGAGTCTGAAATCTCAGGATGGTAACCTGGTCAATACAGCTTTTAGTCGATGGAACTTTGTCGAACGACTTCAGAACTCCGCTGAATTTTGGGGCCCCATCGCACTGTTAATCGATGACGCGCATCTGATGTCCCCCGATTTGTTTACCGAACTCAAGTTCCTGCTGGAGCAGCGTGCAAGCTCACATCCACTCTGTCGACTGCTTCTTGCCGGTTCACACGCACTTGAAGAGACTTTGGCCCAACCCGCAATTTCAGAATTCGCTCTTCGTATTCGGACATACACCTTCCTCCAGCCACTTCGACTGGCCGAATCCGTGGAGTACATCAGAAGCCGAATCCAACATGCGGGTGGTTCGATGGCCGACTGTTTTGATGTCGATGCCGTCGAAGCCGTTGTGGACGCCGCCGATGGAAATCCACGTTGTCTGAACCTACTGGCCGATGAATCACTGGTTCTTGCCTATCAAGACGGGCTGGATTGCGTGACCCTCGAAACAGTTCGTGCAGCACTCAGCGGTCTGCAGCATCTGCCCCACACGTGGAACGTATCAATAGGCGAATCTTCCGAAAACCATCCGGACAATAATGAAACGAGCCCTGATAGCTGGCAAATATCTTCCGACGGCGTAATTGAATTAGGTGCCGAACCGGCACCGGGAAACCTTGAACTTGGCCAAAGATCTCCATCAATACCGACCGTAATGGTTGAGACCCAGGAAGCTCTTCAGTTGTCGACTGAGTACGCTTCCACTGAATCGATTGACACTGAATCGATTGACACTGAATCGATTGACACTGAATCGATTGACACTGAATCGATTGACACTGAATCGATTGACGCT
>JAKVAY010000011.1:0-26235 GCA_022447185.1 Fuerstiella sp. | reverse complement strand
CACTGAATCGATTGACACTGAATCGATTGACACTGAATCGATTGACACTGAATCGATTGACACTGAATCGATTGACGACCTGCCCACGCTGGATGATCTTGCATCCGGACCAAGCCCGGACGAATTGATAGAGCTGGATTGTGCAAGTCTGCTGCCGGACCGTCAGCCAACCGACTCAACAGTTCTCAATGGCGCGTGCAGCTTTGACGCTGGGTATCTGCTCGCAGACCACGAGTCCGTCGGTGAGCCGGCGATGGACATCGATGAAGACCTTGATCAGCGTCTGCTTCGTGGTGCAGAAACCGCCAGTGATTCAAATTCTGCCAGTCAACAGGAGGCTTCAGATTTTAGCGACATTCTGGCGAATTTCAGCCGATGGTCACCCGCCGGCACATGGCCACCATCCTGGAGTGACCACGAGAAGCCGATACGATCCTGGACACAACTGGAATCGTCAGATCACAACTCACTGGAATTGCAAAGCGTTGTCGACGACAAGTGCGAACCGTCTTCACATATGGAACAGTATGAAATCAATATGCCGTCCCGCAACGTGCCTCTGCCGTTGTGGCCGCCACAGAGGCCAGATATCGGTCCGGCAAATCCCATTCCTGTCAACGGACTGACGGACTCCACCAGAACTGAAGCCTCAAATTTTGAAAACACTGCAGTCCCGGCCGCTCTGGCCGACGCCGGTGAAATTCCGGAATCGATTAAGCAGCAGCCCGACGGTACGGATCGTGGTCAGCATTGGCTGGGCGGTCAGTTAAATAATAGTATGGCGAATAAAACAAGTTCTGCGGATGAGGGGAAATCGGACGTCGCTCCCAAAGCCGTGAACACTGTTACCACTCCATTGAGAATCGTCGGGAGCTCGGCCGATCGACAACTGGAGACCAGGACCGGTAACCAATTCGGAATTGAGACCATCGAACTGATTCGGCCGGAGTTGATGAATCAAACGCCGCGGATGATGTCGGCCTCGTTACCGGCCGGACAACTCAGAAAGGCAGCCGGTGCAGAAAACAGCGTTCTGCGAGAAGATAAATCGCCCGCATTTTCTGTAACAGGCGGAGACGAGCAGCCCCAGTCTGAGGAAGACGCACCAAAAGTCGTCGACACAAGGTCCTGCGGGTTTCGCACCTTGTTCACGCGAATGCGAGAACAGCAGCAGTGATCTACAGTCAATGCTGTCCTGAAACAGCCTGCGTCAATTCGGTCCTCAGTTTTTCCATTCCTTCCTCCAGAGTACAGATGGGGGAATATCCGAAATCCCTCACGGCAGCCTGGATGCTGTAACTGTGCGAACTCGAGAGCTGAGACGCGACGAAACGAGTCATCGGGGGCTCTCCTGGCAACGTCTTCCACAGCAGTTCCATCGCCAGGCCAATTCGATGTGCTGCCGCAGCGGAAATCGACTTGCGGATCGGCGGCAATTCAATCAGCGCCAGAATTTCATCAATCCAGTTCCACAGATTCACCGCTTCAGGTTCGTTAATAAAGTACACTCTTCCCGCTGCACGGGTTGAATTCCGTAACGAATGCTCGACCTGCAAATGTGCCGCAGCTACGTTTTCCACATAGCTGACAGAAACCAAATTTGTACCGGTACCGACACGGCGTAATCGTCCCGCTCTGGCCTTGCGCATCAGACGCGGGATCAGATGATTGTCACGTGGTCCCCAAATAAGATGGGGCCGCAGGGATGTCGTACGAAGTCCATCACTATTGGCGCGGATCACGGCCTGTTCAGCCAGTGCCTTTGAATGAGGGTAGTGGCACATCCATGTCTGCGGATACGGCAGTGATTCATCAGCATCCAGATGGTCGCTTCCATCAAACACGACACTTGGAGAACTCGTATAGATCAGTCGGCTGACGCCGGCGCGCTGGCATCCCCGTATTACATGCTGTGTGCCAACCACGTTGATTGAGCGATAAGTCTCCCAACGCCCCCAGACACCCGGAACTGCGGCAATATGGAAGACAGCATCTATGTCTTTGCAAACAGCGGCCACCGCTGCCTCATCGCGAATGTCACCCTGAACAACCTGCACATCGTCCCGTCTCAACGCGTCATATCGGCCTCGACAAAAGACCCTGACTTTGTGTCCGGCTTTCAGAAGTTGCTCAACCACATAAAGACCAAGGAATCCTCCACCGCCTGTAACCAGTGCCTGCATGAGCAACACCCCCACTGTCTCCTACGAACCTTCAAATGCCTGTTGCAAATCGGCAATCAGATCGTCGGGATGCTCCAGGCCCACAGAAACCCGAACAGTCCTGTCTGTGATACCTGCAGCGGCTCGTCCCTCCTCTGACATCGATGCATGACTCATTGTCACTGGAAAACTAATGAGACTTTCAATGCCGCCAAGTGAAACACCAACGTCGAACAGCTTCGTTTTCATACAAACGCGTTCGGCCACCGGCCGGCCTTCTCTGACATCGAAACTCAGCATGGCACCGAATCCATCCTGCTGCTGTCTGGCGAGAGCATGCTGAGGATGCGACTCAAGACCCGGATAGTAGACTCTTTCAACCGCAGGATGTGTTTCCAGCCATTCTGCGAGTCTGTGAGCACTGCGTTCCTGAGCTTCCATACGACAGCCCAGTGTTTTGACTCCTCTCAGCACGAGCCATGCGTCGAATGGAGAGCAGGCCATGCCCGCCGCATTGCAAATCCAGCCGATACGTTCGGCCAGCTCCTCATCTTTCGCAATCACTGCTCCACCGACAACATCTGAATGCCCGTTGATGTACTTGGTCGTTGAATGGACGACCACGTCGATGCCAAACTCAAACGGCCGTTGCAAATACGGAGAAAGAAACGTGTTATCACAAAGCGTCAGCAGACCTGACTGTTCACCGATCTGCGCGACAGCTGCCAGATCAATGACCTTCATCATTGGATTACTGGGAGTCTCAATCCAGATTCCCCGCGTTTTTGAATTCACTGCACTGCGCACCGAGTCCAGGTCAGTCATATCGACAAATGTGAACGTCATTCCTTTTTCAACCAGAAACCGGCTAATCAGTCGAAATGTACCGCCGTAAACATCTGCGGGAACAACAAGATGATCATCCGGCCCAAACAATGACATTGCACAATGGACCGCTGCCATTCCAGTGCTGGTCGCGACACATCCAACGCCGCCTTCCAGTGCCGCCAGATTCTCCTGTAGCGCATCCCGAGTGGGATTACCGGATCGCGTGTAGTCATAACCGGAGGTTTTCTCCAGATCGTCCCAGTAAAACGTGGAGCTGGGATAGATCGGTGTAATGACGCTGTTGTACTGCTGATCCTTGTGAACACCTGTATGCACAGATTTTGTCTGAAAACGCATCGGCAAGAACTTCGGCTGATGGTGAAACGGGCAGGCAGACAACAGTCGTTAATTGTACAGGAATCCATAGATTGTGACGGATGACCTGACCGACAAAAGATCGATCGTCGTTGGTTCCGGTAATCAGGAAGCCACATAGACAACGGCTGACGTGCGTTGGTTCCCGGTATCGATCAATTCCACTGAATATACAACCAAAAGATTCAACGAAATTGATGGTCCCTCTACAATCCCCGCCCAATGTTAACGTCCCCGGCGTACGCCATATATGTGTCGATGGCAGGGCTCGACACGCAGTGTAGCCCACCAGAGACCGTCCAATAAACTACAGGTCGCGAATTCGGAACATCCATCACGTTCCGTGGCGACAAACAGTCAGGCAACCGGACATCGATCTCCTGAACACTCAAATTATCAGCATCCATCCGGCGAAATCCTCGTGATATGAATACCAGACCCGACATATGTGAACTGCTTGACCAGCGGATCCTTGTCATCGACGGGTCCATGGGTGCGTTGATCATGTCAAACGAACCGGATGAAGCATTTTATCGCGGTGACCGCCTCAGGAATCACCACATCGATGTCAAGAATGCAACGGACCTGTTGGTTCTAACGCAGCCACAGCGAATTACTGAGATTCATCAGGAGTACCTCGATGTCGGGGCCGACATCATTGAAACCGATACTTTTAACGCCAACGTCATTTCGCTGGAAGAATTCGAACTCTCGCACCTGACCCGCGAAATCAACAGGGTCGGGGCCGAACTGGCTCGATCTGTAGCCGACAAAACGACCGCGGCCAATCCGTTGAAGCCCCGATATGTGGCTGGCAGTATTGGGCCGACCAAAGTTCAGCTGTCTATGAACGCTGATGAACCAGGCACACGTCTGTTCACATTTGACCAGATGGTCGACTCGTATGCGGAGCAGATTCGAGGGCTGATGGATGGCGGCGTCGACCTGTTATTGCCAGAAACCAGTTTCGACACACTGAACCTCAAAGCGTGTCTGTTTGCAATTTCCGGCGTGTTTCAGGAAGTGGGCCGCGAAGTCCCTGTAATGATCTCGGGAACTGTCTTTGCAGGTGGTGTCACTCTGCTCGGCCAGACAGTCGAAGCTTTTTATACCTCAATCGAACACTTTCCATCGCTGAGTGTCGGACTCAACTGTGCTCTCGGGCCAAAGGAAATCAAGCCCTATCTTGAAACGCTGTCCGGAATGGCAACCCGCTACGTAACGTGTTACCCGAATGCCGGTATGCCAAACGGTATGGGAGGATTCGACAGCAATCCCTCTGAAGTCGCATCCGTACTGCACGGAGTTGCGAAAGCCGGTCACGTGAACGTGGTTGGCGGCTGCTGTGGAAACACGCCGGAATATATCCATCAGATTACCAGAGCAGTGGAAGGGATCAGCCCCCGCAGAATCCCTCAGGGTAACAGCTGGTCCACCTATTCCGGATTCGACTATCTCGCACTGCGTCCGGACACAAATTTTCTGAATGTCGGCGAGCGTACCAATGTCACAGGATCACGAAAATTTGCTCGCCTGATCCGCGAAGAAAAGTACGACGAGGCCATCAGCATTGCCCGGGATCAGGTGGAGGGTGGTGCCAATGTCATTGACGTGAATATGGATGAGGGACTCCTGGACGGCCCGCGCTGCATGGAAAAATTCCTGTGGCTTCTTCACGACGAAAACATTCGCGTCCCTATTATGATCGACAGCTCCGATTGGGAAGTTATTGTCGCGGGGCTGAAATGCGTCCATGGAAAAAGCATTGTCAACAGTATCAGCATGAAGGAGGGGCAGGAAAAATTTATTGAACAGGCTCGCACAATTCGTCGCTACGGAGCGGCAACAATTGTGATGGCCTTCGATGAAACCGGACAAGCCACGACATGCGATGACAAAGTAAGAATCTGCAGGCGTGCCTACAGGCTTCTGACTAAGGAAGTGGGATTCCCGCCGGAAGACATCATCTTCGATCCAAATATTCTGACCGTCGGAACAGGCATGGACGAACATGCCAACTACGCGGTCGAATTCATCGAAGCCGTACGTCGGATCAAATCAGAGTGCCCAGGAGCGAAAACATCCGGCGGCGTGAGCAACATCAGTTTTAGCTTTCGTGGAAATAATATTGTCCGCGAAGCAATGAACGCAGCGTTCCTGTATCACGCTATCGATGCCGGCCTCGATATGGGAATCGTCAACCCAACTCAGCTGGAAGTCTACGATGAAATCGATCCGGAGCTGCTGAGCTACATCGAAGATGTGCTGCTGAACCGACGTCCTGATGCGACCGAACGACTGATCGAATACGCCGAAACCGTCAAAGAAGAAACCGAGGAAATCACACGTACTCAGGAGTGGCGAAACGGAGCTGTTGAAGATCGTCTCAGGCATGCGCTACTGAAAGGCATCACCGATTTCATTGAAGACGATACAGAAGAGGCTCGCCTCAGCTACTGTCGTCCACTGGACGTCATACAGGGCCCGCTGATGGATGGCATGAATGTCGTGGGGGAACTGTTCGGTGCCGGAAAGATGTTCCTTCCGCAGGTCGTGAAATCTGCCCGAGTCATGAAGAAATCCGTCGCCTGGCTTGAACCTTTCATGGAAGCCGAAAAAACACTCCGCGACGATCGATGTCGATTCAATGACGATGGACTGTTCACCGGGACACGGGATGAAGCAGTCGCCATCGTCGAATCCGCCGTCAGGAGTTCTGACGCTGCTGACTCTGCAAACAGCAACCGTGGGACGTTCCTGATCGCCACCGTCAAAGGCGACGTTCACGACATCGGAAAAAACATCGTCGCCGTGGTTCTGCGCTGCAACAACTTCCGGGTCATCGATCTGGGAGTCATGGTGCCGTGCGAAACGATTCTGGATGAGGCAAAAAAGTGCAATGCCGACATCATTGGACTGAGTGGACTCATCACACCGTCGTTGGGAGAAATGATCGGGGGTGCCCGCACGATGCAGGAAGAGGGCTGGAAAGTACCACTTTTGATTGGTGGAGCGACAACCAGCCTAAAACATACTGCCGTAAAGATCGCACCCGTTTATGATCAGCCGGTTGTACATGTTGGTGATGCATCCCGATCTGTGGGTGTCGTGGAAGCACTGCTGGATTCAGATTCCAAGCCATCATTCATACAGCGGAACATTGATTCTCAGGATCGTGCGCGTGCCGCCTTTGGACAGCGTCAGCAGGCCACCCTGATTCCTTACAACACAGCTCTGGACAAAAAATTCACACCCGATTGGGATTCTGCTGATCTGCCACAGCCTTCCTTCACGGGGATCAGGATCATTGATTCCCTGCCGCTGGCCGAACTGGTCCCCTTCATTGACTGGTCACCCTTCTTTTCTTCGTGGCAGCTGACTGGAAAATACCCTCAGATTTTTGACGACGAAATCATTGGTGAAGAAGCAGGTAAACTGTTTGAGGACGCCCAGCAGCAACTGACACAGCTGTTGCAAAACAAGACACTCCAGGCCAAAGCGGTTTACGGTTTTTGGCCCGCTAACAGCCGCCAAGACGATATCGTGTTGTGGACAGATCATTCACGGTCCGCAGAACTGATGAAATTCCCGATGCTTCGTCAGCAATGGCAGCGCAAGGGACAGGACTTTTACCGATCTCTGTCAGATTACGTCGCACCAGTAAGTGAAACCGTTTCGTACCCCGACTACATCGGAGGATTTGCTTTGACGGCCGGTCATGGTTGTGATGAACTGGCCAGTGAGTTCGAAACCGAAGGCGACGATTATGCGTCTATTATGATCAAAGCACTGGCCGATCGCTTCGCGGAGGCCTTCGCGGAATATCTGCACCAACGCGTCCGCGCGGAATGGGGATACGGAAAGTCAGAAGATCTGTCGAATGAACAGTTGATTGGAGAAGAATACCGAGGTATTCGACCGGCGTTCGGATATCCATCATGTCCGGATCATTTGCCAAAGCGTCGATTGTGGGAATTACTGGACGTGGAATCCTCGATCGGGATGAAATTAACGAGTTCCTGCGCCATGTGGCCGGCAGCCTCCGTCTGTGGCCTGTATTTCTCGCATCCTGAGAGTCGTTATTTCAGCGTAGACCGCATCACCAGGGATCAGGTCGAGGATTACGCGTGTCGCATGCAGATGACCGTTAAAGAGACCGAACGCTGGCTGGCACCCAATCTGGGCTACGACCCCGCATGAATTAAACAGTCTGTAAGTCTCATGGAATACGCGAACACAAGCATGACCGATGACCGGAACCAGATTGACACGTCTGCCCACTGACAGGGATAATTCAATCCAGGATTACCTGGCACCTGCTGTGTTGCGACCGGATCCGTGATATACTTAGAGTGATTTCGTGAGACCACGATAAATTTCCAGAGATCGCAATGTTGAACGTCACCAGTGAGAAGTCAACCTTTTGCGACGGCATCATCCGCCGGAGTTTTTTGAGTGTCGGACATCTGGGCCTGGCCGGACTATACCTGCCGGACATTCTCAGTCTGCAATCCGCCGACGCGACTGAGCCCACGACTGACGACAGTTCCGTCATCTTTGTGGAATTGGCCGGAGGTCCTTCACAATTTGAAACGTACGATCCAAAGCCGAATGCCCCGACTGAATATCGTGGCGAATTTGGTGTTGTCTCAACAAACACGCCCGACGTGCTGTTTAGTGAATTAATGGTTGAGCAGGCGAAATTGATGGACAAGTTGTCGATCGTTCGTTCCGTACACCATCTGTCAAACAGTCACGATCCGTCCAGTCACCTGGCACAGACCGGCTACTATAAACGAGGTCCGAAGGGCGGACGGTCTTCCGCAGACACGATGCCCTGCTTCGGATCGATCGTCGCCAAAGTGCGTGGAGCCAATGTCAGCGGGCTGCCCGCATATGTGGCAGTGCCTCAAGTGATGCGTAACGGCCAGGCCTCGTACCTGGGCAAGTCATATAATCCGTTTGAAACGGTGGCTGATCCGAACCAACCGGAATTCCGTGTTCAAAACCTGGCTCTGGCGTCCGGCCTGACCGACGTCCGTCTTGATGATCGTGGGGGTTTGTTGTCTGCACTGGATCGCCGACGGCGCATGTCCGATCTTCAGGGATCGTCCACTGCAATTGATCGGTTCAGAGAACAATCACTCGAAATGGTCACCGGTCCTCAAGCGCGAGCAGCATTCAACATTCAGGCCGAATCCGATACTCTGCGCGATCAATACGGAAGACATACCACGGGACAGAGTTTATTAATGGCTCGACGACTTGTGGAAGCGGGTGTCACATGCGTAACTGTCAGAGTGACGGGATGGGACGACCATGGACAACTGGCCCGCGGTCTGAAGCAGCGAGGTCCCGCATATGATCAGGGTATCGCCGCGCTCATCCGTGATTTATACGAACGCGGCATCGACAGACGCGTACTGGTCGTTGCCATGGGTGAGTTTGGACGCACACCAAGGTATAACCAAAAAGCCGGTCGCGACCACTGGGCCTCTGTAATGAGTGTTCTGCTTGCCGGTGGTGGATTGAAGCCGGGAATTGTTGGTGCATCGAATTCCAAAGGTGAGTTACCGACGGAAGCCCCGTATCGCCCGGAAAATGTCCTTGCGATGATTTATCGCCACCTTGGAATTGATCCGCAGCAGACGTTCGTCGACTTTGCCGGCCGGCCTCGGCATGTGCTTGAAGAACGTGGACTCATCACGGAATTGATCTGACGGACAGCACCTTCGCTCGATGGTAGTTGATAGCCGTTGCTCACTAATAACTAAAGCCGTTTTTGCGGATGTGAACAAACGGATTGAATTCTGCCGGATCTTCGTGAGCCGTTCCGGACGTAATTGTGGCCAGATAGATCACATGATCTCCAGCTTCCATTTGTGAGACAACTTGTCCTTCAAGAGTGACCATCGCGTCAGGAAGCAGAGGCAGTCCGCAGTCGGAATCTTCAGATTCGACTCCGTCGAAGGCATCGTCATCGGGTTCAAAACCTTTGCCGAAATGCCGGAACAGTGATGGATCGTTTTTCCGGACCTGATTCAACGTAATCGGTGAACCGGGAATGAGCCATTCGTTCAGATAGCGACTTTTGTTCACCGCAACGGTGACCTGCGGAGGCTCAAATGATGCCTGTTGAACCCAACTGGCCAGCATCCCTGTCTGCCGGCCGGCCTCGTTTCCGGCAACCAGGATGAAAACTCCACTGGGAATTCGTCCAAGGATCGGGGTCAGTTTCTCTTTGAGGGCTTTCGGAACCGAAGAGTCCATGTGGCGGTCTCAATTAACAGGAGTACGAAACGTGCTTCAGGTATGCACACATTGTTACCGGAAGTCCGTCGCGTGACGACTGTTCGACTGATGATTTTCAATCCGGATGGTCATTCCAGCAGCCATCGCAGAATTCCTTAAGTCCCGTCCGCTGCACATCCTGAATGACCATTCAACGCATCTGACACCTGATTGAAAAAAATCCTGCTCCGTTCTTTCTTCGATCCATCAGGTTTCCACATCAACCATCACGAGAAAGAGATGGTATCATCCACAAACGCGTTGACAGCAACGCACAATAGAATCGGCATCCAGCCCGTAATGCCGGTAGAGGTCGGGTACGTTTCCGGATTGTCCAAAGTGCTCGACACCCAGAGATTCAACCCGGTGACCGCAAACGCCTCCGAGCCAGGACAGCGTGGCAGGATGACCATCGATCACTGTGACCAATGAGGCATTCTCAGCGAGCGGCTCGAGCAGAGCCTCGATCCAGCAGCTTTCAGTATCAGTCGCACCGGCTCTGTGTGAGGCCTGCCATCCGGCATTCAGTCGGTCCGCGGAAGTAACGGCCAGCAAACCCGCATCCGGAATATCAGCAATGCAGCGTTCATAGGCTCTCAAAGCCTCTGATGCGACGGCTCCGGTATACACGATCGCCAGCTTCGCTCCGGTTTTCGGTGGACGCAGCCAGTAACCACCATCAACAATTGCCCGCTCCTGAATCTCAGACAGCGTACGTTCAGGTTGTTGCATCGGCCGTGTGGACAGACGCAGGCACACGGATCCGCCTTCCGCATCACGCAGCCAGGTGGAACTCTGTGCACCTGTACCATCGCGTTGAATATAATCAAATGCCCATCGCAAAATTACCGACAACTCATCAACAAAAGCCGGTTCGAATGCGGCAAGGCCATCCTGAGCCATGCCGATCAATGGCGTTCCAAGTGACTGATGGAGTCCTCCCTCGGCGGCGAGTGAGATTCCGGACGGAGTCGCGACCAGGATAAATCGAGCGTCCTGGTAACAGGCATAGTTCAAGGCATCCAGACCGCGGTTGATAAACGGGTCGTAAATTGTCCCAATGGGAATCAGTCGTTCTCCAAACAGTTCATGGGACAGTCCAAGTGCAGACAGCATTAAAAACAGGTTATTTTCCGCAATCCCCAGTTCAAGATGCTGACCATCCGGTGACAATTTCCATTTAAGCATCGACGACGTATCGGTATGTGCACTGTGATCATCGAGTGGATTGCGGGAAAAGACACCTCGACGGCTGATCCATCCTCCGAGGTTCGTCGATACCGAGACATCAGGACTCGTCGTCACGATCCGGTCAACCAGCGGTCCACCAGCGCGAGCCAGTGAATTCAGGATTCGACCAAATCCCTTTTGTGTTGAGGTCACCGTATCAAACCGAGGTGAGACATCTTCCGGAACTGGCAGCCGGGATGCCACATGACGCCTCGATTTGGACTGGTTAAACGGCACACTCTGCAAAAAGGAGTCCAATTCGTTTTCGGAGAGCTGTAAGCCGGCCGAACGATCCCATTCATCACCAGCAGTAATCCCTGTTTCCTTTCGATATTCCTCCATTTGCCGGGTACTCATCAGCCCGGCATGATTATCCTTGTGCCCCGCCATTGGCAGATTGTGTCCCTTGATCGTATAGGCAATGATGCATTTGGGCACATCGTCATTGAGGCGATGGAACGTGTCACAAAGCAGTTCCATGTCGTGGCCAGCCAGACTCGTCATCAGCTGATGCAGTGTTCGTTCGTCGTACTCATCAAGTAGCGAGATGACCTGCAGGGGACGACCCAAATCAGACAGAATCTGATCCCGCCACTTACCACTGTAGACCAGTTGTGAGTAGAGCGAATTTGGACAGTGATCAAGCCATTGTTCGAGTTCTGCTCCACCAGGTCGTTCGAATGCCGCCTGCAGACGGAGTCCGTACTTCAGAACCAGGACTTCCCAGTCCATCATTCGAAAGAGACTCTCTATCTGGCCAAACAGACGATCGGTGACCACGGCATCCAGACTCTGACGATTATAGTCAACGATCCACCAGGTATTTTTCACCCCATGCTTCCAGCCTTCATACAACGCCTCAAACACATTGCCTTCATCCAGTTCGGCATCTCCCACCAGCGCAATCATACGCCCCTGTTGCGACTGCTGTATCCAACCTTTGCTTCGCACGTAATCCTGGACCAGACTGGAAAATGCAGTGTGGGCGACACCAAGCCCCATTGAGCCGGTGGAGAAATCGACATCATCGTCGTCTTTTGTACGCGACGGGTAGGATTGCGCACCCTGAAATCCCCGAAATTTCTCCAGTCTGTCGCGCGTTTGATTTCCCAGCAGATACTGAAGGGCATGAAAGACCGGACTGGCATGTGGCTTGACCGCGACGCGATCTTCCGGCTGCAGAACATCCAGATACAACGCAGTAAGGATTGTGGCGACCGATGAAGACGATGCCTGATGGCCGCCAACTTTCAATCCATCCCTGTTTTCCCGCAGATGATTCGCGTTGTGAATCATCCACGAAGAAAGCCACAGCACCTTACGTTCGATTTCCCGCAGGACACGGATTTTCTCCGGCTGCGACTCGGCCGCTGATTCCGAAATCATGCTCGGTTGTTTCATTGTGCAACTCCGTACGCACCACCTGATGAGGGACCAGGAATTGTATCACCGGGAGTCGGTTTCCAGCTATTGACCGGGACTATGCAAACGACAAATGACATGAGAATATGGACATTGTGCTTTACTCGCCGTTACGCATCTGATCGATGGCAATAACTATGAAATACGCGTTTGCCACCACAAGCGTCGCACGTCAAATCATTTGAGTCCGTCATGACATACCCAGGTCATTGATAGCGATCGGGAAACATCTGCAGGGATCAACTGTCTCCCGATCGTCAGGTCAAAGTCATATTTCCACGCGCCGCACTCCTCCCGCTTCCTGTTGCGGGAAGAATTCTTACCTCATCTTCCTTCAGGGTAACGCCCGGCATGATTTGAGCACGGCTTCAGCTCCAACATGGACGATTACACTTCGAAGCGTGGAAGTCCGGGCTGGCTGACGGAAGATTCTGGCAACGCCTGCCGACAGGCCGAAACGAACTGCCTCACAAGATTTGCGGATTTGATTCCAGGAGAGACTTCCACACCGCTGGCAGTGTCAACACCCCACGGCCGAACTACGGAAACGGCTCCCGCGACGTTATCAGGTGTCAATCCACCTGCCAGAATCATCTGAGACACCCATTGCTGATGACTCACAAGGGCTTCTGCGTTCACAGTCTGTCCTGTACCCCCATATTCGGTGGCGCTCCACGCATCGACCAACGCAGCACTCAGGGGTATTGGCAAACCATCAAATGCTTGTACCTGTGATTCCAGTGAATCCGTCCCGGATCCGATGCGAAAAGCGCGTATGATCGGCATTCCCCGACAGAGGCGCTGGAACTCCTGTATGTCTTCAATCGTCTCGTCACCATGAAACTGAACGGCCGTCAACCCCACATCTTCAGCGATTTTCGCCACATCGTTCGCAGAAGCATTGACAAATACTCCAACAAATTCGACACCACTCACGCTGTTGACAATGTCTTTGGCACGATCCAATGCCACGCAGCGTGGCGAGGCCTGATAGAAATTCAAACCGATCGCGTTCGCTCCTGCCGCAGCAGCAGTTCCCGCATCGTCAGGATTCGTGATTCCGCAAATCTTGATCCACATAAATACGGCCATAACCAGGCAGGATGAATGAATTTGCGTTAGACAACCTCCTGGGAAAGACGCAAACGCAATTGCAGTTTATGAAGAATCGATACGATTTCGGAAAGCGTCCGTACGAAATCGCGACGAGACTGTTCGACATTGTGGCCATGAATCTGCAGAATTGGATCTAAAGTTCGGAAGAATTCCCGCAGCTTTCGAGGTGTTTGAGACATTCCCGTGCACTGTTTGCCAGGGCTGTGGCCCGGTTTGGAAGAATTCCCATGAATGTCGTGGTCCTGGGGGCCGGAACGGTTGGCCAGTCCCTTGCGGAGTTGTTATGCGGACGGGGTCTCAACGTGTGCGTCGTCGACGAACAGGTGGATGTCCTGCGCCGTGTGGAAGAACGTTTCGACGTGCAGACCATCTGTGGATCAGCTTTTGACGCGGCAACACTCTTTCAGGCCGGCGTAATGACGGCTGATCTGTGTCTTGCGGTGACAAGCCGCGACGAAGTTAATTTACTGAGCGCCAGCGTGGCTCGCAGAATGGGAGCATCTCGCAGCGTCGCCCGAGTATTTAACCCGATCCTTAGAGACAACAGTACATTTGATTATCAGCGACATTTTTCCGTCGATCGACTGATTAGCCTCGAACACCTGACCGCGCTTGAACTCGCCAGACACATTCGAAGCACGTCGGTGGTGACGGTCGAGAACTTCATGCGAGGGGGCGTGGAAGTCATGGGAATCACAGTGGGCTCCGGTGCTCAGGCCATCGGGGTCCCTCTGATCGATCTGAAACTGCCACGCGGTGTACGCATTGGAGTAATCCGCAGAAAGCAGGAATCATTCATTGTCGGAGCCAATGATGCCGTTGAACCTGACGACCATGTGACACTGATCGGCAGTCATGACGAACTGCAAAACGTCACATCAATGTTTGAGGGACGAACATCAACGCGTCCCCGCGTGGTCATTGCGGGAGGAGGAGAAACCGGGCTCAATCTTGCCCGACTTCTGGAACCCACCCGATGTCAGACAACCGTACTGGAATCCGACCAAACACGATGTGAACTCATTGCAGAAAGATTACCTCGCTGCACCGTACTGCTAGCGGATGTGAGAAATCGTGCTGATCTGGAGGAAGCCCGAGTCGGAAGTGCCGATGTTTTTGTTGCCTGCACCGGCCATGACGAAGAAAATATCGTCTGCGGCGCAGAGGCTAAAGAACTCGGTTGTGCACGCCTGCTCACGATTGTACGCAGCCCCGACTACGCCAACGTACTGGAAAGACTGGGTGTGGATGTGGCAGTCAGTCCGCGGCAGGCAATGGCTCGACAGATCGTTGGATTGATCGCCAGCGGACCGGTTACGCAGCGTTCTCCGGTGGCTGGGGATACAGCGGATATCTGGGAGATTGAAGTCCGGCCCAATGTTGAAGCAACCCGGGCGCCGCTGAGAGCACTGCCGCTGACCGGGTGTCTGGTCGCCGCAATCGAACGTGAAGAACATGTGAATGTTCCCGGAGCGGATGATCAACTCCAGGGTGGGGACAGTGTCGTCCTGTTAGTCCATCGTGCCGTGCAGACAAAGGTATTGTCGCTGTTTGGCGTTCGAGGATCCACGTAACATCTGTTCGATCACCACACGTGTCAGACTCACGCTGTGTATTACAGCAAGCCGCTGCAAAACGGACCACACCTTCCGGTGCAACTCGTCAGGCGTGACACACAATAACTGAGTACCATGCACAGATTGAGAAACTGCGAAGAATCCGGAGTTATCTGTAATTCTTCTGACCAGTATTGCCGTGAGGCCGGAATTGGGAGAGACCAATGATCCGCAGCATTGCACTGTCGCTGGTGATTGGAGTCGCTCCGTTCACGGCATCTGCCGAAAACACGTCACCAAACTATGTTCTCGACAAACATGGGAAGCAACCCATTCCCGTAGTCGCCATCGACAACGTCTGTGCCTGGCCAAACCTGACGCTGATGCGGAATGGAACGATTGTCGCCACAATCCACAATCAGCCCAGCCACCTGAAAGATCCCGGAGATGTGGAATGCTGGGCCAGCACGGATCACGGAAATACCTGGACGAAGCGAGGAATCAGTGCTCCGCGTGATGACGAAAAAGCGGCCAGGGGCATGTTCGCCGCAGGAGTGTCAAAGAACGACGAATTGATCGTCATCTCTACAGGACACTCGGACCCGGTTGCGCCGAATCGAGGTCAGATCCTTCCGACCTGGGTCAGTCGCTCGAAGGATGGCGGAAAAACCTGGACCATCGACAAAGACAGGTTTCCACGAGGCCCCGAACATCAACCACTCAACCCGTATGGCGACATCGCAGCTGGTGCAGACGGCAACTTGCACGTAGCCGCTTACAACTCCAAAGGCACCTTTATTTTTACCAGTCGCGATGACGGCATCACGTGGGGCGACCCCTCGCTGCTTTCAACGAAGAATCCGAGTAACGAAACCGCATTATTTCATCTGGGCGGTGACCGATGGCTGGCAGCGGCGCGCAGCACTCACCTCGATCTCTACGGTTCTGATGATGACACGTCGACCTGGGCGCACCTGATGAAACTGACGGCCAACGCTGAGGTTCCCGGCCACATCACCCGGATCAGCTGTGGGCTGTTGGTTTCGTATGGCAACCGCAATGTACCTCGGGGGATTGACGTTCGGTTCGGCAACAACGAGGGAACAACCTGGAGCGAATCCTTCCGAGTTCTGGATTGTGGGGGAGACATTGGCTACCCAGGTTCGCTTCAGCTGCCCGATGGCCAGGTGCTAACCGCTTACTACGCACAACGCATTGTCGGCCACGACAGGTATCACATGGGCGTCGTCGTATGGGATCCGGAGAGGACTCAAACAAGGGCAGCCCGCCCCAGGAACACAACCATTTTCAAATGAGGCAAAGCATCATTAGAGGCTGTTGATGCAGCAAGATCGCGACCTGGCTTAATTAATCCGTTCGTGGCCCGCCCCATCTACAACGATCATGACAGACATCGTGGCTATGGGGCGGGTGCGTTTTGGCAGGGGGGCGGGTGCGTTGTGGCAGGTGACCCGCGCTGGCGACGGGTCAGCTGCCCCCCGTCGTAAATCCAGACTTCCTGAGACGATCCCGCCACCAGGATCGCAATCGTTTGATCAGCCACTTGTTTCGACTTCAATGTCGGACCGATCTCGCTGAATCGCGTCATACACTTCTTCACGATGAACAGCAATATCACGAGGTGCGTCAATCCCGATGCACACTTTATCACCTCGAACACCCACAACTGTGATGCGAATTGATTCGCCGATCACGATTGTCTGGTCGCGCTGTCTGGAGAGCACGAGCATTCTGATTTCCTCCCTGGCTGTCCCTCTGCGGCCATCCACCACAGACATATTTGAATTGATTATTGTCTGAGGGATTTAAGCACCGCTCCATTAAGGAGTGTGCTGAATCTCACAGACCGCCTGCTCATGATAGTTTGCATCGGCGAGATCAAGTCTTTGCGTCAGGTCAACGGGGTTATTTATCCGGGACAGCGCAAGCTAAAGGCTACCGTGCACGTTGTAGGGACTATGGGGCCTCACATCCGAATTAGTGGCGATTCCGTGACGTGACAGTCGGTCAACCGTGGAAATCGACAAAGTAACCGCAGGCATGAGGCTCTGCGCTGTCGGAGTGGCTGTGCTGTTCCTGGACAGGACCTCACTGTATCGCGATGTTTTTTATTGTGAATCGGTGGAATCAGGCGATAAACTCACAGACTTCCGATTCAAATTAATGCTTGGCATGTTGTGGGGGCATGTCGTCCTCGGTTGAGTTTCGTGCTCGGCCCATTCATCTCCGCAGGAGTTAACACCTATGTTGCGCAGTCATCGACACATTTCCGGGGCCATTTGCCTCAGTGGACTGCTGCTGTTCAGCACGGCAATCGTCAATGCCGGTAAGGTTCAGCGTGACCGGCCCATCACTCGCCCAGGATTCGACCCTACGGCGCCACGAGTTGCCCTGTTTGACGCAATGGACACGGGCCAAATTGCGACAACCGTGATTGCAAAGAATGCCAGGGGTGGCTCGGTATTAATCAAAAACACGACGGATGAACCTCTGACCGTCAAACTGCCGGAAGCTTTCGTTGCCGTTCAGATCAACAAGCAGTTTGGTGGCGGCATGGGTGGCGGCATGGGTGGCGGTATGGGTGGTGGTGCCGGAGGAATGGGCGGTGGCCAGCAGAGTGCCGGTGGCGGATTTGGTGGCGGCGCCGGCGACGGCAACGCCGCTGGTGGTGGAGGACAGGGAGGAGCAGCCGGTGGTGGCCAGGGATTTTTCTCAATTCCACCTGAAAAAACCGTTCGTTTGCCTTACGGGTCTGTTTGTCTGAACCACGGAAAACCCGAACCAAATGCCAGAACACGGATGCGGATGGTTCGAGTCGAAGCTTACACAACAGACACCGTTCTCGCTGAGCTGATCACGATGGTGGGCACAGGTCGTCTGAACCATGAATCTGCCCAGGCTGCAGTATGGACGCGAACAGACAACATGAGCTGGGCTGACCTGGCTGGCAAATACGTCGTTTCTGCCGGTCGAAAGATCCCTTATTTCCGTCCCCAGCAACTGCAACGGGCTCAACTGCTCATCGCCACGGCAACGGGACGTATCCGCGAAAAAACAGCAAGTGCGGCGGAATCCGACAACACTGCAGAAGTGATCACGACTGTTCCTTCGCGCGGTCGATCCGGAAGTTGATCAGCTGTGATCAAGTCCACGGTCTGAGAAACAGACGGAAATTCACAAGAACGCAACCGAAACACAGGGGCGAAGCAGTCAATGCTTCGCCCCTTCTGTTTCGATTTGGGTAAATTGAACTCAGCCATCTGGTCTGTGAAAATCCGGAAAATCTTCATCATGAAGCCCTGATGCCCAGGGAAATGATCGATCATCCGGGGACGGTTTGCGACAAACCGAGTCACAAATTTCATGACCGGTTTTGTGTCTCTGAATTAACGGCAACTAACGAACTCAAACGGCTTCACACCATTTTCATGACCATCAAGCGCCCCGGTCTCGGAAAATCACTCTCGGACCTCCTCTGTGGCCGCTGGCTGATACTTTCAGTGCTTGTTGGCGTGTTTGCAGGCTGTTCCGCAATCGTCTTCCAGGTGTTGACAGAAGCCGTCAGTCACTACGTCCTGTGGTATGTAAGCGGATTTCAGGCTGGTGGAGCGGATGGAGAATACCATCTGTTTGAACAGCATCCCGCCGATATTTCATTGACGGCTGTGTTGATCGTACTGGTGCTGGGTGGTTTGATTTCCGGTTTTTGTGTCTATCGGTTCGCGCCTGAAGCAGAAGGCCACGGCACCGATGGAGCGATTGATGCGTTTCACAATCAGCGCGGTACGGTGTCCGCTCGAGTTGCCATTATCAAGACTCTCGCTTCCGCTCTGACTCTGGGCTCGGGTGGTTCCGGGGGCCGGGAAGGTCCGATTGCCCAGATTGGCGCTTCGGTTGGTTCCTGTCTCGGCCAGTTTCTAAAGCTGTCAGCACGGGACCGCCGCATCCTGCTGGCAGCCGGAATGGGTGCCGGTGTGGGTGCCGTGTTTCGGGCTCCAATGGCCGGAGCACTGTTCGCCGGTGAGATTCTGTATCGAGATGCAGATATCGAATCTGAAGTGATTGTTCCCTCTGCAATCGCTTCAATCGTCGCCTACTCCGCATATGGATTATTCCTGCCGGGTCACCTGTGTTTCAGCCACGTTTTTGGGATCCTCCCTGAGTTTGAAATGCAGTCCATTGCGGAACTGCTGCCCTACAGCGTACTGGCACTGGCACTGGTTGGAGTTGGATTCCTGTACACGCGGTGCTTTCGCGAATTCAATCGTATCTTCTCGCGACTGCCGGGACCGCAAATGATCCGGCCCGCGCTCGGAGCGGGTCTTGCCGGCCTCACAGCGATTACGCTTTATTTGGGGCACGACGGCAACGAACAGACTCTGGCAGTGCTCTCGACTGGATATGGTCTGCTGCAAACCGCATTAAAATCACCGGCCGAGATCAGCATCTCTATGCTCCTGACGGTGGCAGCTGTCAAAATCGTCACGACCTCACTGACAATCAGCTCCGGTGGCTCTGGTGGTGTCTTCGGACCATCGATGGTCATCGGGGGCTGCGTGGGAGTCGCGATTGGTCAGGTCACCGCCATGTACTGGCCTCATGAGATTCATCCCGGGGCATTTGGTGTCGTCGGCATGGCTGGATTCTTCGCAGGTTGCGCTCATGCACCAATTTCTACCATCATCATGGTCTCGGAAATGACGGGCAGCTATCAGCTGCTGCTGCCAGCGATGTGGGTATCGACGCTGTGTTTCCTGATGTCACAACGATGGACACTGTACGACCGCCAGGTCCGAACCCGACTTGAATCACCGGCTCATCGGGGCGATTTTCTTATTGATGTGCTGGAAGGAATCACAGTCAACGATGTGTATCGTCAGAATAGGCAAATCGACACAGTCTCCGAAGCGATGCCGCTGGCATCGATTCTCAAGCTGCTGACTCGGACGCATCAGCATTATTTTCCCGTTGTCAACGAAACGGGAACAATGGTTGGGATTTTTTCAACGGACGACGTTCGACGATATCTTTACGATGAATCGATCTGGCAGTTGGCAGATGCTGTGGACGTAATGACGTCACCTTTTCTGAGCGTGGCACCCACCGAC
Source organism: Fuerstiella sp. (assembly GCA_022447185.1). Classification (GTDB taxonomy): domain Bacteria; phylum Planctomycetota; class Planctomycetia; order Planctomycetales; family Planctomycetaceae; genus S139-18. The sequence goes on along the minus strand of JAKVAY010000011.1, from coordinate 6,126 downwards.
GATCTGAACGTGGCTATGAAAAAATTTACAGCGTTGAATCTGGACGAACTTCCGGTACTCAGCGTCGAGTCACCTGGAAAACTGCTTGGTATGCTTCGACGAAAAGAAACGATTGCAGCCTATAATCAACAACTTCTGGAACGTCAGCAGCTCGCGCAGGAGCATGCGTAAATACGCATACGGACTCCCGTATTTCGATGCGAAGATATGGACAGCTGCGACTCAAAGAACAACTTTCGGAACTCCTGGCAAAGGTTCTATTCAAATAAAGTTTGTCACGGGACGGTTTCGGTTGAATTTGTACTGATCTGTGAATGTTTGACGTCGTCATCCGTGATGATCATGCTGGTTCACAGTGTCAACGAACTTCACTCCCTGTATCGGGTCAGGAATCTGCTGATGGCACGGAGTTTTGTCCCCTTCTTTGACGCGTTATGCGCATCATCGGCACGGACGCTGAATGATGGAAATCCGCCGGTTCACGTTTCACTCACATCATGACGAATACAAGTCACCTGAGCCTGAGCGGCAGTCCGTCGGAGGCTGATTTCAGCATGGCGGCTGTCACGTCAAATACAGGTAATGCACATGAAAACGGCGAGGGATTCGTGGCGACCCCACAGAGAATGTCCAGCAAACCGCTGACGGGATTTGCCGTTGACAGCGGACCGGACTGATCAATCGGCAGCGCCACCGACTCAACGACGTTCTTCCGTGCAATGAACACACGATCGTCTCGCAGAATCAGGTCGGCGTCATCGCAGTGAATCAGCAACTCTTCGTAATAAGAGTGGGCGTTTCCTGTGAACGCCAGTGTTAATGGAATTCCGCCCTCCAGTGTTCCGGTGACAGAGGCAGTAATTTCGACGCGACTGCCGGAATTCTGCGTCATCGCGAACAAACGATCGGGTTGGCGGCCGGTGATATACATGAGTGCGTCAATCTTGTGGCTGCCTGCGTCGCCAAGAAATCCACCGAAGTTCATCGATGGATCATCCCGCCAGGTTCGACCAATCCCGGCTTCCCAGTGTTCATTGTTAACAAACGTGACCGACCGGACTTTTCCCCACTTCCCGCTTTCCACTTCATCTCTGAGAAAGCGATGGTTCTTCCAGAAGCGTCGCTGATATCCCAGCACGCAGTGCTGCTGAGGATGAACCTCAGTCATCCTGATGAGGTCTATAATTTCTTCGCGTCTCTGGGCCAGTGGTTTTTCAGCCAGTACATGCCGCCCACCCGACAGTACCGCGGCGATTTGATCATGATGACAGCCTGTCGGTGTCGCAATCACAACAGCATCGCTGTCTGAAGCAAGCGCCTCGTCGAACGAGCCGAAAACCGCAGCATCTGAAGAGCATTGATCCCGCAATCGAACTGCTGCAGCTTCGGACTCGTCAAAGAACCCAATAACATGAGCACGTTTGTCTTCCTGCAGCAGTTGAGCATGGGCCTCACCCATACGTCCACAGCCAACGATCACAAATCTCCAGACGTCGTTTTTCAGCACCGGTGCACTTCACTTCGGAATATGGTTTAACGTGTACCACGCGGACGTATGCAGAAGTTCATCGCCATCGCGGCTCCGCACACCGCCTGCAATCAGCTCATGCACAAAAAATTCCCGCAACCCCTGCACTCTCAGTCGGACTCGATGTCCATCACCCGACACGGTCACATGGTCGATATTGAGTTCCTGCTTCTGAATCTCGTCACTGCCGTAAGTGGAATGATACCGATAGGTATGGCTTCTCATCTCATATGATGCCGGATCAGCTGCAGAACGGATCTCTGCCGGTTTAGTAAACACCAGCTCAAACCCATCGGACAATGCCCTCATTTCTTTGATTTCAAACGGCGTGCGTCCGGTCCACACCAGACGCTGCAGACCGTAATCAGACGTCCCCAGACTGCTCCAGCCACGATTCGTAAGTCCGGCGAAAACGCTGCCATCGGTTCCCTGCGCCAAACGCAGTACTGCCGATGCAAATCGAGATCGGAACGGAAAACAGGCACCCTGATATTCGCCGGCAACCTTTTCAAGAAACACGCGAAGCATACCCGACTGACTGAACTCACCGATAAACAGCTGTCCGGCAAAGGGTCCGAATTTGCCTTCGCTCTCGTCCAGCATGATATCTGTCACGGATTGTCCGGTCTTTTTATAGGGAAACCATACAGCGGGAGGACGAAGCTGTTCAAACTGCTGCAGAGCCTGGGGATATGGCAAACCGTCCGGCACCTGCTTCACCCCGGTAATCCGGGAACCTTCCAGGTTCATTGATGCCAGCGCTTCGGCGTGATGAAAAAACGCCCCGTCACGCATGTGGTGTAACGAATTCGTGGCTACCCAGTTGCCCTGCTGATCTGTGTAAAACATGTCTCCGGCATGGTTCATTCCAATTCCACACGGTGATCTCATCCCAGCGCAAACCGGAACCAGATCGCCACCGGGAGTCACCTTCATCCCCCAGCCACGCCAGCGAGCCTGAACATAACCAAAGGGGGCGTCTCTGATCGTTCGGCCGAGCTGCAATTTCGGCAATCCCATTCCAATATTGAGTGTGATCCACAGATTTCCCTGCCGATCCAAAACCGGTCCAAAAGCGTACTCGTGGTACCCACCCGTCAACCCCCAGCCCCTGGCCACCGTTTCATACTCATCGGCCTGGCCATCGTGATCTGTATCTCTTAGTGCCGTCACTTCACTACGCTGGGCCGTATACAAAACGTCGCCAACTTTCAGCAACCCAAGCGGTTCGTGAAGTGCCTGAGCGAAACGATGAAACGTGACGTTCTTTGGCGGATCGTCATACACGCCGTCAAGAAACCAGACTTCTCCCTTGCGAATCGCAACGGCCACACGTCGATTGTCAAGGACCGCCAGTCCCCCCACCTCCAGCGCCAGCCCCTCAGGAGCCGGCTTCCAGTTCTTTGACCGTGAGTGACTTGGAGAGGCAGACGTGGCTACGGAAATCAACCGGTAGTAGTCGTTCTCCACCGCTGCGGCTGAACAGGTTGCTGTGCAACACCAGACCACCAAAAGAATTAAATGTATCACCCGTTTCACCATTGGTACCGCACCTCCAGCGTGAGTTCCCGATCGAATGACAGCGGAACAATCCAGTCCATCCCCTGCTCGCTGTCACGAAGCACACTTTGCGCCGCTAGTCTGTCGTCAAGAGTGACCATCAGTCCTTCTCTGTTGCGACACGACTTCTTGCCAACAAGTTCCAGTGTTGTCCCCTGATGACTTCGGAACCAGAGTGGAGAAACCCGTTTCGTTGGGGCGTGGTCTTTGATGTGCAAGCTGCGAATCAGTTCCTGGTGACCGGGGACTATGCGATCTTCCACTTCAATCTGACCGATGTGATAGCGGAAGACGGGGATGCCTCCGCTGTCCAGACGATAGCCCAGAAAACGATATTCCGCGTTACCAATCTCTGAATCCTGCAGCGGCCAGGCATCATCGAGACTCTTTAGAAACGCCAGTGACACACCGTCCGGCAGGTCGATCAGGTCAGCTCCCAATGGATTCGCCGGTGGAGCAAATCGGTTAAACCATGTGCCCTGAGCATCCAGAAATTGTCCTCTCCAGGCCAATGCCGGACGAATCTGTTCAGCATCGTACGCAACGTGGATGCCCTGGGGGAACCCCACAGCGATTGCATAAGTACCCACGCGATCCATAAACGTCCGCAGGAGCAACGGTCGATCGGCGGGTTTGAGTTCGAACTGCTTTGAACGGGCCTGTTGCAGTTTTGGCGGCAGCGTATGATTTCCAATTCCTTTGAGATACATCCACATAGCAGCAATCTGTCGATCAGGATTCCCATCAAGCACAGCCAAATTCTGACTCCTGCCCTGCGGAAAAAACGATGGCATGCGTGTACGTGGTTTCAGCCGGCCCGGATTCAACAAAAACTCACGAAACCACTGTGGATGCACACGCTCAGCAACACCCTCAAGGTCCGTCCCGACGACACCGGGCAGCGTTTCCCCACGCAGAGAATGGCACTGGACACAGCCGACATCCAGCAACAGACGTCCGGCCTCAGCGAGGTCCGTCCGGTCACCAAACACATCCTGTTCAGTGGGTTCCGGGCCGTCGTTATCTGTCGCTGCCAGGAGTGCAGGAAGGGCGTTGATTTGAGCTCCGACAAAGACCGGCATCCGTATACTCAGGTGGCTGCGTAAGCTTCCCTTTCCATGGAGGACGCGTTCCATCCAGCTGCTTTTGAGCTTGTGACCGACGCCGGTCAGCGGCGGCGGCAGTCTTCCTTCGTCACCAATATCCACATTTTTATACGTTTCAAAATAAGCCTTTCGGTTACGTCCAACACCACCGTATTTGTCACGCTCGTGGCACGCCAGACAGTTCATTGTCAACATCGTCAGGTGCAACTGGTCAGAGGCCTTTGCCGCAACGTGTTCCTTCCTGGAATCCTCGATCGCGGCACGTATTGCTGCCAATTGCAGACCATCGAGCAGGAATAGAGGCACTCCGCGACCATGCGAATCAATACACTGTCGTCTGCTCTTCAGATCCAGATCGCTCAATGCAGTGGCCGGCAAGGGCGAATCAAGACTGTCAACCGTGTGGCAACTGGAACAGCGCAGTTCGGAAAACAGTTGCCTGCCCTGATTGACGATCGAAGGAACTCTAATATCGGCATTCGATGAAAATCGGAAATCCGGGGACTGTTCCCGAAGCAGCCATGCGGCAATATCAGCGGCTTCCATCACACTAAGCTGAAAATCCGGCATGCGTCCCCCTGGCCGAACACGATGCGGGTCCAGAAGGAAGTGCGTCAAAGACTGGCGGGAGTATTTTTTCCCGGGGTCACCCAGCGGAACTGACTCCACCGGCCGAGTTGCCGACAGCAACCCGGCTTCACGGAGTTCTTGAGGGTCAAGCTGACTCAGAAGATCATCCAGCGGTGTTGGTTTTGTTACCACTGTCTCATAGTTTTCGTCCGGCGCATGACAGGCCACACAACCGATGCGATGATACAGCAGCCGGCCATTCGCAACGTCACCCTGTCTCCAGAATTCGCCTGGAACGGGTCTTCGTCCGGTACCTTTGATTACAGGAAACGGTTCTGTCAGTGATCCCAGAAATGCAACCAGCGATCGAACTGTCTGTTCCTGCATTTCTGCAGGAAGTCCGTTCAGCATGGCGGGCATTGTTGAGCCATGTTTCGCCTGCTGTGGATTGGAGAGGAATCTCGCGATCCAGTCGTGATTCAACCGATTCCCGGCTCCATCCAGTCGGGGACCGCGTTTGGGAATCAGACCGGCATCGTCAGTGGCATGACAGGCGGTGCAACTCAATTCATTCAGCAACAGTCGGCCTGCACTGACAGCATCCACTTCACCCGGGCGTGCAAACCGGTCGAATGCCGCCACGAACGGTGGCTGGCCTTCGAATGTCCCTGAAGAAGACGTTGTGTCCTCCGCGAACGCTGCACCGGAATGCTTACCCCTGTTTTGTCCCTGTAATAATTCACGAGATTCGCTGATTTGAGCGGCCATGCATCGACTCCCCACGAAGAGCTGTGCGTCAGGCCATATAAAAAATGCAACAGAAATGAATTGCAAAAGTGGTTTCACCGGGCCCATACGCTTCGATCCAGTACGGCAATCGGATGTGCGAACACGAATTTATCACTAACAATTGTAATCCGCCGATCCACCGATCGGCCACGTTCAGAAACGCGGAAATCAAAAAGGAATCGATGGTCTGCTGGTCGGTCCTCTTAACTGACAACAGACATTGACGAATTTGTCTCAGCCAGCCATCCTACACACTGCCCAATCGATGCGGTCGACCGGGATTTGAGGACGGTTCAATGAACGATTCCCTTTCAACGATCGATTCCGATTCGGCGGATCACGAATGGTTTACGGGGTCACTCTCGTCACGTGAACTGAGACGACGAATCTGGCATATCAGTCCTGGTTTCGTGCCGTTGATTCTGCAGTTTGTTCCTCATGCCGATCCGGTTTCACAGACTCTTCACTGGATTTTTCTCGGAGTTGCAGCGGCCCTTGGTCTGAGAATCCTGTGGGGATTCAGACAGATTCAGCGGATCAATGAAACCAGCGGAATGTCCGCCGTTGCCGGCT
>JAKVAY010000109.1 GCA_022447185.1 Fuerstiella sp. | reverse complement strand
ACCTGTCCGGCGGCAATCAGCAAAAAGTCGTGTTGGGCAAGTGGCTCGCGATGAAACCGGACATTCTGCTGCTTGACGAACCAACTCGCGGAATCGACATCGGAGCGAAACAGGAGATTTATGCCTTAATGGAAGAGTTGGCGGCCCAGGGTGTTGCGGTGTTGTTCGTCAGCAGCGAAATGGAGGAAATTCTGGGCATGTCTGACCGAGTACTGGTAATGCACGAAGGACGAATCACCGGTGAATTGCATGGCGATGAACTTAGTGAGGAAGCGATCATGAAACTGGCAACGGGAAACATTCGCAGAACGTCCGGAAGTTCTGCTCGTTGAATACACCGGGCTTGAGCGAACAATTGAATGCTTACGAATCATTGATTGATCTATGAAACAAAATCTCGGCATCCTTGGTTTATTTGTTGCCGTCTTTGTGGCAACCGCAATCGCGAACCCAACGTTTGTGAACGCGTACAACATGGAAAATCTGATTACGCGCGCGTCACTGTACGGCATCATTGGCATTGGCGTCTCGTTTGTCATCGTTACCGGAGGCATCGACCTTTCGATCGGATCAGTAATTGGACTGATCGGCACGCTCCTTCCACTCATGCTGATTGAGAAAGAAGTATCTATCTTTATCGCACTGCCGGCCGTTGCGCTGGTGTCTGTTGTCATCGGACTTTCTCACGGACTTTTAATCACTCGACTCAACCTTCAGCCGTTTGTCATCACCTTATGTGGTCTGCTGATTTACCGCGGTGCTGCGCGGTGGATTGCGGGCGACGGAACTCAGGGGTTCAAAGGGCAGTACAAAGCATTGACATGGCTGGCAAACGGCAAGATCCCTCTTGTGGGGAATTTTGATCTGCCGGTGCCATTTTTGATTCTCATCACACTAGCGATCATTGCAGCTGTCTTCCTCAATAAGACAATCTACGGTCGTTATCTGCTGGCACTTGGGAACAATGAACTCGGCGCACGATATAGCGGGATCAATACAACACGGATGGTCGTGGTTGCCTATGTTATTTGTTCCGTCGTCGCCGGACTTGGCGGTATCCTGTTCGCCGCCTATTCCGGATCAGTTCAGCCGGACAATTTTGGCAGTTTTTACGAGCTTTATGCGATTGCAGCTGCAGTGCTTGGAGGGTGCAGTCTGCGCGGCGGCCAGGGCTCCATTTTTGGCGTTCTGATTGGCGCTGCAATTCTGCCGCTCATTCGAAATTCGATCAATCTGCTTGGCATGGACACGACCCTTGAGTTTGCCATCATTGGAGTCGTGATTCTGATTGGCGTCGTAATCGACGAAGTCGTGAAACGCCTGGCAGCAAAGCGTCGTGCGATCCTGCAGGCTCGGCAGGCGACAACCGAATAACGAGAGATCAATGACACATTCGACTAGACAGACCGTCCGCAGAGCCAAACAGGGGCAGTGGCAATCCGTTCAACGGCGATTGCGACAGGCATGATCCTTGACCGATTCTGTGAGTCAGAATCATCGGGAACCGGCGGTTGAATACTGTTGTTTGTCGGTTCCCGCTCTTCTCACATCATGAATCACCAGGGCCGGCGTCGTCGATGTCATTCGCTGGCAGTTCGGTGTTGGAATTCGGCTCCAGCGTCTGTGGTGGGCGCAGACCGGATTTCTCTTCCAGATGAAATTCTTCGATGAGCTCGCGTCGTCGCTGAGCGACTGCGCGGTCAAATTCCGACAGTACATCCATGGCACGATCACGAGATGTCGCAAGTCCGATAATCAGATACTGAGTAATCGCCAGCAGATAGCAGGTCCAGCCAACGATCCAGCGTTCCCAGTGCGTCCGGTACTCCTGGTCCAGTTGATCGATGTCCGTGCGGTGTTCTGCGATCACCTCGTGTGCCATGACCGTCGTCGCCGGTGAAAATGACCCGACGGGCAGCACCACTGACCACGCCGATACGGTGGTATGTCGTACGATTTCCTCATGTGTATCCACCAGTAATGGAAGTTGCCCACCGACGATCGCAGCCATCATTGCCAGGACTGGTGACGATCGATTGAGATGCTGGCAAACGAAGCCCTTGAAGAATTTCCATTTCTGTTTCCAGAATTCTTTGAAGATACTTTTGCCTGGTTTGATCTTCGGGGGCCCAGGATGAATTACGGCAAACAATTCCTGGTCGGGCATGGCTTCGATGACTCCAATCGCCAGCATCAGTCGCAGACCCATGGTCAACCAGTCTGCCCGCTCCAGCCAGTCAACCTGTTCCATCCAGCCGAACAGCAGATGTTCCATGTTGGCGGATGCGGCCAGCAGCAGTAATGCTCCTCGAAACCACTCTTCCAGGTCTTTTTCGAGTTCATCGTCCAGGTCCTGCAGGCGGAACACGCGACGCAGGATAAATCGAAAGACAGGAATCGCGATCAGTCCCACGATCACGCGGGTGATCGGGCGCAGCACGGACCGGAACAGTGGCAGATTCATTAGCGCTCGAAACACACTGCCCACGTCGGCCTGTCCATCGCCAAGAAGTATTAGTTTCTCAGCCGTATCACTTCATTCAGAATTTCGTGTTTCATGAATCGCACTTCCCTTTGCAATTCCCACCTGAACTGTATCCTCTGGGAAAACGATCGGCCAACGACACCGTGTGCACTCATTTTGCACGCAAGGCTCAACGGTCATTGTCAGCGAGGGATCACGCGAATGCTGGGAAACGCAGGTGAGACAGAAATTGACCTGCGTTTTCAGCTGTTCGGAATTCCCGTGCGTGTACATCCGGCATTCTGGCTACTGGGAGTGTTTGTCTGCTGGCGGTCCGCCGGCGGTCAGGCGGATCGTGTACTCATCGGGGTGTTGTGTGTCTTTTTCTCAATTCTGGTTCACGAGCTAGGGCACGCAGTTACGTTTCGAAGGTACGGGCATCGCGGCGAAATCGTTCTTTACATGATGGGAGGCTACGCAACCGGCGGCAGACTGTCGACCTGGCGAAATGTCATTGTGTCAGCGGCCGGCCCTGCGGCAGGATTCGTCGTCGCGGGAATCGTGCTGGGTCTGATGGAAACAATTCCCCTTGAAACATTCGCTCGGAATCAGACGCTGTACTGGGCACTTGAGTTATTGTGGTTCGTCAATTTCTGGTGGGGTGTGCTGAATCTCACACCCTGCATTCCGCTGGATGGCGGTCGTATCATGCAGTCACTGGTGTATCGATATTCGCCACGTCGCGCCGATGCCAAAATTCTTTGGATCTGTATTTTGTCTTCCGGAGCTCTTGCGTTGTGGGGTGCTCAGCAGCAACGACAATTCCTGATGATTATGTTTGGCCTGATGTGTGCGCAGCATGTGATGGCACTTAATCAGCGGAACCAGTTTCGCTGAGTACGACGCGCCAAATTACTCAAACGGTTCTGCCAGCAGTCGCCCTGGTACCAGTCCGGTTAGTCTGAGACTGGCCCAATAGACGCCCACGGACATTCCGACCGGAATGGCGACTCTCAACAGACGACCGGGCGTTGAATCGTCTCCGGTCAGAAAACGCTGCAACATGACACAGCAGCCAGCCATCACGGCGGCAGCAAGGATGCTTCGCCACAGTACGGGAAAAAAGACACCATACCCAGCCGTCAGATGTCGTCGGTGCAGTAGTGTCAGTGCCAGGCCCAACTGAAACAGCATGGCCAGAACGCTGGCAACCGGCAACGCCGTTTCGGCCAGTATGGGCAGAAGTGAGACGTTAAGGGTCACATTGAGCCCAACGCAAATGAGCCCCTGTCGAGCCGGGCTGAGTTGATCCCCGGCGGCAAAGAATATTCGATTCACAATCAGCAGACCGCAGGACACCCACACACCTAAACTATAAGCACCAATCATCCGGGCCGTGAGTTGCGCGTCCTCCGCACCGAATGCACCTCGTCGAAACAACAAATCAGTGAGGGGTTCGGCCATCAGCCATAAACCGACGCTGGCAGGAATCCCTGCCAGCAGCACCAGTTGCAATCCGTGAAGAATGTCACGTCCAAGTTCTTCAGTCTTGCTGGATGCAATGTGGCGCGCGAAGCGGGGAAATAAAACCGTTCCGAGAGCAATTCCAAATACCCCGAGTGGAAACTGAAACATACGCTGACCCAGATACAGTGCTGCTGCGGTCCCTTCTGCCAGCCTGAACGGCTCCAGCCAATTCAGTAAAACCCCAGGAGGCTGAGCCAGCAGCCATGCCAGCAGACTGTCGATCAGACCATTCATCTGTGCGATCGACAGTCCGAACATCACAGGCCCCATCTGTCGAAACAAACGACCGACGCGCTGGCGCAGTTCTCCGGAAATGACATCCAGAGTCATGCGAATTGCAAACTGTCGTGTTTTGAGGACAGCAAGTCCCAGCTGAAGTGTGCCTCCGAAAACGACACTCACAGCAATCATCCTCACTCGATCGGCATCGGTGGCCATCGTCAGCATGGCCAGCAGTCCTCCGCCGAGCCACAAAATATTTAACGCCACAGGCAGCATGGCGGGTACAAGAAAATGCTGAACTCCGTTCAGCGCGGCGCAATGCAGCGCAGCAACGCAGATTAAGACTGAGTAAGGCAACAGCATCATTGTGAGCTGCACGAGTAACAGACCGCGGTCCGGCAGATCCCAGAGGACCAATGCCCCAAACAGTCCAAGCTCAACTATGGCGACCAGCAGACCCAGCCACAGCGTCAATTGCCAGGCCACCGCGGAAAACAAGTCGGATGCCGCCGCGCGACCACCGTGCTGATCTGCATCGACGAATTGCGGAAGGAACGCAGCCGTCATGGCTCCTTCGCCGAACAGGCGACGAAACGATCCCGGAATTCGAAATGCAAGAGTAAAAGTGTCCAGCACCCAGCCCGTGCCGAACAGCCCGGCCATGAGCATGTCACGACCCAGGCCCAGAACTCGACTCACGAGAGTCAGGCCGCTAACGACACTGAATCCTCTGAGACGTCTGCTGCCCGCAGCAGGTTGATCATCAGCATCGGGCATGCGGAGCGATTCACTGGAGGTAAAGCAAGGCTGTTGTAACGCAGATTGTAGTCAGGTTGGCGGAATCTCCAATCACCAATTCGATGTTCGGCAGCCTGGTATCGGTGCCTGCACCCTCAACATTGTCTCTAAAGGCTGTGCGGGAGGGTATCACGGTCATCACAGGAATCAGCAGGACAATCAGCGACGGAAGAAACTTCGCAATGCAGGGACCGACATTTCGGCCGGCACAGTGGCAGGACCGGCCGAATGCACAGTTCGGACCACTTGAGGATGATCCTCACACGTGTCGGCTGGTCCGTTTGTGGAAGGGTGTTCCCGAATCGACGGTTCGCATTCCATCGGTTAGGATACATTCATGTCCAGACGCATCCGGCAACTGAATCCTCACGTCGTTAATCGTATTGCTGCCGGTGAAGTGATTGAACGCCCGGCCAGTGTCGTGAAGGAACTGCTCGAGAACAGTGTCGATGCATTGGCAACTCGCATCGAAGTGGATATCTCGGCCGGTGGCCTGGAACTCATCCGTATCACTGACAATGGCGAAGGAATGCACCCGGATGACCTGGAGCTGGCTGTCACCAGCCATGCCACGAGCAAGATTTCCAGCGATTCAGATCTGGATCAGGTGGCCACTCTGGGATTTCGAGGTGAAGCACTGGCTTCAATTGCATCGGTCAGTCGTTTTCACATTCGTACGCGACGATCAGGTTCGCCAACGGGAAGTGAGTTGCGTACTGAGGGCGGCGACACCACAACTCTGCACGAATGTGGGTGTCAGGAGGGCACACGTATTGAAGTCCACAATTTGTTCTACAATACGCCGGCGCGCCGGCGGTTTCTTCGCAAACCATCGACCGAATTCGGACGTATCAGTGAACAGTTTTCCAGGATCGCACTGGCAAATCCGCGACTGCACATGGTACTGCGACACAACAACCGCCTGGTCTACGAACTGCCAGGGAGTGCCAGTCAGGAAGACCGTATTCGCCGGTTCTTCGGCAGCGACATCGCCGACAAACTCATAGCGGTTGAATCCAAAACAACTGACGGTGACGGTCAGACGACTCGCCTTTGGGGATTCGTCGGTGATCCGTCACTCAGCAAGTCGACTCGAAAGAATCAGTTTCTGTTTCTCAACGGTCGCTGGATTCAGGATCGCAGCCTGCAGCATGCGCTGGGAGAAGCGTACCGTGGTTTGCTGATGGTGGGTCGGAACCCGGTGAGCTTCCTGTTCCTGGAAGTGCCCCCACATCTGGTTGACGTAAATGTGCATCCCACCAAAACCGAAGTGCGTTTCCAGGATGGCCAGGCATTGTATCGCCAGCTGCTTCGAACAATTCGAGACCGGTTTCTGAAGCTGGATTTCGATGTTGATATTCGAATTCCGGCAAAGGCAGCAGGCGGGACTTCGGAATTGGCCCATGCCGGAACAGCCGTGCAAAAGGAACTCAACGTATGGGCTGACAGTGCGACACGGCCTTCTCAGAGATCACCCACGTCACTTCCGGAGCGAGTGATCGAAGAATTTCGACCGTTCCCGGAAGATCAAGTTTCCGGTACAGGCAAGGGAGACCGTTCCGCTGCGGTATCTCATCCAGATGGTACAGAGTCCGACCCCGGAGCGGTCGGTATTCCGAATGCTCCACACGCACCACTGGCAGATACTTCAGCGGCTGCAGAGCATTTGGTTCCGCTGGACGAGTTTCGGGCGATCCAGGTACATGACTGTTATCTGGTGGTTGCTACAGACGATGGCATCGAAATCATCGACCAGCACGCTCTCCACGAGCGGATTCTGTATGAACATCTGCGAATACGGGTTCTCGAAGGCTCCGTCGAACGTCAAAAACTATTGATTCCGGAAACCGTTGAATGCACCGCCGTAGAAGCCTCCGTCCTGTGTGAATATGAAGATTTACTCAGAGACATCGGATTTGAGGTTCAGGAATTCGGTGGTACGACTGTGCTGCTCGAGTCACATCCAGTACTGATTCCTCGAGGGAATTTCGTGCGGATTCTCAAAGATTTTGCGGAGCAGCTGGAGAATTCAGATGGCAGGACGTCTCGTCGCGATCTGCTGGATCGCATGCTGCACACAATGGCCTGTCGAGCGGCCATCAAGGCCGGCAAGCGGCTGACTCAGGAAGAAATGTACGAACTACTCAATCAAAGACATCAGGTCGCCGATTCGCATCATTGTCCGCATGGTCGCCCGACGTCGATGAAACTGCCGCAGAAAATGCTGGACCGTCAGTTTGGTCGCCTCGGATGAACGGTGTGTTGCAGACGTGTTTCTATGCCGGTGTTCGGTGCCTGAGAAGGATGTCGATAACATTCATAGCGAGTCCGGAGACACAGAATTGTATTATGGAGCCTGAGTTAGTGTTGTCCGTGGGTTGATAGATACGTTGTAGCAGCGTCAGTCGTTTCTATCGCACGGGAATTAGAAAATCCCGGACGTCACCAAAAGGAAATGACCAACGGGCATTGCAATGAAACGCCATGTCCAGTTTGATTGCGATCCCAAACCACGAAAACTACCCCGATGACCGGTCGCCGGGGAACTACGACAGTTACAAAATATGATTTGCGTAAGTGTAGGACGAACTCGCCATTCCTCAATGAGGGCTCAGCACCAAGAGCTGGCCGAACAGAAGGCCGAACTTGTCGAACTCCGTCTCGACTGGATGCGTACACGTCCTGACGTTGGCAAGCTGCTCAGGGATCGTCCCACTCCTGTTGTGATCACCTGCCGCCGTCAGCAGGATCGTGGGCAATGGACGGGAACTGAAGAACAACGGCTGTCGATACTTCGTGAAGCCATTGCGGGAGGTGCGGACTATGTCGATCTGGAAATTGACATCGCCGAGACCGTCGAACGTTACGGTGATACGCAGCGCATTGTCAGCTTCCATGATTTTGAAGAAACACCGCCGAACCTGCACCAGATTTACTCTGATATGACGAAGTGTGATCCGGATGTGATCAAAATCGTCACCATGGCAAATTCTCAGGAAGACAACGTCCGCCTTATGCAGCTTGTACAGTCCGCTACCGTTCCCACCGTGGGATTCTGCATGGGTGAATTTGGCATCCCCAGCCGACTGCTTTGCGGAAAATACGGGTCACCGTTTACATACGCCGGCTTCAGTCGCAGTCGTGAAATGGCTCCCGGTCAGCTGACATTCGCTGAAGTTCGTAACATGTATCGGTTTAACAACATCACCGATAGCACACGGATGTTTGCAGTCGCGGGAGACCCGATCGCTCAAAGTATGAGTCCCCTGCTGCACAATGCGGCATTCCGCAAGGTGGGATTCGACGGAGTCTACCTGCCGCTGCGTATTCCCGAAGGAGCTCTGGAAACCACGCTTAACGATCTGAAGCCGTTGAACTTTAGTGGTTTCAGTATAACGGTTCCCCACAAACAGGAGGCCATCCAGGTGGCCGATGTTCCAGACGCGGACGCGGACGAAATTGGTGCGGCCAATACCCTGTTTAAGCACGGGGCAGAATGGCGGGCCACAAATACCGACTGTGATGCCATCGAACAAACCGTGATTGATGGACTGAAGAAACTGCCAAACAGGGCACCTGGTATCGCGGATAAACGCGTGCTCGTACTTGGTGCGGGTGGCGTTGCCCGAGCTGCCGTGCAGGCCATGCTTCGCCATGGTGCTCGAGTTACGATTTCGAACCGCAGTCGGGAACGGGGACAGCAGTTGGCAGAGGAAATGGAATGCATGTTCCTTCAGTGGGAAAATCGAGGCACCGAAGAACACGACATTCTGATCAACGGCACTTCGGTCGGGATGTATCCTGTGGTGGACGAAACTCCGTTTTTAGATCACTGGATACGGGAATCAACATTTGTGTTCGACATTGTCTACAATCCGGAAAACACAATGCTTTTGAAACAGGCTCGTGACCGCGGATGTGTGACAGCCAGTGGCGTCGAAATGTTCGTCCGCCAGGCGGCGCGGCAGTTTGAGATCTTTACCGGACAGGCTGCTCCGCGAGAATACATGGAAGAAACCATGAGGCGAGCCATGACCATTGGGCGTCTCTGACGGAATGGACGTGTCATGGTCATCACTCTGATCGGATATCGAGGTTCCGGAAAATCAGTGGTTGCCGGACTGCTGGCCGGTATGCTCGACCTGACCTGGATTGACAGCGACGATGTCATTGAAGCCCGCGCCGGGCGTTCGATTAGTGAAATATTTGCGCAGGACGGCGAACCCGAGTTTCGCCGAATCGAGCAGGACGTCATTCGTGACCTGACGGGCCAGGATTCCCTGATCATCGCAGCCGGGGGTGGAGCGATCCTCGATCCTGAAAATCGTCAAAGAATGAAGGATTCGGGACCGGTCGTCTGGCTTCAGGCCAGTGTTCAGCAGCTCGCAAGTCGCATTCAGCAGGACAAGTCGACTGCGAATCGGCGTCCCAGTCTCACCGGGCAGTCCGCGGCCGAAGAAATCGAAAACGTACTGACGGAGCGACTCCCCCACTACGCAGACGTCAGTACGATCAGGGTCAATACGGACGGGCTGAGTCCGAATCAGGTCGCCACAGAAATCCGGTGTCAATTGTCGGCACAGGGACGTTGTTCATGAGTGATGCCTATTTGATCGTGCTGTTGATGGTGTTCACTGCGGGTTGCGTGATCGGACGCTGGTTGTATCGCGGTGTGCTCCGATTTCCAAAACATGACACGCTCAGGGGCCAGCTTCGGTCGCTGTATCACGAAGGTGATTGCCGATCGTGTGGATCAAAAGAAGCGGGCCTGCAGCATCTCCCGCTGATTTCCTGGCTGCTGGCCGGCCGCTGTCGAAAATGTCGCCGAAAAATGGATTCACGTCGGCCACTCGTGGAATTGCTCACTGGGTTGCTGCTTGCAGGGCTTTACTGGGTGGAGATCCCGGACTGCTCGGATCTGATTGTGGAGAACAGTGGCCTGTGGACCAGGGAGGGACCGCCAGGGCCGGAAGCCGTCTGGGATCTGTGGTCTCCCGTCATTTGGCTGCATCTGCGTTACCTGGTTCACGCTGTGATGCTGTGCGGGCTGATCGTGGCCACAGTCATTGACTTTGAACTGTGCATCATCCCGGACGGTTGTACGGTTCCGCCCATGATTGTTGCAGTGCTGTTTTCGTTTGCCGCCGGACAAGTCTGGATCGTTCCACTCTGGTTCCAGGACATGAGTACCGCCAATGCAATACGCCGGGTCCTTCCCGAGTCACTGCGATGGATCCTTTTCGAATGGGACGCCGTCAGCTTTGCGACCGTACATCCCCACTGGCACGGACTGCTGGTCAGTCTGGCCGGATTGCTGGCAGGAGCCGGAATCACCTGGCTCGTTCGAGCGGTCGGATTCTGGACACTTAAACAGGAAGCAATGGGAGATGGTGATGTGGTCCTGATGGCGCTCATTGGCAGCGTCACCGGCTGGCAGCCTGTGCTGGTTGTATTCATGATGGCCATCGTCCTTGGTGTGATTCCCGGACTTGTGATGTCATGGTTGCGCCGAGATTCACACGGGCCGGTTCATTTTCCATTTGGGCCCTGGCTGAGTCTGGCGGCACTGCTGCTGCTGCTGGCATGGCGAACGATTTGGCCAAATGCCAAACCCGTATTCGATTTTGGGATGGTACTGTTTCTGTTTGGCCTCACGGGATTCTTGGGGATGGCAGTGATGCTGCGTGCCGTCTACCTTGTTAAATCGATGAGTGGCATCAATGAACTGCAGCTGGACGCAGAAAGCGACTGGTCATCGGCCGATCATCTGATTTACTATGGAGCTGAACGCCCGGATGAACAATCCGGACTGTGGCCAATACCGCAATGGCCCGGCGGACGTTCGGGTCGTGGGCTCGGATACAACCATGAATGGCGAAACTCGAATTAGTGCCTTGTGAATTGCAGCGGTCGGCGTGGTTGTCGAACCGACAGTGAACAAGTCTGCTCAACGTGCCACTCTCGGAAACAGCACCGGGAATGGACCGGATGGCTTTTTTGCCGTGCATCATGTCTCTACGAACGGATCGGTATCAGTGCTCAGTTTGAGCTACGGACATTGCTGGTTCTGTGTCATTACTGAATGTGAAGATTTCCTCGTCAGTGCCCTTTTCCTTTTCGAAGCGAAATTCAAAGTACTTGATCAAAGGCTGAACGTGGTTGATTTGGCGGTTATTGCGTGTCCACTTTTCGTCTTCGGTGACCTCGTTTCGGGAGAACTCAATAACTTCCACGATCAGAGCTCGCTGATCTCCCTTTGCGCCCGCTGATGGCACACATGATCCCCTGCCCCGCAGCCTCGGTGGGTTCAAACAGTTGGTGGATGCAGCTACACTAACAGTGGCGCTCGTCACGACACCTGTGCACCTGTGACTGAGTTTCTGTGTCAGACGATCCTGATCGCGGTATATTCCAATCAGTGATTGTGTGACAATCATATAGGCCACATGCCGGAGTGGTGGAATTGGCAGACACGCGGGATTCAAAATCCCGTGGGATTAATTTCCCGTGCGGGTTCGAGTCCCGCCTCCGGTAATTTGTGATACATACTTCCGGTGTACAACACTCACCGGCTGCATATGAGACTCAGGTCACCGGTAGTGATCGATCTCAACTGTGCCTGGCAACCCGTTCCGTCGGAGCCACGGTCCACGCAGGTTCTGAAATCGATGTTGTTCGGTGGGATCTGGTGCACGGGGTCGTTAGACGGCATGAGCCGAACGCATGCAAAAAAGGCAAATCCAGGTCAATGATCTGATGCAGACCGGTTACTGTTATGTTCTCACGGAACCGCTCGGTGAAAACTTTCATCCCGATTTTCGACCGGAGCTGACACCCCCAGAGATGCTGGAACTTGGTGTGTTTGGCGGCAGGTATATGACCGACTGCACCAGTGAGTTCCCATCGGATTGGTTCGAAAATGCTCAATTGTGTTCCAGTCGCCATGATGCAGAGCTGAACTTTTTCGGCATCAATGCATCGCAACCGCTTTCGGAGTGGCGGAGGAAAGGATGGATCCACGACGACGATCCCCGCGGGTGGTTCCAGTGGTATTGTCGATATTTTATGGGGCGGCGATGCTCCGACGATCCCCGTCAAATTAAAAGGTGGCGCGCCATGTGTCGCCATATCGCCCAAATTAGAAACAACTGCCGTCATCGAAATCTCGACTGTCGTCGAAAACAGCGGCAGGCCCTGCTCCACTGGGCTTACGATTCACGAAAGATCTGAGGCACCCCCGCCTCGGCGCGGCTTCAGGGCCAGGGGTTTACTCCCGCGTTTTGAAACGCTGCCCGGACTCGGGGCGGCAGCGGATCCTCACGCC
>JAKVAY010000108.1 GCA_022447185.1 Fuerstiella sp. | reverse complement strand
TTGTCTGACTGCCAGATCGTGCCGAAACTATCGATCGTCAGTTCCCAATTGTTACGGAAATTCCATCCCAGTGTTTCGACGTTGCTGCCGTCCGGATCACAGCGAAACGCCATGCCCTGTTGGTAGGGGGTTCGATCGGCTCGGACCGGTTTTCCGGCGATATCTGTAACGATCGTACCGTCCGGTCTGTGAAGTTCTTTAGCTTCGTTACCGAAATTGAAGTACAGGCGTCCATCCGGACCGCTTGTGAAACTGTGAATTCCGTGATCGTGCTGGACTCCCTGAATCCCTGTAAACATGACTTCTTTGCGGTCTGCCACCAGATCACCATCGTCATCGTAGAAATTAATGACGCTGTCGAGTGCGGACACAATGACGCGATTACCCAGCACACAAATGCCGTGGGCAGAGTCGATGTCGCGTCCCTGGTAGTAGGTATGACTCGAATCCACAACACCGTCACCATTTGTGTCCTGAAGAACCAGGATTCGGTCACCGGCTTCGCGATCTTTGCGATCTTTGTTTGCATGACGTCGGTAGTTGACGACTTCAGCCACCCAGATGCGTCCCGCGGAATCGACGTCAATCGTGGAAGGGCTCAGGAGAGTTGGTTCCGCTGCAACCAGTGTAGCCTCGAGATCATCGGGAGTATCGAGCATGCCCACGGCAGCGTCCGGCATTCGTGTTGAATCGGCGGTCGCCACAGGTTTTTCGAGGGGTTTGGTATCAGCCAGCAGATGTCCACCGCACACCAGAATCACGGCACAAAGAATACACCTCACGTGAACAAACTCCCCTGACAAAGACGGACTGCCTGGCTCGTGAAAGCCTGTCCTCAGGATATTCTCACATTGCGGATGCTCCTGCCAGCATTGTGAGACGAATATTATGAGCTCATTTCTCGGCTCCGTGTGATAGACTGACCCTTGGATTTGAGGCCAGTGATCTCCCTCAATTCGTGGCAAGCTGTCTGGTGGTATTTGGTTGGGCTGCTGTCACGGGGTTTGAACAGCTGCGTTCCCATGCGTTTCAATCGACTGGACCTGATCTGTGAGGCTTGTCAGCCGTGTCCATACAGCCTGACGATTTGATGTGTTTTTGTTTCCACGTGACACACCGCAAGGTGATGAACTACGTACGCATTCATCAACCCGGTGTGGTGAGCCAGCTAAGTGAGTGTGGTGGTGCGGGGACAGGCTGTGGCTGGTGTGTGCCCTTTCTACGTCAACATTTCGAAGCCTCTCAGAGAGACGCGACTCCTGAAATTTCGGTTTCCGAAGAAGAATGCGCGTCCAGACGAGAGCAATATCTTGCGGAGAAACGTGAATCGCGTCGACGGCGGGCACCGGAGTGAGTGTGAAGGACCGTGTGGTTACGTTTTTAAAGATCGCGCGGATCGAGCGGATTGTGCAAATTGAGGGGCATCACTCAATCCGCTACTTGATGAAGTGAGGCAAACGGGGACTGGTTCAGCGCCGCAGGGCAAAGCCGAAACCAGATTCCCCTGCCCTGGCAATGTGCCTGCCTGCATTTTTTCGGCCAACCGTTTGGATTCCGGAAACAGGGCCAGTCACCAGGTCAACGGATATTGCAACCGTTCCGCTTGTTTCATCGACCGGAGCCAGTCCCGAGTGTTCTCAGCCAACAAAGGATAATTCGGGTTAATGGCGATCAGAGCGCTTTGATTGGTAAAGCAACCTGAATCGGCGGCATCGATGACGGAGCGCTCCGGCATTTAACTGATGTTTGCAGCGGAATACGACGATTTCAGCGTACAGGTTCACCAATCGTTCTGGTTTGCAACAGGGATGCGCGAGTGACAACACCAGGCACAGACCCGTCTTGAAAGTAGTTGCGTTAACTTTTATGCTGCAAGTCGTTTATTTGCAGTGGTTTAAGACGAATTTCTGCAGTCAGTCCTAAATCTTTCCGTGTTTTTGGCTGAATTGCTACGAAATTTGCGTTAGTGAGTGTGGTGAAACAGGCCCGGCCAGTCAGTTGTGGCTGGAGAATTCCAACGACATCATTCCCGGAGAAAGCTTATGCAGGCACGCCATCTTACACGTTCGCGTCGATCACGTCGCGGATTCACGCTCATCGAACTGTTGGTCGTGATTTCAATCATTGCGACACTGATGTCATTGCTGCTGCCGGCAATTCAGAACGCCCGTGAAGCAGCTCGGCGAACGCAATGTCTGAACAATCAGAAGAATATTGCCCTTGCACTGACGAACTGGGCAACAGCGCACAACAACCAATTGCCTGCGTATGGATATTTTATTGACAATCCAGCGACTCCAGGATCTTTGGTTCACCAGCGCAGCTGGGTCGTCGAGATATTGCCGTACATGGATGCACAAAACATCTACGATCGATGGAGAATGGATTGGGATCTGAACGTCTTAGATTCAGATTCCGGCACTGCCGGCAATCAAAATAACCTTGAAGAGGCAGTGGTCAATCTTCCTGTACTGACCTGTCCTGACGATCAATCAGCATTTAATCAGGACGGTGGACTGAGTTATGTCGTGAATGCCGGATTTGGCGACGGCGTCGGTGCTGATCCCGGAGTCGTCGATCACAATTTTAATCTTGAGGATCTCGAATGGGATGCCGCCGCTGCTGCAGACCCATCGCAGTTCGACCAGGACATCACCAGGGCGACCGGTGTGTTCTGGGCCGAGTATGCCGCATATGGAGCAAATTCTAAGATAGGTAACAAGAGCGCAAGACTTGGTCAAATTTATGATGGGGGCAGTAACACCCTGATGATTGGCGAAAATGTGTTTGCCGGAACAGATACAACATCTGGAGGTCGTGCTGAAGCCGACGGTTGGGCATCACCGCAACATAAGAGCTGTACATTCATCGCTCCCGTAACGCTCCGCACTACGCCTTCGCTGATAGGACAAGACGGTGCTTCCGGGATCGGCTACGATGCGGGAGCCATTACGACCTATTCTCCATTTCCGAATCAGTCGAAAAACATTGGTGTCGAAGGCAAAGCTCCCTCTTTGAATTCGTCGCATCCAGGGATTGTTATTGTCGGGTACTGTGACGGTTCGGTGAGTAACCTCAATGAAAACGTCGATCAGGGAGTTTACCTGAGACTCATGACACCTGATGGAACGCGGATCAGAAGTGCGATTGGCGAGGAAACTCCTCTCAGTGGAACGGACTTCTAAGCACCCGTACCTCTGACACTGCATGAGCATCGCCGTTCGGTCTGGCCTGGCCGAACGGCTTTTTTATTTCGCTCTCCATGGACGACAGCTCATTTTCGATTCCAATAATTCAGATCAAATCGAACTTGTGAATCCGTTCTGTTCTTCGATCTGCTCGACCGCCAGCACCGGGTCGAGTTTTGGAACAATCCGAATATCTTCATTCGGAATGATTTCAAGTTGCTGTGGCATGTGGGCAACGCCATAGAAGTCTGCATTCGGAAATCGGACACGAGAGGCAGACAAGGAAGCGTTCACCGTTTCGCATTGAGGGTCCAGATCATGGACCAGCAGCTGTGGGGGGAGGAGATGTTGCAGACGGACAGGATGCAGACCTGTCGCGGTGACGTCCCAACCGGATGACTGCATGGCATCCGCGAATACCGATCGATAAATCCGGTCTGCACTGATGACCAGCACCCTGCCTTTTCGATTTGTCCGGCGATCAGCAGGAGCCGAGTGACGATGCAGAAAGACTTCGTCGCGGGCAGCGGTCAGAGGCAAAACGGCATGGCCGGAAGTGATTCGGCGAACTTCAGCTGCAATCAGCTGTCTTGCGTGTCGTAAGGGGACACGAGTGCTGTGTGGCCAGATATGACGGTTACGACCATCTCCCTCGCACCAGGATCCAAAACAGCACAGCAATGTGGTAAACAGGGTTCCACCGATGAGGCGGTCCACATCGTTCGGAGCAAACTGATCGGATCGGGCCTGTAACACGATTGTCATCTGATCACGACCCTGCATTCCCTGCTGTTGTTCCCACGATGGAATATCGAAAAACGTTTTGTTTGCGACAGACGGAAACTCTGCGCGAAACCATCGCATCAAGGGAGAGAATTCCGCATTTGCGGTGTCGCCGATCAGGGTGATTTGTGTCATGACTCCGGTTTGAGAGGAATGCTGGAAGGAATATGCAGCTGAGTCTCCTGCAATTCCGGGCCCGGCGTCAATCCCGACCTGGATCCAGTTGCTCTGCGGGACGTCGGGGGATTAACGTGTGTGACTGGCAGACTTTCTTCATTCAGACGATTGACTGAAGGAGGGAAGAGATCCGGTTCCAGATATTCGCAGTGCGAGCAGATGAATCTTTGGACAGGGATTGCTCACAGGTCGGTTCATCGTGAGCGTACCCGAATCCAGCCAACCACGACGTTGAGACTGCTTCCGGATTTTATGGCACGATTGAAAACTTCAAGCGTCGGACGAGTCAATGGCATCCAAAGGACTGCTTCAGCAAATCCATGATCGAGTCACGCACACCGTGCGACATGCTGTGATCACTCATCACAAACGTTCCGGTATGGTGCTGTTCAGCGATACGACGCTGCGTGACGGGGAACAGATGCCCGGTGCGACTCTGGAACCTGATGACAAAATTGAAATTGCCAAAGCGCTTGAGGCAGCAGGAGTGCATTCCCTGGATGCCGGCTTTCCGGCGTCCAGTGAACAGGATGTCGAAGCCATACGTAAAATGATCGGAGTCATCAGGAAGCCGGTTCTTACTGCACTGTGCCGTACAGTGAATTCAGATGTCGACGCGGCAGATCGGGCTCTGGATGGAAACCCGGATCATAAGCGCGGCGTGAGTCTGTTCTGTGGTACAAGCCCGCTGCACAGGAAGCACAAACTTGAAAAGGATCAGGCTCAGGTTCTTAAAATCATTACTGATTCCATCAGTTACGCCGCTGATCGTTTTCGAATCATTGCATTCAGTCCGGAAGACGCCAGTCGTACTGAACTTGATTACCTGTGCAAATGCTATGTGGAAGCAATCGACAGTGGGGCAACAACAATCGGTTTTCCGGACACCGTCGGCGTACTGACGCCGGAAAAGGCGGCCGATTTCGTCAAGGCAATTCAGGACAAAGTTCATAACCTTGATCGTGCTCTGCTTGCGGTCCATTTCCACAACGACCTGGGTCTGGCTGTTGCCAATACCCTGGCCTGCGTTAAAGAAGGAGCCAATGTTGTGCAGTGCACCGTCAACGGGATTGGAGAACGTGCCGGCAATGCATCACTGGAAGAGGTTGCGATGGCCCTCGCCATGAATTCGGATCAGTACAATCGTACGTCCCGTCTGGACACAACCAGGCTGGCTCCGCTGTGTAAGCTGGTTGCCGAACTCACCAGCGTTATGATTCCTCGTATGAAACCAGTCGGTGGTTCCAATGTCTTTGCGACCGAAGCTGGAATCCATCAGGATGGTTTATTGAAGCACCCTGATACTTATCTGCCATTTCGCCCGGAAGTTGTTGGCGCAGACGGAATTCAACTGGTCCTGGGGCGTCACAGTGGTCGACGAGCTGTGGCGCACCGGCTCGAATCCATTGGAATGTCATTTGATGAGAGTGAAGTGATGGAAGTTGTTGAGTTAATCAAGCAACTGCCGAAAGGAACCGTCGTGGACGACACGCTGTTGCAGGAGTTGGCACAGTCGTTGCGTGAACCTGCGTGAACTCTGCCACAATATACCTGGACAATGCGACGACGAGCTTTCCCAAACCGGAAACTGTCTATGAAGCCGTTGATACGTACCAGCGGCGAACCGGGGCGGCGTTTGCACGTGGTACGCACGGATCTGAAAGTGCGGATTCGGTGGCGGATCGCTGTCGCCATCAATTGGCGCAATTGATTGGCGCCCAGGATCCCCGTTCCGTCGCGTTTACATTCAATGCGACGGATGGATTGAACCTGTTACTCAGAGGAATGTTGCGCAGTGGAGACCACGTGCTGACCACAACGCTGGAGCACAATTCTGTGGTCCGTCCACTGGAGCAGCTTGCCGACCGGCTGTCGATTACTGTTGACTACGTGCCATTTGATTCCGCCTCAGGAGTCATCGACAGCAATCAATTTGAACAAATCTGCCGAACGCAGTCACCATCGCTGGTTGTTCTTAACATGGCGTCCAATGTCACCGGCATTGTGCAGCCGCTTTCGCAGATGATTCGGGTGGCAAAGTCTGCTGCTGCGACTGTTCTGGTCGACGGATCGCAGGCGGTCGGCCACGTGCCGCTCAATGTCGAGACACTCGAAGTTGATCTTCTGGCGGCTCCTGGTCACAAGGCGTTGGGTGGCCCACTGGGCACTGGTTTCGTTTATGTCAGGCCGTCTCTGCACGATCGCATGATTTCCTTTCGTTGTGGAGGGACCGGAACCGACAGCAGTTCGGTACAACAGCCGGCGCTGATGCCCGAATTGCTGGAAAGCGGGAACCTTAACATGCCAGGGATTGCCGGACTCGCTGAAGCGCTGACTTGGCGCAACACCGATGAATTCCGTAATCTGCTGGAGCGGCGCCACCGTCAGATTCCGGAGCTCATTCGACGACTCAGTGAGGTTCCCCGGGTTACCGTCTGTTGTGAGGGTTCGGTCGATCAAAATGTGGGTGTGGTGTCATTCTTCGTCGAGGGCATCGATCCACACGAGGTCGCGGTCATCCTGAGTCAGTCATTTGGAATTCAGTGTCGAGCAGGCCTGCACTGCGCACCGCTGGCTCATCGTACTCTGGGCACCGAGTCTTCCGGCGGTACGATTCGACTGAGTCCTGGTTTGTTTACGACAGACGACGAAATCGATCAGGCAATCCATGCGGTTTCACAGATCGTCAGCGCGTATTAATTGGGCAGTGAACCAACTTGTCCGGAGAACATGGGGCAGGCACTGATGAGTTTGCTGTCGTCAGTATCTCGCCGGCGAACAACTGCGATCGGAGCCTGTCCTCTATCCACCACCGCACATGAGAAGTGCCGGTTCGTTGTCCAGTACTCACGCAGGACTCAACAGGCGGAATGCAGGGGGTTCAATCGAACCGCCTCCAGGCGATTGTGAAAACCGTGACGTCTGCTAAGCTGCAACGTTTTCCCGCGTTCTGCGGCTGCCATTCGGTCGTGATATCGATGAGAAGACGGATGTTGGATTCTGCTTCAGCCAGTGATGCTTCCCTGCCGAGCAGTCCTGCACATCACCAGGCGGACGTCATCCTGGTGCTCGATTTTGGAGGACAGACGACTCAGCTGATCGCGCGCCGTGTCCGTGACCGGAATGTTTTTTGTCAAATCGTCCGCCATGACCTGACTGCCGACCGAATTCAGGAGTTGCAGCCTAAAGGATTGATCCTGTCGGGGGGGCCTTCCAGCGTCTACGACAATGATGCTCCTGGGATCGATCCGGGTATCTTCGAGCTTGGCCTGCCGATTCTGGGGATCTGTTATGGGATGCAGATCAGCTGTCAGTTGTTGGGTGGAAAAATTCTTGCAGCTGACTCACGAGAATTCGGGCGTGCTCCCTGCCGGGTCGAGTCCGGCAATCCATTATTGAACAACATCCCGGAGACGTTTACCGCGTGGATGAGTCATGGGGATCAGGTTGGAGAGTTGTCTGAAGACTTTGAAACAATCGCCAGTACCGAAACGTGTCCAAATGCAGCTGTCCGACACATCAGCCGACCCGTCTATGGTCTGCAGTTTCATCCGGAAGTGACTCATACCGATTTTGGAGGACAGCTGCTCGAAAATTTTGTTGTTGAGATTTGTGGCTGTCAGGGTTCCTGGCACATCAGTTCGCTCATTGAACAGCAATCGAAGATCATTCGTGAGCGTGTCGGTGAGGACAGGGTGATCTGTGGGTTGTCCGGTGGTGTGGATTCGTCGGTCACAGCGGCGCTGATTGCTCAGTCGATTGGTACCCGATTGTCCTGTATTTTTGTCGACAATGGACTGTTGCGGAAGGGGGAACGAGACCAGGTTGTCAGTGAATTCACCAGTCACTTCAGCACCGACCTGCATGTGGTGGACGCCCGGGAACGTTTTCTGACTGAACTTGCGGGTGTGACTGATCCTCAAACGAAACGAAAGATCATCGGGCGAGTGTTTATTGAGTGTTTTCGGGATGCAGCAAAGTCGATTCCAAATGCCAGGTATCTTGCTCAGGGAACTCTCTATCCGGACGTAATTGAAAGCGGTGCGAATCCGGATGGGCCGGCAGCGACGATCAAGGCTCACCATAATGTTGGCGGGTTGCCGGACGAACTGGGTTTTGAACTGATCGAACCGCTTCGAGACATGTTCAAGGATGAAGTTCGGCGCATGGGGCAGGAACTGGGTCTGCCGGAGAAACTTGTATGGCGTCATCCCTTCCCCGGCCCTGGTCTGGCTGTTCGCTGCCTGGGTGAAATTACGGAAGAACGACTGGAGATCGTGCGCGAGGCTGACACGATTCTGATAGAGGAGCTGCATGCAGCAAATCTCTACCGGGAAATTCAGCAGGCGTTTGTTGTGTTGCTGCCGGTTCAGTCGGTGGGAGTGATGGGAGACGACCGTACTTACGAGAATGTTGCAGCGGTCAGAGCTGTGCAGACCGATGACTTCATGACGGCTGACTGGTTTGATTTTCCGCACGATGTACTGCAGCGAGTCTCAACCCGCATTATTAACTCGGTGCGCGGAATCAATCGAGTTGTTTACGATGTAAGCTCGAAGCCACCTGCGACAATTGAGTGGGAATAGATCAAGTCACCTCGGGCGGAGATATTTCGACATCCTGTGGAAAATCTGCCAACATCACAGTTTTCTGCCGAGTCGTTAAAACATAAGAAGAGCAGTCGAATGTCGGATTCTGAAAACGCTAATATTAGTTCAGCGACCAGTGAAACGTTTCGGACGGACGTCGTCGAAGCGTCAATGCAACTTCCTGTCGTTGCCGATTTTTGGGCTGATTGGTGCGCACCATGTCGTCAGTTGATGCCTGTTCTGGAGAAGCTGGCAAATGAGTACGCTGGTCGGTTCCGACTGGTAAAAATCAATGTGGACGAGTGTCCGGAAATCGCCGGAGCCATTGGAGTGCAGTCGATTCCGCTCGTAATTGCGTTTATCGATGGTCAGCCGGCAACTCAGTTGCCAGGTGCTCATGATGAAACGGCTGTTCGCAACTGGCTGGACGGGTTCCTGCCCTCGCCGGCGGTTGAGGCATGGAATACCGGACTGGCTGCCGAAAGCGAAGGTCGAATGGACGACGCTGAGTCGGAGTTCCGTAAGGCCATGGAACTGGACACCGACAAGTCTGAATTTGCCATTGCTTTGGCCAGGGTTCTGCTGGCACAGGATCGCATTCAGGAATCTGCCGAAATTATTGAAAAACTTGAATCTCGTGGATTTCTTGAACCCGATGCGGAAGCACTGAAGGACCAGCTGTCACTCAGGAGTCAGGTTGAGGATTCCGGTGGAACAACACGAGCCCGTGCTGAACTGGCTGCAGATCCGGAGAATCGCGAATTGCAGATCCGACTCGCAGAGGCGCTTGGTGTCGACAAAAATTTTGAAGAATCGTGTGAGTTGTTGCTGGAAGTGATTCGCAACGATTTCGGTGAACAACGGAATCAGGCCAAAGATGCCATGGTTGCAGTGTTGGCAATGATGGGGCCAAAATCAGAGTTAGCGGCGACATTTCGACGTCAGCTGTCAACCGCCTACTATTGAGCGAACGTTGCATTTGGACGCATTGCCATTGGAACCAGCGTCAGATTTGCCCCCTGGGCAGAGACACTAAGACTCATCTCCCGCAGTTTTGCGCTGAGATCCTGTCCCACCACATTGACCATCGGTTCAAAGCAGATTTTTTTGTCTCGGTGCCCATCCCAAAACATTGATCGTGCCATAGTTGACGGTTCAGCGAGTCACTTTTATCTTCCCTGTGCGGTCGAGAGGAAAAGACCCTGGAAAGATACATTCTGCGATCATCTTGGAGAATCACATGCTTACGGACAATGAAATCAAAGAACTTGTTAGTGATTATGGGCCACGTGTCAATGAAGGCAGGACGATCAAGCAAATCATTGGTGACAATGAAATTGCCAAGCTGACCGACGCCACGGTGCTGGAAGGGAAAGTGTCGGATTCCGTTTTTAGTGACAGTCTAAAAACAAAAGACGGGGTGCCGATTCGTTTAATGTTTCGCGGGAACCGTATTTCCACGCACGATGTCAACCGAGGTTCCATTCCATTCAAGGATCAAGTTTTAGCCCAAAACCATGACCACATGCTCAATCTGGTGAAAGATACTCTGGGATCTTCACAATTCGAGGTTGAGGGATTGCTGCCATCTTCAACGGTCATTCCCGCAGAAAATCTAAATCTGCTCATGGTTGAAAATGTAGTGCGCATGTACATGGCCGAAAGTTCGACATCTACTTCTTTGTATCAGCATTGGCTGAAAGCAAAAGAGGAGGGACTGTCCGAATTTGAATATGCCGGGCACGAAATTGCAGTCAATTCACTGAGTCCTAATGGCAAACTCCCCTACCTCATGGACACTCCTTCAACCAAGGACAAAGTTGACCGAACCATCGATCCAGCCTATTTATTCGAGAATGGAGTTTGCACTTTAGGACAGTACCAGCATATTCGTAACGCATCGATCATGGCATTCGGGATCGTGTCACAATATTTGCGTGAAAAAGGCATGGTTTTGGTCGACACCAAAACAGAGCATGGCATCAACGTCTCTAACCAAATCGTTGCGGCAGATGAACTTTACACGATGGATTCGTCTCGTTTCTGGAAACTGACCGATGATGGCGCGGTGATGGAACGAGATGGTAAACCGATTTCTTTCTCAAAAGAATTTGCCCGCGGCATGGTCAAGAATACAGACATGCAGTTTTCGACAGAGCAAAGTAATGAAATTGCCGTTCGCTATATCATTGGTTTGCAGCACTTGACGGGCAAGCCTTTCGAACCGGATCTGCGTCCACGTGATCAACGCATCATCGAGTCGACCAACTTGATTCTGGCAGCTTTGATGTAGCCGCCCGGCAGATGCGGAAAAGGTACAGGGCAGCCGGAAAAAATCCGCCGGGCGAACCGGTGGTTATGGCGTCCGGTTCGAACGGTACAGGTACATCGTTGATGCGGACCGGAACGAAGATTTGTATGGTTGCGAATTTGGGCGAAGGGGTTCTGTTTGCTCATCACGCTCACCGCGAGACTTGGTCTTGCAGCACATTGGCGTTTCGATCAGCTGGTACTTGTGGCAGTGAATATTTCTTGCCTTGGATAAGCACTTCACGTAGAACCCATTTCTATGAATCAAACACGTGGCGACTACGAATGAAGGTCGGCAATGATTCGTGTCGAGGGTTTAATCTACACCTGCCTCGGCGCGGTTTTCCAGCCGTTCGGGAACCTTCATTTGACGTCAGGAAGGAGAAGCGTTTGGATTTCTCGGTCCCAGCGGCACCGGAAAAACGACCACATAAAATATCTTGATCGGTGTCATTAAAGGCTGTGAAGTTCAGGTTCAAGTCCTGACCGGCTGCTCGCAGAATGGGGTGTCAACTTGTACAGGTCATTGTGAGTCTCGAAGAGCACGTTGACAAACGGGTCGGTGAGTTTTCGACAGGGATGAAAGGCCGTTTGAAGTTTGCCCGAAGCCTGTTGCATCGTCCTCCATTGTGGTTTCTCGACGGGCCACCGTGGGGCTCGACCCTGTGAATTCGGTACGCATTCGCGAGCTGACTTTGACATCAGAATGAAACGTTACATTTTTCTTCAGGTGGTGACCGGAGAACAGGGCATTGGTTAAATGGGAGCAATTCAATTTGACGTGGAGTACCCGGATCACCTGCCTCGATATGGACTGAACCAAGCGGATTTTGTGACGTTCGACGGAAGAGTCATTGCGTCCGATACTGTGTTGAATGACAGTCGCCTGCTATGCAATCGCTCTCATCCGGAAAGCAGCCAGCTGCGATTGCTCTATCAGCCACATGCAAACGGTGCCCCCGTTGTCACTCACACGGCCACCCTGCGTGAATCGGACGAGATTTATCGACTGGAAGTCGAGCTGGCCAGGGGAGAACTGTCTCGACTTCGTAATTTCCACGGAGCCTGGACGGGATCAGGTCTGTTGGTGTCCACCCGGCTGGAGGAACTCATAAAAAAGTCGCAGCAATTGTTCTTTCGATCATCGATGCACGGTGCCATTGCAGCAGAAGCCATTCAGTCCCTGCTGGTCACGCGCGATGCTATCGGCGAATTGTGTCGTCTGTACACTGCTCAGCGGCTGAAATTTCGCCGTCATCGTGCATCACACTTCCCCATGTTTCTGGGATGTGTTCTGCGGGACTTGCCCTTGTTTCCGGACAGATTTTTGGAAGTCTTCTCCGCCGCCACACTGGTGACGAGCTGGGCTGATCTTGAGCCGGATGATGGCTGCTACAACTGGGATCAGTTTGACACGCTTGTGGATTGGGCGACTGAACGCAAGTTGTTCATTCAGGGTGGACCATTAATTGATCTGGTTCACGACAGCTTTCCGAAATGGATGAAGCCATGGTGCGGTGACATTATCAATCTTCAGAGTTTCGCGTCGGACTTCGTGGAGACGGTCGTTGGGCGTTATGTGGGTCGCATTCGGCATTGGGAGGTTCTGTGTGGAGCGAATTGTGGAGGTGCCGCAGGTCTGACCGAGGAACAGCGTCT
>JAKVAY010000107.1 GCA_022447185.1 Fuerstiella sp. | reverse complement strand
ACTCCGAAACAGGAAACTCCGAAACAGGAAACTCCGAAACAGGAAACTCCGAAACAGGAAACTCCGAAACAGGAAACTCCGAAACAGGAAACCGAATCAGACGGGGAACCCATCAGTGACAGAAATGGGTATGTCATGGGTATACGGCAGCCGAAGATTTCCTTAACGGCTACCGTTACGCTTCCTGATGTAGAAGACGTCCGTGATCTGACCGTAAAAGTGGTTAAAGGTTATAATGATATTGGTGATTATGAGGTGACCATTACTAAACCCGACAAAGCAGCACCAACGTGGAACGTAAACGTCGGATTTCCAGGTGGGGACACGAAACAACACTTGGGAACATATACAGCAAAACAGCAGGATGAGGGAGTGACCTTCAGTTTCGAGTGGAAGAAATTTTCCGAACCCAAACAGATGTGGTCGCCTGTATGGTACGCGCCCGTTGAGGTGACTTCGTCAGACGGTTACCGACATATTGTATTCCCTCATAGAACTAGACCGGTTGAACTGGATACGCCGTTCGGAGACCAAGACCTCCTTGCAGAGGTAACACCAATGCCTCTAAGGGCCAAAGCCAAAAGGGAACTTATTAATGGTACAGCACAGTTCAAGTACGAAGAGACAGAACTTAACGAATTCACGCTGGACAATCCCTTCCGCTGTTATATGTCAATTCGCAATGAGACTCCTGAACTTACTGAGCAGGCGTCAGCAAATGTTAATGGCACGTACGTGACCTTCGAACTACAAACAAACCGGAATAGCGAGAAAGTCTTAACCGCATCTGAAATCGCCACGATACCCACGCTGTACAAGTGGAAAGACGGCGAAGTGAGCGGATTGCCAAATTGGCCCAACCGAGAAAAGGGGGAGAGCCGCTTAGCTTTTCTCAAGAGACAAGAAGAGGCGATAACTGAGTATCAAGGAGCAGAAGTCCCTCACGTCACGTTAACGAATTGCATCTCAGTCCCGTTGGATAAACTAAAGGAAGAAATTAAACGTTCGGACGCACAACTGAAACTGGAGCGGGACTGGGCGAAATGGTTAGCAATGTTTGCGGTCACGGAAGACCCGAGCAAAAATAAAAAGTTAAAAAGTGACATAAACCGTGCTTTGCGGGCCATTCGCCTCAAGCAAAAAGAGCTTGGGAAACAAAAAGCACGCGGGAAACCAGACGCAATAATAAGGGCGTGGTGGGATCGGGTAATTATCTTGGGCAATAGCAAAGGTGTGTCGTATGTTAAAAACTTGCTCGAGCGTAAGCGGGACGACATAGACAATCTGATCAAGCCGTACGACGCATTTATCTCTAAGATCAAAGAAAATCGAGAACCGTTAGAGCCGGAGTTAGCCGGAGCATTGGAGAAAGTGACGTTGTCCTGCGACGTTTACGTGGACCTGGAGTCAATTCGTGGCGACCCAATTCGCGTGTATCTTTCAGGCTCGCCCGACGTCGGGAGTGAATAAAAATGACAGTCGATGAAGTGCAGGAACTGGTCGAAGAGATTCAGCTGCTGGTGGGTGCGTCCAACGACCCTCTGGAAGAAGAACTGATTGACCTGGCCGCTCGACATGACGAAGTTGTGGGTTCAGTGGTCCTTCGTCTCCGCGAGGTGGAGCAGTTGCTCAGCAAGGGCCTGCGTCCGGAAGCAATCGAAGTCTCAGAACGCGAACCCAACCTGAATGAACTGGTCGTAGCACTGGATTTTCCTGAACTGGAGGTATGGAACGACCTTCTGACACAGTGGGAGATTCAGGCCATTCGGGAATTACCTCTTGATGTGGCGGCGGAACTGAACGATGCCTATTCAGTCTCGGTTCCCCTGCAAAAGTTATTGGCAGGATATCGGAGACAGTCACTGGCCCGCGTTCCGCTCAATGAACGTATCGCAACCCTTCGAAAACTGTGCACCGCAGATCCTGGTGATACCAGGTGGCGGAAAGACCTGGTCAAGTTTGAAACACATCGGCTGGGGGTCGTTCAGAAGGAATTGCAACTGGCTGTTAATCATGCAAACCTGAGTCAGGTGGCCAAACTTGACCAGGAACTTTCCGGAGAAGCCTGGACAATAAAAATCCCCGTCTCGCTGCAGAAGTCAGCCAGAAAATCACACATTCAGATTCGCCAGAACAGCGCTCGCGAGGAGCTGAATGCACTGTGCCCGCAGCTTTCCGATGCGTTCGCTGATTTCGACAAATCGACAGCAACTTCCCTGCGTGAACGTTATAGGGCACTGGCTGAGATTCTTGATCTGGATCAGTCCGATCCGTGTTACGAAATCGCAGGACCGGCACTCGAGTGGCTGCAGGATGAAGACAACCAGGCCGTTAAGAACAGCGAATTTGAAGAAAGAGTGGTTGAGCTGGAAGCAGCACTGGATCAACCGACGCCGCTTGACGAACTTGAACGTCTGTACGATCGAGCCGTACGACACGGACACTCCCTGCCGGAACTGCTGGAACAACGCCTGGCATCCCGCACTGAGGGAATGAGATCTTCGGAGAGACGAAAACGTTACACGGTCCTCGGCGCAATTGCCGGATTATGCCTGCTGTGCCTCGTGGGTGTCGTACTGACTGTGCAGCATTTCGCTTTCGGGAACGCGGTGGAAGAATATTCCCGACAGGCTGCCGATTTACTCAAAGGTGCAGTTTCGTCGGGAGATTTTCAGGCAGTGGATGCCTATTTCGCAACGATCCAGGCCGAAGACTCTCGATATCTTCTGCAACCGCAGCTGGCCGGACTGAAGGAAAAAGTAGAACTGGCCCGAACTGAAGAAACAGGTCGGAAGTCCCAACTGGACGGATTCCTGACGGAGGCACTTGCAGTTGCAACGGGTCAACCACGATGGGAACAGTTGGATCAGGTGGAACAGTCGCTTCAGAAGGCGGATGCAATCACACTGAATTCTGTCGAAAAGGCCCGAGTACTGGATGCTGTCAGCAAAGTTCGGGAAAAACGATCCGTGCTGCAGCAGCAGGCGGATGATGCGTTCCGGACGGAACTGGACGGAATTGTAGCTCGAATGGATGAACTGCCGAAGGACAGCGTCCGGGGATACCCACTGGTTAAACAACAAATCGTTGAATTGCAGAACAGCGAACACGTGTCGTCAGAACTGATGACCACACTGAAAACTTTAAAAACAAAAGTTGAACACCAGCAGGAACTGGTGCAGGCCGATCTGGACGTCGCCAGGGACCTGCTAAAGATCAGGCAAGCTGTCGGACGCATCAATGTTTACAGAAGGGCTTTACAGGACTACACGACAGCTCATCCCGGAACCACACGCTCAGACGATTTCCAAAGCCTGTTACAGACTGATCCAAAACTGTGGGACGGCGTGGTAACATGGAACAAACTGCGACGCCGTTTTGCTGACTCGCCTCTGTCCGATATTGCCAGGGATGACGCAGCGATGCTGAAAAAAGAATTCGACGAATTCCAACAGGCGTCCGGCCCGTATCCTGGAGACACACTGGAAGCTGAATACCTGAACGCACTGGGATACATCGCTGCTCGATCAACATCCCAAAACGGGACCAGCATCCAACAGATCGATCGCATGTTTGCTCCAAGAACCATTTCAGATGCGTATCTGATCCAAACCAAAGACGATCTGAGGTATTTCACGGACAAACCCAAACTCTCACAAACCTTTGTTGAGTTCAATTTTTTTCTGACACCAACCGGAACACAACTGGAGGCAAAGAAATTAAGGAACCGCGACATTCAAGGATTACGCGAAAGACGATCGCCACAATTCCTGATGACACAACGGATTCAATCTGAATTGAAGGAACGGCTGGAAACTGATTTCGAAGAAGCCATCACGTGGGGAGTTGAGGCTATTTTCGAGGAGCACACTGTTGACGCGATACTGAGATTATTTTTGATTGAAAAACTGCTGCAGATCGGTGCCGAGGGCAGCTTGTTTGTGAGTCGAAAAATGGAGCCGCATCTTGAGTCAATCGCAAATACTGAAGTGTCTCGGCTGACAAACTGGGTTTCACCGGAGCAAAGCCTTCTAAAGAGAGAGAGACTTCGCGCAAAATTGTCTTTGGAACGCCAGAGTGATAAGATTCTGAAGGATCTGAAGGCTGTGATCCCGGATCGAAATGACCAAACAGCCGACAGTCAGGTCGGACCTGCAATGAAGTGCGTGGGGTTCCTGCATCGCAACGTCAAGGGTCAATGGGTGGTCACATTGCGCTATCAGTTAACCGTATCTGCCGGGACCGATTTATATGCTCTGGGTCATACAGACACAGGACCACGATTCGATGTCGTGGCCAGTCTCAGCAAAACGGCCGTTGGGACAATTCCCGCATCTGCTGACGAATTCGCCAGAGAGGGACAATTGATTTACAGCGCAGCAGGTAACACCATTGGTTCAGGCGGATCCACTGTGTCAAATCAATAAGAGTCCGGAGTGCACTGCATTCAATGCCGATCCTTTCTCCGACGAATCCACCTGGACTGACGCTCACCGATGCCAGCTAAATCGTTTAGTCAGCTAAAATCAGACGGACAACAGTTGTCATGGGACCGGTCTGATATCGAACAGAGATGCCTGTTCCCCGGTAATCGCTTCACTCGAGTAAACACTCTGTTGTCGTTCCTGCTGGCTGTTGTGCTGACCACCGGATTTTACGGAATGCTGGTTGCGGTTTCAGGCAGCATACTGCACAGAAAATTTATCGGTCAGGGCCCGATTCCTCCGGCGATTGCATTTCTGTCCAGTTGGTGTTTGGCAATTGTGTTCCTCAAATCGCGGAAACTGGCGTTGCAGAAGCGATGTGTTCGAATGCAGATCATTCCGGATGAACCCGACTTTGTCCTTTCACCATCCACAGTCGATCGGGTGACTGATCGCATGCTCAAACTGGTAGACGACCCGAAAAATTTTGTGCTTTTCAACAGGATTGCCATCGCCCTGTCCAACCTGCGAAACATCGGTCGGGTGTCAGACGTCGACGAAATCCTCAGGTCGCAGGCAGAATCGGATGAGGCAATTTCCGAATCATCGTACGTACTGCTGAACGGATTCGTGTGGGCCATTCCGATCCTTGGTTTCATTGGAACGGTTTTGGGCCTTTCGGTCGCCATCGGCGAATTCGGTTCGGTGATGAGTGCCTCCTCAGAAGGCGCCGATGCTTTATTGCCGGCCCTGAAGAAGGTGACCGGCGGACTGGGGGTGGCGTTTGACACAACTCTGGAAGCGTTGGTCGCAGCCCTGGTCATTCAGATCCTGGTGACATTCCTGCGTAAGTCTGAACAGGAGTTTCTCGACGATTGTTCGGAATACTGCACTCGCAATATCGTCAACAAACTTCGCCTGCTGCCATTCGAAAACTCTCAGGAAGACTTGTGAGAACGTGTCAGACTGGTTTTACAGATCGGGAGATCGAATCTGTGGTCCCGTCAGTCGTGAGGAACTTGATTTTCTGGCGGCCACCGGACGAGTTCGCCCCGCCACAGAAGTCAGATCCGGTCTGAAAGGGAAATGGAACCCCTACCGGTCGAAGACTCGTGTATCTGCCGCAACCAGTCCGCACATTACGCCATCAGTCAATGACAGCAATTCCGGTCCAGATACCACAGACAGCAGCGTTGCAGATCTCCCGACGGACAGTCATCTGATTTCTGCGGATCCCGTTGCTGAAGAGATTGAAGAAGATCCATCGAAAAAATATGTTGTGACCGGAATCATCCTCGGGACCGGGGCGTTGCTGGCGCTGTTGTTGCTGGCGCTGTTGTTGCCCTGGAATACGATGCCGGATGGCCCGTGGCTCGCCGGCACGAAGAATGAAACGTCGGCAGACGAAGAGCCAAACGCCACTGAAACATCCGCCCCTGAAGACCAGGACGAACTCAACACCGACGCCGGTACCGGAAATGATGCTGTCATTCCGGGCGATGCGTTGTCTAAATATACTATCTCAGCTCCTGGGGAACACCTCGATTTTTCCGGCCGCGTGCAGCGGGAAGGAGGTAAATCGGGTGTTGTGCAAATCAGCCTTGCGTGGGACGATTACAATGATCTTGACCTGCACCTGCTTTGCCCATCGGGCGAACATATTTGGTTCAAGAACGTTCGCAGCCAATGCGGTGGTGAGCTGGACGTTGATATGAACGTCCGACCGTCGTCCTCCAAACAGCCGGTTGAGAACATCGTATGGGTCAACCACGCACCTGCCGGCGTCTACAAAATTCTTGTTCACTTCTATAAGCAACACTCCCGAAGGCACAGCAACTTCCGAGTCCGAGTGGTGACAGACGGTCAGGTGCGGATATACAGTGGGGAGCTTACCAGCGGCGACCCGCCTTCAATATTGACCTCGTTTACCTTGAACGACACAGATTGACACTGCAGACGCACCTGAGCCAGGCTAACGGTTTCGCATATCTTAACGAGGGTTTCGGCAACCAAACTTCAGCCTGATTAAAACCTCCAGTTGCCTACAACATGATGAGCAGTCTTGTTCAAAACGATTCGTGTACAATGAGGTCTTCGGAATGAGTCGCCGTAAAAGGAGGAATCACAGCCGATTCACACTGTTCGCCTTTCAGGACATCATCACCTGCGTCATGGGGATTATGCTGCTGCTTACTTTGATGATGTGCCTCCAGATCACATCGTCTGTTGCGTCCGCAAGAGTGTCTTCCGTGGAACAGACGCTCGATGAAATGAAACAGCAGGCTGTTGCACTTGCCGGAGAGATTGAGCAGCTACAACAAACTGCCAGCGATCAAACCGTACTGCTTAATTCCGGTGCGATCGATGACCCTGAGCTTCTAAGAGACCACTCGCTGAAAATGACGAACGAGATTCAGCTGGCGACGGCTGACGTTCGAGAACTGCAGCAACAGCAGGACGACAGTCAGACTTCACTCGAATCCACCAAGAATACAGTCAAGGCTCGCCGCACTCAGGCAGCTCAGACCGAAGCATTGCGAGCAGAAAACAGGAATCTCAACAGACGCCTGGACGACCTCAGGCAGGGAAATCGCATTATCTACAACGCCCATGACAGTTCATCAGCAACATGCTGGCTGGTTGAACTGACGAACCCCGGAACAATTCAGGCAGCGGAGATGGGAATGTCCCGGAAGCCCCTTACCTTTGCTTCGAGGTCAGATTTGCAGTCATGGATGACACAGCATCATCGGTCCGGTGCGGCATTCCTTATTCTTGTGAAACCCGATGCTGCAGAGATTCTTGAGCCCCTGACAGCAGCGCTGCGAGCCCGGAAGGTTACGTACGGGTTTGATCTACTGCCACAAGATAAAGCTGCGATCGATCCGGTTTCAGGAGCAGCCGTACAATGAACCGCAGAACATCCTCGACTTCTTTGGATAGTCTGGAACTCTTACTTGATACGATCTGCAATACGTTCGGTGCTGTGATCTTTATCGCTATGCTGGTGGCCCTGCTGGTCAACGACAGTGTTCAGGTGGTATCGGGAACAGAAACAGTTCAGGACGTTGTTATTGAATCCGCCAGGGTCCTGAACGATATCCAGGCCGCCAAACAAAAACTCCGTGTTCTTGCCGATCAGATACAGCAGCAGGAACTCATCAAGAAAAGATTCGCGAGCGATGAATCTCTGGCTTTGACCGGAAAACTGCGACAGCAGATGGAACGCCGCGTTCACCTTATGGGACAGAAATCTGATGCAGTTGAGCAGATCACGCAGGTAAAGGGCGATTCAGCCAGACTTCAGCAGCAATTGGATCAGCAACAGCGGGCATATGATGCCGCCGACAACAGAAATGCACGGCTTCGCCAGGAACTCTCAACAGAACTTGAACTCTCCGGACGAACTGCGCGAATTCCTCAGGTGCGCAGGACCACCAAGGACAGCGTTGTTTATGCGCTCGATGATGGACGCCTTTACCGAGTCACAACACCAGATCAGACGATCGACGACACCGACTGCGTGAGGAGTACTGAGGCAGGTGTCCACACGATTCGCCCACGTGCAGGTGCCGGTGTTCCAGTTGCCGACCGCTCATCCGGTGCGTCGTTAAATGGAAAATTCAAAGGAGTAACGGACGAGGATTTTTTCGTCCAGTTGTTTGTCTCGCGGGACTCTTTTGCGGCATTCCTGTCCGTCAGGGATACACTGGTGGAACTCGGGCTGGAATACGAAATTCTGGTGACCGACAACAACAAAGTCGAACTCATATATGGTTCCAGTGAACGCGAGTCATTCGTTCAGTAAGAATGAGTACAGGACGGCGGCGAGGGTCCGGAATTGTGGATCGATGGTCCCACAAAATGCCAAGGTCTGCACAACACCTTGACAAGACTGCTTCGGCTGATGAATTGCCCATTGGATGGTCTTGTATGAGGCAGCTGTTGTTACCATGCGTCGAATTGGCACCAGTTACCCCGGAAGTCACTGCCCCACACTGACAACAAAGCAATGACCCCCGCTCACCGCAGTTAGCGAACATAAAGAGTCGACTTCCACGCCGTGTTGAGTCAGACTTAACGGTTGTTTATCGTCGGCCTGGAACTGAACCCACGTGCCGAGAAAGTTGACAACTTCAACAATCGTTCAGGTGGGTGCGATTTCGGACAGTTATCTCGTCGATGTGTAGCCAAGTTTTCCGTTCACGTATTATCGCACTGTTACAATCCGGTTCCTGTGTTCAAAGAAGGTCATTTTCTGCTCTAATCGTCAGAATAGAGAGTCAGAAGTATCACCAATCACCGACAGGCGACGTTTTGTCATATTTCCGGACCTGGCTTTTGTCATCGAATGGTTGTTTGAATTGACCCGGAAAACTTTGTTGCGCTCAAGCGGAAAACATGTACAGATCCTGACGTTCCAATCAAACCGGACTATACCTCAAGGAACAATTTCATGTCCCTTCGAGTTCTCTCGGCTTTGTCAATCGTAATCGTTTCCAGCCATTTGATCGCTAATGAGTCACCCGAAGTGACTCGTCGGACACTCGACACTGTAGACCGTGAAGCCCGGAAGCAAAGAACGGCTATCGAGGCGTTCCGGATCTACCAGCAGTTTCAACATGCAAACGATATCCCCACGGGTTTGCGAGAGCGATTCGAGAGCCGCTTTAGTCAGTGGAAACATCGAGCGGATAAGGGGCTCGTTCGTTTGGGAACAAAATGGGTTACGGTTAAGAAACGCAATGAAGTTGCTGCCGAAGCTCGCAAGATGGTTGATGTAGGATTAAAGCTCATCGAGTCCGGCGACAAAGACGGAGCACGACTGAAGTGGCTCGAGGCGTCACACTATAATCGAAACGCAATTTTTCCCGATTTCCTCCTGGGCCTCTTCAATTCCGGCGAGTGGCATCGTGATTCCGTAAGCCATCCTGAACATGCGATCAAGCACTTCAGGGCTGTCCTCAAGAGAGCACCAACGCATATCGGTGCTTTGAATAACCTGGCGGTGGCGTACCTAAAAGAAGGAGAAGTCAACAAAGCAGTCCGATACTGGGAGGACGTGGAGGCCCTCAGCCCGAACCACGGTGCGGTGAAACACAACGTCACACGAGTTCTCTTTGAGAGTAAACGCAGGGCGATTGATGTGAAGCCTGCGACACTTGCCAAACTGCGCGATATGTACGACGTTGACGACGCTGCACTCCAGCTTGAAGAAACTGAATTGGTATGGGCCCTTTCACACCCACTCGTTCCGGACATCGAACAGGACGACGAAAATCCGAGGCAAAATGAGTTAGATATGGACCAGGTCGCGACGGCGGGAGTCAATTCTCACGCCACCGGATTCGTAGTCGCTGACGGCTACGTTTTGACGAACCGGCACGTCATCGAAGATGACCTGTACGGTACTGCCGACGTTATTCGGATCTCGAGTCACGGTATTAACGAAGGGCCCATTGCTGCAGAAACCGTGGCTGTATCTGACAAATATGATCTGGCATTACTGAAATGTCCCGAAATCAAAGCTTCAGCATTGGCGCTAACGATCACACCTCCACGTCTGGCTGATGAAGTAATGATCGTCGGTTATCGCGAAGGCGATAGTCCTGGCCGGAACGCGAAGACAGCTCTTGGGGTTATCAGGGGTTTATCAGAATCCTCGATTGAGCAACTGGTCTATGACGCCACCACAAATCGAGGAAACAGCGGTGGACCTGTGTTCGGCGAGGATGGTGGCGTCATTGCCGTACACGCAAATGGATTTCACATTGGAAAGCCAGTTGCGGCAGGCATACCGGCCCGGCATGCAATTGAATTTGTGGCGAGCCAGATCCCGGATTTCACCGGGGTACCGCATGGGTCTGAGAAGAGTTGGCTGGAAATCGCAGAGACAGCCCGCAAGTCCACTGTATTCATCACAGTGGTATATACCGACGCGGCACCTCAGTTGGCATATACAACACGCGTCGATAAACGTAAAGAATTCTTCGCCGACCCGTCCTGTGCCCACTGCAAAGGTTGGGGCAAAGTTATATGCACTAATCCAAAGTGCAGCAAAGGAGGCATCTTCACGTACAAGAAGTACAGGAAAATTATCGACGTCAACAAGATTGCCGGTGTTGTGACAGAGATCCGCAGCAAACGCACCAAATCGCGATGTCCAACCTGTTCCGGATCCAATGCGGTCACGTGCGGGTTTTGCGACGGTGATGGAATTGCAAGTGCCCGACGCGCCTTGTCAAAACTGCGGCCAAGGGGTTTGGCTGGCCCCCGTCCGGGTACAAGGTGACCCAATGGTTGCCATCATCAACTGGCAACAGGGCGACCATACAACTGACTGCCGTGAACGACGAACATGCCTGCAGTCACAGGGGCTGGGATACCATATGTCCGTCCCTGGTCATCTGATGGCAGTACTCACCAAAACCGTTTAATTGACGGACTTGATTGTTTCGTTTTCTCTTGAATAATCAAATTTCATTTAGTCGGAAATTGTTCGAGC
This sequence comes from Fuerstiella sp., assembly GCA_022447185.1. GTDB lineage: Bacteria > Planctomycetota > Planctomycetia > Planctomycetales > Planctomycetaceae > S139-18. The sequence continues at coordinate 3,481 of JAKVAY010000107.1, read as the reverse complement.
GACTGGGGCAGGTCGTCAAATGAAAGAATGGTACTTACTGAGTGATGGACAGCAATCCGGGCCGTTCTCCACGGACGAGTTGGTGTTCCTGGCAAGCGAAGGGCGGACGTCCCCCGACGACCAGATACGGCGCGGAACATCCGGCCAATGGCGGCCGGCGAAATCGATTTTGAAGAAGCAGCGAAAGCCGGTTCAGAAACACAAACGTCCCCCGGTCGTCGAACCTTCGCCCGCCAGCAACGAACCCCCACAGCAGCAATCACCAGACACATCCGTTGCGCCCGCACCTCCCGTACCCTCGCAATCATCGGAATTATTTTCTCCGCTCCATGTGGCCGTTGCCTTGGGGATCGGACTGACACTACTGCTGCTCATTGCGTTTCCAATTGGCTTGCTCTGGTTTGCGACCGGTTCGGAGGACACGGTCGCCCGTCTGCCGTCCGACCCGCCAGACTCCGAACCCGTAACTGAACCCGTAACTGAACCCGTAACTGAACCCGTAACTGAAACTGAAACTGAAACTGAACCAGGTCCAGTTCCAGATCCGGGGTCAGAACCAATCGTGTCGCTGAAAGGACGCGCTGCTCAACAGCTCCTCGCGCAAGCTGTCGGCAAGGTGGTCCTCGGCTGGCGGTTCGTCGACAAGGACGGTGAAGAAAAAGAAATCCCACGTGGCCTGCCTCATTTTTTTGAAGACGAAGAAGAAGCCAAGGCTCGTGGGGTAAAAGGGAATGATATCGATTTTTTTACGGACAGTGAGGGGGACAAACACTACTACGAATGGGTCTGTAGTGGGAGCGGATCCTGCTTTTTTGTGACGTCCGACGGATTCGCGCTGACTAATCGCCACGTGGTAGAAGACTTTGTCAACATCCAGCGGGCCCGAGCAAAGATCCAGAAGATCAAACACGACCTCCGCTTTAATGAACTGGAACCGCTCATGTGGGTCATCATCAACGGTGAGCCACACGAGGCCACGGTCAGGTTCACCAGCGATCAATTTGATCTTGCCGCCATCCAGATCGACCTGCAGAACTGTCCGTTCTTCAGGCTGTCCATGCTGGAAGAACCTGAACTACTGACCGAGGTGATGGCCATGGGATTCCCGGGGGCAGCCACGGTTCCGGCCAGCGAAGAAGATGCCAACGATATCCGTTCGAGGTATAAAAAATCTAAAACCTTGAAAAGCTCTCCAGTATGTGATCAGAAAATCACCTTGACCAGGGGAGAGATTACGTCGACCCCAAATCGTTCGAAGATCGGCCTAATGATCCAGCATGACGCCAACATCAACCCCGGGAACTCGGGAGGCCCTCTGTGGGACAGCGAGTCTGGCGCCATCATCGGGATTAACACGTCACTGATTACCGGAGCGAATGGCGTGTTCTTTGCACTCCAGATGAAGCAACTCCGCGAAGAGATCGACGAGAACGTGCCCAGTGTCGATTGGTATTCGCCACTGAACCCGGAATAAACGGCCCGGCAGTTGCCTGCTCGACACATCGTGCCAGCCAGGAGTGACCTCATGAGCACCGCAGTCACGGACTCCCGGACTGGAGCATTTGGAAAAACTGACAAATCTTAAAAAGCTTCACCTCTGGCAGCTGCAACAAGTGACCAACACCGGGACTCGTACGATGGTTGAGGGGGCGGATCGTCCTGTTCGCTTTCTGACCGACCGCATGATGCTGAGAGCGACTTACCGTACTGCTTACGCCATGTCCACAGCAGATTCGGATTGGTCCCAGGCTCGCAGGGTGCCGAAGCCGTCTTGTAGCCGTGATCGTCGATCAGTGGTACCGCATTCTGAAAAAACTCATCGCGAGAACTGCAGCGTTCCTGCTTCTCTGATCTGCTGGATATTTCTGACGCTCCCTGCGTGTACGACAATACACTGATATCGAGCGCGACTTTCTACAGAGAATCCAACGTCAGCATTCAGTAGATCACACGGCGGATACTGTTGAGAAACTGTGCCGGGATCGGCATCACGGTTTACTGCCACCTGAGTAAGTCTCATACGAAACAGTTGCCACTTTTACTTACGACGTTTTTCGTGACCTGCTACGTCTCGGGTTGACTTACCGAAGACGGATGCTGTGTTTCAGGCCCAATGACACTATCGCCATGAACATACAGGCGCCCTTGCACAAAAGCATATTCGGCCGACCCGCTTGCTTTACGCGACGACGTTTTCTTCGTCACAACGGTTGTTAGAGTTGGCAACAAACTTCTCTGCGGAAACACGTAGAACACGTCTTAGACGATGGTGCAGTTCAACTGTTTAAAACATGCTCTTGTCAGTGTTTTTTAAACCACCCGTGACTCCGGTCAGAGTTACTGAATATCTCAAACCCGGTAATGAAAACACAAGACCTCGATTGCTGATGCGGTTGATGGCACACTCAGGCAACCCGGCAGAATCCACAATTCCGGCTCGGCATCACCGGTACGTGCAGTGTCAAGTGCGGGCAATGGACTTATAGTCAGGGAGGCGGTTCCGAAGATCCGCCTTCATTCAAAGACACTCCCGGTGTTCACTCAGAAATGCACACAGTCAACCAACACCGGCTGTTTATTGTGCAGAGGACCACGAGAACAGCAGTCAACAACTTCACTGGTGACAACGCGAACAGCCCGCTAACAGCCGCTAACAGCGGTCACGCCATCAATTTTCACATTTCAGAAAGAAAGCAACGATCACCATGAGCAACGAACATTCATCAAAACGTCTGAGTCGTCGCGAACTCCTGGCAGGTCTGGGCGCCGCAGCCGCCGGTGTTGCGCTGGTGGATGAGGCGGTTAGCCAAGACAGAAATCCTGCGGCGCAGGTCGCAGATCGCGCATCGGGTGTGAAGATTACAGGCATGCGCACACATCTTGTTCAGAATAAAGTCTACGTTGAAATTAAGACCAGCCGGGATGTCACCGGCTGGGGCGAAATAAGTGCCTTGGTTCCCTCCGCGGCCGAAGCCCTGGCCAGGCGAATGTTCGATCTGCTCGACGGAGAAAACCCGACTCGCATCGAATACCTGTGGCAAAAGTTATTTCGCGCCCATCGCGACATGCGCGGCGGGCCGTTTATGTGTCACACGATTGCCGGCATCGACATGGCTTTGTGGGACATCACCGGCAAACTGTGGGGCGTGCCCGTGCACCGTCTGCTGGGCGGACCATGCCGCGACAAGGTCAAAGTCTATCCCACGTCAAAATCACGCAAAGCTCCGCCGGCAGGCATTTACGATCACGCCGTCACGCCGCTGGAAATCGAGCGGATGATCAATCAGATCAGAATCGACCGCGAGCGTGTCGGCCCGGACGGCATCGTGATGTTCGATGCTCACTGCGCGATACCGCCCGCAGCCCTGATCCAGCTGGCGGCAGCAGTTAAAGCCTACGACGTACTGTTCATCGAAGAGGTGGCCGTGCCGGGAAATATCGAAGTGTTCAAGCGATTTAAAGCGGCCATTGATATCCCGCT
>JAKVAY010000106.1 GCA_022447185.1 Fuerstiella sp. | reverse complement strand
AGCATTTGAACGGATCCGTATTGTGACAGTGGCTGAAACCTCAATCGGCAATACTCCTGTTTCCGGCCATTGCCCCTGACAACGGTCGCCACTCATTTTACCGACTGGCTTTATCGTCAAGCTCAGCCAGTGTGAAACGTACACTCACGATGTACGCCTTTTCACCTCGGGTCCAGTGACCATAGGTGGTCGCCACAAACGTGCCGTCCGGAAGCAGTTCGAGTCCGGAATAAGCACAGTCTGCGCCCTTATGGTTTTCCATCAGACGGACGCGGTACTGACCTTCGCGTCCGTTTGCAATGTCATCCCAGGTGCCGACCCATCCCACCCAGTCGCCACGTGTGGGACTCTCGTGTGTTGTGTCGCGGAAGGTGATAAACAGTCGGCCGTCCGGTGCATATTTTCCATTGTGTCGATCGCCGGTAAGTGCACCGGGCAGCTCACGCGGTTCTGTCCAGGACTCACCTTCGTCGTCTGAAAAGATCACGAAAGAATTGAATTTTCGACTGTTCTCACGCATCAACACCGCCAGATATTTACCGTCGGGTGAACGGATGACTCCCGGTTCACAAAGATGAGCCTGCGGATGCTGGGCAATGGTCACCGGCGGCCCCCATGTCACGCCACCGTCCGCAGAAACAAATTTGAATACCTGAAATCTATCCGTCTTCAGGCCGGTAGCACCGACAAAGCGCCTGCTGTTGTTCGACAGTGCCATGTAGTGCCCGTCCCTGAGTCGAATCATACCGGCCATCACGCTGCCCCCGAAGTTGCCAACAGGTTTCCTCTGCGTCCATGTCAAACCGTCATCTTCAGAAATCGACTGCAGAAACGGATACAGGTTTGAGAACATCAACAACCGTTTTTTTCCCTGAGGATCGATGGTGGGGTAGATCGTGGGGACTTCGTCCGAGGCCGCCCAGTTGGCAGGTGTGGCAAGCCGTTCCGACCAGGTCAGACCACCATCGCTGCTGCGTTTGAGATTGATCCGACCTTTGCCATGACCGGCGGGATACACGATCACAATCGTCCTGCCATCATCCAGCAGAACGGTTGTGGGATGCCCCAGATACTGCCCCGGCTCCCTGTCTACAACGACCTGCCGATGTGTTTCTGAGGCCAGATCGATGAGCGGAATGCTGTAGTCACGAGGTGGTGCACCGCCGGGTTCCGTTTGCACCTGATACCCGTGAAAAAACAAACGTGTATCGGGCAGATGCTTTTCAAGTCGCCGGACTCCCTGTTCTGTCACCTCAGTTCCGAACATGTAGATGCGCTGCATGTTGCTGAAATCTGACAGATGGACCAGTCCGTCGTCGGTGATCGGACCGGACAACTTCAGATGCGTCAGACTGGTCAAAGTTCGCAAATGAACCAGCCCGGCATCTGTGACTCTGGTGTGTTCCAGATTGAGCACTCGCAACTTCACTAATTCTTTGAGGTGGACCAATCCATTGTCTGTGACGGGTGTACTCTCAAGGTAAAAAGCCTGCAGCTGTGTGAGACCCGCCACGTGCCGCATTCCCCGATCAGTGATCTGAGTGTTAAAACCAAGATACAGCCATTCCAGACTGGTCAGCGGACTGACATATCGCAACTGTGAGTCAGTGACGGAATCCGACAGGTACAGTCCTCGAAGCCCGCTCAGGTGCTTCAATCCGTCCAGAAGATCGTCGGCAACCGGACCGCCAATGAAAGCAACTTCGCGCACCTGCCCGTGATTATCCGTTTGCAGTCGCGCTCCGGATTCCGTCAGTCGGGACACGATCGATGCAGCATCCGAATTCTCTTTGCCAAAAGCGCCCAACTCGGCAGGTCCGGTCGTAACACTGAACATCCAAGCTGCAATAAAAATCAGTCGTTTCATCTGGAGGTGTTCTTTGAATGTTGTGATGGCAAGTTTCCAATTAATACCCATGAATCGTGTTCACTCAATCAGGATTGTGATCGATCCAAGTTTCGATCCTGCGGCAGCGCAACCGACTGCGAAGGATGGTTGGTGTCTAACACTTCGCGCCGTCCTGTCGATGTGTCGTCGAGACACGTGGAACCAACAGATTCGACCGTTAAGCCTGTCGAATCTGTCTGCCTGAACACAAACCAACGGTAAAAAGCAGTGATCTGGACGACGATCAGTACTGCAAGCACGATAAAGGAAAGCATGTACGGGGCACGATGTCCAATAAACGTTCCGAGAACTCCGGCTGCAGCTGTGCCTGCAGCCATTCCGGTTGCCAGTGTCGCTTCATGAATTCCAGCCGCCAGGGTACGCCCCTCCGGGGAACTGCCGACTGTGCTGTAAAACAATCCTGAAAAGTAGTTGTATCCGGCAAGTTGAGAGTGCAGGGTCAGTCCCAAAATCAGTGTGACCGCCGAGTCCGCGCATGCAAACATAATCAACCCGATGGCGCCAAGAATCTGTGACGCCAGAGAGACACTGAATCGATAGTGCCAAAAACTGCTGACGTGCATCAGCAAATAGGTCGCAATGACCACCCCCCGTCCGTAGGCAAGCAGACCTCCGTGGCTGTCAGCTGCAATTCCGATCGTTACCACAAGATCGGGCAACAGGTGAAGCACAAGACCGGTGCCAAAGGTGCCTCCCAAATTCGCAATCCACCCCAACCGCTTGAAGTGTACAGCAATATTGAGATTCGCCGGATCAGAACCCACGAATCCGTCGCTGACCTCGGTCGTGTCTTCGTCACCGGTAACGGAGGCATCTAACGGGCCGGCCACCAGTCGCGACGCGGCAATCGACAGAACGACATTGACAATGGAGGCACCAAACGCGAGACCGTACAACCATGGCAGACCCTGGGCAAACAGCCAACCGGCAGTCAGCTGTCCACACATCATCCCCACATTCCATGCCACACAGTACAGAATCAGGGTCCGACTCACTCCTCGACGATTCGTACGGACATCTTCATTTCGATTGAGCCAGCCGATCAACGTTGGATAGATGAACCCAAGCCCGATTCCCAGCAGACAATACCGCAGCAAAAATCCAGTATGAGTCGTGTCACCGCATGCGCAGGCTGTGACACCCAGAGCCACGGTGACACAACCGGATACGAACACGATGCGACTATCGAATCGACCGGACAGCCAGCCGCTCAGGACGCTGGTTAATCCGGCACTAAAAGAGAATGCGGCACCAAACATTCCCAGGTACCACAGATCCGCGTGTTGCTCTGCCAGTCGGCGCGTCACAGCGAATATCACAACAAATGCACAAAAATCCGTCAGCAGACAGATCAGATACAGCAGTTGTTTCAGTCGGGAGTTTGACAAAATTGGTCCTGGATAACTGAATCTCGTAACGCGAAACATAACGAATTTGATCGTAACAACCGAGGACGCATCTGAATTCAACGCAACCTTCGAAGCTGATCCATGAAGCAGGACGTCGGCTGTATTCGACTGGTCGATCTGTAGCAGAACTCAGGTCAGTCGAATCGGGTTGGATATCACTTCGAAATCGCCCAGGCAGTGTCTGTGAGACTCAACCTCTGGCTCATCCGGTACAGGAATACCAGGTCCATGCTCCCGTTTTAAAAATGCAACACCGACGCCGCTCAGATTCGAAGGATTGAGTCGGGCCACCTGTCTCGCTTTGATCTCTCACAATCCACCCTCATTTGCCGACATGACCGACCAGCGACATATTCATTGGGTGTAGTCCAATGGTTGATCGAGTCCAAAATAGGAATATGATTCTGGTGTAGGTAGCGAATCAGCGGGTTTCATTCGTAACAGGGGTATGCAGGTCACGGTTCAGCGTTTGACCGCCTCCGACTCGAGTGATCACTTCGATGAAGTGGAACAAATCAACTGAGGGACCTGTCTCGGGAGGGATTCGGGATTTCCCGGCAACTGAATACACAAACAAAACAACACGTCGAAACCCGACCAATCAACTTTCGAATCAAACCAAACGAAAAGGAGAAAACACATGTCCGATAACGGAAACACAGGCAAATGTCCGGTGCTGGGCGGAACTCATCAACACACCGCCGTTGGAGCAACGGCGAATCAGCACTGGTGGCCAAACCAGTTGAACCTGAAGATTCTGCACCAGAATTCCCCCCAGTGCGATCCTATGGGCGAGACTTTCAACTACGCCGAGGAGTTCAGCACTGTCAATCTGGAGGAACTGAAAAAAGACGTCGAAAAAGTCATGACGACGTCGCAGGACTGGTGGCCGGCGGATTACGGTCACTATGGACCGCTCTTCATTCGGATGGCGTGGCATAGTGCCGGTACCTACCGTATCCACGACGGCCGTGGCGGTGCCGGTTCCGGCACACTCCGTTTTGCGCCTCTCAACAGCTGGCCTGACAATGTCAGCCTCGACAAGGCCCGCCGACTGCTCTGGCCAGTCAAGCAAAAATATGGACGGAAGCTCTCCTGGGCCGATCTGCAGATCTTCGCAGGGAACTGTGCCCTGGAATCTATGGGATTCAAGACGTTCGGTTTCGCCGGTGGGCGCGAGGACGTCTGGGAGCCCGAGGAGGATATCTACTGGGGCCAGGAGACCGATTGGCTTGGCGATGAGCGTTACACCGGCGATCGAGAACTCGAAAACCCTCTCGGTGCCGTTCAAATGGGCCTGATTTATGTGAATCCGCAGGGTCCAAACGAAACTCCTGATCCTGTTGCTGCAGCCAGGGACATCAAAGAGACGTTCCGTCGCATGGCGATGAATGACGAAGAGACGGTTGCGCTTATCGCCGGCGGACATACCTTTGGTAAAGCTCACGGTGCGTGCGCAGACGACCACGTCGGTCCGGAACCTGAAGGTGCCAGTGTTGAGGAGCAGGGCTTTGGCTGGAAGAACAGCTTTGGCAGCGGTGTTGGCGCCGATGCCTTCACCAGTGGTTTGGAAGGCGCATGGACCAACAATCCAACAAAATGGGACAACAATTTCTTCGAAAACCTGTTCGCTTATGACTGGGAGCAGACGAAGAGCCCGGCCGGTGCAACTCAATGGACGCCTACCGATGCGTCCGCTGTGGCCACTGTGCCTGACGCTCACGATTCGTCGAAGAAACACGCCCCAATGATGTTCACCACGGACCTTTCACTGCGGATGGATCCAACCTACGAGAAGATTTCCCGGCGTTTCCACAAAAATCCGGATGACTTCGCAGACGCCTTCGCCAGAGCCTGGTACAAACTGACGCACCGTGATATGGGCCCCCATTCGCGGTGCTACGGCGCATTAGTTCCTGAGCCTCAGTTATGGCAGGATCCCGTCCCCGCCGTTGATCACGAGTTGGTCGACGAACAGGACATAGCTGATCTCAAGGGCAGGATCCTTGCGTCCGGTATTTCCATTTCCTATCTGGTGCTGACCGCCTGGACGTCGGCCGCAACGTTTCGTGGCACCGATAAACGCGGTGGGGCAAACGGGGCACGCATTCGCCTTGCGCCACAGAAGGACTGGGAAGTCAACAATCCCCCCAGGCTGGCAGAAGTGCTGCGGGCGCTGGAGCAGGTCCAGACAGACTTCAACAGCTCACAGTCCGGCGGGAAAAAGGTCTCACTGGCCGACATTATCGTCCTGGGTGGATGCGCGGCCGTCGAGCAAGCTGCGAAGAACGCCGGTCACGACGTGACCGTCCCCTTCACTCCAGGCCGCACCGATGCGTCACAGGAGCAAACCGACGTAGAGTCCTTCGCCGTACTGGAACCGACCGCCGACGGGTTCCGCAACTATGTAAACGGTGAACCAACGAGACCGACGGAGGAACTGCTGGTGGATCGGGCCCATATGCTGACGCTGACCGCTCCTGAAATGACGGTACTCGTTGGCGGTATGCGTGTCCTGAAGGCAAACGTCGGACACACTGATCTTGGCGTCTTCACCGATCGGCCGGAGACCTTGACCAATGACTTCTTTGTGAACCTGCTGGACATGAACACCGAGTGGCAAAAGTCCTCCCGGTGCGAACATATCTACGAAGGACGCAATCGCGCAAGCGGGGAGGTCCGGTACACTGGTACGGCTGTTGATCTTGTCTTCGGTTCGAATTCCCAACTTCGCGCCATCGCGGAAGTTTATGCCTGTGACGACTCGCAGCAGTCGTTCGTACATGACTTCGTGGCTGCGTGGAGCAAAGTCATGGATCTCGACCGCTTCGAACTTACTGTCTGACTTCAGCGGATAAACGCGGTTTCAATACACAAAGTTTGTACGTCGCGGCCCAGGAAACTCCGCACTCTTCGAAGGCCTCGTGAAGGAGGTTCTCGGAGGCCAGCTTGAACACATGGTAAACCCGCTCGCGCTCGATAAAGGCCCCGATGGCGTATTACCTGCCACTGAAAAAATCCTGAAAGGAACACCGATGAAATGGACCACCAGCCTGATCGCCCTGGCCTTGTTTGCGCTGTGGTTGAGTTCGGATAGTTTTGCCCAAAAAGAGGGCCGACGCGCCGCCTTGGTTCTTGAGACCCTGCCCGAAAAGGTCAGCTACGCCCTCGGCTACCAGATCGGACAGAATTTCGGCAACGATCTGCAGATCGATCTCCTCGGTCAGGGATTTCAGGATGCTCAGACTCAGGGCAAAACCCTGCTAACCCCGGAAGCAATGCAGCAGAGCCTGCAGGAGTACCAAAAAATGCGTCAAGCTCGTGAAGGCGAAGACAATAAGGCCGCCGGAGAGGCCTTTCTAAAGGCAAACAAGGAAAAAGACGGTGTGGTCAGTCTGCCCAGCGGCCTCCAGTACAAGGTCATGACCGAAGGCACCGGTCCCAGCCCAGTCTCGACCGACACCGTCTCGGTGCATTACCACGGGACGGTCATTGACGGACGCGTCTTTGACAGCTCCGTCGAGCGAGGACAACCCGCGACCTTCCCCTTGAACCGGGTCATCCGTGGCTGGACCGAGGGCCTCCAGCTGATGAAAGTTGGTGGGAAGTGGACTTTCTATATCCCCTCCGAAATGGCCTACGGCCCCCAGCGCCGCAGCGCCGCCATTGGCCCCAACTCGACCCTCATCTTCGAAGTGGAGCTGCTGTCCATCGAAGGAAAATAAGGGCAAAGCAATCATTCTTGTGAACAGGTCTCACTCACGCCCCATCCTGACATGGCAGAGGTTTGGCATTTGAACAGACTTTTAAAGGTTTGTTGGTGACGCCGGCTGTCCGGGGCAAATGCCATCGCATTTCGCGAGAAAAGTGTCACGGTAAGATCACCCACGTCGGAACAGTCGGTTTCTTCACGGACCGACAGTTGCCCCGGGAAGCGGTACGGCAGATGTTGCCGGAACAGGTGAGCATGACATGGATAGTCATACCACCGTCCTTCAGCAGTCCGTTTTGTTAAGACATCTGTCAAGTTTGTGTTAATTTCGTGATCGAAAAACAACTTCAGCTGATTGGGTTGATCCTATTTTTCCGATTAGGCGATTTGTGGGGGGGGGCTGTTTCTGAATTCAATTTCCTCTCTATACAGCAACGGACGTGAGAGGAAATCAAAACGTGCGACGTTATCTGACCGTAAATCTGCTTTGTCTGGCTCTGTTGTTTGCATTTGCCGTGCCATCCGTGAGAGCCGCTGATGAACAGTTAGAAAAATTGATTGAACGCCTGCAGGCAGCAGAGGCCCGCATTCAGGAACTTGAACAACAGCAGCAAGTTCCGACAAAAACCTCCGATCCCGAATCCGAACCGTTCAATACCGCATCGTGGGCGCACGGAGGGACGACACTGGTAAGTGATCCCACCAGCGACTGGCAGGAGAAATGGGATGAGCAGCTGGAAACCAATGACGAGCTGAAAAAAGCCATCAAAAAATCCGTGCAGCCTGGATCCTCCGGCACCAAAACAATGAAGTCCGTCGGACGTATTCATGCCGACTACTGGGGCATACCCAATTCAAGTCCTGGTATCAACACGATTGAAACCGGGAATCCCAACAACACCCCTCAGGACCGCGCCGGATTCCGCCGAATGCGTTTCGGTGTCAGGGGTGACGTCAGTCCCAACGTGGGCTACCGGATCGAAATGGAATTCGCAGGAGGCAACAATTCCGAATTTCGCGATGCTTTTATCTCTTTGAAAGACGCGTCGTGGCTGCAAACCGTCATCGTCGGAAACCACAAACGGCCCTACGGTCTTGACCATCTCAACAGCAGTCGACACAACGTATTTCTGGAGCGGCCATTTGTGATTGAGTCGTTCAATCAGGATTGCCGGCGTTTGGGAATTTCGTCCAACGCTGTCTCAGAGGATCAAGCCTGGAACTGGCGCTACGGTGTCTGGAACCAGCGTCTGATTCAGGACGAAGGAAACTATATCAGCGATCATCTGCAGGGCGAAATCGCAGGACGACTGGCGAATACCTATTGGTACGACGAATCTTCCGGAGGCCGTGGTTACGCTCACTGGGCCGTGTCAACAACCTTCGCCCATCCGGATGGATCAACCGGGGGCGATCCTGCTGATTTTGGGGAAACAGAATCCCAGAACGAAGCCCGTTTTCGCCATCGTCCTGAGGCACGAACGGATCAGCGATGGCTGGACACGGGCCGCATCGCAGGAGCAGACTGGTATGAAATGATCGGTCTGGAAAAAGTCATTAACATCGGTCCGATGCAGATTGTCGGTGAGTACCAAAATCTGTTTATGCAGCGAGATACAGGCCTCAGTGACCTGCATCTCCATGGCGGTTATGTCTATGCATCGTACTTCCTGACCGGTGAACATATGCCATGGAATCGCAAGAACGGCACACTGGATCGCGTCAAACCGTATGAGAATTTCTTCCTCGTTGACCGCTGTGACGGAGGAACTGGTACTGGTTGGGGTGCCTGGCAGGTGGCCGCACGATATTCCTATGCAGACTTCAACGATCAAAACATCTTAGGCGGCGTTGGAGAAAGTCTTACACTCGGACTGAACTGGCTCTGGAATCCCAATACTCGCATACAGTTCAACTACATCAACGGAACGATTAACAATCGCGCCGTAGGTGGACAGTTGGCTGGTGGTGACTACGACATATTCGGCACCCGCTTCATGATCGATTTCTAGGTCGTGTGATTATTCAAAATGGTCATGAATTTCTCGGAACGCTGGCTCCCGTCATCCGACGCAATCAATGACGAGTTCGGTTCTGCCCTGAGGCAGGCTACACAATCATAACGATTCCTGTCGGATGTCTGCGGTCCTCAAATCACTTCATTCTCAAATCAATATCCTGCAACCCGCTACCATGAGAAACATAATATGAAGGTCCTTCAATACTGTGCTGTTCCGGCACTCGTGCTCATACTGGGCATCCAGTCTGTCCAGGGTGACTGTGGCACAAACAAACCGGATGAATGTGGCGAAGCATGTAACAGCAGTTGCCAACCCACAAACCTCTGCTGTCAAAACACGATCAAAACCAAAAAAGTCAAGAAGCACTGTTACGAGGTCGAATGCAGTTACGTCTGTATTCCTCCGGTGAAGCTGCCAGCCTTTCTTTGCCCGTTCTTCCCGAGTGGTAAAAGCTGCGGCACAGACAGCTCGTGCGGTGAATGTGGAGTCGAAGGCTGTCAGGACGGTTTGACCTGCCGGTGTGAACCAGGAATTTTGGGACGCCTGTGTTCAAAATTAACGAACTGTCGTATTCGTAAAGTCCGTAAAATGAAGAAAAAAGAATACGAAGTCGAACAATGTGTGTACGAATGGTCGGTCGTCTGCTCACAGGATTCCGGCTGTGGCAAAAGCTGTGGTGAACAAAGCTGTGCTCCCGCGTCCTGCTGTGCTCCCTGCGACCGTTAGAGCAAAACGGCAGTTGTCACCAAATGAATTCATGTCACATACTGATCGAAGTGTCGTCTGTATTGTGCAGCTCGTGACAACCGCCGCTGTTCATCTCGCTATTGGTCCTCAGCAGGAAGACTGATAAACCGTTCGCCATCCTTCAGCCAGTGGTCAATCGCCCCCACGTTGGGCACGTACGTCTTTGGAAGCCTGTTGAGAATCTCGGGGTCGCCCAGCTCGCAAAAAATGGGATCGCGAGGGTTGAAGCAGTTGAATACATAAATTCCACTGACCCCTGCGTTCCAGGCACGCGCCGCCTCACCGCGCCAGATTTCGGGGCCTGCCACCTTTCTTCGATTGAATCGGTCGCCGGGAAGTGACGGGAATCCCAGTCGCGATGCACTGAGGCAGGCATAGACCGGAACATCATGGCGCTGCCCCAGTGCAGCAAGAGTCTTCCAGGGTTCCAGATGGAAATATCCGCCACCTGTGACCATGTCGATCAACCCCTCCCTGAGCCACCGTTCCAGATCAAGACCAATTGCCTTCGAATAACCTGCCGAGTCGGGAACGCGTACGGCAATCAACAGCGGCCGGCCACGGCGGGACTCCTGATCCTGAGTCATCGTCCGGATGCGGCGCAGCAGGCCGGTCATAAGGTCACAATGCGCCTGCGTCACCGGCTTGCCGGTCATTTGCGGTCTGAAGTAAATCGGATGACGAAAGAAATCCAGTTCGAGGCCATCCACGTCATATCGAGTGGCGACATCGCGAACAATCTCGAATGCCTTGTCGCGGACACGGGGATGCTCGTAGTCGAGTGATGACCAGCGTCCCTCCCAGCGACAGCGCCCATATTCAAACGACTCTCCCTTGTGCCCAACGAGGCACTCCGGGTTGTCTCGCTTCCATTGACTCATAGCGTTTTCGTACTTCGAGTCGTGCGTGTCATTCATTCGCATTGACCAGAACACTTCGATGCCGTGACCATGTCCGAAATTCACCATCGCGGCCAGGACATCGGGCCCCGTCGTTCCAAGCTCCCAGCCCCAGTCTTCTTCGCCCTTTCCACTCTTTCTGAGCGACTCTGTCACACCTCTGCTGTGATGACGATACAGATTGAATCCGCCAGTACAGTAAAAGATGGCGTCGACCTGGGATCCGATCAGCGGCGTGGTTCGTTGAGACAAAAACGCTTCGATCGTATGCGGACTCCCTGGCACACGGCTCACACAGTCATTGCCATCGTTGTTCAAAATGATGCGTCGTTTTCGATGAGCCGCCTGATGACGCGCAACGCCCAACACCTCGACACTCGGCCGCGGCTGCACCAACGAACTGCGCGGTGTGGAATCCCCTCTCAGATCGATAAGCGTCTGCATCAGCAACTCAGGATCATCGGCCGACAGGGAATCTGGTTCCAGAATCAGCTTCTTACGCACCTCGGCAGGCGTTCCGAGTCCGACGCTCAGATGAAGTCCGATCTTCCGGGACCGCAGGCGACCAACAATCGCCGGATCGAGACTCGAACTGCGACGCAGGCGAATTGTCTGAACGCCAGCAGCGACAAAGTCTTCGATAGCGTCCGGTCCGGGAATGAGACCAATCTGACGCGGCAGTGAAACCAGGCCGCGCAGTTGACGCGCCTGTGCAGTGCTCCGGACTCCAAAAATGATCCGTCTTAGATCACCCCAGGAACGAACCTCGGCGGACAGCCGCGTGTTGAATTCGGAACTCTGTTCCTTGAGATCCAGCATGAGATCGATTTTTCCATGGCAGAGTTCCAACGCTTCTCGCAACGTTGGAATGCGTTCTGACGCGTAGCTGGCATCAAACCAAGAACCAGCATCAAGCTGTCGAAGTTCTGCCAGAGTGTGGTCCCTGACCAGCCCTGTCCCGCTGGTCGTACTGTCAAGGGCCTCATTGTGTCGGATGACCAATTCACCATCCGCAGTTGTCCGTACGTCGACCTCGACAGCAGAAACCCCTGAATTCATTCCCAGACGAATGGCTGCCAGTGTGTTGGCAGGGCGTCTTGCCTTCGCCCCCTGGTGAGCAATCGTCTGTGTGACACGTCGGGCTGCCGCAGGAAGATCCAATTCAAACGGCGTATGTCCTTCGTTTCGCCACCACCTCACCTCCCAGCTCGTATGCTCGGCAGCCGCTATAATGTCCGGACGATTGTCGCCGTTAAGATCCGCAATGAGAACGTTGTTAGCGCTTCGCCAGTTGTTTTTCAGGAGGTGTCGGTGCCAGGCACCCTGGCGATTTTCAAACCATGCCACGCGTCCCGGGTGACGCCAGGAAGTTGCAACAACATCCACATCACCATCAGCGTCCATATCCCGAGCCCGTGCTTCGAAGGCGTCCGTAAATTCCGAATCGATGTCGTGACGTGGCCAGGAGTCTGTGTCGTTACGCCCCGTGTTTTCGAACCAGGCAACGTGTTGCGAACCACCGTCCCCTCGGCGCGCCATCCCCAGAGCCAGGACGACGTCAAAGTCACCGTCTCCATCCATGTCAACGGGATCCCCGTGCATGGGACGTGGAGCGCGAACAATCATGTGCCTGTTCCATTCGACACCATCCGGCCCATCGGAGCGCTCATACCACATGGCCTGTCCGGCTCCCGGAGCGGAACCAAACAGGTCAGGATCACCGTCGCCGTCGAAATCGGCGACCCGAATCGAACGGGTCTCGGAGACCGAAGTTTCGATGATATGTTTGTCCCACTCTCCGTCGGCCGGAGTTCCATCATTCTCAAACCAGGCGAACTGGTTTCCTAGTCTCCAGCTCGATGCAGCAACATCGAGGTCACCGTCCCGGTCGAAGTCAGCCAGGTCAATGCTGTAAGCACCTGGCAGTTCTGTCGTCACCACGTGTCGGGGCCAAAGTTCTCTGATCCGTGCTTTTCCCGGGTTCTCGAACCAGACAAGATGCCCGTAAAGGTTCTTGACGATCACGATATCCAGCAATCCGTCGCCGTTCACATCTCCGGTCGTGTGACGTTCGAGTCGCCGTGCATCATTCCTGGAAATGAAGGAATGTGTGAAACGACCGTCACCGTCGTTTTGGAACAGGCTCAGAGTATTGTGCGGCACGGCGTCGGCACTGGAGAGGTCCACGTCGCCGTCGCCGTCGTAATCGGCTGCGGCAATTCCATAGGGATACGCATAGCCGGACGAAATAAGATGCTCGGAAAAGTGGATCGATTCGCCCGTTCTGTCCTCTGGTATCGGGCGTACAAGGTCGTCATTTCCGGCGAAACCCGGACATGGCACTGTCAGGATGACCACAAACGCAATGAAGTTGAGTCGTTTGTCTGTCTGGTGCATCAAATTCCCCCTGCGCAGCTGTCCGACTGGAATTCCAAAGACTCATTGTCGTGAAAAATCAGAACGGAATGTTCAAGAAACGCGGCGTGGAGCTGTTCGATCGCCGATGGGGACACTCCGGACGCTATATCCACACCTTCCACGTCTGCACCCAGATATTCTGAAAGCTTCCAAATCTTGATCGTCATAGATTCACTTCCTTCTGACCCACGACCGACTGCGGTCACACCAACCCTGTGATGAATGACAAACCGGAGACGCGTTCTACTGATGTGCACGTGACGGCCGCAGCAACTTTGGCAGCAACAGGTATTCTGTTTCAACATATTGAGGCAGACGTCGGCCAGAGTCTCCACTGGTGAGTCCGGCGAATCTCAGTAAACGTCAAACACCGTACAGAAACAAGTGACCGAGTCGGGTGAAACGGCGAGAGCGATCTTGTACGGCAAAGCCGGAGTACTGACGTTACGGGCATCTATTGTGGAGAAGCCGTTCCTTACGGGAGAGTTGCGAGGGACGATTGGAGAGGGCCATCCAATTGCATTTGTCCAAAGGAGGTCCCCCGTCGACACGGCCTGGGATGCCGTGCGTCACAGAGGCTGTTAGATCTCACAATCTGTATTTTTCCAGACGACGGATCCAATCAAACCAGAATCCACGCTTGAAATCCGACCAAGGTTCCGATCTGCTGCGAGTATGAGTTTCTGCGTTTCCCAATTCACTATCAGCCGGACTTTCATTTGTGTCAGTCACATTATCTAAACGAATCATTTCACTCTGTGTTGTGACAATCTTGTTTGCTGGAAGTGTGTCCGCAGACTGGCCGCAGTTTCGCGGTCCGGATGGTCAGGGACACTCGGATGCGAAAGACACACCTGTTCGCTGGAGTGAACAGAAAAACGTTGCCTGGAAAACGGCAATCCCTGGCGAAGGATGGTCGTCACCCGTGATTGCCGGAAACCAGGTGTGGATGACCAGCGCCAGAAACGAAGGTAAATCTCTCCACGCCATCTGTATTGATTCAACTTCCGGACAGCTCGTGCATGACCTCGAAGTATTAACGACTTCGGAGCCTGGTCGGCGGCACGAAACGAACGGATTCGCCTCCCCGACCCCGGTGCTTGACGGTGCGCATGTCTACGTCCATTTCGGGCCTCGTGGAACTGTCTGTCTGGATACTGAGGGCAACATCATCTGGACGAATACCGAATTCGAATACAACGCGTTCCAGGGAGCAGGAAGCTCTCCGATTCTCCACGAGGATCTACTGATCCTGACCTGCGATGGGATAGACAACCAGTTTCTGGTGGCGCTCGACAAACAGACAGGAGAAACCCAGTGGCTTCAACATCGAGCGCATCTTGAGGCCGCTGCAGAGAGAGATGCCAGTCGTCCGGAAGGATCACGAATTTCGAAGATGGCGTACTCGACTCCACTTGTGCAGACCGTTGACGGTCTCCCTCAGCTCGTGAGTAGCGGAGCCGATCACGTAGCAGCATATGATGTAAGAACAGGTCAGGAAATCTGGTGGAAGCCATACACAGGTTTCTCGATCGTCTGTCGTCCGTCGTACGGACATGGTCTGTTTTATGTGGTGGGTTCTGTCGCACAGGACCATTTTTGTGTTTACGCTTTTCGTCCCGGCTCCGGTCGGATCCCTGAAGACGAGGTCGTGTGGCAGCGATCGAAAGGGATCGCTCATGTTCCGTCTCCGCTGCTGGTCGACCAGGAACTGTACGTCATTGACACAAGTGGAGTGGCGACCTGCGTTGATGCGCTTACCGGTGAGGAATACTGGCGTGAACGACTTGGAGGGAACCACGATGCTTCGCCAGTCGAAGTCGCCGGTCGGATCTATTTCTGCGGTCGTGACGGCAGGACAACTGTTTTGACTGCGGGAAGAGAACACGAGATTCTGGCGACTAATCAGCTCAGCGGCACGTTCAAAGCCTCACCCGCGGTGGCTGATGGTGCTTTGTTTCTGAGAAGTGATACTCATCTCTATCGCATCGAGGAAGAATAACGTATTGCCAGGTGTACGGACCAGACGCTCACCGTCGTAACACGTTGTCCTCAGAACAGCGCAGTGGCTAAAGGGAGCCGAGGACGGCGATCTGAGCTGAATTTGCCGTTGTGCGGCAGATTTGTGGTTCTTTGAGTCACCGGCAGCCTGTTGAGTAAAAAAAGGTCAGGAAAATGAAAACTGTCATATTTCCAAGCGTTCTGTGGCTGTTGACTGTTGGTTCCACGTTGTCAGGAGTGAACGCCAAAGCTCAGGATTCCATACGCATCGCGACTCCGATGTCTCCGCCAGAGTGGGCGTTGCTGGAGCGCGAACTGCTGGAGACCGCAGGCGCAGCCGTCAGTGAGTTTTATGATCACTTCTTCGATGAAAGAGGCTACCTGCTGCATGTCGCAAGATGGGGGGCCCTTGATGGAACTGATGACGCCATCGAGAACTTCAAAAACTGGACCATCCTGCATGCCCTTGGTGCGTCTGACAATGTGCTTCAACTTTACAAGCAGGGCCTTGAGGGAACCTACCGACAGTATTCGCAGGTCACCACCAGTTCCACTGATGTCGCTTCTGAAGGAGCTTACTACAAAGAGTTCATGCCGATGTCAGACTTCATGCATCAGGCGGAAGGCTACCAGGGCCTGATTCACCAGGGCCTGTCTGAGCCCGATCACAAACTGATGCAAACCCGATTTCGACGGTTTGCCGGATTTTATCTCAATGAAGACCCTGACGCCGTCAACTATGACCCGCAGCACCGGATGATTCGAAGTTTCTGGACCGGCAGCAGGGGACCCATGCTCAGAGAAGGTACCGCTTATGACTGGGGCGGCGATTTAACCCGGGGCAAATTTCATTTGCTGCATCACAACGGCGCCAGAACCACGATGATGGATTACGCCAAAGAGTACCCCGGCATCATTCATCATTTCTATTATTTTCCCCAAAGCACAGCCGGTGATCATCCGTTAAACCTGTGCGCCACACAACTGGCACTCAATGCATACATGCTGGAGCATGAATCGAAGTATCGTGACTGGTTGCTGGAATATGCCGATGCCTGGAAGGAACGCGCTCGTGCAACCGGAGGAAATTTTCCGTCGAATGTGGGATCAGACGGACAAATTGGTACAGGAGTCGCGGACAAATGGTATCTGGACAAACAGGCGGAAACTCAGAAGTGGTACATGGGCACTTACGGATGGAACTTCTCCTATTACCACTGGACCAAAAGACACGAGCATGAAAGTCATGTCTTTTGGGGCGTCTGGCCCGGGATGGGTAACGCTTATTTGCTGACAGGAGACTCAGGCTACATTGATGCACTGCGTACGCAGATGGACAACCTGTATGATCACAAAAAGATCATTGATGGTGTCGAGATGATTCCATCCAATTACGGTATCCACATTAACAGAGACGAACCCTGGAAATACGACGTGTTCAATGTCGTTGACGAAAAACTGGATGTTCCGGACGGTCAGGGAG
>JAKVAY010000105.1 GCA_022447185.1 Fuerstiella sp. | reverse complement strand
TTCTGTGAGATTTTTCCCGATACGTTTTTCGTGTCGCAACGCGACGCTTCCGTCAATCCGGCAAATCGCAAAGAGGGACGGTTGCTGAGCGCTGGTTTCCATCTGATGGTTGGTTACTTCCGCGACGATCAGCCACTGTACCGGCTGATTCTGGATGAACAGCGGCAGCAGGAACTGGACGCTCTCTGGCAGGAACTCGATTTCATTACGTTTGCCCCTGTACGGCAATACAGGGATTTCATCTTCTTCGAACGCGCGGAACCTCGCTGGTTCATGCGGGATTCCATCTTTGATTTTGCACGGGCGGAGGACAAGAACGTCTCCTCCGATGCAATGATCCGGCGACTTGCCGAGGTCTATCTGACGAAGGCACGTCTGCCACCTGAGTCACAGGCCGACGACGAGGAATATGGACTGGATTCCGGAAAACACGGTGGCCGGGATGAGGCACTGCAGGCGATCGAGGAATATTTCACGACTATGTCCGCCCGAATCCGCAGGGTGGAACGTTTGCGTCTGGCCGCCCACAGCAGTCATGTTGAGGCTCTGCAGGATTTTTCAGAGAAAGCCTTCCGACGTCCTCTGACTCAGTCAGAACGCAGTGGGATTCCTGCATTCTATCACTCTCTGCGAGAGGAAGGCCTGAACCACGAAGATGCTGTCCGCGATGTCGTGGTGAGCACACTGATGTCACCCTGGTTCTGTTATCGCGCCGACCTTCCCCAGGCCGGCAGGGTTACCAGCCCGTTGTCTGACTACGATCTGGCCAGTCGGCTGAGCTACTTTCTTTGGGCCAGCCTGCCTGATGACGAACTGATGAGTCATGCCGCGACTGGAGACCTGCACAGGCGTGAGGTCCTTCTTGCTCAGACACGACGCATGCTGCGGGACCAACGCGTCCGGGGGTTGGCGACGGAGTTTGGCGGTCACTGGCTGGACTTTCGCCGGTTCGAGCAGCACAACAGCGTCGACCGCAGGCGTTTCAAAAGCTTTACCAACATACTCCGAAAGTCGATGTACGAAGAGCCTCTGCGTTTCTTTGTTGACCTTGTGCAGCGAAATGGATCGATACTCGATTTTATCTACGGCGACTACACAATTGTTGATACCGTTCTGGCCGAACACTACGGAATGCCGTCACCAAATGTGGAGCGAAACGACTGGGTTCGGATTGAAGATGCGCGGCGTTACGGACGCGGGGGGCTGCTGCCGATGTCTGTATTCCTGACCAGCAATTCACCAGGGCTGCGGACCAGTCCGGTGAAACGTGGCTATTGGGTTGTCCGTCGCGTGCTTGGCCAGCACATTCCGCCACCACCGCCGAATGTTCCCGAGCTGCCGGAGGACGAGGCACAACTGGGTGACCTTTCACTGCGACAAATCATGGCCCGACACCGTAATGATCCTGGTTGCGCCGGCTGTCACGATCATTTCGATTCAATTGGGCTGGTCTTCGAAGATTATGGTCCGATCGGTGAGCGGCGTGACGAGGATCTTGGCGGTCGGCCTGTTGATACTCGTGCAACGTTTCCGGGTGGTGACGAGGGGACCGGACTGGAAGGCCTGCGCCGCTATTTGTCTGAACACCGCCAGGACGATTTTGTCAACAACCTCTGCCGCAGGTTACTGGCCTATGCCCTCGGACGCAGCCTGCTGCTTTCCGATGAGTCTGCGATTCAAAAGATGCGAGATAATCTGGCAGACCAGAATTTCTGCTTCAGCAGCCTGGTGGAAACCATTGTCACCAGCCCGCAGTTCCTCAACAAACGCGGTCGAGATTACGAAACTGAGCATTGATATCGAATAAAACAAATGCCGACGGTACGATGGTGATTATTAGATTACTGTGGCAACAGGACGAATCGGTTACTGAGAGACAGAACAATGAATACCAGTGACTCACAATCAGGCCGACGAACATTTCTCCACGGTGTGGGTGTGACGATGGCTCTCCCGTGGCTTGAGTCGATTCCGGTTTGGGGTGACAGCGCTGTGACCGACAGTGCTGTCACCGACAGTGGTTCCGCTGAGTTTCCCCGGCGATTCGCGGCGATGTTTATGGGCAATGGCATCAACCCCGGCAACTGGTGGGCCAAAGGTACGGGGGCCGATATGCAGCTCGGCAGGTGCCTTGAGCCCATGGAACCGCTGAAGACCAGGCTGAATTTCATAACGGGTCTGTTCAACAAAAATGCGACGGACGTCCACATTCACCCCGGACAGACCGGAAATATTCTTTCCGGGGCTTCGCTGCAGCGAGGGGCTGTGCTGAAGGGTGATATCAGTATGGACCAGATGCTCGCCAGACACCTGGGCGAGCAGACTGTCCAGCCGAGTCTGGTGCTTGGCTGCGAACATCCACTGACGGGTTACCACGAATCCAATTTTTCGATGGCTTACAGTTCACACATCTCCTGGCAGAATCCAACGGCGCCCGTCCCGATGGAAGTCTATCCTTCACTGGCCTTCGACAGTCTGTTCGATAATCAGGGCAGCAGACGGACTCAAAGCGTTCTGGATCGTGTGAAAGAACATGCCGCGCACCTCAGTCGCCTTGTCAGCCAGTCAGATCGAGGCAGACTTGACGAATATCTGACCAGTGTGCGAGAGGTGGAGAAACGTGTTGAGCGGATGCGAGCTATGAAAGACCGGGCAGGTGAACACGCTCGAAATCAGGGCCGGACAGCGGTCACCATGGATCGTCCGGACAATGGGTTGCCGGAAGACATCCGCGAGCATATGCGACTGATGTGTGACATGATTGCGATCGCTTTTCAGACGGACAAGACACGTGTTGCAACTTTGTTGCTCTGCCGGGATCTTTCCGGCCTGTTCTATCCGTTTCTGGATGTGCGCACAGCACACCATCCGGCCTCGCACGATGACGAGTCTGATGCGTATGAACGTGTGACTCGGTATTACTGCAGTCAGTTCGCCTGGCTTGCGGACCGACTCAATGCCATGCCGGAAGGCAACGGCACAGTTCTGGACAATTCATGCCTGTTGTTCATCTCAAGCATGTGGTCCGGAAGTCAACACGATTCCAGTAAAGTTCCGGTGCTGCTTGCTGGAAATCTGGGAGGCACGCTGGAAACAGGTCGAGTGCTGGATTACAGCGAGGCCGGTGACGAGAATCGCAAGCTGTGCAGCCTGTACCTGTCCATCATGGACCGTATGGGGGTTGAACTGGATCACTTCGGTGATGCGGATACGCGTCTTGCCGGTTTGTAAGCCTTCGAACAGCTGGATGTCTTTGTGCCAGCGGCTTCAACGGTCAGACGGTATCAGGCGAATCTGACGAACATCCATCACGGCGGCGTTGGCCTTGGTCACCGGTACGACGGTTAGTGACTGGCTTCCCTTCTTTGTGAGTTTCAAAGCACCGATCTTTCGTTCTTTGAAATTCTGAAAGTGCCCGGTGTCTTCGACAATGAAAGTCAGTTCACTTTTACCGACGCTGATCTTCACCTCAGATCCGCCATGCCCTTCGCCGCAGCCCTGCAGAACGTGGACTTCGTATGTCCCTGGTTGTGTGACATTCAGTTGCCACTGGCACCAGTCTTCCTCGTCTGCCCAGTAGCCAACCGTATTCTTGTGCGGCTGAGGTTCATAGCGCAGTAGTCGGCCGTGCACAACAGCATGATGAGCGGGCAGAACGAAATCACCTTCGGCTAAGGGTTGCACGATGAAAGGGTGAGTCAACAACTGCGGGCTTCCCACGGTTTCAATCACGATGGTGGCGGGCGCGGTTGCTGCTTCAGGAAGTGTAATCAACCACTCTGACACTTCGGGTACGAACGGTAGTTGAGTTTTCTTCTCGTCAGATTTAAGAAAGATACGCTGGTACGGATTGTTAATACGCGGAATTCTGACCACTCGATCGTCCGGGACAGACGTGATCCGAAGTTCGACCGTCTTCACCGTTGTGACAATCTCACCCCACGTCAGCTTCGTGGGAAAGCAAGCTTCATCCCCAGCGACAACGAAGGTCGAAACAGTTGTGGCCAGCAATGACAGGATATGGAAAGGTGAAATCATCTGGTGCCCAGAGTCTTGAAGGTGTTGTGAGACAGAGGAACAATCATCACCAAGAGTAACTGGATGGTGGTACTCGGCGCAGCCTCATTTTTCTGCAAATCTGCAAAATTTTCCCCGGAATTCATTGGGCTCTGACGTGCACGGTCAATCGATTCCATAGGCATGATTCGCACGCATCATTAGTCTACGTCCTGAAGGGTGATCACGAACGTTGCACGTGTCCTGTTTCCGGGCATGATTTCTGCCTGACTGAAGTCTTTGGTCAGGTGGTGCAAGAACTGTTTGGCTGAACCGTCACGGATGAATGGCGGGAAAGAACCGCGTGTATTGTGAGTTGCCAGCGATACGGCTTTCCCCTGGAATGATCCGTTCGCATGCAGTTTGAGGAGAATGGGATGACAATCCGGATTGCGGCCGGAGTCTGCAGAGGCGGCCAGCCGTGCGTGTTGCTGTGTCGGACGCTGTTGAAAGTGGGGATGTGTGCGTTGCTGCAGGTGGCTCTGGCATCGGCCGCGGCGGATGCGGAAGATGGATTTTCTGCTGCTGCCGCCCCACGTGTGACGTTTGATGTTGTCGAATCGGCGGGAATTCACCGAGATGCTTCGCCGGTTCACGGACGTCTGCAACTTCCACGATCTGTTGCGATCGGCACACCGTTTCGACTGTTGTGGAAGGGTGATCCACAAGTTGCTCAGTTTCGCCCACACGGGAATGGTGCCACAGCATCCAGTTGGTGGATCGATTTTCTGGCCCACTCGCTTCCATATGAAACGAGGTCGTACGTGGTGGAGTACGGTCCCCAGATTCAGTCAGTCCCCGAACGAAAGGGGGGCCACGTGTTGACCGAAACACAGGACACGTTTGAGATCTCCAACGCACCGTATATTGACTGGGTTGTCCCGCGTGATCTGCAGGGATTTTTGCAGTCAGTCAGTTTTCCGGCTCTGGAGCATCTGCGGCGTGACTCACCGGGCCTGCAGGTGCGTGATCGAGCGGGGCAGATACACGTGTTAGGGGGCACAGGGACCAGAGCGCAGGTTATTCGGCAGGGGCGGATGACGGTGGCGTTGCGTTTTGAAAAGATCGAGACCAGTGATGCCCTGGAAGGTGTCAAATGGCGGGTTGATCTGTTGTTTCCGGGGCCGGTCAGTTGGGTCGAACTCCAGTTAGGGATCGAAGATACCATGGATCGCGTTGCGGAAGTGGGTCTGCAGTTACGACTGAATCTGGATCCACCGACGGGGGCGCACCGCACACTTGTCGAATTGGGTGCGGCGCGGACCGTCTACCGCAGCCTGCTGAATAACCAGTACGTCGAACTGCGTGCCGATCGCCGACAGGCCTCACCGTGGCAGGTTTTACGCGGCGTCGCAGACAGTGTGCAGCCGTTTATGGTGGCGGCGCAAGGGGCACCCGCAGCGGCGGGTTGGGCGCACGTCATGGATCGGAATCGCTGTTTGGCGATTGCCTTTGAGCGATTTGGCGAGCAGGGGGAGGAATGTCTGGGTGTTGCCGCAGGCGGAAATCTGAGTGCGTGGAAACGATTTTCCCCAGCCGGTTCAGAGACGCAGCCGGTGGTCAAACGCTGGCGGTCCTGGCTGCACTTCGTCCATTTTCCACCCCAACAATCGGCGAGTACGGATCCCTATATGATGCAGCACCCGTTGATTATGAAAAGGACACAGTGATGCCGGGTCGGCTGGGTCCGGAAAGCATGTTTTGCTCCGTCTGTCTCCGGTTTGTTTTATGTGCCGGCTAATAATGGATCATGCTGTGACGATTGGTGTACATCAGATCTGAGGAAGTCCGTGACATGTCCGTTTGTCCGGAACACGGGACGATGATTGTCTGCAGGTGATTCGAACGTTCTGCCCGGAGAACTGCGATGACGCACATGCCCGCCTGCTACCATTCAGGCTTTCGTGACCATGTCGTCTGGCGGGTGTCAATGAGGCGGGCCAGAACTCGATCATTCAGTTGAATCTCTACCACGGGCTGATTGTCAGCAGGAGGATGGCGCAGTTCAGGCGGCAGGTCGGCAAGACGATGGATCAGCAGGACCAGACCTCGCTGTTCGTTGGGGTCATAGAAAAACGGTTCCAGCTCAATTTGGCGCTGACGAATCAACGGGATCATTGCCATCATGTGCTGCAGCAGAGGCGGATGAAGAACGGGTGCAACCGCCAGGGAGCTTCCCTCCGGAACCTGTTCCCAGAATTGTGTATTTAGTGCGTCACCCCAGTAGCTGCATTCGAACATTTCACCACGGGGATCAAACGCACGTCCGATGACATTGTAGGCATCTCCCGCAAACGGACCGAGTTGAGTGGCCGTTACCGCAGCGTCTGCAACCAGCAGTACGGACAGGACTCCCATTAAAATTTTCGGCAGACCGTTCTGTTTCCGGGGAGGGGGAGGGGGAGATGTCGAGTCAGACTTTGAGTTCCATGCTGCATCAAACATCAGGCACAGGCCTCGCGCGGCAAGGATGGCCACCGCCGGCATAATAAACAGAAACAGTCGGGTACCGTCGTAGACAGGAATTCCTGGAATGGCAAAAATCGACAATGGCAGTACCACAGATAACAGCAGCAGTCCTTCTTCGGCGTGAAGACGACGTTGAAACAGTCTGATCAACATACAGGCTGTTGTATGCAGAGGAATCGTGACTGCAGCGATCACGAATGGGTAATGAAATGGAGTCATCTTGTCGACAAAGCGATGACCCAGGTACCAGTTGTTGACAGGTGATCGAACGGCTGTCGACCTCAGGTACGACAGCGTATTCTGAAGAGGATCCAGCCAAAGCCATGGCCAGCCGCAGAAGAAGACGACGAGTCCCGTAACGGCCACAATCATCAACGGTATCAAAGCCTTCAGCCGATATCTCCAGATGGCGAAGACGACAAGAGTTGGCGGCAGAAAAACGGCCTGGATCTTAACCAGCATCAGGACGCCCCACAGGAATCCACTGGTGGAGGCCTGCAGAGCTGTTGGTGGACGCGCGCGAGTCCACCAGCTGAGCAGTGGCATCAGAGCAGCAAACCAGGCAAGCGTTGTCAGAGTCTCAAGCGATGCGATTCGGGAATGACCGACAACTCGCGGCATCGTCATCAGCAGTACGCCTGCGATGACGGCAGTTGTGATGCCGTAACGGCGACTGGTCCACAGCACCGTCAGAAACACGGTAAGAGCCAGAGCTCCTGACGAAGTCAGCCGCGCTGCCGGGACATTGATGACAGACAGTTCTGCTCCTGAAATCGCCCACGACGTTAGTTCGTGAGTGGCACCCAGCAGAAAACGACCCAGAGGTACGTAGTCTGCCAGGTAGTTTGAATTTCCGTAGACCTGCTCCGCTTTCCCTGGCAGCATCATTAGCGGGCCATGCTGAGCGAATGCGTTCCACAGATAGAGTCCCTGGCGGACATTAATCGATTCATCCGTGGTCAGGCCAGGGCCGTTTGGCAGCCATGAATTCACCAGACCGTGATTGATTCGTGATGACGAAACCAGAAATGCTGCCAATCCCAGGACCAGCGCAGTCAACCAGCTCAAATGTGGACGGGAATCAGCGGAGTGACGGTTCATGAAGGTGACAGACGGGGAGGTCGGATCAGAAGCTGTAAAATATCAGCAGGAGATGTACGATGACGACCTCATTGTTCATGCGAGTGTTCGCCGGTAATCTCACGCATAGATGTCGTATCGTTGTTCACACGAATTTAGCTCGAAAATTGTTTCTGTTGGTCTTCACTCTGATTGCGATGATCCGATCCAGCGGAGACCAGACAGTTCATTGGGATGCTGTCTGCCGGGAAGAGTGATACTGTTCGTCGTACGTCATGGTGAGTAGAATCGTGGGTAACATTCCAGTCATACGAGTCACTCGTCCGGAAAGACGATGAAGACGCAATCCGTGTCAATCTCACTTACCGGCAGGCTGCTGTTGGCATTCATTCTGGTGCCACTGATTGAGCTGACGCTTCTTCACCAGTTGTACCTGCAGACAAGTTTTATGACGACCCTGCTGGTTGTCGTGTTCACCGGAATTCTGGGCGTGAGCCTGGCTCGGCGTCAGGGACTGTCAGTCTGGCGCGGGATTCACCGGCAACTGGCTGAGGGAAAGAATCCCTCGGTGGAAATTGTCAACGGGGTTATGATTCTGCTCGCGGGGGCGTTTCTGATGACGCCGGGGATGCTCACAGACGCAGTCGGATTTGCTCTTCTGGTTCCATGGATTCGAAACCGGCTTCGGGTTCGTCTGACGGACTGGTTTCGCAAACGCACGATGCATCAGTTCGGTGGTTCCGGGTCGTCTGATGAATTCCGCCAGCACGACACTGTGTCCGAATCAAGACCATCTGTGCGAGTCGTCGATCCGCTGGCGGAAAAATTTTCGACCGGCGATCTGCCGGAGTGACGACAGTATGCATTGTCCAGCCAGCCCTGTCGACGATGGGTTGGTAAGAGTCAGCGTCTCGGGCTTTGTTTTGTTGGAAGGCTGCGAAATCGAGGCCAAAAATATGTCCCTTACGCACCACATCAATAAATGGTACTTACGTTGAATTTGACCTCTAAACAGTCGTCGTGAGCATTCAGGTCTTTTGCACAAAAGGCAATCGCTTCAACCAGGCTGAATAAATCATGAATCTCTGGTGTCATTTTTTCTGTTTTTGAGAGGATCCGGGTGGGTGGGGCCTGGTGTTCCTGAGTTCCGTTATTGAATTGATTTTTGTTATTGTCAACGATTGAGATTTCCAGATCCGAAAAGCAATAGACGGGGTTCATGTTGATCAATCCTGTAGCGGTGTGAGAGGTTTGCGTATGCGCAAACAGCACTCGACAATGCTTATTTTTCCGAGGCGTTCCTCGGACTGGCCACGATCGAAACCATGACGTTTTGGTTCGTTTAAAATCATCATTTCTTTTGCGTCTCTTTTTGGGACGAACGCCTGTGAATCGTTCAAAAAGTACGCCATCGCGATTTTTGTAGACGGCAGCTTGTGTTTGTCCACAAAAAAAGTGCATGCCGATCATGTCTTTTTAACTCGATGGGGTGCGCCGAGCCATGGAGATGATCAGAATAACGGAAGTGCGGCGGCGTCAAGATTTCCCGGAAACGGTGTTACTGGGAGATGTGGGCGCGGATCCTTCACGAGATTCGTGCTGCCGTTTCCCGACCTGGAGACGATCTGCCGGCTGCAGTGAGACGAATTCTTGCCGTTGACCACGACCCACTGTCGGCGGAGATGGTTGAATTGGTCCTGGCAGGCGACCTTTCTGGGGGTTTCATTGCCGGCTTCTTCACCCAGGGCGGCCATTGATGACAATCAACTGAGTCTCTTTTTGTTGAGTGTTCCACACATTCGCGGCGAGTCACCTTTTCCGGAAGAGACGATCCATCTGTTTCCGATCGCTCGGGACAATGATGCCGGTTTGGTCGCCGGCGGGCGTGTCTTGAACGAAAGTGTTCGCAAGCGAATGAAGTCCGGCGCATTTTGTGACACAATGCTGCATTTCGAAAATTACTCTCCGATGCTTTCGGTTGGCTCCTGACAGCCGCTTGAGAAAACGGGCCGGGCCAACCGGAAGATTCTGTTTGTTACAGGCTGCTCAACACTGTTGAGCGTCGGTTGGAGGCAGACGAGTCTTCTTAGTTCAAATATGCACAGACAAGGTGGTGTGGTGCTCTGGGGCATGCCCCGGCAGAGGATCGTAGTCGGTGAGTAACGTGTGTCCGCGTCACGTCGTGTGGTTCCTCTGTACAACCGCTCGAATTTCGCGACCGGCATGCATATAACAGAGGAACTGCTTTGAAGCCCATTGTTCAGCTGTCAATCGGGACGTAAAGAAACCAGCATGGCTATCAAACTCACAAGTGACACGGCCATCAGCACTCTGTCCGTGAAAGCCAGCGGGAAGCTTTCTGCGGACGACTATCACATTCTGGATCCGGGGGGCGATGAGCTCAGCAGCAGTGCCGGAAACATCCGGATTCTCTTCGTGATGCACGACTTTCACGGCTGGGACGTTGGTGCTGTCTGGGAAGACATCAGGTTTGCCACTTGACACTGCCGCGACATTCAAAAAATTGCCATGGTTGGTGAAACCACTTGGCAAAAATGGATGGCGGCCATTTGCAAACCGTTCACCATGTCGAGTGTCAAATACTTTGATGCCGGTGACGAAGCAGCTGTCCACATCTGGCTGGCAGAAGGCTAGACCACCACAACACTGCAGCACCCTGGAGAGTCATCTCCGGAGCAGGTCTCTTGATGACTGCCGCAGGCTTTGCGAATCGCGATGGATGCCAGGATTGCCACCAGCCGGCAAAGCAGGTGTCCGTGTGTTGCGAGTACGCTGCCGCAGAATCACAACAGACTGCATGTTTTCATGAAATCGTTAATGCGTAAACAGAAATTCACGGCTGCTCAGCATGCCCCACAGGATGTCCTCCAGCATCTGACGACGATCTTCAGGCATAGTGGCGATCAGCATTGTCTGCAGCTCTTCACGTTCACGATCCTGCGGGAAACGCGACAGTGCCGTCAGGAACATTTCATCGAGCAGTCCTGAATCGTTGCCTTCAAATTCAGTCTGCCATTCAGTGATTCTGTTGTTTTCTGCCGTGAGTTTTTCATTCAGGGTTTTGCCATTTGAGATATGCAGAACCTGCACCATGCTGGGATCGTTACTGCGTTCACACTCACATGTAATTCGCCGCTGATTACGACCAAAGGTCTTCAAAAAATAGGAATCGACTGCAGAATCGTACAACTGGATTGCACGTGTCCCCTCGCTGTAGAAATCCGTCGGACGTACGTTACCACCTGGACCTGTCAGTTCGGTGAAGGCCGTGGCCACGGATGTGACCTGACTCACAGCATCCAGCATCACTTCGGCCATCAGGCGACGTGGAAATGAGCGTGAATAGTGCCGAGAATCTCCTCGATTTGTCGGCAGGGTCTCACTGCTGCGCTGATAGGTTTCCGAGCGCAGAATCTGGCGCATCACCGATTTGAGATTGTAGTCTTCCCTGACCAGATACGCGGCAAGGGCAGCGAGAAGTTCTTCGTTACTGGCGGGATTGGTTCCTCGCATGTCATCAACCTGTTCCACAAGCCCTACGCCCATGAAATTTTTCCAGACTCGATTGGTGATCGAGCGTGCGAACATTGTGTTTTTTTCGGAAACCAGCCAGTCGGCCAGGTGTTTCCGTCGGTCGCGCTGGTCTTCAAATGAAACGGGTGTGCCGTCGAGTGGTGTGGGCGGTTGTGGCTTTCCAGTGCGGGGTTGTGTCAGCTCTCCGGTCGCCACCGTCACCAGTGTGCGTTTGCCGTCGCCACCAGATCCGCTGCTCCAGCCTTTGCCACGAACGCGAGAGAACAAATTGGCAAACGCGTAATATTGATCGTTGGTCCATTTTTCGAGGGGATGGTTGTGACAACGGGCGCATCCAATCGAAAGTCCCATGAATGCCTGGCTCACGTTCTCGGCCATGTCTTCTGGTTTTTGGTGCAGGGCATAGAAATTGGTTGCACCGTATTCGAGACCGGATCCTTTTGACGTCACCAGCTCACGGACCATTTCATCCCAGGGAGTGTTGTTTTCGACGTGACCACGCAGCCAGTTGTAGTAAGATTTGACCTGTTGCTGGTGCAGCAGGTTGCCGTTGATCATCAGGACGTCGGACCACTGATATGTCCAGTAGTCGACAAACTCAGGGCGACCAAGCAACCGTTCAATGAGAGCATCACGTTTTGCGGGACTCTCGTCTGCCAGAAATTCGCGGACTTCCTGAGACGTTGGCAGGACACCGATGGTGTTCAGGTGTGTCCGACGAATAAATGCCTCATCGGTTGATCGCCCAGAAGGTTCCAGATTGAGCTGTCTCAGCTGTTTCAACACAAGTTCGTCAATGAAGTTTCGCTGGTCGGACTCTTCATACACTCTGGGATCAACCGTCTGTTCGAAGGCGACCGTAATACGGGAAATCACAACCTCACTGCCAAACGATGCGGTCACCGCCCCTTTGCCAGGGCCAACAATGGTGGCAATTCCATTGGTATCAACATGAGCAACAGTCTCGTCGGAAGACGTAAACCGAGTCCAATGCGATACATCTTCCGTGTGACCGTCCGAATAATGAGCAACGACGAGCAGTCGTTGTGAATCTTCGTTTCCGAGAATCACTTGCGAGGGAAGGACATCGAGTCGCTTCAGAGTCGCATCAGAATCGCGAGGGCCCGTGGATCCACTGGCGATCCAGTCGGAAATAACCCGATAATTCAAAGAATTCGTATCCATTCGTTTGCCGCCCTTGTGGGCCACAGCAGCCGTTGGTTTCACGAGAACGAGACTCATCCCCGGATTGGACGGATCAATACGCCGACCCAGATGCTGCTGAGTCATGTTGAAGTGATCCTCCTCTGGATCGTAGCCACGCAGGGACAGGCGAAATCCACCTTTTCCAGCCAGCGCGCCGTGACAGGCCCCGCTGTTACAGCCAAGTCGAGTGAGTATCGGCTGCACATGATTGCGAAATGACCATTCGCTCCCGGATTCTGTTTTCGTGACTGTGATCCGAACTGTGGCCTGTAATTTGTCGTTGATGAATGCCTGCAGTTCGGTGCTGCCATTTGACACCGGACGTACGATCCCGTCCTCTACCACGGCGACTTTGGTGTCCATTGTTGTCAGTCGGCAGTCATTGGCGGGGCCGTGGGCGATGTTCTCTTGATACCACTCGGCAAGTACTCGCTGCTGTGAATCCGGTCCCATGAGGTGGATTTCTGAGGGGAGCAGCTGAAGTTCATCAGCAGCCGCACTCAAGGTTGGTATGACGGTGGACAGAACGATAAGGCAGGCAGCTCGCATTGGAGTTGGCTCCGATCAACGAATGAATTTGCGACAGCAATCTACCAGTGATTTCGGCCGGATTCGACCCCGAAGGGCAAGTCCGGACGGGTCACACGTCGGGTTTGTGGGAATCGCCAGTTCAAAAAGGAGTCATCATCATGTTACTGTCGTTCAACGGTACCAACCGTTTTCGCATGCGGGACCGTCATACAATGCAGCTTAATTCGGCCCTCGCCGGTCATGATTTCAGTGGCACAGATCCTTTCGACCTGCGTTTCACCCAGCGGCTGACAGCGGTCGATCGAATTGATGACCATCGCCGGCGGATAGATTCAGACGCTGGCTTCGGTGACGCTGGTACGGAATCGTTCGCGGCTTTTTCCAATTTGGTCGTGCACCAGCCTGAGCGAGCTGATTTTACGAAACCTGACTATGCATGGGTGATTGAGCTTGCCGACGCTGCCGGCTTCGGCAAGAAATCGCTTCAATTTCTGTGTTTTCTGCTGTCAGGAATCGGGATAGGTTGCAACCAATGTCGAAGTCGGAACTGAACATCGCAGATCGACTGACGACGTCGGCCCGGCTGGTGCCCGACCAGCGGGCCATTGTGGTACCTCATGGCAGAGACGCAGCGGGTCGGGGCATTTATTCTCAGACGACGTTTGAACAACTGGACCGTGCTGTGGATCAAATTGCACGGGGGCTGATTCGGCTGGGCATCAGGCCGGGAATGCGTCTCGTTCTAATGGTGCCTCCATCACTGGAATTCATTGCTCTGACGTTTGGAATTTTCCGCAGTGGTGCGGTTTGTACTTTGATTGACCCCGGTATGGGACGATCTCGGATCTTTGACTGTCTCGATGAAATCGAGCCGGCAGGTTTCTGCGGCATTCCTCTTGTCCACATGATTCGACGCCTGATGTTCCGGCGATTCAGTAAATCGAACATCAATGTCTGTGTTGGGCGAGGAGCCGGACTGCTGGGGTGTATCAGTTACGGCAAACTGCTGAGGCTGGGGTCGGATGATTCAATTCCGTTACCTGAAACAATGTCCACCGATCCCGCGGCGATCATATTTACCAGCGGAAGTACGGGGCCACCAAAGGGAGTGCTCTATGAACACGGCATGTTCGACGCACAGGTGGATTTGATTCGAAACCGCTTTGGAATTGAACCCGGAGAAGTGGATCTGCCGGGGTTTCCGTTGTTTGCACTGTTCAACCTGGCGATGCAGGTGACGACTGTTGTGCCCGATATGAATCCGGCGCGGCCGGCTGACGTTGATCCGACAAAAATTCTTACCGCGATCCAGGATCAGGGAGTGACTCAGGCGTTCGGGTCGCCAGCGATGTGGAATCGGATCGGTCGGTATTGCAGTGAACACGGAAGACGACTCCCGACGTTGAGCCGGATCTTGTCGGCAGGGGCGCCGGTGCCAAATCATGTCCTGCAGCGAATCACGAATGCGCTGCCCGAATCAGCGGACATCCACACACCGTACGGAGCCACCGAGTGTCTGCCGGTCGCGGCAATCGGTGGCAGAGAGGTTCTCGAATCCACCGCTGTGCCAACGTCTCAGGGAGCAGGTACGTGTGTTGGTTACGTCTTCGAGCAAATGACGGTCAGAATCGTGAAAATGACGTTTGATCCGATTGCGTCGATTGAGCTGGCCGACGAATTGTCCACCGGGGAAATTGGTGAGATCATCGTGCGAGGTCCAGTGGCAACGCGCGAATATTATCGTCGGCCGGATGCCACAAATCTTGCCAAAATCAAGGACGGAAACACATTCTGGCATCGAATGGGCGATGTCGGGTATTTTGACGAATCCGGGCGACTTTGGTTCTGTGGACGAAAGGCCCATGTCGTATTCACATCGGCGGGACCGATGTATTCCGTACGCTGTGAAGCCATTTTCAATTGTCATGATCACGTCTACCGATCGGCACTGGTCGGAATTGGTGAGCGGGGTGGGCAGACACCGATTATAGTGGTGGAGCCGGAACAGGGACGTTTTCCTGTTGGCTCCGACGGCACTGCAGCATTTGAGCATGAGTTGCGGGAACTTGGAGCATCGAATCCGCTGACTATGGGGATTCGGAAGATCCTCTTTCGATCAGTGCTGCCGGTGGACACACGCCACAACGTCAAAATTAACCGCGAACAACTGGCCGTTTGGGCCACGACGCAGCTATGAACAGACCTGTGCCGGCGATTACGTCAGAGAATCGATTCCGGGGGAGTCTCACAACAGTTGCCGCAACTGGACGCTTTCCTGATCTGTCGCACACGGTAGACTCATTATAGGTCGATCGCCGATCGACAACAGTAATGTCAGCCGGTTTGCTCATGCCGAGTCCGAGTGCACTATGGTCCAAATGACGGTCGAACAGTTTCAGGCATCCATCGATCCTGCCGACAAGCCATCGGCGGATTTGTCACCCGAACTTCAGGCGATGTGGCATGCAAAAGCCGGATGCTGGGAGGAAGCTCATGAGATCGCTCAGGAGATTCACACTCCTCTCGGCTCATGGATTCATGCTCTTCTGCATTTGATTGAAGGAGACGTGGGAAATGCCGGATATTGGTTTCGCAAGGCTGACCGACCCACAAGAACGGTATCAGAGATTGACGCGTTGTGGATCGAGATTACGAGGCAACTGCTGGAGGACTGACAGCGGTCGACATCCGGTTTTGGGCCGGCGTGTTTCCAGGAGTTCGTGAGTCAGGCTGGCCTGCCATTATTTATTGAGCGCCGGGAATTCGACCAGGACCTTGATTGCACCATCTTTGCGGTCACGAAACAGATCAAACGCCTGCTGAATGTCCGCCAGTGCAAATCGATGGGTCAGCAAGGGCGACAAATCCACTCGTTCTTCACCGAGCCATTGCATGGCCAGAGGAAATGACCGTTCAAACGTGGGATGAATTGACGTGAGGATTCGCACGTTCTTCCACATCGCGGCTCGCAGATTGATTTGCGTGGAAAGCGGTGGGACTCCAAAAACAAGGACGTCACCATGATCGCGGCACAGCTGAACCGCTGCGTCAAATGCGTGAACCTGGTGTCCGACGGCTTCGATCACCACGTGTGGCAATTCACCATTAAGAATTGATTTGACCTCGTCGATTGCATCTTCAGCTTGACTGCTGACAACCTCTGTAGCGCCCATTTGAGTGGCAATTTCTCCACGGTCCGACAGAGGGTCGACTCCAATGATGTGCCGGGCACCCATATTCCTGAGCCCGGCGACGAACATCTGGCCGATCGGTCCCAGTCCCAGCACCACGACATCGCGATCGATCATGTTAGGTAATTTCTGCATTGCCCAGATGACCGTTCCAAAGGGCTGTGCCATCAGTGCAATTTCATCGGACAGTCGCGGATCAAGTGCAATCGAACGGGATTCATCAAGTACATATCGTTCAAGTAATCCTTTCTGCTCGACGGGAACAGCGAGCACTCGTGTGCCTGGGGTCCAGCGTTGTCCGTTAGTGTCGACAACGGTACCTACCATTTCATGCAGCGACATGCCAACCGGCTGTGGGTAAGGGATGTCGTGACCTTCGAAATCTCCATCAAAGAACGGCAGATCAGACCCGCACAGGCACGTCAACTCCGGCTGAAAGATTATTTGTCCGGGTTGTTCGGAAGCGGAAGGAAGTTGTGGCTCATCGACTTCAATGAGCTTCACTGTTCTGCGGTGTGTGAAATGACCTGCGAGCATGACGTAAGATTGATCTATGAAAGAGTCTGTGCAAAACGAAACCGCGTTTTATGGCCGTTCCGG
Organism: Fuerstiella sp.; assembly: GCA_022447185.1. Lineage (GTDB taxonomy): Bacteria > Planctomycetota > Planctomycetia > Planctomycetales > Planctomycetaceae > S139-18. The sequence continues at coordinate 389 of JAKVAY010000105.1, read as the reverse complement.
CCGTAGAAGTCCAATGTAGACGAGACTGGACTGAATCCAGGTCAGTGGTTCATCAGAGAGATCGAGCCGACCTTCAGTCCGGCTGGCTCCGACTCCTGTGACACATAACGGAAGGTTGCGGCGACGAGTGTGATGGAGCTCCCGACCGTTGCGGATTACCTGGAACGTCTGCAGAGTGGTGCTGCCGTTTGCAGTGTGAGATTCGTCGACAGTGCTGGATCACTTTTCAAAGGCATGCAGACGGGGTACTGAAAAAGACTTGAATCAGAAGATTTGAAATCATGACTGAAAACAGCTAAGTTTTGAACTCCGGGACCTATAGCTCAGTTGGCTAGAGCGCCACGTTGACATCGTGGAAGTCACTGGTTCAAGTCCAGTTAGGTCCACCT
>JAKVAY010000104.1 GCA_022447185.1 Fuerstiella sp. | reverse complement strand
CGTCGCTCCTCAAATCCAGTCCACAACGGCCTTGCTCGTTATTCAAGCGAGTCGGCTCCTGCATACCGTTTTTTCAGACTTGCTCAGCGCTCACTCACGTCCGGACCGAGTACTTGCAAGGTAGCGTTTCTGCACCGAACTGCCTTCGATGGTAGACTCCTTCTCCATTGCTCCGATGCGAACAACCTGTTGCCGGGTAAAATTCGCACTCCGTAAAAACCGCCGTCTATACACGGTGCACTGAATAATTCGGGAGAGATGACACAATGAAGCAACCAGTGATAACGCAGCATGTCTACCCGGATGAAGCAACAGTGCAACAGGAATTGATTGGTCTGTGGCGCAGCGAGTGGAGTCAAACGGACTACAACTGGTTCGAAGCGTTGTGCGGCGACTACAGCAGCACACTCAAAATTGTCTCGATGATTGCCCGCGTTGATGATCAACCGGTGGCGACGGCGACTGTCAACCTTCCCCGGAATTCGCCCGAAGTGTGTCTGCTGGGCAACGTTGTCACACTGAAACCATATCGTGGTCGGGGCGTTGGCGCAGCTGTTACGAATGCTGCAGTGAATTACGGGTTTGAAGCAGGCTGCAAGGTCGCCTGTCTCGGCTCATCGCGACTGCAAGGCAATGTGTATGAACGCATCGGATTTGAATACCTGAGTGGATGTATCATGCATCGATCTGCTGATAGTCACAAACACGACAAAACAGATTTCTTCGCATTCGGTCAGGCAACGGAAATCCGCAATGCCGTCTGGGGTGATATGCCCGGTCTGGTGAGTCTGCTGACACAGCCACTGCCGGATACGGTGATCGACTATCCGCGCGGATTACTTTCTATCAAATCTGCTGATCCACTCCGGTGCGTATCAGCATTTGCGGTCGTACATGACCAGACCAAACACAGAGGCGGCGTCATGCTGACACTTGCCTCGCAGAATCACAGTCGTGTATTTGGATTTGGGGCTCTGACACCGGGACCGTCACCTGGCCGCACACATCAGGCCATTCTGGATGTGGCTGCTCATGACCGGTACTGCCAGCACATGGGAGAAATAATCGATCGGCTCAGGCATGAATCTATACAACGCGGCGTGGAAGTGCTTCGCGCATACGTCGCACCCGAAGACTCAGCAAAAACCTCGGCTCTGACGAGAGCCGGCTTTCGGCCTGCCGCCCGGTTGCCCAACCACTTCCAGCTGCGTAACAGCATCGTGGATGCAATTATTCTGGAGGCAACGCAATCCGACATGCGTTGAGCATCTGACGTATTGGCTGACTCGTACTCTGTTACTCGTCAAACCCGGGATGCAGTCGATCAAGGCTAACAACAGATGAAGAGAACAATCTCAAACCTGACATCGGCCCGACTTCCCTGGTGGTTGCGCAAAACGGAAGTCGTCAACTCAAGTTTTGACTGTTTTTGAACGCTGACATGCAGAACAACGGTGTTAGAAAATTCGAAACTGACGTCGCAGCTTTTTTACTGCTGATCATATAAGCGGTGTGTGTGTGTGTGTGTGTGTGTTCAGCACACCGTGACCAGCGTCGCATTGCGGTCAGATTCATGCAACAATATTAACTCACGGGACATCTACAATCTGCTGTGACCTATCCGATGCGACTACGTCCGACGTCACGCCGCGATCTGATAAAAATCGGGTTACTGGGTTCAACCGGGCTCAATCTGTCACATCACTTGCGCACACAGGCCGCCCGAAGAAATCGCCTGACAGGACCGAGCGATACCTCCATCATCTGGCTCTGGCTGCAGGGTGGTGCGCCTCACATAGAAACATTTGATCCCAAAATGGAGGCACCGTCCGACTATCGCAGCATGGTCGGTGCCCTGTCGACAAGTCTGCCAGGGGTTGAATTTGGCGGTCAACTTCCGATGCTGTCGACGCATGCCCATGAAATGTCAATCGTTCGATCATTTCATCACAGCAACGCTGATCACCTCGGGGCGTCACATCATGTCCTCACAGCACGTGACGCGCCTGGTGGAGTTCAACAGCAACAGAGTCCTTCATTGGGATCTGTCGCCGCGCGGGTTCGTGGAGCCAGCCACCCACAGTCCGGAGTCCCCACATTCGTTCGGCTCAGCCGGACAATCAGTTTTGACTTTGACCAGCCCATGTGGCTTGGTGTTGCCAATTCACCGTTTGATGCAGACGGTCCATCGCGCAGCAATCTCAACATATCCATCGACGCATCTCGACTCGACGATCGCCAAAGTCTGCTCCAGGGACTGGATCGAATGCAACGCGAGGCGGATCAGAGTGGCCTCATGGCTGGGATGGATTCGTTCGAACAGCAGGCTCTCGATCTTGTTTCGGGAGGTTTTCGACAAGCATTCGATGTGTCAAAGGAAAACCCGAAACTTCGCGAACGGTACGGTCCGAAGCTTGGCGCTCAGCTGCTGACGGCGCGCCGTTTGTGTGAAGCCGGGTGCGGATTTGTCACGCTCAACTACGGGTGGGCTCCGACTCCGTCAGATACACCATTTGCCTGGGACATGCACCTGGGTCCTGGTCAACCCAAGGCTCCGCCGATGAAACAACAGCTGGAAAGCATTTTCCCAATGTTCGACCGGGCCATTTCAGCATTTCTGGATGACGTTCGAGATCGCGGACTGAACGAGAAAATTCTGCTCGTCGTGACTGGTGACTTCGGTCGCACACCAAAAATCAATACATTCGGCGGTCGCGACCACTGGCCGAACCTCTGTACGCTCGCGTTCGCCGGCGGAGGACTGACAATGGGTCAGATCATCGGAACGTCGTCCACAAAAGCCGAATATCCAACATCGCGTGTGATTGAACCAAAAGATCTGATGGCAACGCTGTTCCATGTCCTGGGAATCGCTGCCAATATTCAGTTTGCAGATTTCTCCGGTCGGCCACGATATTTGCTTCCCGAAGGTGCAAACGTGATCAGAGAATTAATCTGACGGTCCTCGCCGGCACAATTGTCTACATCAGTACATGGTCGATGGGTCGGATGCGATAATCAAATCGAATTACAGCACACAAGTTGGTAGGCTAATGAGTCATTCAGCGTTCAGTGTTTTTTCGTTTCGTCTTCAGGTGGTCAGAAACACCTCCACTGCCGCAGATTCCTTCTGACAAAAGGACAACGAATTGTGACATCGCCCAGTAGCATGCGGATCCGAAATGACACATCCCAAGCATCGTGTGGGTCCACACAACCTGTTGGTAAAACATCGATTTGCGTTTGACACAGCGTTCGTAACCAGAGTTTTGATTCAGAACCGATCCGGTCAATGAATGCCCGACCCTGCATGGTCCCATGATGAGATCACTTTCTTCCATTCAGTACGAACATCTATTGAACCTCATCGTGGTGACTGCGGTCGCGATGATTTGCGCTGATGGATTTTCTGCGGAACAGCCGCCTGAAAAATTCCTCTACGAAGAACATGTTCAGCCAATCTTCGCAGCCCACTGCTTCGGGTGTCATGGAGAAATGCTGCGAGCCGAACTTGACCTTCGTTCGCGTCAATCAATTCTGCAAGGCAGCGAATCCGGACCAGTCATTTCAACGAATTCGCCACGAAGTAGTCCGTTGTACGAAGTCATCCACGAAGGACGGATGCCTCCGGAAGACAAAGAGCCTCTGACTCGTGCGGAAATAGAGATTATTGAGCAATGGATCATTTCAGGGTCCGCATTTCGCGACTCAGAATCGAACGATTCCGATCGACTCAACCAGCATGTCATCCTGCCAATCCTCCAGCTGCGCTGCACCGTCTGCCACGGTCGTCAGAAACAGGAGGCCGGACTCGACCTGCGTACCAAAGCCTCCATTCTCAGGGGTGGAAAATCCGGACCAGCGATGGTTCTCGGAAAACCGGATGAGAGTCTGGTTCTCAAGAGGATCCACGCCGAAGAAATGCCGCCACTTGACAAACTGGCTGCGGTCAGTGTGAAGCCGATGGACGAAGCAGAAATCAAGTTACTGACAGCATGGATTACAGCAGACGCACCCGAAGAAAACATTCCGGAAGATGTTGCCGGCACACAGCCAGATCCGCTGGTGAGTGCACAGGACCGGGAATTCTGGTCTTTCCACCCTCCGGAAGCGGTGCCGATACCCGAGACGACAGGCCCTGCCCGCAACGCTGTCGATGCATTTGTGCTTCAGAAACTGCAGGAACGCGGCCTGAGTTTTTCACCGGTGGCAGATCAAACCGCATTGATTCGTCGAGCAACGCTGGATCTCACCGGACTGCCACCGTCACCAGCCGATATCGAAAACTTTCTTTCCGACACTTCACCGGATGCCTGGGAACGCGTCATTGATCGACTTCTGAACTCGCCACACTACGGAGAACGCTGGGGACGTTACTGGCTTGATTTGGCAGGATACTCCGATTCGGAAGGTGGACAGCACGCAGATCGAGTGCGTCCCGAGGCGTATCGCTATCGAGATTACGTCATTCGTTCACTGAATATTGACAAACCTTATGATCGCTTTCTGCTCGAACAAATCGCCGGCGATGAACTGGTTGACTATCGCAATGCGGAAAAGATCACTGACGAGATCTATGACAACCTTGTGGCCACAGGTTTTCTGCGTATGGCGCCGGACGGAACTTACGCTGGAATCACCGCGTTCGTTCCGGATCGTCTGGAAATCATTGACGATGAATTTGAAGTCCTGACTTCGTCGGTCATGGGCCTGACCCTTCGATGTGCCAGGTGTCACTCACACAAGTTCGATCCGATTCCACAACGAGACTACTATCGTCTCGCCGCGGTCTTCAAAGGTGCACTGGACGAACATGACTGGCTGGAGCCAACACAAGGCCGATACCTCACTCATGTCAAAGATCAAGAGCGAGATGCATGGCAATCCCGCGATGAAAAACTTGTTATTGAAATCGAATCCATAAAGAAACGTCTCAGTGAAAAACAGAACGAATACTCGAAGCGGTACACCGATGATTCTCCAGACGCGGAAACTTTAAAAAAGCTGGAACCCGAGTTCGCTGAAGCTGCAAAACACGCAGAAGAGGCGATTAAAACGATCGAGAAGAAACGGGTACCGCAACCACGCATTCGGGCTCTATGGGATCGAGGACAACCGTCGCCTACGTATCTCCTGAAACGAGGAAATTACCTGACACCCAGTCGACCTGTGGGTCCGGGAATTCCGTCAGTGTTGACGGACGGAATGACTCCGTTTGAGGTCCGGCCTCCATTTGAGAATGCCACAGGAAGACGACTCGCATTTGCACGCTGGCTGATAGCATCCGATCACCCGTTGACAGCTCGTGTGATGGTAAACCGAATCTGGAAGCATCATTTCGGAACTGGAATTGTTTCTACACTGGACAATTTCGGAACCACCGGTGCGCCACCCACTCATCCCGATCTTCTGGACTGGCTTGCCACCAAATTTGTGCGTGGTGGCTGGTCAATCAAAGTCATGCATCGTCTGATGATGAATTCGGTGACCTGGCGACAGTCATCTGATGTAACCACCGACCATATCCGACTCGATCCGGACAACAAACTGCTGTCCCGAATGCCTATGCGAAGAATGGAAGGAGAAATCCTGCGGGATTGTCTGCTGAGTGTTGCCGGCAGACTGGATCTCTCCCAGTACGGCCCGGCGGACGAAATTCATGCTCGTGACGACGGGCTTGTCGTCAGTGTCGGTAAAGATGATCGATGGCGCCGAACAATATATGTGCTCCAGCGAAGGACGGCTCATCTGACGATTCTGGACAACTTCGACCTTCCACAACTAAACCCGAACTGCGTTGAACGCGGCGATTCCATTGTGGCTCCTCAGGCACTGCACTTGCTTAACAATAAACGGGTTCATGAGCTTAGCCGGTATTTTGCCGCCCGTATCATTAGCGAGACCGGCCCCAACGCGGATGCACAAATCAAACGAGCCTGGCTGGTGGCATATGGTCGTCACCCGAACAACGATGAACAAAAGACGATGCAGAATTCGTTCCGAAGACTGACAAAAGAGTGGACTCGGAAACTGGATGTCCGTGTCCGGAACGACGAGGCTCTGGAAAACAACAAACCTGGGCTGGCAATTCGTCGCGAAACGTCCAATCCGGATGAAGCAGCACACAAAGCACTCGAAAATCTTTGCCACGCCATTATGAATTCCGCCGACTTTTTGTACATCGACTGAACTCCATGTCTTCCAAATCCAGCACCGGAATCGACCGACGCAGCTTCTTCGACCATGTTGGTGGCGGGATCTATGGAGCGGCCCTTGGATCAATCCTCAGTCAGGATGTCTACGGCGATGAAGAACCGGCACATTCGCGCAGAGTTTACGATCTCAGGCCGCAAAGAGCACACATACAGCCGCGGGCAAAATCTGTCATTCACCTGTTCATGAATGGCGGCCCCAGCCAGATGGATCTGTTCGATCCCAAACCGGAACTGCAAAAGAATCATGGTAAGTCTTATTTTGAAAAAATTGCCGGCGAAGTGGAGAGTCCAAGTGCCGCCGGAGCCCTGATGCGTTCCCCATTCAGGTTCGCGCGACATGGGGACTGCGGGATGTGGGTATCAGAACTCATGCCGCACCTGGCGACCTGTGTTGACGACATTGCGCTCATTCGGTCAATGTTCACCACGAATCTGACGCATGAACCAGCTCTCTTCCAAATCCATTCCGGTAACACGCTGCCAGGTCTCCCCAGTCTTGGCAGCTGGGTTACATACGGCCTGGGGACCACCAATCAAAGCCTGCCAGCCTATGTCGTCCTTGATGATCCAAAGGGACTCCCCGTCAACAGATCACAGAGCTGGCAGTGCGGGTACCTGCCGCCGGTATATCAGGGCACTCGTTTTCGTTCGCAGGGATCGCCGGTACTGGATCTGAAACCGGGCTACGACGAACCGTCGAATGTCACTCATCTGGAACGGGATCTGATCGCAAAACTGGATCGGCTGCATCAGCGGAAACGTTCATCACAGCCGGAACTCGCGGCGCGAATCGCCAGTTATGAACTCGCAGCACGTATGCAGCTGGCGGCTTCCGATGCCCTGGATCTTGATCAGGAAACAGCCACGACACAGAAGATGTATGGGCTCAATCAGGAACCTCTGGATTCGTATGGGCGACGTTGTCTGATCGCTCGACGTCTTGTGGAACGTGGCGTGCGTTTCGTACAGCTGTATCTCAATTTTCAACCATTTGACCACCATAGCGGCCTTGAGAAAGGTCTCAGGAGTATCTGTGGACGTACAGACCAGCCGATTGCAGCGCTGTTGAAAGATCTAAAAACTCGCGGCCTGCTGGACAGTACGCTGGTCGTTTGGGGTGGTGAATTCGGCCGGCTGCCGATTGCACAAAGTAAGAACGGGCGCGATCACAACAAAAATGCGATGGTCAGCTGGATGGCCGGCGGAGGAGTCAATGGCGGACTCAGTCACGGAAGCACCGACGAGATCGGATTTGCTGCCGTCGAGAACAAAGTCAGCGTCCCTGACTGGCACGCCACGATGCTGCATATTCTGGGGCTGGACTACCAGCGGTTGTCCTATTACCGCAATGGCCTGGAAGAAAAGCTCACGGGCGTCTTCGAAGCCCGGGTTGTCAAAGAAATCCTGTCGTGACATCCGGCATCATACATCTCCCGGGGACAATAACCTGAAAACACTGATGGAATTCACGGTCAGGTCTTTCAGATTGTTTTTGAAGTCTATTTGCACTGACATAGACTCCTCTCGTCCGAACCGACCCGAAGAACTGGAAGCCGATCATCAATTCAGACTACTGTAAGGCCGCCGGACAGGCCCTGTAAGTTGTGCGTACTCGGATCCGGCATAAATCAAGATTGACGAACGTTTACGTCGTGTTATCCTGCCTGCCGTTCGGACGAGTCTACTATGACAAAGTGTCAACTCGAATCAGCGCAAGTGGCGGAATTGGCAGACGCGCCAGGTTGAGGGCCTGGTGTCCTTTTTTGGACGTGGAGGTTCGAATCCTCTCTTGCGCATAACAACTCACAAAGGAGCTGTAGTCACCTGCTGCAGCTTTTTTGTGTTGCTGACAGCCAGTGAAACCGGAATCGCTCCGATAGTATCGTCATCGGTTTGCTTCTAACGAAAGCGTTCGCGAAAATAGAACGCGTCGCTGGTGGCACATCCATCCGGATTTGTGCGTGTTCTCTGTTTTGCCCAGGACGATCTGCAGTGATTCATCGTCTCGTGTTTTTCATTGTTGTTTCCGGATTGCTGCTGGTTCCCGAAACTCCTGGAGCGTTCGGCCAAGACACGACGGAATCAGCAGACCTGGCTCAATTCTACGGTTTCACAGGCGTGGAGCTGTTCGAACTGAATGGCCGCGCCGGCAATATGATTGCGGGACACTTCAGCCCGGACAACCGGATCGATTTACTGCTGGTTGATAATCGAGACAGTTGTCTGAAGTTGCTGCGACAGCGTCTTCCTGAAGAACAGGAGGAACAGGCCAGCAAAGAGTACGTGAATGACCTGCCATCAGACCGACGGTTTGAGTTCCAAGAAATTCCCGTCGATAAGGAAGTCGCCGGATTAACATCCGGCGACTTTAACGCTGATGGACGCACTGATATCGCTTACGTGGGCATGCCGGACCGACTGGTGATCCGTTATCAGAACGGTGACACGAAGGCAGACTGGAATACAACCTGGTCAGTGAGACTTCCGGAACTGACAGCAGTCGCATGGATGATTTCAGCAGGGGACCTCAACGGTGACCACCGCAGCGATCTGGTCGTACTCGGGAAGACCGCGATGTACATCATCTACCAGAATGACGACGGTGAGATGGATTCTCCTCAGCGACTGATCAATACGTCAGCTCAGTTGTCGCTGCTCCAAGTGGCTGACATCAACGGTGACGGTCGAGATGATACCTGTTACATGGCAACGGAAGGAAGTTATCGTGGATTGTGCGCGCGGCTGCAGACCATTGATGGCCGTCTCGGACCAGAGCTCAATTTTAATCTGAATCAGTCACGTTCTGTAACGATTTGCGATATCGACACAGAGCCTGGGCGTGAAATCGTGACAATTGATCGGCGCACCGGACGACTGGTCATTTCCCGTCTGGAAAATCCGAAAGATGTGGATCCGTCAGCTCCACGCAGTTTGGTTCATTTCGGGATCGGCAATGGAAAATCCTCCGGACAAAACAGGGCGGTTGCAGTGGGTGACGTGGACGGTGATGGACTCAGCGACGTCGTCGTGACAGATCCGGAAGACGCACAGGTACTCGTTTTTCGGCAAAATGGGATCGATGGTCTGGCGCCGGCAGAGATATTTCCGGGCCTGCTGGGTGCTACGGATGCCTGTCTGGTTGATATTGACAGCGACGCTCGACGGGAACTGGTCCTAATGAGCGAACCCGAAAACATGGTTGCCCTGAGTCGATTCCAGAACGGAAGACTGACGTTTCCGAAACCTCTGACCCGGGCGGAGAAAAGTCAATCGTTGTGTGGAATTCTGGTGATGCGGGCGGGAGAGCAGCCGTCACTGGCTATTTGCACAAAGTTCGGCGGGCGCAACAAAAAAAATCTACTTGGACTCCGTCAAATGTCACTGTCATCAGAGGGAACTGCCAGGGCGACAGATCGCATGGTGGAATTTGACGCAGCCGGTGTAAACGGAAAACCGGGTGTGCGTCTCCTGAAAATGGATGCCAATGTCGACGGGACCGACGACCTGCTGATTGTTCCACAGGGTTCCGGCTCCGAGGGTGTCATTACGTTTCTGAGCGACGAAAACGGACTTCTGTCGGAGGCTCCACATCCCCACCGGTTAAGTCTTGGCAAAGGTACATCCGGACCCTTGTTTGTCCACCATCACAGTCTGCTGGTTGGTCGCGGCGCATTTGCCCGTGCCATGAAACTGGAGGATCAGCGTTGGGCAGTTGTTGATCAGTTCAACGCCGCTGAAGAAAAAGCACGAATCAGCGGCGCTGTGGGTATGGATTACGACAACGACGGTACGGACGAGATTGTACTGATTGATACAGGAATCGACCGGTTACGAATCCTTAGAAACGAGTCGGGACTGTTTCGACCGTGGAGAGAAGTTGAAACAGGGGCATTCAGATTCCGCTCGGCGGTCGTCGCTGATTTGAACGGGGATTCAGCCGATGATCTTCTGCTGGTGAGTGACCAGCGGATCAGTGTGCTGTATTCCGGGTGTGCACGAAACGAACTGACAGAGATCGCAACCTGGGAGTCAGATCGCGAGGACGCGTATGCCGCTGATGTCATTTCCGGCGATTTCAATGGAGATGACGTGATTGATCTGGCGGTCATTGACACCGGCATCGATGGACTTGAACTGCTTAACTTCAGCGAAACAAATGGCATTCGGGCCGCAACGCACTTTCGCGTATTCGAAGAGAAACGGCTCGTGTCCAGCGCTGATTCAAGGGGCACCGAACCTCGGGAGGGAATCGTGGCTGATGTGACCGGAGATGGTCGCAGGGATCTGGTCCTGCTGTGCCATGATCAGTTGATCGTGTATCCACAGGACTCAGTTACCGAAACAACTGAATGACAGTCTGGGCGTGTGTGAACAGTTTTCATTGGCGATCATGGTTGTCGCCAGACGTCGTCTGTCGGTCGCTAAGATCACTTCAACGTGTTCGGTTTGTTCCGGGTTAATCGACTGAGGTGTCCCGTGAACCACGAAGCGCCAATACAAATGACAGGGGTTAACATCAGCCGGCCGTGAACTGCCCCGTGTACGCCGCACATCAAGTGGACCCGATATGGCAATCGAACGTCACTTTATTGGATGGGAGCAACCGGCTCTGCCACTGGTTGCCGAGTATCTGATCCGTCATTATGCCACGAAAGATGATCTCGACCTGTCAAATGTCATCCTCGTCTTCCCCGCAAGACGCGCAGCACGACGAATGCTCGAACTGCTGGTCGAGTGTGCCGCAGCCCGGTTCCCGGCATTGATCCCGCCTCGGATGGTTACCTTTCTGCACTTTCCGGAACTGCTGTATCCGCAGCAAAAAAAGCTGGCTGACGAGCTCACCCAGCTTCTGGTATGGATGGCAGCGATTTCTGCAGTACCGAAACAGCAGATTCAGCCGGCGATTGCCGCACTTCCCCCTGAAACATCTCTGCCTTCGTGGATGAACCTCTGTGATTCACTAAGGCGACAGCACGACGAACTGGCTGCAGAGGGTCTGGATTTCGATGACGTGTTTCGGATCCTGTCCCGAACCGAACTGACAGAAGAAACTCAGCGCTGGAAAGCCCTTCGGAGGATTCAGTCGGAATATCTCATGCAAATGGATGCACTGGAGTTGTGGGACCGACAGACCGCTCGATTGATTGCAGTGGATCAGCAGGAATGTACGACAAAACACGACATCATACTGGTGGGAACCGTGGACATGAACGGCATCGTTAAGAAGATGCTGGATCAGGTCGCCAATCGTGTTACTGCACTGATTTGTGCACCAAAGTCGATCGCCGATCACTTTGATCAGTGGGGATGCCTGATTGCTGACAAATGGCGGGATCGGACTGTTCACATTCCCGAAGAAACGACATTGGTGAAAGACGATCCGCAGGATCAGGCCGGTGCCGTGGTGGATCACATCGCGTCACTGAATGGAACGACTCGTGCCGATGAGATCGCGGTCGGAGTAACAGACGACAGCCTGGTACCGGTAATTTTGCAGTCGCTGGCTCTGGCTGGTGTAACCGGTCGCTGGCCGATCGGAGCACGTGTGCGTGCTTCACGTCCCTGGAGACTGCTGGAAGCGGTTGCATCGCATCTCGCAACAGCGGACGACAGTCAGAACTCGGATTTTCCAAGTCTGGCAAATTTGGTTCGTCATCCGGATGTGACTGCGTATATAGAGCAGCAACTGCAAAAACGGGGTCTGCCGGCAGCCACGAACTGGCTCGCCGAACTCGACGGCTACCGGGCCGATCATTTGCAGCCGATTCCAGGCCGTATACTGGGGTATCGTCGCCGAGCAGAGATTGTTGAGTGTCTCTGTACAGCGGTTACACAGTTGCTGTCGCAACTGTGTCCTGACAGTACTTCTGCCGGGACAAGGGTGAACATCAGCGAACAGCATCGAACCGGCAGATCGGTTCGACAGTCACATTTCGACGATTCCGGCATAATGGATGGAGACACTGTTCATCGCGGGTTAAGACGCCGTCGACCGCTAAACGCTTGGGCAACCGGAACCCTTCGGTTGCTGAATCTGGTCTACGCTGACTATTCGATTGGTGAGATTCCTCAGCGCGACAAATCCATGATTGCCTGTCTCAATGCCCTGAGTGAACTCAACGCATCCCTTCAGCAGATTCCGGATGAAGTGATGCCGATGTGTACTGCAGCTCAGGCAATTCCGGTACTGCTGATGCAGATTGGAGATCGTAATATTGCGGCCGCTCCGGATGACTCTGCGATTGATCTCATGGGGTGGCTCGAGTTGCCGCTCGATGACTGTCCTGTCGTTACTGTGGCGGGCTTCAACGAAGGTTGGGTTCCCCAGTCAACAAATTCGGACGTCTTTTTGCCAAATACAATTCGAACGCAGCTGGGTTTGACTGATAATAAACGCCGCTATGCTCGTGATACGTGGGCTCTGGAAACTCTGTTGAACAGCCGACAACAGGTACGGCTGATCGCAGGCCGCCGGGATGTTCGAGGCGATCCACTGGCTCCCAGCAGACTGTGGTTTGCGGGAAAAGCGTCCGACATTCCAGATCGAGTCCTCCAATTCTACGAAGAACGCCAGACAGATTCGTCACCAACGGAAGATCAACCGAAGGATCTACCGGACGGACTCAGCATCACTCGGAAAACCGCCTTTGTAGTTCCTGCTCCGCCTCGACTTGCTGTGCGGCCGAACCAGATTCCGGTGACCCATTTCCGTGACTACATCAGCTGTCCGTATCGCTATTTGCTTCGCAGAGAGATCGGCCTCGTGTCCATTGAAGACCAACCACGAGAGATGGACGGTCGCCTGTTCGGCAATTTGCTCCATGCAGTACTCAGTCGATTCGGTATGGATGCAGCTCGTCATGCCGGCGCTGTTGACTCGATCGAAAGAGCTCTTCTCAACAATCTGCACATCGAAGCGTCAGAACGCTTCGGCAATCAGCTGTCTGCTACTGTCGCAGTGCAGCTGCAAATGGCCGAAGAACGTCTAAGAGCATTTGCTCAATGGCAGGCACAACAGGTATCAGATGGGTGGTCAATCGAATTCTGTGAACGCAGTCTGGAATATAACCTGCATGATACACTCGGACGTCCGCTGACGATCGTTGGCCGCATCGATCGAATTGATCGGCACAATCAATCCGGCGAATGGCGAGTACTGGACTACAAAACCAGTGAGAAAGCACAGAATCCGAAAGCAACACATCGCAAGAAGGGTGACTGGATCGATCTTCAGTTGCCACTGTATCGATTATTGGTTCGAGAAATGGGTATTGATTCAAATATGCAGCTGGGCTACGTGAATCTGCCCGGAGATCTTAAGTACATCGGAACCAGTATTGCTGACTGGACTCCCGAAGAACTGAATTGCGCTGAAGAAAAAGCAAAGCAGGTGGCGGCACAGATCCTGGATCTGAAAATCGACGGTGTCCAGCCTGCGGGTGGAATGTTTGAAGACGAATTGACAGGGATTTGTCAGGACTCCGTCGTTGATCGTCGCATCCCCTGGCTGACTGACTGGCCTGGACGCTCAAACGTACAGACCAAAACGACGTTTAACCGTTGACGCCGCTTGTTGATCACCTCAACGGACTTCCAATTCACATGCACCAACTGATTCGAGCATCAGCCGGCACCGGAAAAACGTGGAATCTTTCCGGACATTTCCTCCGGCAGTTGTTTGAGGGTGCGCGACCAGAAACCATTCTAGCAACCACATTCACACGTAAAGCAGCAGGTGAGATCCTTGGACGACTGCTGCTAAGGCTGGCGGAATCTTCCGTTGACAGCGAAAAGCATGCTGAGCTGGCTGCTGCGATGTTGCCGCTGGAAGTCACTCAGTCCCAAGCAGCTGAACTGCTGCGGGAACTAACAAGGCAGCTGCATCGTCTCCGTGTCTCGACGCTCGACAGCTTCTTTCAGCAAATCGCACGCAATCTGACTCTGGAACTCGGCTTACCTCCCGGATGGTCCATTGCCGATGACTTCACTGACGCAGTGTTGCGCCAGCGCGCCATTGATGCGGTATTGGCAGAACGGGATACCAAAGACTCGCGACAGCTGATGCAGATGCTCGCCAAGGGGCGGAGTCGCCGGAGTGTTCGTTGGCTGATTGATGAAGCCGTGGAGGGATGCTATGAGTTGTTCCTGCAGACAGATCCTGAAGCGTGGAACCGTATCCCAAAGGCAACCTGTCTTTCGAAGGAAGATCAGCAGATCTGTGTTGCAGCGTTGAAGGAGATTGCACTTAGCGGCAGGCAGCAGCCGAAAACACGATCGGCCGATCTGCAGCGTTTTCATGATGCGAACTGGTCTGAGTTTCTGACCAAAGGTATCGCTGCAGCAGTTTCCTCCGGGAGACCACAATTTGGCCGGCAGGATCTTTCACCAGAATTGATCAATGCCTATGAACCACTCGTGCGACATGCCCGGGCTGAGATACTTAACCAGATTGCTCACCACAATCTGGCTGCATGGCAGCTGATTTCCCGATTCGACACTGCGTACCAACAGTTGCGCAGCTACACAGGCTTCACTCGATTTAGTGAGATTACACGCCTGCTAGCTCGCTCCGGAACGACAGTCGAAGAACATCGGGTTAATTATCGTCTGGACAGTTCCTTTCGCCATCTGCTGCTGGATGAATTTCAGGACACCTCGCTCGATCAGTGGAAAGTTCTGCGACGACTGGTAATACCGTTGGTCAAACACACAACAGACAACCCGTCCAGCGTGTTCTGTGTAGGAGATCCTAAACAGGCGATCTATGGCTGGCGTGGGGGAATCGCTGAGGTTATGGATGAAGTCCAGGCGACTGTCCCTGGGATTGAGGGTGAACCTCTGAACATCAGCCGACGATCGGCTCCGGCGGTCATTGATACAGTCAATCAGGTCTTTCAAAAACTGCATCAGCACAAGCATCTGGAAGAGTACGGCGCTGCATGCCACGAATGGAGCAGCAATTTTCCGGTCCATTCCACTCATCTTGCTGAATTACCAGGATTTGCGGAGTGCAGGACCGCACCTCGGTCAAGCGATGATTCTGAACCTGACAGGAAAACTGCTTACAACATCTGGGTTGCGGAGCAGGTACGCAACATCCATCTCAGATGCCCGGGCGCGAAAATCGGTGTGCTGATGCGAACCAATGATGGAGTTGCTCAGCTCGTACATCAGCTTACGCAACTTGGCGTTCCCGCAAGTGAAGAAGGAGGAACGCCGCCCACTGACAGTCCTGCCGTGCTCGCGGTCATGTCACTGCTCTATCTGTCGAGCCATCCCGGGTGCACCGTGTCACGTTACCATGTTGCTCATTCGCCGCTCGCCAGAGTCGTGGGTTTCGATGAATGGCAGGATGACGCTGCCGCAATGGCGACGGCATCCTTCATTCGCTGTCGTCTGCTGGACGATGGTTACGGTGCCACACTCCAGTGGATTGTGGAAGCCGTGCAGGATGACTGCAGCAACCGGGATCGGCTTCGTTTGCAGCAGGTTGTGTCAGAAGCCTGGCAATTCGACCTTACGTCATCACTCAATCCGGCAGAGTTTGTGCAGCATTTGAAGTCCTCGCGTTTCAGTCGTAGTGCACCGTCCCGGGTTCGCGTCATGACAGTCCACCAGAGTAAAGGACTGGAATTTGAAATCGTCGTTGCGCCGGAACTCACCGGATCACTAATGAAACATCCGGCTGTTGCGGCTGGCGGACCTGGTCGCGCGGCTGCACCGGAAGACGTTTGTATGTGGGTTGACAGGGGTCTGCGACATTTGTTGCCTCAGCAACTGCAGAATGCGTTCGCGCAGACAACCGACAATATCGTCCGCGGTTCACTGTGCCTGTTGTACGTTACACTGACTCGCGCTGTTCACGCGCTGCATCTGCTTATACCACCGGAAACAAAGACGACCAGGAAAACACTGGCCGGCATCCTGGCTGCCGCGTTTTCTGACACTGAGATCCTGGAAGAAGATTCGCAGATCTGGAAGACAGGAAATGCGCTTTGGTTTCAGCAGGTCCCTCATACTCAGGTGTCATCCGATGGAAGCAGGACAGAACATCAACCGTCGACCTCGCAGCTGCATTTGGCTGCCATGACGGGTGGACGCAGGCGGGCCCTGACCCGCCGCGCACCGTCCGATCATGGAACGTCCCGATTACCGCTCACCGGTCAAACTTTTTCGCTGAACGACCGTTCTTCGGTTGTTGACGGGAAGACTCGTGGAACGCTGATTCATGCCTGGTTTGAACGGATTTGCTGGCTGGACCAGGGAGAACCGCTGAGTCGCCAACATCTGCGGAAAATCGCGACGGCCCCGTCGATCCAGGCAATGCACATTGCTGATACAGCGATCGAATTACTTTTGACGGAGTTTCTGGAGTTCATTGACCAGACCGCAACGAAGTCCGTCCTGACGCAGGCCACATCACGCGAGCGATTCTCACGGCTGCCTGAACTGGCGGAACAGACCCGATTTGATCTTCGCGTGATTGCTGAAAGGCCTTTTGTTTACCGTGACGAAGACAGCATTGTTCACGGAACAATCGATCGCCTTGTGATTGCTGAAAACTCCGGGCAAAGACTGGCTGCGGAAATCATCGATTTCAAATCAGATCAGATTGTTGGTGAAGTCGACCACTGGACCGAATCGAAAAAAGAAGACTACCGAAACCAGCTGCGCGAGTACCGTACTGCCGTTTCCAGGTGTTTCGGCATTCCTCAGAAATGTATCTCATCATCACTGTTGTTACTTGAGGCAAACACGTGTGTCGAAGTGAAATGAGGCAACTGTAAGTTGTTCAAAAAGGCAGCCTGTTGGTCCATCTGTAGTACTGCCGTATCGGTGCACGAATGCTCATGTGGAGCAGGGCACGGTCAGACAAGTATCCCCGCAACACAGGCCGTCATACAACATGCAAGCATACCGCCGGTCAT
>JAKVAY010000103.1:9843-17443 GCA_022447185.1 Fuerstiella sp. | reverse complement strand
CATCCGATTCGTCCGGAGAATCAGAAAATCATCTACAAGATCGCCGGTCGGAGCCAAGGCCTGGGCCCGGACTCCTGACGGAGCGACAATCAGATGCTCGTTCCGAATCTCAGGAACGAGATTTTGCAGAGCTCTTACAAACGCTCGTCTGGAAAACGAGCGCCAGACTTCGCCGGCACCAGTCTTCCAGTATTTCATCGCCAGCCGCAGAAATCCCGGGAACATCAGAGATTCGGCCAGATCTCGAAAATTGATATGACTCAGCGGTATCCCTCGCGAGCCAGGGCCAGAACAGCATTGGGGCCACATTCGACACCGCCTGCAACCGTCCGTGTGAAGTGCACGCCGAGAAACGGGAAACGTGGATCTGGTACCGGGTAAATCAGACTCCGACACAAATGTGTGGCATCCGGCTTCAAGGTGAAGAATTCACCACGAAACGGCACGATCTGCTCATTCATCTTCTGTCCCGACATTTTGGCAACTCGATCGCTGTGTAACCCGGTGCAGTTCACAGCCTGAGCGGCGCGAATCGTCTGATCTCCGCAAACGACCTCTACAGCATTCGTCGATTGACGAATTGCCGTCACCCGGGCAGACAGTCGAATGTCCACCCCATGTGCGGTCAATAGATTCCCCAGCGTGGCGCACATGCCGGGATAGTCCACGATGCCGGATTCGGGAACGTGGATCGCCTTGATGCCTGCGGCATGGGGTTCCAGTTCCGACAGTCGGTTTTTCCCTACCACTTCGCACGCAACACCGTTCTGCTGACCCCGATGATAAATTCTTTCCAGCGCCGGCAACTGCTCCTCTTTTGTGGCCACGATCACCTTTCCGGTCATTTCCCAGGCCACACCATAATCGCTGCAAAACCGTTCGAGAGCTTTCTTGCCATCACGACAGTTGCGGGCACGCAACGACCCCGGCTTGTAGTAAATACCTGAATGGATGACGCCCGAGTTTCGACCTGTCTGATGGGTGGCCAGCTGATCTTCTTTTTCCAGCAATATAATCCTGGTCTTCGGGGACCGCTCGACAAGTCGCCACGCTGTGGCCAGTCCAATGATACCACCGCCGACGACCACAACATCAGTGTGAGACATCCGAATATCAATCCTGAAAAACTTGTTCGTCAGACACGGAGATGAGCCAGCATTTCCTCAGCCGACATCGCATAGCTGATGTAGAAAGGGCCGAACTCGGCATACTGGGCGGACGCCCGGTCGAAACGCATGCTGTAAACAATCTCCTTGATATGTTCGGGTGCGCGTCCCCAAAGTGTCACACCCCACTCCCAGTCGTCAAACCCCGTCGACGCTGTGATCAACTGGGACACTCGACCGGCAAAACGGATTCCGGACGTTGCATGCTCTGCCATCATCGCACTCCGGGCACTGAACGGTTCCATGAACCAGTTCGCCTGCGGTGTCCGCAATTTGTTCATCGGGTAAAAGGCAATCACGGGAAACGGCGGGATATCCGGATAGAGTCTTTGTTGATTCATCGCAGGCAACCGCTGTTCGTAACCACTCAGCTTCGCCTGCCAGGCCGGATCATCCGGTCCCAGACCTTCGCGTCGCAGACGATCCGCAAACTGTTCGACAGACGGTACATATTCGGAGACCTCTGTAATCGAAACGAACGAATACGCTGGTACCAGTGCCGTACCAATGGCGCTGCTGCGCAGCATCTGTGTGACAGCATCAATTTTGAGTGGATCGGGGTCCATCAGGATCAATCCCATGTCCGCTTCATGGCCGGAAGTGGCAGAAACCTGCAAACGAGCCGGGGCGTGTTCGGATTCAGGATCCAGAATTCGAATGACATCTTCCCGTCCCCGGCTGCAATCTGCGTCAGTCAGTACCCGCATGGCAGACTGATTAATTCGGTAATAAATATGCAGACAGTGCCAGCCTTCGGACATTTGGACCGTTGGATCAGGAAGATTCGCGGGAGGACCAGGACGGTTCACGACACAGCCTCATGAATACATAGAGCAAGGGACAAACGAACACGAAAATTATTCACACCAGCATCGTAGTCAACAACCGACCAGGCTGCCTGGATTCTGCAGTGACTTTTCCAGGATCGAGCTGACTCGTGTCAATGGCATCGACAGATTCTCAGTCTATTGCCAGACCGGAGACACGTCGTACATCCACCCGTTCGTTTATAATTGAACTGAGCCTGCACGGAGTCACGCTGACTGGCAGTTCTTCAACTGCACGGCCGCGTTTTGCAGATCTTTTCGACGCGATGACGCAACCCCCGAGAGAAACGGAAGATGGGGACCAATGTCTGCGATTTCCGCTAGTTCCACGGCTTCGTGCAGTACGCGAATGGGATTGATTTCGTTGCGCAGGTCTTCGAGTGGACAAAACTGTCTTCGAATTTCTTCGGCACGATCGTACTCACCGGATGTGATTGCCTTCAACATCGCCTGAGACAGAGATGGATTGACGCAGACACAGCCGGACGTGTAACCCACACAACCAAATTTCGTCAGATGGACAAGGGCCGGTTGTTCACCGATTCCGCTGCAGATTCGTTGAGGATCGATTCGTTCGACCAGATCTTCGAGGTATTGATCGTTGGCTGTGTCATCGCGCACGATCGCATACTTGATAAACGAAACAAGTCCGTCGTCCACCAGTTCAGTCGCTCCCTGAGGTGTCAGCAGGCCTTCTTCCTTAATGTAGAGCACGGCAGGACGACCAATGCATTCCACGAATCGGCGAAACCCACTTTGAAATCCTGCTTCCGTTGCCACGTTGTTCTGTGGCAAAACCATGACTGTCGGAAACTTCGTGTTTTTCAGAATGGCGGCCTGGTCCATCATGGTGCCCCAGGCCGGACCAACTGACGGAATCACCAGTGTATCGCTCGCTGCAGTCGTCTGCAGCATCTCAAGGAGTTCAGCGTATTCGCTCAGACACGTGTGATACAGATTGGCATTGCCTCCGTAGAGCAGCATGGAGACTCCACCAGCCTCCAGGTACTGAATCATACGAGCGTTCTGCTTCTGGCAAATGGCCAGGTCGTTGTCGCGCGCCAGCGGAGGAACTGCGAGGACGGATTGACGAAACTGCGACGGAAGAACGGGATCTGTCTGCATGCTGTATACCGAAAATGGATAGACAAAGGAGATGAATGAAAGTCGCACATCGTACAGGCCGGCTCACGCAGTGACTATTGATTCAGAGACAAAAATCTGACGTTGATCCCCTTCTCAGAGACTGCCGGCCGGACCTGGCAGAGAAATACAGACGGACATGTAGTCACCCGGCGGAACTGCCAATCGCCTGCTCTCGGAGCGCCATCAGTTTCCTTTGATACCGCCCCTGAACAAGGTCTACGGCAACCAGCACAATGAGTACAAAATAAAATGTACTCTTCGCCATGGGCTCGACGGGATATCCAAACAGACTCACGTGAGCCAGTTCGCCACCTTCCGATACCAGCATAATGCCCACAATGAACAGAATGAACAGTCCCAGGACTTCGTACAGTCGATTCTTCCTGAGAAACTCGCTCACATGGTCTGCAAGGACGATCATCATGACTCCGCTGATCACAATCGCCAGTGACATCACAATAAAGCCATACTTCATGTCTCCGGCCAGCGCAATCGCACTAAGAATAGAATCGAAACTGAACACTAGATTCATGATAACGATCCAGAACATGGCCGTTCGGACAGAACGCTGTGCTGAAGCTTTGTCGTGGTTCAGTTCCTCGAACGACAGCATGTGGTAGATCTCTTTTACGGCCGTATAGATCACGAAAGCGCCGCCTCCCATCACAATCAGCGAATGCACGTTGATGCTGAACGTCAGTGGAGTTGTATGAAGACTGATGAAGGGATCCTGAAAGTGTTTGATCGCCGCAGTGACCAGGAACAGCAGCCCTATTCTCAGTGTAATGGCAAGACCAATGCCCCATTTCCGAACGAACGCCTGTTTGTCTTCCCGTACACGCTTGGACTCAATGGAAATGTACAGGAGATTATCGAAACCCAGCACCGCCTGGAGCAGAGTCAGCATTAACAGGGTTACGAAATGTTCGATCATGATTAGCTCTTCAATGTTCGACGCGTTCGCATCAGTTGAAGATGAGGCGGACACGTGTGAAGTTACCTGACAAGCAGAGGAGATCAGTCCTCCGTTCCCGCGTCCGCTGTCAAACCGGGAGTGACACTCCCGGATCGCCGGTCTGTCCTTACACGCCGTTCATCTTACAATCTGAATTTCACCTTCCTGGCAATAGAAATGTAACGTCTACCCTGGAATCGATGAACCGGGATCCTGAACGTGACCTGACGAATTCCGGAGATCACCGCTGAGGTGACCAGGAAGTTACGGACCGCAGTGTGAAACACGTGAACGAAAGGTCTGTCATGCAGATCTTCTGCAATCCAGGGATGAGAATGACAGCCGAATCGTCGGCCCTGCTCATGGAATGCTCGTCGATTTCGTCCGATAACGATTCAAACGAATTGTCAGGGGCCATGATCGAATCTCGCTGAACATCACACACATCAACATCATCGGATAACGGGCATGTCTACGTCATGGATCAAATCACGTGACCGACGTCAGTTTTTGGGGACTTCTGCAGCCGCCATTTCTGCGGGGCGTTTGCCGGGATCTTTCAAGAGCAGTCAGCCTGCCAACAATCTCCACATGGGCACGTTTCGTTTCGATGTAGCACCACCGATAGGCCATTCCCTGTGTGGTGGATGGATCAAACCTGTTCTGGGCGTCGACGATCCGCTCGAAGCCATTGGCTATGTACTGCTGGGCGTCGGCGAACCGATCGTAGTCTGCGTAGTCAACTGAGCGGGATTGCTGAACAACGCTCACATTCAGTGGAAACAGGCACTGGCCGAGGCCGCAGGCACATCAACAGACCGTGTCACAGTGCATTGCGTCCACCAGCACAATGCACCGTTTGCCGGAAGGTGTCGTTGATCCGATACTGAAGACGGTGTCGTTCTTCCACAAAGACCGCAAACTGGTTGCATCTCACGACTTCGCATGCCATCCGATGAGCTACTACGGCGAAGGACGCGTCAGTGCAGATTTTTGCGGCCTGGCTCGCAGACGGCGGCAGAAGCAGGAACCCAACTGTACACATTTGTACTTCAACGGATGTGGAGGCAACATCGGCGCCGTAAAGTACAATGATGGCTCGAAGAAGATGCGACGGATTCTGACGGATCGTATGTTGGCAGGAATCGTACAGTCCGAGCAGAATCCGGACCCCCAGCCGATTCAGTCTCTGACCTGGGAAACACACGATATTCTGCCGCCATCAAATGATCGGTTTGACGAAGAACAGATCATGACCCGAATATCCGACCCACTATCGATCGAAACCGGTCATCGTATACAGCCGCCTGGCTGCGTCGAGCGGCACTCAGAATTCCGATTACGCTCAGTTCGCTACATGTGAACAACGGCTCTCTTCTGCATCTGCCTGCGGAATGTTTTGTGGAATATCAGCTTCGCGGCCAGGCATCGACGCCCAATCGATTCGTGGCGTGTGCTGCCTACGGCGATGGTGGTCCGTGGTACATCCCGACAGAAGAGGCCTGGTCGCAGGGTGGCTACGCTGTCCGCGTTGCCTGGTGTGCTCCTGAAATCGACCAAATCCTGACAACCGGTATTGAGTCACTTCTGTCAATTGCCGGACCACCTGTTGCAGGGATTGACATGATCGACACGCATTGACGTCATGCTCGTCCGACCGGCGACCCACCGCTACAATCTGCAGTCAGTGAATTCATCGTGTAATTCTGCTCCGGTGTCGCTATTCATGCGGTCAGTACGACCTATGGTCAGCGCAGACCGGATGCTCACACGCAAAACAAAAATCATAAAGAAACCCGCAGGAATCGGAACGAGTCGAAATGGATAGCGAAGATCAAAAGAACGAAATCAGGGAACTGTCGTCTGTTCAACTGAGGGTGCTCGGCGTGTTGATGGAGAAAGCATTCACTACACCTGAACAATATCCGTTAACACTGAAGAGCCTGACGTCGGGATGTAACCAGAAGAGCAATCGTATTCCTGTCAGTCAGCACAGCGAAGACACGATCATGTCAACTCTGGATGAACTACGTGACATGCTTTTGGTTGCCGAGGTGTTTACTGACGGTGGACGGGCACCGCGCTACCGACACTACATGCGGCATCGCTTTGACTTCTCGGAATCTGAATTTGCCATCATTGCCGAGTTGATGCTTCGCGGAAGTCAGCAGCCTGGTGAACTGCGAACACGTGCCAGCCGTATGGTGAGGATTGAGTCACAGGAATCGTTGCGCAATGCTTTGGTATCGCTCCGGGAAAAAGGATTCGTGCGAGCCAACGGACCTCTGGAGCGGCGGGGAGTGATCGTTGACCACACATTTTATCTGTCTGCGGTCACTCCGAAGCTCTCAGAATTTCAGTCTCCGGATGAATCGTCAAATATGGCAGTAACGTCAATGAATGCCGCAACCGAACCCGGGAGTTCCGAGGCAGTCGACAATCTGCGCGTCGAAGTAGAAAAACAGCGTCAGGAAATCGACAGCCTGAAACACACTGTCGCACGTCTGGAAGACCTGATGCGCTGACCATCTTCCCTGCCGAACCATTCATCCTGACCGCAATTCGGGATTTCCCAAACAACCGTTTGACGACAGGATCCCCTGACATATGTTTCCAGGGTTCCCGCCACACATTACGGTCGTGGAACAGTTGCAACCACGACAGCACAGAAAATACAACGATCTGGCCGCTCACGCGGCGGGTACAGTAGCGCGGTAAGGAAAGCTGGGAGCTTTGAGGGGACCTTATCGCGCTACTTTCGTGCGCGGTTCAAAATCTGCGAATGTTTTCAGGCCTGCCGACCACCGATTGTTCGCAGACAAACCATTAATACGAGCAGGAGACGTCACTCCTGGCTCGCCACATGATCTCGCATGTCGTTCGCCTGAATACCTTCAGAATTCGGTCAATTTGGTAAGCCGGGTATATTTTTCCGGTTGTTCCGAATATTCGCTTCAGTGTGATCAGGTAATTTTCCGATTTCTTCCACAGGCCCCTTGCGCGCCCTTTTCTCGGAACGCGAAGCTGATTCCACACTTTGGCAGTCTCATGCGACAGCAGCGATACGATGAATCAATACTCTGATATCCGGCTGGGTGGCACACTGATCACCACTGCAATTGTTATTTGTGGCGGACTCGCCGTTGCTGTGCTGTTACCAGTGCTGCGTACACATCGACAGCAACCCCAACCTGGGACACACGGATCTGAAATTGGATCGGCTTCCGACACCACGACTTTGCTACCGTTAGAGCAATTACCGGACGAGGAGTCCTCCCGTCGGTCGCAATTGAAAACCAAAAACACTGAGGCACAGAATAAGGCGATTCACCGGGCCAGTATTGCACAACTCGTCGCACAAACAGATACCGGCAACACTCCTGCCGCTGATCAATCCCGTGAAGCGCCACCCACGGAAAATTCTGATGGACTTCACGTACCGGTAAACATCCACGTCGATGGATCTGAGTTTGTCGAATCCCTGACTCGCCTGGCAAACAGCATGG
>JAKVAY010000103.1:0-9833 GCA_022447185.1 Fuerstiella sp. | reverse complement strand
GCGGTGCATCGACACACGCTTGTCGGGTCTCCAGTTGTCCATCCCATCACTTCGGCTGCCAGATCCACGGACAATGCAGTCGCGTCCGAAAATGAACAACTGACAAAGCTCAACGAAAGCCTGCTGAAGCTCTCGCACGATTTCGATACTCTGCGTCTGGAATCGCGTACAGCGGTCAGGCAACTGGCGGATGATTTCAATCAGACAGAATCAGCGGCAGAGCTACTCGATGAACTCCGACAGACTCTGATCGATCACCGACACTTACTGGCCAATAACACACAGTCCCACCCATTGCCCGTCACCCGCATCGCACAACAACCTGGTCCGGTGGAAAATCCGGATCCCTTCGAAGGAAATAATTCCCCGATCCCCGAATCTGCAGATACTGAACAGATACTGCCACACTCGGACAACCCCGACAACAGTGATCAACGGAATAATTTCGAAGTGCCTCTGCCCCCGCAGGCCAAAAAACAGCTCTCAGCGGACGTCATCTGGGAAACATTCGTAAGCGGACATGGCGCCGAAAAATCGGAACGCAACAATCAGACACCCGGATCACGTGTGCTCAGTAAAGCAACACATGACATGTTGACTTCTGAACGTACGCCGCGCGATACGGCAACAGCACCTGTGGCAGGCATTCATGATAAACCACTAATCGTTTCGAAACCCGCCATCAATTCGGAAGATTCTCGCGCAAGTTCGCTGATGCCCGTCAAGGACGGTCCTTCACAACAGGAATCGGCAGTAGTACTCGTCCCTGAACTGCCGGATGTCGCAGACAGAGAGACTGAGCCTGTTGTCTATGAGCAGACATTCAACTTCGTGCTTCCGCCCGCCACGAATCCCCTGCCCGAGGTGCAACGTCCCGATACAGAAAAGGAAGAATCACTCGACATACTTCCACCGGTCGCTCCCGAAAAGCCGACAACACCTCGTGACAGTGCTCCTGCCGTTCCGGAGAGCAGTACAGAGTCACGGAAACTTATACAGAAAGATGCCCGCCAGAAACCGAAACGGATCACTCGAAACCAACGCAACAGGAAGAGCCTTCAACCTAAACTGTTCTTTCAAACACAAGAGTCGTCCACGGCACATGTAGACCGTCAGCCAATCATTCGAACCACTCACGCACAGAATCAATTACGTAACGACGTCTCCCGAAGGCCTCATCACAAGTCACCCGAATATGCTCATCAACACAGTTCCGGGACGTCGAAATTAGTGGACCAGCCGACGTTACTTCACCGTCTGCGTTCCTCACTTCTTGCGGCAGGTCGAAAACGTACGATCGATTGATTTTTTGGCATGGTCACTATCGTTCGTTACAAATGGGTCACTGGTGGTGCTGTCGATCCGTTTCCAGAGTCACAGATAATTTGCCGTCCATTGACACCCACCGGAACCACCTTAAGGGCAATGACTTCCTCCGCCGGAAAACCATTTCCAACCTGTCAGCGGTTTCGTCCGTACCCTGCCGGTAATCCACACCACCAAGCTCGCTGCCGCGGTTAATGAAAATCTTGATGTCCTGGCACATGAAATCTTATCGATTAATGGCGGTCCCAGAACCACGTCCATTGATTTATCCCAGAATCATCAGGAGGCGGACGGCCTGAGCAACTTTGTTTGATCTCAATACGGTTGGCGTCATGACCCGTGGAACAGACACAGTGGAATTTCCAGAGATATTCAAAGGCTTTTCCCCTCTGATTGAACTGCGCCAAGAATTGCTGATGCCCGATGTACAGTCTTTGGGTCAGCATCATGATTTACTTGGCCTACTTCTGCGTGAAATCGAAGAGATTGAACATGCTCTGCTGGATGACTTTGTCATACTGTCGGTATCGCTCGGAAAGCGAGATCTCATCGTGCCCCGGACAGAGGATCTGAAACCTGATCAGGTGCCGGCCCATGCTGAAAAAGCAGGTGCAATTTTGGCACCAATGGAACTCAAGCAGCAAAATCTGCTCAATTTGCGGCAGTTCACGATGACTAGCGTCAGTCAACTGATACAGCCGGGCCGGCTCCAATTCCAGAGCCAGCACGATTCGTGCATAATGTCCCGTGTTCGTCTCTGGTATCAGAGCCGATCACGAACCAAACCACACACCCAAATCCTGATCAATGGCCGATGCGCCACAAGCCGTCCAGCCCGGACATCTGGACAAATCACTTCATCCGCCCCCAAAACCACATGTGTTCGATCCGCCAAAGAAGCAGGCAAACAAGCTGCTGCTGGTTCGATTACTCGACGAAAACACGGAAATCCGTGATTTATCCACAGACTGTCACTACCCCCAACGTGAAGGGTTCCAGGAAGACCATACTTAATGATCGACTCGCAGACAGGGATCGAAGGATCATTGATTCCGCCCATGCAGACGTGCTGCCGGAGATTCTCAGTCTGCATCGAATCTTTGGTCCGGTTCATTGACCGACCGTATACTGTCACAGAAATCCTCTCATCCTCAGTATCAGTATCAGTAAACGTCCCGTGATTTCCGAAATCCTTCAGAATCGCTCTTTTCCCGAAAAAACACCATGGATAGTATTTGGAATTGATATCGCGCAAGTGCTGTTGCATTAATGATTCCACAGTACTTCGCAAGTGGTTTGGGCGCCAGCGTTCGAGCCAGGAAAATGAAGTTGGAAGCAGCTTTCAACCTCAGATCAGCGTCATGCCGGATCGGATTTTCAGCAAGCCTGAACTGATGAACGTGCCTGACGACCCGCCTGCAGCGGTCAGGCACGCAAGCCAGCATCGACCGCCTGTACCCGACCATATTCTGTAACCGCGTTCTATAACCATATTCTGTATCGTGCCCCTATTTGTTTCAGGGGCCATCATACTGGCGTTCTCTACAGGACAGCTGGAGAAATGACTGACCTGCGTCGCGTTCGTAATATCGGAATTTCCGCACACATCGATTCTGGAAAGACGACACTGACAGAGCGAATGCTCTACTACTGTGGTCGTATTCACAGAATGCGCGATGTCCGTGGCGGCGACGGTGGCGCAACCATGGATCACATGGAACTGGAACGGGAACGTGGGATCACAATTACATCTGCAGCCACACGTGTGAACTGGAAAAACGACGAGCTCAACATCCCGGAGCACGTTGTCAATATCATCGATACACCCGGTCACGTTGACTTCACAGTGGAAGTGGAACGAAGTCTGCGGGTGCTGGACGGAGCGATTCTGGTGTTGTGCTCCGTAGGTGGAGTCCAAAGCCAGTCGCTTACAGTCGATCGCCAGATGAAGCGGTATGGTGTTCCACGGATTGCGTTCATCAACAAAATGGACCGCACAGGCGCCAATCCCGACAAAGTGATGGCGGCGATGAAGGACAAGCTCAAAACGAATCCGGTTGCGCTACAGCTTCCTATCGGGTCAGAATCAAACTTTGAAGGTGTAATCGATCTGATTCTCATGAAGGCAGTTTACTTTCGAGGGGAAGAGGGTGAAGAAGTCGAACGTACGGAGATTCCGGCGGAATTGCTGAATCAGGCACAAGAAGCACGCGCTGAGATGCTGGAATCACTTTCTCAGTTCGACGACGACCTGATGGAAATCCTGCTTGAAGAGGGTGAACCTGAAGAAAAAGACGTGCGCCGCATTATTCGAGATGCAACTTTGGCACAGCAGGTGACGCCTGTGCTGATGGGATCTGCCTTCAAAAACAAAGCTGTCCAGGAGGCCATGGACGCAGTCACGATGTACCTGCCGTGCCCATCCGACGTCGAAGTTTTTGCCAATGACAACAGCAGGAAGGCTGAACTCGATGAAGATGGCATGCCACCCCGGATCAAGCTGTCAAATGACAAAAACGACCCATTGGTCGCAATGGCCTTCAAAACGGTTGTTGAATCGTTCGGTCAGTTGACCTACATGCGAATTTATCAGGGTTCCATGAAGAAGGGGCAAAGTTATATTAATGCAAGGACGGGACAATCCGTCCGGGTCGGACGCATCGTACGGATGCACGCCGATGACCGTGAAGACATTGATGCCGGTGATGCTGGTGACATTGTTGCCGTAGTCGGTGTGGAATGTGCATCCGGAGATACCTTCCTCAGCAGCGGTCTGGAATTGTCGCTGGAAAATATCTACGTCGCTGAACCGGTGATTCGGCTGTCGATTGAACCGTTAAAGCGAGATGACGCGGACAAGCTTGGCAAAGCTCTGGAGCGATTCCGGCGGGAAGATCCCACATTCCATGTTCTCAGTGATGAGGAAACCCATGAAACACTGATTGCCGGCATGGGGCAGCTTCATCTGGACGTTTACATCGAACGAATCAGGCGTGAATACAAGTGTGAATGCACAATCGGAGAACCACGTGTGTCCTACAAGGAGCGTCCTACGAAACGCGTTGAATTCAACCACAAACGAAAGAAGCAGACAGGGGGCTCCGGTCAGTACGGCCATGTGGTTGGCGTAATGGAACCACTGCCGGATGATTCGTCCGTGGATTACGAATTCGTCGATGAGGTCACTGGCGGACGGATTCCGCGTGAATATATCAAGCCCTGTGACCAAGGTTTCCAGGACCAGATGCTGAAGGGGCCGCTTGGCGAGTATGAGGTTGTTGGCGTCAAAATCACTCTGCAGGACGGCTCCTACCACGATGTTGATTCATCGGACATGGCATTCAAACTAACCGCAAGGGAGGCCATGCGAGACTCGATTCTTTCGAAGGCACGCATGGCTCTGCTTGAACCTATCATGTTGCTTGAAATTGAAACTCCGGATGAGTTTCAGGGAGCCGTCGTAGGTCACCTGTCAAGCAAAAGAGGTGTCGTGAGCTCTTCTGAAGTTAACGATGGCAACTGCATCATCCTTGCGGATGTTCCGCTGGCAGAAATGTTCGATTACGCCAATGAGATCCGTTCGATGACACAGGGCAAGGGTTCCTTCAGTATGGAATTCAAATGCTATCGACAGGCTCCGAAAGGCATTCAGCAAACCGTTCTGGAAAAACGTCGAAAAGACAAAGAACTGGTGGCTCCATAAAACGTCAGGCGAGCGTCAGTCAAAAAGATAGCTTACTGATTCGTTGCGATGAATTCGACGGATGGCTTCGCCAAGAAGTTCCGCAACGCTGACTACGGTCAGATTTCGCAGGCGGGAATCTGATGCCTGCAGGCAGCTGTTTGTGACCACGATACCATCTACATTGGACTCATTGATGCGTTCAATCGCCGGACCACAAAACACACCATGCGACGCGCTGATATAAACGCGTCTGGCCCCGTGACTCTTTGCAACTTTGACAGCACCGCAGATCGATCCGGCGGTCGTAATCATGTCGTCAAAGATCAAAGCCGTTTTGCCCTCGATCGGTCCTCCGATCAGATTCGCCTGTTGTGTCTCCAACGCGTTCGATCGACGTTTGTCCACGATGGCGAGCGAACCACCCAGGTGCTCCTGATGGTGCAGACTGCGTTTGATGCTTCCCTCGTCCGGACTGACGATAACCAAGTCTTCCCCGGGGATGCTCAATGTCTTGAAATGTTTATCCAGGATCGGTGCAGCATACAGATGGTCGACCGGAACATCGAAAAAACCCTGAATCTGCGCCGCGTGTAGATCCATCGTAAGGACACGATGCGCCCCGGCCTTAACGATCAAATTCGCAACCAGCTTTGATGTGATGGGCACGCGCCCGGAATCTTTTCGATCCTGGCGGGCGTACCCGAAATAAGGAACAACGGCTGTGATCCGCGATGCGCTTGCTCGACGACAGGCGTCAATCAAAATCAACAGCTCCATCAACGTTTCATTGACCGGTGGTGACGTGGACTGAACCAGATACACATCGCAGCCGCGAATGTTCTGATTCAGCTTCACACTGATTTCACCGTCCGGAAAGTTACCGGTATCAACGTGGCCCAGAGTGATTCCCAGATAGTCTGAGATTTCGGTAGCCAGTTGAGGGTTGGCACGGCCGCTCAGAATCGTCAGTCGTTCGTACATCTCCGGTCCAAATCCTGCATGTTCACCAGCAACCCCGGATAAGAATGCAGCATGGTGACGGAACAACAGCCCAGAGTCAATTAGCGTCAATCAGGATAATTACACAGCTTCAACAGACTGGAGCATCGCATGCCCCGCTGTATTGCACAGATCGACGGGTGTGGCTGTGATCTGGCCACCGAGAACGTGACTGACGTCACAAAATCCACTTTTTCCACGACGTCGGAAATCTGAGCTATACTGCAGGATTGTGCTGTTTGCACTCGATTCCGTGGTCTTAAATTCTATGTCATGCGACAACAATCCCATCGGAGCGACAATCAACTCAGCGGATTGATGGTCGTCATCCGGAACGGCCGGAAAATTGACGTTCCAGAACTGCCCCCCGGGTAGACGATATTCGCCCGAAATCAGTGCCGCGACAATCCGACTCACATGTCCGGATAGATTCTCCCAGTGAATTCCGACTTCGGGACGTGTGTAGCGAGAAACAGCCAGGGCGGGCACTCCCAGAATGGCCGCTTCGCGAGCAGCAGCCACCGTTCCGGAATAGTACAGGTCAACACCAAGGTTGGCTCCAGGATTAATTCCTGCAACCACGAAATCGGGTCCGTCCAGATCCAGTCCGCAGAGCCCCAGGCGGACGCAGTCTGCCGGTGATCCGTGGGCAACGTGAATCCTGCCAAACGGCTCCAGGATTCGGTGATCCACACGAATACCGTCGCGTGTGTTCACGGCATGCCCTTTGGCACTGTGGCATACTGCTGGAGCGACTACATCCACTTCACCAAGGGCAGAGAGGCTGGCATACAGTGCAGCCAGTCCCGGTGCGTCAAAACCATCATCATTAGTAATCAGAAATCTCATAAAGCAGACATTCTGTGTACAATTGTCCGATCATAATCAGCGTGAATCGCATTGCGAGAAAATCAACGGACACCAGGCTAACAGATGTCGCAACTGACGGATATCAGCTCTTCGGCAGAGAGTCTGTATGTCTTTTGCTCCGTCACTCATGAATGCCCCTAACGCTTCGACCGCGTGGCATGACTCCGATATCATCCGATTCGAAATCAGCACACAACACGGTGCTTAGAAACTATGACAGGATCGGCAATAGTTCGGTCGAACCGTGCTGCACCTCGCGAGTCACGATGGATCCAATCAGAGTCGTACCGGTGCAGTCGTGGACTTCGACTTCCGCTGTACTGCCGGCGAGTCGCGGATTACCGTCGAAAACAACGATACGGTCACATTCGGAACGTCCTGCAAGTTGAGTGGCCAATGGCTTACCTGGCATCGGTTCGGCATCACGAGCGGCCTGTTTCGTTGCTGATTTACTGGGACCTTCTACCAGAACACGGACCTTACCACCGATAAATTCTGAATTATCTTCTTCGCTGATGCGGTTTTGCAGATCAAGCATCTCATTGTTGCGACGGCGTTTGGTACTGTCGTCAACATCATCGGGAAACAGCCGTTCCGCCTTCGTACCGTCACGTTCACTGTATTTGAATATGAAGCTGTTTTTAAAACGATGGTCACGTAAAGCCTTCATTGATTTCTGATGAGCCTGCTCGGTTTCGCCACAAAAGCCCACAATGAAATCACTGGATACGGAACAGTTCGGAATCGTCGCTCGAATGCGATGCATCATGTCGTCGTAGTCTTCAACTGTGTAGCCTCGCTTCATTCGGCTGAGGACTTCATTGCACCCATGCTGCAATGGTACGTGCAGATAACGAAGTGCTTTGGGCAGATCACGAACAGCCTGCAGCAGATCATCTGTCATGTCTTTCGGATAATTCGTCACGAATCGAATACGTTCGATGCCGTCTGTATCGTGAATCCGTTCCAGCAGGTCGGACAACTGATACAGTTGTCCGTTCTCTGTGTGCCTGTAGCTGTTCACAGTCTGCCCCAGCAGTGTAATCTCTTTGACACCCTGACCGGCCAGGACACTCACCTCGTTTGCGATCTGCGAGGGAGGACGACTTTGTTCCGGACCGCGTGTCGTGGGCACAACACAGTAAGTACAGAATTTATCGCAGCCGATCATGATTCTCACAAAGGCCTGAAACGGCGTTGGCCTCATTTCCGGATCACGCAGCGGATCGTAACTTTGAAAGCTCCCGGCAATTTCTGACACGCTGCCATCGCGGCGACCCAGACTCACCGCCTTGTGAGGTGCACGTTTCTCCGCACTTCTGGTTTCCTGAATCAGTCGAGGAATTTCTGCCAGCTGTCCGGTTCCTGCGACGAAGTCGACATGGGGAGCTCGGCGAAAGATCAGATCCTGATCTTTTTGAGCCATGCACCCCATGACACCGATGACTTTCTGCGGGTTGTTGCGCCGAACGTATTTCAAACGGCCCAATGCGCTGTAGATTTTGTGTTCGGCATGCTCACGAACGCTGCAGGTGTTGAACAGAATGGTGTCAGCCTGTTTTGGGCTGTCAGTAAGTACGTAACCGTCCCGGCGCAATGCAGCAACCACCAGTTCACTGTCCAGCATATTCATCTGACAGCCGACTGTTTCGATATACAGCTGGTGATTATGGTCCTGATCAGTCATGTGGACGGAAGATGCTCTGTTCGTTAACCCAGAAGAGGGGACGGAAGGGGAATCCGGACACGGCAAACATGCGATGGTTTTTCGAACCAGAAACATCCAGCCGGTTTTGCCACTGATATCACGACAACTGAAGCTCCGGCAGATGACCATCTGAGATGGTAACAGGCTGCACTACGACTGCACACGTTCCATATACGATCCGGATTCCACGTCAATTTTAACCTTGTCACCCTGTCGAATGAATGCAGGAACCTGAATCTCCACACCGCAGTCGGTGGTTGCTGCTTTGGTCACATTGGTCGCGGTGTCCCCTTTGGCGGCAGGTTCGGTATAGGTGATCTCCATAGTCACCTGCTGCGGAGGCGTCATGCTGATCAGCTGCCCGTTCCAGAACAGCAACTGCACAGAAGTGCCTTCGCTCAGAAATGTCATTTGATCGCCACAAATGACGGCAGGCAGTGAATACTGTTCATATGTGTCGTTGTCGAGAAAGTAAAAATTTTCACCGTCACGGTAAGAGTAAGATCCATCGCTGCGATGTACGTCCGCGGCTTCCAGTCCGTCTCCACTGCGGTAGGTCCTGTCAAGAATCGTCCCCTTCAGCAGGTTCCGCAGCTTTGATTTATAGAGCGCCTGTCCCTTCCCGGGTTTTACGAAAGTGATTTCGATCATTTCGTAGGGTTCTCCGTCCAGAAGAACTTTGATTCCTTTGCGGAAGTCGCTGGTAGGGATGTTGGCCATTGGAGTCGTTCTCCAGCTGTGATATTCTCGTGGAACGCAGTTGTCTCGCGCCCAATATTAATAAGTCATGCGTTTTTACAGGGGCGAAACGGTAACACAACGCCCACGGTGAGTGAATCCTGATGTCGACGCTTCTCAGGTCAAACGTAGTGAATTCCCCGCGAGCAGCTAATTCCGACCAGCAAGCAACACCTGCTGACTTGCCGACCACCGAGTGCAATTCAACGTGGCAACGTGATCTCGCTGCAGCCATCCTAACGCCACGGGCAGCTCGCATGGAACTCGCAAACCCGTCGGATCCATTACTGCAGCAGGTGCTTCCTGTGAACACTGAGGTGCAGACTGCAGAGGGATTTGTGACCGATGCGGTGGGTGACCAGCAGGCCAGACGGGCCCCGGGAATGCTGCAGAAATATCACGGCCGCGCTCTATTGATCGCTGCAGGCAGTTGCGCGGTCCACTGCCGTTATTGTTTTCGGCGCAGCTACCCCTACGCGAACGAACCACGACGTCTTGAAGACTGGA
>JAKVAY010000102.1 GCA_022447185.1 Fuerstiella sp. | reverse complement strand
CAGTGGAAACAAATTCGTGAGGATCGTTGAGAAATTCCGGGTTGGTTCTAACGTCGCCGAGCCGTACACAACAGAGGCGAAACAGGGGGATCGAAAAAATGTTCGATTTCGAATCCTTCCGATTCGATCGTGGAACAAAATATTTTTGAAGTCATCGGGTGATCGTGAGCCGGTGTCAATGCATCAAATGTATTGCACTTTTCAAGCTCAATCAGCTGTGATTCAGGCACGCCGGCGCCCTCTGCCAATTCAGGCCACTTGAAAAACGGCATAAAATTCCAGGCCAGCTGCCGAATGACCGGAATGCGGTACAAAACTCTGTTGACGTGGTGCAGCGGCTTTCCAAACGTGTTGACATACCAATAGATCCAGGAATGCGGCATGCGTTTGGTCAGGCAGCGGTACTTATATCGCCATTCTGACATCCAGCGCCATGATCGTTTGTAGGAATGGGCAAACAAAATTCCTCCGGGTTTCACTTTTCTGCAAATGCACCGCAATGACTGAACAGGATCAGGAGTGTGCTGCAGAACCCGGTGACAGTAGACAAAGTCAAAGGATTCATCGGGATAAGGAATATCCAGAATAGATGCCTGTGAAACAACCAGCCGTTCGTCGGTGAGCAGATCAGCCGCACGTTTGACGGAAGAACTGATATCAAACGAATGAATCTGCCCGAAAGGGAAAGTCAGCAGTACTGCCGTATCGTCGCCGCCCCCCATTCCACACTCCAGGATCGTTTTACCCTCGGTTTCGTACTCATCGAATCGAGTTCGGTCACGAATGACAGCGTCCAGTCCGTAACTCGGTGTGTAAGCCGTCTTGCGAATTGTGTCCCAGTGCGTCCACTGCCAGCCAAAACTTTCA
Source organism: Fuerstiella sp. (assembly GCA_022447185.1). Taxonomy (GTDB): domain Bacteria; phylum Planctomycetota; class Planctomycetia; order Planctomycetales; family Planctomycetaceae; genus S139-18. Next base: position 17,196 of record JAKVAY010000102.1, on the reverse strand, counting down.
CCGTAGTTATCTTCGAGGGCCACAAACCGCGGCACTCCGTCCAACACCCTGCCGACAACCTGACCCGTCACGGCATCTGTCAATTGATCGCCTGTTTGTTCCAGGGCGTTGTGTGTTGCCGGATTGACAAACGCAATCACATCATCATGGTTTGACGGGCTGATTTTCATGATAAAAGCCAACAGACGTTTTGAAACAGCAAAGCTGTTACATCTTATTGCAGGTAAAAAGAGTCAAACAGACTGCTGTTCCCGGTTTTCACTTTGATTCGGCGGTTTTCACTTTGGGAATCGTCACAACGTGTATCGGGCGATCTGAAAGCTGCACGATTCCGGCTGACTGGTCGTACATTGTCGTCGTTAAATGGACGGCAAATTGTTCCAGCGGTTCACGACAGTCGAACTGGTGACCGGTTGGCATGGTCCAGATATGCTGGGGAGCTGCCGCCGGAAAATGCCACGTTTTGAGCGACAACTGTGAATTGACGTTGCGAAAATAGGTCGTAACAAACCGGTCAAAGGTCGCCACGGCGGCAGGATCATGCTGATCGATCCTGTCCCATTCCACAAGTTTTTCAAGTTTCAGTTCCGACGGAGACTTCAATAGTTCTGCGGCAAGCTTCGAATTTTGCGTCGTACCGTAGGTTCGTACAATCAGATCCTGATCGGCAAAAAAACGAAGGCGGTTTTGAGCCAGTTGCAGGTCGTAAGGCGCCATGAAAAATTTGCCGACATCATAACGTGTTCCGCTGATCCCGGTTCCCACAAAACGATGTGTGTGCGTCAGTCGCGTGTCATACCAGGCCAGCTTGACGGGTCTGGTGACTACAAAAGACAAAACCAGCATCAGCGCGGCACAGGCAAAAGCGCGTTTGGGACAAAACAGCCATCCGCTGGTTGCAGGGGACATTTGTCGAAATGACAGCAGGATGGCCAGGTCCAGCAATGCCCATTTCCAGAAACAGATTCCGGAAAACACAAAAATCCCTATGTGCAGCAGAAACCAGCCCAGAACAAGTCCAACGGCTATCCGCCGGTGGAAAAGAAAAATCAATGAGCCCACTTCCACCAGAAGCGTGAAACCCACCACCAGCGGATCCAGAAATGCGGCAACATCGATCACGCGGTTAATTTCGGGTTCGGAGAGAAAGCCCAACCAGCCATTCGCCCACGCAGCCGCCACGATGTGGTACACATGCCCGTAGTTCCACCATTCCATCTCCACCTTGCCCCAGCCCGGAACAAAATAGTGGGCCCCGGTTACCGCGAAAAGGACCAGGAAAAACGTACGCACAGCGGTTTGCGGGTCAAACAGTGGACGGACGGCAAGATAACTGCAAAACAGAAACAGCACACGAACCGGCAGAATCTTGTCCGTCCATGAGTACCCCGGCATGGGGTGTTCAAACTGTGAGATAATCGTGACGGCCGTTAGCAGGAACAGTGGAAACCAACACGGACGCCACAACGTCAGGCCGAACAGGAGGATCAGCAGACTGCGATCGAACAGATGCGACTGGTCGTAGAAGAAATTATAGGAGTGAGTTGAAAAAGCCCAGGTCACGGCAAATGCGGTGATCATGACGACAGGACGAATCGCCTTATATTCCACGATGTCAGACCAGCGTGAAAGCGGACTCAATACAATCGGCAGACAGCACAGAACCACCCCTGTCAGGCGTGTCCAGTCGTTGTAAAACAGGCCAAAAAAAATGACCGGCTGCCGATAAGCGGATTCGGGCAGGCGGCCGCAATATCGCAGGTACTGTTCAAGGTAATGGGTGACGGCAACCAGTACCCCTGTACAGACGACAACCGATAGCGCGGCCTTCAAAGCCGAAGGAACAATGACAGCAGCGTTGCCTGCTGGAGAGTCAGTAATCCCGGCTTGAGTGACCATCATGTCCCATTCTGGACGACTGCCATTTGACAACCAAACCAGCGAGGCCTGGCCACAAACTTTCGGAGAATTCGGGACCACACATATTCCACAGGACCCAGTCTGGCCTGCGGGAGAAGCGTGTGCTGCACAATTTTCAAACCGTGACTTGTCAGCCAGGCTGCAAATTCCGCCTGATTCCACTCACGTATGTGAGCGTGATGTGGTGAATGATTACAGTCCGGCCCGTGCAGGATGTCTCGTTCCGGTGTCGAAATCACCGCATACCCGGCAGGGCCGAGGTGACGTTTTATTAGGCGCACGCAGGGGTCAGGGTCAACGAGATGTTCCACGACATCCGCACACAACACCACATCAAATTGTCGACCCAAATCCAAATCAGACAGCTCCAGATTGACCGAAGCAAATACGGCGTTGGGAAGATTGTTTGATACCAGCGGTTCAACAGACGGCTGATCAACCAGCGTAACATGCTTAAGCTCGGGCGCCAGCAGTTCCGCAGCTTTGATTCCGGGACCACTGCCCACTTCAAGGAAGGAATTACAGTGATGTGTACGAATCAGCCTGCGGCAGGCTGTGTACACGTGATACTGATAAATTCTCGAACGGTGAATCCGTTCTTCGGTCCAGTAAGCGCGACTGGCCTCCGGATCGTACGATTCCGTGTGTTGTGACGGCTCGTATCCGGGTTTTATAAAATATGTGTTCGTCATAATTCGGGTCTGAACCGGATGGAAAATTACCGCGCCGTTAAAGGAAAGGTGTGGAGCGGATGTTGGCAGCTCGCAAACGGATCGTGTGCCGGCAGCAGGATATCTCCACAAAAAGGTCCATTGTTCTTAACGTACGAATCACGGAGAATCCGTTGCTAGGTAAAGTTTAGACTGCCGGAGACAGGGGCAAAACTGTTGTCCCCTGTTCATATCCCTGACAGGGCAAGGATCCGTGAGATGGACTAAATTCGGATTCCGGACCAGCACAGAAAACATTGACGTCGTAAGACAGTGGTCTGTGCAATTATGCAAAAAAACTCTTGAATCCAGCTGTCTCATCAAGTGTTGGCAGGCGAATTCGCTATCGCGATTCTGGCACTGCATGTGATAATCGATGCTGTTGTTTCACATGAATTCGTTGGCACTGACAGCCCCGGACCTGGTGCCCGTGTCGAAACATCAGACCTTCGATGAAGGATCAATCTGTTTTGAATCATTCCACTTTCGTTGCTGACTCTGAAAATTTGCCGACGGTCCACTATTCGTTCGAGTCCGAACTCCGAAGACCAGACAAATTACTGGCCGTGATTTTTCAGGATCTCTGGAAGTTCCGGGAATTGTCCTGGGTTTTGTTCACTCGCGACCTGAAGGCTCAATATCGGCAAAGCTACCTGGGTTACTTCTGGCTGTTTGCGCCTGTTGTCGCGACGACGATCATTTGGTTTTTCCTGAATTCTTCACAAGTCGTTGACATCAGGGAGACATCGATTCCATATCCGGCCTACGTTTTGGTGGGATCACTCATCTGGACTGTGTTTGCCGCGTCCGTTCATCAACCTCTGTTGTCATTTAGTGCTGCGCAAAGCGTGCTGTCTAAATTACGTGTACCACCGGAGACATTTATCTTAAGCGGGGTTGGGAAGATTTTGTTCGAAGTGTTCATTCGATCACTGATATTGATTCCCGTGTTTCTGCTCCTGAAGATTCCTTTGGCCGTTACGGCCCCTCTGTTTTTTGTGGGACTGGCGTGTACCATTTTAACCGGCCTCAGTATTGGACTACTGTTGGTGCCGGTGGGCGCACTCTACACCGATGTATCGCGAATCATCGAAGTGGGACTGGGATTTGGCATGTACCTCGCGCCGGTAATCTATCCACCTCCGGTGTCTGGCTTTGCCAGCCGTCTTGTGAGTCTCAATCCGGCAACCCCGCTGGTTGTGGTCACCCGCGACTGGCTGACTCAGGGGCACAGTCCCTACGCTTCGCAGATGATGATGATTAGCATTGCAGGCAGCCTGGTGCTTGTGTTTGGTTTAATCGTCTTTCGCATCGCCCTGCCCCGTTTGATTGAACGACAGGGAATGTAACCCAAAAATGATTGGGAAATACCGTCGACAGCATGACGGGGCTGTCTGACCTTTTTTCAAGCAACAAAATTTTTCTTATGATACGTAAACGCGTGTACGAGATGCTTTTTGCCACTGGTTCCTCATCCCATGTCTGACGTTCTTGTTCACTGTGATGATGTGGGCAAAAAATTCTGCCGTGATTTGAGAACCAGCCTGTGGTACGGACTTCGGGACTCCGCCGCGGACCTGCTGCGGATCAGTCGCGCGCAAAACACACTGCGGTCCGGTGAATTTTGGGCAAACAAACACATTTCGTTTGAACTCAAACGCGGCGAATGTCTCGGACTGATTGGTCACAACGGAGCTGGCAAAACAACGCTTCTGAAAATGCTTAACGGTCTCATTAAGCCGGACACCGGATCGATAACAATTCGTGGTCGGGTGGGGGCATTGATAGCGTTAGGGGCCGGGTTTAATCCTGTGCTGACCGGACGAGAAAACGTCTATATCAACAGTGCAGTTCTCGGACGTACTCGTCGGGAAACAGCAGCGGTATTTGATGACATCGTCGACTTTGCGGACATCGAAGATTCGATTGACGCTCCGGTGCGAACCTACAGTTCAGGAATGCAGGTTCGCCTGGGTTTTGCAATTGCATCACAACTACAGCCGGACGTGTTGCTGGTCGACGAAGTACTGGCCGTTGGTGATAACGCATTCCAGAAAAAATGTTACGACCGTGTCTACGAGATGAAAGCACGGGGAACGAGTTTCATCGTCGTGTCACACAATCCCTATCAGCTGGAACGGCTTTGTGACCGAGTTGCAACCATGGCTCACGGGACAATTCTGAAAGTCGCTGCTCCCAAAGAAGCCATCCATCTTTATCACTCCGAACAGCAAAAAAAACAATCACGAAAACCGGTGCCTGCCTCGCTACCGCAGGAATCTTCAGGAAATGTACGAATTCACAAAGTTCACCTGGAGACAGACAATGGGAGCGAAACCAAAACCATATCCACTGGTGAAACCTTCTCAATCTGCATGGAGTGCGAGTACTTCGAACAGGTTTCGGATCTGCGATTTCGACTGATGGTGTATTCCATGTCAAATGTGCTGATTGCCACTATTGGATCCGGCAGTCACTTTGAAACGAGGCAGTTCGTGCCCGGAAGAACCATTGTGGGATTTCAACTGGAAACGTGTGGCCTGCTCGCCGGCGAATATTCGATCGAGGCGGTTGTGACTTCCGCCATTGGTCTTCAACTCGCTCGAATGAATGACGCGATGACATTTTCCGTCGAATCTCACAATCCGAAAGTAATCGAACAGACGGGTGCAACGGGTGTGATTTTTGTGAACGGCCACTGGTTTTGAAAGACGGGAGACCTCACGTTGCTAACGAGACTTCAAGATCTGGTAAGACAGTTTCATCTGGCTCGTCGGCTTAGTCAGCACCCACAGTTGTGTAGACTGGTTGTGGAGTCCCTGAATGCTGAGGACCAAGCGGAAGCAGATCTTCAATACAACGAAAAATTCCACATTCTGGACGAGCTCTCCAGCGTATGGGGCTTCGAAATTTACAACCATCATTCGTCCTGGATGACGGACACGGCATTTTGGAAGCTGTGGAAGGACTTTCCACTGGCCGGGCAGCGACCAGACAGAAAATTTGTTCTGTGGTCACTGACCAACAGTCTTCAAAACATCCCCGGTGATACGGTGGAATGCGGCGTGTTATACGGGCACTCATCACATGTAATTTGTTCCGCGATGCATGAAGGTCACCAGCGAGTACATCATGCTTTTGATTCGTTCGAAGGTCTTTCTGAACCAACCGCTGAAGATGCCGTTCAAACGGCACGTGCCTATAGCTGGAAAAAAGGGGACCTGTCGGTTTCTCTGGACGAGGTTCAGCGCAATCTCAAAACGTTTGAGCGAATCGAGTATTACCAGGGCTGGATACCGGAACGTTTCTCCGAAGTGTCAGAACGAACGTTTGCTTTTGTTCATGTTGACGTTGATTTGTTCCAGCCGACATACGATTCGCTGGAATTTTTCTGCGAACGACTTGTGCCAGGCGGAATAGTCGTCTGTGACGACTATGGATTTAATACGTGTCCAGGCGCTCGTCGTGCCGTTGATATGGTGTCCGAAAACACCGGTTTTCCTGTGATCCATCTTCCCACCGGCCAGGGTGTTATGATTCGTCCACACGCATGACGATACGGAAACGGTGCAGCCGACCATCGCTGTCCGGGTTGAACTAAAAATGACTGGTATCCCACAGTACGGTACGACATTCGCAATGCAGTGAAGTACTTCCAAACCGCGCCGGCCGTTGATCAGCGGGACAGGTCACAGGTAACCTGTCCCTGCTGAAGTCTGGACTGGATCTGAGAAATCCACAGCACGCGGAAAGCATTGCTGCCGTGATGGAGCGAGCGAACAATCCAGTCCGTTTCGTCGTTGAGTGTCTGACACCGGTTATCTCAGGCTTTTGCACTCTGCCGTGTTATGTATCTCTGCACTCTGGCAAGATGAGATTCCGGTGGCCATGTTCATCCGAACACAGTTACGGAGCTCTTTCACTCTCTTCAGTTTTTCTGCCGAGTGACCATTTGAGCATTGGTGGACTGATCATTGTGGTGATCATTACCATCATGACAATGGCAGAAAACGTGGCGTCGTCTACCACCGGCTGTCCATCGGGCGTTTTTAATGCCCGGCCGACTCCGGCAAAAATCAGACCGACTTCGCCACGTGGAATCATGCCCAGTCCCACCGCCTGTTTGTTGATGCCTGGTTCCCAGACACCCCAGGCACAGACAAGTTTGCCGATGATTGCCACAACCGTGAGTCCAATGGCCAGAATCCAGGCATCGGCTCCACTGAACATCGACAGGTCGACCGCGATTCCGGTGGCAACGAAGAAAACGGGGACCAGCAGTGCGGTCAACGGTGCCAGAGCGTCTTCCAGACTGCGATTTTTCCATTTTTCGCCGACTTCCTGGTAGTGGGCTCCTTCCAGGATGAGTCCGGCAGCGAATGCTCCAATGATGGTGGCCAGATCGGCCAGATGGTTGGCAGCCCAGGAAAACAGAAAACAAATTGTGAGTGCTGTGGTGACCAGCAGGCCGTGACCCCGCAGGAAGCTGGCAGCCTTAAACATCATGCGAGGCAGTTGGAATGCACCGAGAATCATTGCTGTGGTCAGAAAGGCCAGAGCGAGTCCGACGATTCGGAACAGGCTCATCACTTCGAAATGCTCGCCTTCGCGAATCACGCCGGCAACAACGGCCAGAACGACCAGGCCGAGAACATCGTCGATCACGGCGGCACCCAGAATGATGCTGGATTCACGTGTCTTACTCTTGCCAATGTCTCTGAGAACTCGCGCCGTGATCCCCACGCTGGTTGCACATAGAGTTGCACCGAGAAACGCCGGTACCTGCCAATCGGATGAATCTTCGCTCACCAGCAGATATCCAACTCCAAAACCGAGCGCCATCGGGGCGATTACGCCAATGATGGCCACCAGTAGTGACGAGACACCTACGGACGCCATGTCTTTGATTCGTGATTCCAGACCGACAGTGAACAGCAGGAGGACAACGCCAATTCGTGACAGCATGTCCAGTACGTTTCCCGTCATGGCTTGTGCATCATCCGGGTGCGGTTTGAAAAAATCAAAGATCTCGGACCCAGTCATCAGCTGCCAGTTGCCCAGCAGAATTCCAACAGATAATTCTCCCAGGACAGCCGGCATCCCCACGCGTTCAAACACATCGCCGGAGATCTTGGCCAGCAGCAATATGATCGAGATTGCCAGCAGGACTTCCGCAACCGGATCCTTGTGGCTGTCAGCATGTCTCTTTTCGTTGTGGTCTGCTGCACCGCTCCCGGAACCTTGCGGATGCAGCACCTGCCCGGTATCAGTCGGTTGACTCGCTTCGACTGTCGAACCGGAAAGATTAATTGTGCAAAACAGGTCCCCTGGATGCAGAAACCAGTAACTCAGCGTCAGCGCAGAGACACTCGTCACGAGTTTCCAGGACAGGACTCGAGGCGACCGTGGCTTTAAATTGGGACTCATGGAAGAAGCCACGCGGATGCTCCTGCAACGCAAACTTCAATCGATCGGTGGAACCCAGATTTCTCAGGTGTAGCGACCGCAGAGGTTTGTAGCAATGAGCACAACGAACCTCGTGCCAAATACGCAGTTTCGACAGTGACAGTTCTCTTATGGCGGAGAGCCCGCGATAGTGATTGAATGTCTGCGATCAAATCTAACAGACAGGCGGATCGCTCCAGGATACCCAAAACAGCTGCCCCTGCACCCGACCGAGCAGCTTTGTGAGGAGGCAGCTTTTGTTGAACCGCACTGGGGCTGAGCCCGAAGTCTCCGAATGCAACCTGGAATACGCAGCTATTTGACAGCGCGAGGTAAACGGATTGTTAAGCTCTCCAGTTGTTCACGTTGAACCCGCGGAATACTGACAGCGGGTGTCGATGTGTGGGTCTCGGTAGGCGGTGGACCTGCCGTTTTTCGAATCACGTTGCGGGCCACGGCAGATTGAGCGGTTCCATGCCGCTGACGGGAATCCAGTGTGATTTCAGTAACTGGTGAAGAAATTGTCCGACCGTTTTCGGCCGTGAATTCGATCTTCAGGGCACAGTGTGCAGGTCCTTGATGGTTTTTCACCCGTGGCAGAAACACGTTGTAACCTTGTCCAACAGTACTTTCGGCTCGGTGGGCGTTCCAGCCGGAATCATCGAAGACAAAGACATGGGCAGGTGTCGGATCAATTTCATCCGGGTTGAAATTTTCGTACTCATAAATACGCACGGTGCCGTGAACCGGGACCGGAGCCGCGTCTCCGAATCCGAAGAACAGGATCTGCCCGGCGAACCCGCGGGATGGTCGACCATCAAGGCCCTGTCCCTCGGCAGGTTCCCACAGACATAGAATTCTGGCCACCTGATGTTGTTGATGTTTTTCTCGCGTATCAGCCAGGAACTTACCCGGAAATTTAATGAGTGATGTCTCCGCACAGCCCACAGTGATGATGGACATCAACAGGACCGGCAGGAAGTGTGGGCGTAGAATCATGACAGTCATTCTTCCTGTGAATCCGGATTGAAACTGTGTAGGTATTTGCCGGTCGTTTTCTCAGTCACGCCGTGACTTTGCTGAACCGTTATCTGGTTTCCACTCCGGACCCTCGAAATCGAATTCCAGTACCGGTAGTTCCGATTGTGCGGCCGAACGCAGGCGACGTGATTGGTTCGAACGAGGCTGTTTGCTGTTTTTCCGTTTGTCGGACCGCAGCGTCCCTGAGTTGTATTTTGTGTCATGACGACCCTGGAAATCAGCTTCACGAACTCGTGATGTTCTTCTGTCCCAATCGCCACGTGTTGGTGTGATTACCTGTCGTTCATCTTCTTTACTGTCACCTGCAGAGTTGTGACTCGACGACTGAGAATCATCCCGTGGACCGTGCCGGTCTTTGTCATATGGAAAGAATTGCTGGTCTGCAGGGGCCGTATGCCCCAGATTTGGTCCGGGACCTTTTAACAAAGGTGGCGCAGAGGCAGGGATGCTGTACAGCGGCCCATGGATTTCTTCAGCTTCCGATTCCAGGAAGTGGAGCCGCTCTGTTTCAACCTGCTTGATGAGTTCAGAATCAGCGTCACCGTGGATAATACGCGGTGTCAGAAAAATCAACAGTTCAGTTCGCGCCGTACTGGTGGCGTCATATCGGAATGCTTTTCCAACCACTGGCAGATCACCCAGCCATGGAACTTTACGTTCCAGTGTCTTGTCGGCCTTTGTAATAATACCGCCGATGACAACGGTCTGGCCGTTGGGCACGTTGACTGTGGTTTCCGCAATAGAGATGTCCCGAATCGGAGATTCAATGGAATTGCCTGTGTTGATGTCTGTAAAGACGGGTACGCCACCGGCAGTCAGGGCACTTTTTTCCGCATAGACTGCCATCACAACCGTACCGTCCGGCGTGATCCGTGGTGTGACTTCCAGGATGATACCCGTGTTTCGCTGCTCGATCACCGGGTTGACAATTCCACCTTCAGTGATGTCGACACCATTCACGACCGGGATTTCCTGACCGACTCGAATGGTGGCCTGTATATTGTGAACCGTACGAATTTGTGGACGACTCAATACGTGCAGCGTTCGTCGCGCTGCCAGTGCACGAATGAGTACGTTCACGGCATCTGATTGTGCTGAGAATACAAAACCACCGAAGCCAAGGTCACCGTTCTGTCGGCCCAAAGAGAAACCACTGATCCCCTGGCCGGCCACAGTACCTGGATTCGGCGCTGCAAAATTATTACCGAGTGGTCCAGCGGTATTATTAAAATTGAATCCGGGTGCGCTGCTTTGTGTGACGATGGTCGTACTTTCGACCGTGCCCACACCTGGGACCAGTGTTGACGTTGGAATTGTGATCAGGTCAGCGCCGTTTTCCACGATACTTCGTCGGAACAGCAGTGGATCCTGGAACCCCAGTTCGACTCCAAATTCGTCAGTATTATCCAGTTCGACTTCGACGATCAGTGCCTGAACAATGACCTGCGGTGGCGTTGCGTCCAGTTCCGTGATGAGTTGCGTAATCTCACTGAAGTAGTCGGGCGACGCGCTCACAATCAAAGAGTTGCTGTTTTCGTCTGCCGCAACGATAACCTCTTGTCGTATGCGTTCGATATTGCTGATCAGGTCGTCGGTGCTGTCTCTGAGTGCCTGCTGCTGTTCCAGGAACAGATTAATCGAATCGGCTGCCAAAGGTGCGAACGCATTTCTGAGCTGAATCACTGTTGTGGTGCGTTTTCGCGTGTCGTCTGTGTCCAGTCTCAGCAGAATGGCTTCGACGATGCTCAACGCTTCTTCGCTGCCTACGGCAAGCACAGTATTTGTGCGGATATCGGCACTGAACTGCAGCGGAATCAGGCTGCTTGCTGCATCTTCTGCGCCGGCAATCTGGACACCCAGTTGTTCTTGCTGATTCGTGTTTTCAAACATCGTGGTCAGCAGCAACACTGACTGTTCTGCATCTGCATTCTTCAGTGCAAATACCTTAATGGCGGCTGTGGCTGAGGGTGCCTGATCCAGTGTTCCTGTCAGTGCCTGCAGGAGACTCATACTGGCCTCCGGAGCCGAGATGATCAGTGTGTTTGACCGTGGATCTGCGTTGATTCTTACATCGACCAAAAAACCTGATCGGATCAGGCGCTGGGCGTCTCCGTCTGTTGCCAGGAATTCCAGTGCAACGGATTTTGAATCACGAAGTTCCTGGGGGCCCTGATTCCCGCCGAAGCCCGTAGCACCATCCGTAGTGCGAGGTGGACTTGTGACTGCCTGAATCGCAGCATTCAACACCTCGGCAAGTTCTTCTGCGGTGGCATGCTTCAGTTCAATCACTTTTATCTGATGGACAGCACCGGGTTCGTCGCTGTCCAAGCCGTCCACGAGATGCTGAACCTCGGTGAGATCACGCGGGTGACCCTGAACGATCACAGAGTTTGTACGAACGTCAGCAACCGCACGGACCCGAGTTGCAAGTCCGGGACGGGATTCGTAGAACGTGGTCAGAGCCGTGACCACCTGGGAGGCAATTGCATGCTTCAGTTCAAACACCTGAAACTCAGAATCCGGAACCAGTTTGGTATCAAGTTTTTTGGCCAGTTCCAGAATTCCCGAAAGCTCCAGCTGTGGTGCAAGAATCAACACTGAGTTGGGCTGTACAACAGGAAAGAAAGCAACCGATTCCCGGGATGTCCCACCAGCTCCGCCCTGACGCAATTCGGTCAGGCGATCGTAGACTGCAGTCAGAAGCTCGGCGAACGCTTCGCTGTTGACATGTTTCAGTTCCAGCAGATGGATGTCAGGCAGTGTGCCCTTGCTGAGCTCTTCCAGCCGTCTGATAATCGGAGTCAGGCGTTCCAGATCTTCTTCGTTGCCTTCGATTAGGAGGACTCCGGTTCCCTGCATGGCTTGGATGTTAACATCGCCTCTCAGATTAAAGGTTTCTGAATCTGAGATGTCAGGAGTCGTCCCGACGACTGGACCATCCGTTGCGTTTCCCGCGTTGTTTTCTCGAATTTGCAGGTCCACCAGTCGCCGCAACTGATCATTGAGTTCCTTTGCAGTTTCTTTGGTGATTTCTTCCGAAGCGACAAGATTCGCAGCTTTTTCTCTTTTGTCAGCCGGTGGTTTGTCAAGATGCTCCATCAGTGTGATCAGCTGGTCAGCTCGTGTGTCGTCCGCCTGAACGATAAGTGAGTTGTTTTTCTGATCAATGGCGATACGGAACAGAGGTGTTCCGGATTTCTGTTCGTCGTTTGTGTCATAGACGATAAACGTCGGCTGCCCTTGAATACCCTTGTGAACCAGTTCGGCTCGGCGTTTGAACACCAGATAAACTGCGCGTGCAAGTTCAGCGGCGTTGCCATGTTCGATCTCCACCTGGCGAATCACCGGATTTGCACCCATGACGTCGAGTGATGTCGATGAACCTTCCTGGTTTTCCACTTCTGCAGATTTCTCAAGTCCGGTCGTACGTATCGGAATTATTGTTGTGAATCCATGTCGGTGTTGCGATCTGCGTTCGTCATTCTCAGCTGTCGTATGTGCTTCTGAAACGACTTCCTCGTCCGTCCGGTCAATTCGGGCGCTCGCAGTCTGGATTGTTTTGTGTGGTTCGGCCGATGTCGTACTGACTGTGGAGTCACGGGGTGTCAATACGGGACGGGCGTAACGGGTTCGTACCTGATCCAGATGGAGTACGATCAGAAACCTGCTCTGCTTAATCAGTCGGAAGCCGAGTCCCTCCAGTTCCCGATTCAGAATCCGAATGCAGTCGTCAGTAGCATAGCGCGTTCGATCACGGCGAGCGAACCGACCCGGTGGCACCTTGTCCATCACCAGGACTAGCTCTGCATATTCAGCAAGGTCTTGCAAAACGCGGTTCCAGCGGGCATCGTAGTAATTCAGTCGCAGTCCCGTGGGGTCTTCGGCAGCTTTAATGTGTTCACCGGACTGCGCGTATGCTTCCCGATACGATGAGGATTGCTCCTCAGAGGCGTCCACCACGACCGAATGGCTTAATATCCATCCTGTCGCAATAGTAGTCCCTGCCAGCACAACGGCCAGAAAGCCATGATGTCTCACAACGGAGATCCTCATGCTTGAGCGAATTATTGCCCCCCCCAACCGGTGCCTTGCATTCACAGAAAACCGCAAATCCCCAAATCGCAGGCGGCTTAACGATCCCCTGAGGCAAGGGGATGTGGAGCGATCGAGACCGCTCCTCTATGTCAGGATCTACCGATTATTCCACTCTATCGGTCTGGAGCGATTGTACGGATGAACCTTGTTGCACTGGATTTAATGGTAAAACCGGTGTTCCAGTGGCATGGTCGGACAGGTCGCCACGTCTTTTGCGCGTTAAACTTTACCTGACCTGCCTGACCGGTATTCCAGCGGTTCATCGAACCCGGTTACCGGCGACATATTTGTTGGTGATGTGCCAATCTGCGAGAGTTGCCGATCTACTGCATCCCTGCCACCAGCGTGTTTAGCATCTGTCCGGAGTCATTTGTGTTTCAGTTCCTACGAACTTTACTGGCCGGGAACCGGCCTTCTGTTGCAGGACGGACCAGCGCAATCGTTCAGTTTCAGCGATTTGAGAATGACCTGCGTCAGGATTTCTTCGCACTTGCATCGCAGTCGGGAAAACCCAGGGGCTTGCGCTGGATTACCTGTGACTGGTTGCAGGAACTGATGATCGTGGCGGATTCGAAAACTCAACTTATCAGTGCTTTTGCTTCTGTGAATCTTGGATTTGAAGCGATCGAAGGCAGTGACATGGAGGACGTCGCCGCTGTAAGTACGATTCGTGACGGCAGTGCCGTTTTTCATTTTCAGGACAGCGACTGGGGAAGTGCCGGCCGAGTAATCTTTAACATGAACCCTGTGCAGGCCGCCGGCCACCTGATCCCTGATGCTGAAACGTTGTTTCACAGACGTGCCCGCTGACAGTGGATTCCGGATTTCTATCAACTATGTCATTTGTTGTGAATCTCACATTCTTCGGTCATCACAACGAGTTGAATAGGTTAGTGGAAATTTCTTCAGCTGAAAAAAAACGATGGCCAGTACGAAAACATTAACGGAGACACAACGTGTTGCGCTCATCACCGGAAGCGGCGCCGACCGTGTTGGTAATCGAATCGCACGCGCGCTGATTGGTGACGGATTCGACATCGCACTTCACTATCACTCTTCAAAGGAGTTTGCTGAATCAACCGTTTCGGAGATCAGCAGTCAGGGTGGCACGGCGCAGTGCTTTCCCGCCGACGTTACATCGGAAACAGACGTTGATCGACTGATTACGAAAGTGATCGAACGTTTCGGTCGACTTGACCTGCTGGTGAATGCTGCATCGCAGTGGAACAGGAAGCCAATTGACGAAGTCACCGCTGCTGACGTTCTCTCGGCGTTCAAAGTGGACGGACTGGGTACGTTTTTGTGTGCTCGACGAGCAGGTTTGGTGATGGTCCGGCAGGCACAGGGAGGCTGCATTGTGAACATCGGCGACGCTTCGATGTACCAGCCGCGAACCGGCGAACCCGCCTATTACCTGGCGAAGGGAACGATTCCCACCCTGACACGAATGCTGGCGGTGGAAATGGCCGCCCTGAACCCGGCCGTACGAGTCAACGCAGTCTTGGCGGGATCCGTGATGGCACCCAACTCGTTCACCGAATCCCAGCGTCAGCAGAGACAGACGGACTCGTTGACGCAGATGGTTGATCATCCCGCGTCACTTGCCAGCGCCATACGCTATCTGGCAGAAAGTCCTGCTGTGACGGGAACCTGCCTGACGATCGATGGTGGACGAGGAATCCGACACGCAGGAACGGAAAGTTGAAAACTTGAATTTCCGCACGTCAGCTGAACCGATGTTTTAGCTGGGCCGATGTTGAGGCACCAGATAAGGTTCCGCGGTTCTGATGTTGGGTTGCCGGTCAAACACGACGGGCCGCAGTACAACAGGACGATTTTTTAAATCGTGACGGGATAACAACACCTGCGCTACCTGCGTTCACTGAGATCGTGGACAATCATCGAAACGCTGTAACTGACCGAAACCAATGAATCCGGCCATTCATCGGATCAGCAGTCAGCAGCGGAATATTGGTCATCCACAAAACAGCGGGATTCGCACATTGTTCCCGGTACAAAGATGCTTCTGAATCACCCGACAATCCCGAAATTACAGATAGGGTCGCTGACGCTTGACCTGCCGGTAGTCCAGGCGGCGCTCAGTGGATACAGCGACTGGCCGATGAGGACGCTTGCCAGGTCATTTGGGGCTCCATATACGATTTGTGAAGTCATGCTGGACCACTTCGTTGCGTCTTTGCGCGACAGGGAACGGACACGCCGATTCCTGATGCTCACGGATGCTGATCATCCGGCGGGTGCTCAGTTGATGGGGGCAGATCCGGCTGAATTTCCGGAAGCCGCACGACGGCTGGTAAAAGCCGGCTTTGACGCCATCGATATCAACTTCGGTTGTCCGGTTAAGAAAGTATTGGGTCGCTGTCGAGGTGGATTCCATCTCGGGCAGCCGGAGACTGCACTGGAGATTGTTCGGCGCGTGCGCGATACCGTGCCCGATCACATCCCGGTCACACTCAAGATGCGTCGTGGTGTGGATGACAGCCAGGGCAGTCGCGACAAATTCTTTGAGATTCTGGAAGGCGCGTTTGCCGGCGGAATCACGGCCGTGACGGTTCACGGGAGAACTGTGGAACAGCGTTACATTGGGCCGAGTGACTGGGAATTCTTAAAAGAAATCTGCAGCACATGGCCGGACCGCACGATTCTTGGCAGTGGTGATCTGTTTTGTGCGGAGGACTGCGTTCGCATGATTCATGAAACAGGCGTTCACGGCGTTACGGCCGCTCGTGGATCGATTGGCAACCCGTGGATCTTTGGACAATGTCGCGAACTGCTGGCCGGCCGGCCGTTGCCACCACCACCGTCGGTGCATGACCAGCGGGACGCGCTGCTTCAGCACTTTGATTTTACCGACCGTGTCTACCCGTCCGGGAAGGCCTATCGTCAGATGAGAAAATTCGGTTTGCGATATGCCGACTGGCATCCTCACGGCGGACGTGTCCGAGCCGACTTCATCAAGGTTGGATCCAACGAATCCTGGCTGGAAGTTCTGGACAAGTGGTACCGCGCAGATCAACCCGGGCAATATCCGGAAAACCCCGGCCGCCCCAAACCTCCGGCCGGTTAACGCATTGAGTCCCCAGGAACCCGCCAGGCGATGGAGTCATCGATCGAATCCTGAACGCTTCAACTCCGGCTGCCGCACCGTTTCGAAATCCAACAGGCTGTCGGTCCCTGCGCTGCTGATTCTCTCGCTGTCTTTATGTTTCCGGTTCTGTGGGCATTAGCGAAGACCGGACAATGAAAATTCTTTAGGCCGCATGCGGGCCTTCGGTTTGCTGATTCTTATGGCGCGTGGCATAATGGAACCAGAAGGTTATTGCTGTTTTGAGTTCCACTTTCTACAGTGGCTGCCGCGCGTAGTGAGAGGTCAGGCTCTCCGTTCAAACGTGGCATCTGCAAAACGCTTCGTGGAACGATTCAGTCAACACGCCACACGTCTCCGTAGCTCAATTGGATAGAGCGTCGGCCTCCGGAGCCGAAGGTTGCAGGTTCGAATCCTGCCGGGGATACCTTGCAGTGAAACGACTTAGGTCGTTTCCATCTGAGAATTGGAGAACGGGTTCTCCAATTTGTTCTTCATTTCTTCCTTTTCCTGGGCTGCGTTCGCCAGTGTGGAGAACACCTCTTCCGTGCGGTCCGGTACTCTGCGGTCAACGTAGACCTGCGCAGTGCTCAGAAAACCGAAGACAGGCAGTCTCGATCGGTAAGTCCAGCTCCGGCGTTTCCGGTTCCGTCACCCCATCCAGCAACGCCTTAATGTCTCCCTGAAGCTCCGTTGGTTCGGGAAAGGGACTGTTCTCAGTGGCTTCCTGGTCAGGCCCAGGAAGCCGCCGGAAGCATTTCGTCATCCCTGCTTCGAGGACTACGCCGTCGGTGCTCATGACATCGGTAAGTAAACCAACTCGCTGCATTTGCACGGAAGTCCTGTATCGTTCAACAATTCCGCCAGACAGCACCTCTT
>JAKVAY010000101.1 GCA_022447185.1 Fuerstiella sp. | reverse complement strand
GCTCGGCAACTGAGTCAGCCAGGGGACCTCATCTCTGAGTGCACGGTAGTTCTTGTCCAGACGCCACATGAGTGGTGGAATCCAGGCAAATCCACCCTCGATCAGAGTCACGCGAGCGCCACGAAATTTTTCGAACACGCCCTCGACAATCAGACTGGTCATCTGAGCCTGAAAGGCCAGTGACATTCCTGTGTGGTCTTCCAGGTAGTACGATGGCCACCCACAAGGTGTGATGGGATGTCCGCTGCCGCCAAAATGAATACCGACTGGTAAACCGACTTCCGCAGCAGCTTCAAAGATCGGATGAAACTGACGCCTGCCGTAAGGCGCCTCGGAACGGACCAGCAACAACACCTGAACGAACCGTCCATCTCGTCCCAGCCGCCGAATTTCCGTCGCTGCGGCAGCCGGATCCTGCGGCGTGATCACCATGGAGCCTCGCCATCGAGGGTCATTAGACAGCCACATTTCGGCCGTCCAGTTGTTAACGGCCTGCATGAGCGCCACTGCGAAATCGATATTGTGAACAGCTGCAACATTGTAAAGCGGATTGAGGATTGCGAAGTTAATTCCCCAGGTATCAAGCAGTTGCCGGCGGGCAAAATCCGGATCGCCTCCAGGAAGGCCACCGTCCGGCGGCCATGCATCGCGACGTGCGGCCCTTGCAAAAGCTTTGGGATACGTGGGGCCAGGCGGAGCATCAAATCCGGAATCACTGATATATTGTTGCCATCTTTTTGACAGGAATGGCAGCAGGTCGCTGATCGAATTCGGAGCGTTGTGAACGTCGCAGTCGATCAGTGTTACGGCAGATCCTGCAGGATTGCAGGCTGCCGTATCGACGGTCTGTTCCATTTACTCAATCCTCGATCCGATTCAGTGGTGGAAGTGATTGTGTGCGACTGACCGGATCTCAAAATTCAGCATCCGGTTCGCTGTCAGGGCGTATGTATGATTCCGACGTCAGTTGCCTAAACCGTCTTTGACTGACTCGCAATTACGTCTTTCATAGTCAGACCTGCCGTGTCCGGTGGTGAACCCCGCTGGAATGCACTTGCCATTAATCCCACGGTCACCAGAATCACGTGTCCGGAAATACCGATGAGAAACGGACTGAGGGGATAATTGAGTCTGCCCATGTCAAAAACCGGTAAATCCTGGCCGGGCAGCGTGATGGTGGTCAATGTGGACCACAGGGTGAAAATCGAACAAGCCAGAATTCCCAGGTAGGCACCACGGGCCGTCGTCCAGGGAAAAAGCATTCCAGGGGCAAACAGTCCAAGGATACCTCCGGTCACGATCATAGCCATTGTTATCATAAATTCCACAAGCGATGGATCTTCAAGTTGTGTCCACTGCAGTGCTAACACGATGGAAGCGATGCCCAGTAAAATCACGGAGAATTTTC
This sequence comes from Fuerstiella sp., assembly GCA_022447185.1. Classification (GTDB taxonomy): domain Bacteria; phylum Planctomycetota; class Planctomycetia; order Planctomycetales; family Planctomycetaceae; genus S139-18. Next base: position 17,002 of record JAKVAY010000101.1, on the reverse strand, counting down.
CCGTCAAGAGGCGGTGGCGGTCGGATGACTGTGGACGTAACCGGCCGTAGAAGTCGCTGACAACAACCAGAGCCATTGCATTCAGATCTGAATCCAGTGAAGACATCGCTGCTGCAATCAACGCTGCCAGCATCAATCCTTTCAGTCCCGCAGGGAAACGTGTTTTGATGAAATAAGGGACGATTCTGTCGTGGACCTCCAGCACTTCCTGAGGCAGTTGCTCGGCGCTAACTTGGTAATAAGACCACAGCAGTGCACCAACCAGCATAAACAGCAGCCAGACGGGCAGACATGCAGCGGCGCCCAGATAAGCCCCTCGCACGGCATCTTTGTCGGAACGGGCGAGCAGATAACGTTGAACGTTGTTCTGGCCACACGCGAACACCTGCACCCAGACCACGACACTGCCGATGATGTAGAACCACTGGTTGTTTTCGGAGAGACTGAATTCCCAGCGGTCAATGTCGAATTTGCCGCCCTCCCAGGCCCGGGCAATCACCTCAGCCGGACTGACGGTGGACTGAAACAATACGATCACAATGCACAGTAATCCACCACCAATCAGTAACAGGCCCTGGATGACATCGGTCCAGACGACAGCCTGAATTCCTCCCAGCAGCGTATACAGAACGGTGATGATTCCCAAAACGAAAATCATGGTTCCGACATCCCCGTCCGTCAGATAGGCAGCTGCAAGTGCCAGGAAATAATAGGTTACACTGACATCAGTGACGCGACTGAGAAGAAATGTGGCTGCTCCATAGGCCCGCGCCGGATAGCCGAAGCGTTTTTCCAAATACGCATAGACCGTCATCTTCAGAGTTCGGCGATAGAAAACGACCAGATACCTTGCGACGAACATTATCACGAAGAACGGCACGATGTGCGTGGGGACCAGGTACATGTTTTTGTGAAACACGTTGCCTGGATGTCCCACAAATGTCGCACTGCTGACGATGGTCCCCAGAATAGAAAACCCGACTACCCATCCCGGGATATTCCGGCCTGCAAGAAAGTAGTCTTCCGTAGTCTTCTGCCGCTGTGAGAAATACAGTCCCAACAGTGCAACAAACACCAGGTAGATGACGACAATTGTGACATCAAAAGGTCCCAAGTTTTCCTCCGGATCTGACCTTCTGGTGTGGTCCAGACTGAACAATGATCAGTCTGATCAAAACAACCGAGTTTGATTCCTGGGCGGGACGACGACTTCTGTCTGCGAATTACGCTTGGTCATTTGTCTTGTTCTGATGTGATTGAACACGTTTGTAAATCAACGAATAGTCAGCGTCTGTCCTGTTAGACACATACTGGCTGAGACTGGCAATTGTGCAATAGTGTGGCGACGCGCATTACGACAGTTCATCAATCCAGAATGAAAACAGCATCTCATTCATTCAATTAGAATTTGAATCTCACCTGTAACTGTTTCAGACCGATCAAGTGGATCGATGATTGGCGTGTGTGTTTTTTTCTGGCACAGTCAAAGGTGCAATCACAGACGTGAAGCCGCCAACATCAAAAGTGATTGAGTTTGTTGCCATTTCTCGTGACAGCTGTTCAACTCACACCGGGGCACACGGTACACTGAGATTTCAACCTGTCAGATTGACGTCCTGTTCATGACCATTGCCGCACTCACCTGAATCCAGTTTGCTCGGACGTGTGAACGCGATGGAAAATTCAGTAAACACCGAGTTGTCTTACCATTGCAGGAATCGTGACCGACCCACCCGAACGGATCCACCAGCTGTCTCGTGGGAATTCCGGCGACCGGTTGTTCAGCTATGGGGCAATTAGAACCAGCATGGGAAACAGATTTATGAAGGCGATTATTCTGGCCGCATTGGTATTTGTGCCAGGGCTGTCACAGGCGGCGCGTCCGGATGCTGTGGTTCGGCAGACGGTAAGGCCGGTGCTGATACGTAACGAGCATAACACGTTGCTGCAGTTGACGATCGACACCGACGAGGCCTTTATTCAGGTTCATTCCATCACGATTGCGATCGAAGGGGCAGTTGAACTTCAATCGGTCCAGTTTTATTTCACCGGTGAAGAGACCGGATTCTCCAGTGAGAAAGCATTTGGGGATCGAATGAAACCGGAACCCACGATTGTGTTCGGAGGCCACGCACGCCTCAACGTCGGGACAAATCATTTCTGGCTGTCCTGCCGAGCGCGAGCTGATGCCGACTTGTTGCGACGGGTAAGTGTGTCGGTTGAAGCCATTGAAACGTCCGCCGGTCGAATTGTGCCGCGGAAAGAGACGCCGCAGCTGAGCAGACGAATCGGTGTTGCCCTTCGGCGGCATTGGGACGACGGGGTGCATACCTGCCGTATCCCGGCGCTGGCCACAACTCCCCGTGGTACTTTGCTTTGCGTGTATGACATGCGGCGGCGAATGAGCCGGGATTTACAGGAGGATATTGATATTGGTCTGTTACGCAGCGCTGACGGTGGTCGTACCTGGGGAGCTCCGCAGGTCATCATGGATATGGATACGTTTGGCGGATTGCCACAGGAGTTGAACGGATGCAGTGACCCGGGCATCATCGTCGATCCGTCGACAGGTGAAATCTTCTGCTTTGCACTCTGGACGAATGGCAGGTCCGGCACGCATCAGTGGACAAAAGGTGGTTCTGAACCGGGCCTGGAGATTGGTAAAAGTGTCCAGTTTATGATGGTGACTTCGAAAGACGATGGTCAGTCGTGGTCGCAGCCACAGAATATGACGCGTCTCTGGAAGGACCCCAGCTGGATTTTGTACGCACCATCGCCGCAACAGGGCATTGCACTGAGAGACGGCACGCTGGTGATGCCAACTCAGGGACGGGACTCACAGGATCGACGTTTTTCCAATCTGCTTGTCAGTCAGGATCATGGGAAGTCCTGGACCGTCAGTTCTGCGGCGTCTTATGGCAACACCGAATGCCAGGCCGTTCAGTTGTCAGACGGTTCGATCATGCTGAATTGCCGTACAGAGAGGCCTACGAAATTTCGTACAGTGGCTGTTACACACGACCTTGGACAAACCTGGAAGCCGCATGCCACCAGTCGTAAGGACATCATTGAGCCCAACTGTAACGGAAGTACCTATCGGTTTGACTACCGGGACGGCAGTGAAACCAAGTCTGTGTTGCTGTTCGCGAATCCGCATTCTCAGAAGAGTCGGACGCATCACAGCATTCAGCTGAGTTTCGATGACGGCAGAACATGGCCACCGGAGTACCGACTGCTGCTTGACGAGGGGCGTGGTGCCGGTTACCCGAGTTTGAGTCGCGTTGATGACCGACACATTGGGATTGTGTACGAAGGGAGTGGTTCGCATCTGGTATTTGAGAAGCTTTCGATTGACGAACTGCTGAAGCCTCAGGACTGACACACTTACCTGCGAAGGCCCGCCCGCGCTGTGGAATATCTCGGGCAGAGAGACCGTGTCTGTGTCATGCGGCGCGAAATCCGCACAGTAAATTGTGCTTTATGAAACCAGCTTCGAGCTTCCTCTGGCATCCCAGACTGTCTGTTTTGATTCTGCATCGGACACGTTGACTCAACGATATTATTCTGATGTACTCTCGATAACTGAAGTCATCATCTGACGAGATCATGTTCTGGAAGACCTTGTATTCTTATGGCCTGTAACGTTGCTGATACTGCGTCCTCGTTTCAGGAGGATGGATTCGTCATCGTCCGCTCACTGCTTGACGCAGATGAGCTGGCTGAGCTGGATCGGCAGATCAGTCGATACATCGAAGAGGTTCTGCCGTCGGTACCGCCGTCTCACAAATTTTATGAATCCGGCAGCAGCGGGCCGTTGAAGCATTTTTCGCGAATGGAACTGTACGACGATTTTTTCAGAGGGTGTTTTCAACACGCCAGGACGATTGAGCTGGCTGAGGCCTGCCTTGGTACTTCCGTGGAGCCGGTAACTTCCGAAGTGTTTTACAAGCCGGCCCACGTAGGTGGTCCGGCGCTTCCGCATCAGGACAATGCTTATTTCAATTTCCTGCCGCCGTACGGGATTGTCGTCTGGATTGCCTTGGATCAAGTGACTCTTGCCAACGGTGCCGTCCATTTTTCCAGAGGATCGCATCGGCTCGGTCAGCTGCCGCACAATCACACTGGAAATCCACTTTTCGGGCGTTCTGTTATGACGACACCCGATCCGATTCATCACCCCAAGACACCCGTTCTTTTAAATCCGGGTGATGCTTCGCTGCATCATTTCCTGACAGTTCATCACAGTGGACCAAACCGGACGGACCACAATCGACGTGGATTCGTGATGGATTACAGGGCCCGCAGCGCCGAGCTGGACCAAAGGGCCCACGCAGAGCAGGATGCGTACAAGGAGAAAATTCTTAAAAAATCGGGGGCGATTTAATTTTCGATGCCATCGGTCCTGCTCGAAATTGACCGACACTGTGAATGCCAACATGACCCCGGCCGGTGTGTCTTTGTATATCTTCTGTAATCTTTTCATACTCGAGTCAGTCGCTGGCTGGACCCTGGACGTGCAGCGGTGTCGGTCAGGTTGATTGATTCGTGGTAAATTGAAACAGTTTCCAGGTTGAGCGGGCTGTAAGAGCATACCGTCGAACAGAGTTTTTAAATTTTTATTTTGGCAGCTGATGCAGGAACATGGGAATGATGTTCTCACCGGACCAAGCTGCTGTTGTCTGACAATTCCTGCCCGACGCAGCAACATTTCCATTACCGGCAGCACCACCCTGCGGTCCGCGCAGAGGCCTTTCTCGCGTATTCGGTAATGGCTGCCAAACCATGTGTTTCTGTTAAGATAGTATTCCGCTGTAGCAACCGAGACTTAATACACGTCACAACCATCACGGGACCGATCCGCATGCGGCGGTAAAATGGAAGCTCATGACAGTCTGCAATCTGGAGGAGTCACTTGGATTCGTTCCACGGCGCACCGTCGGAGAACGTGATCAGCATCGAAAAGACATCGTTGAGTTTATTGCACTGAAACTCGTTGCGACAGGTCAGCCGATCCCGCATAACCTGAAGACGTTTGACCCGCTTGGTGCAGAACGGATTCTGGCCACTCACTTCCAGCGCCTCAAACAACTCGAAGATCTGAGGTGTCCGGCAGACCGCAGAATCGAAGACTACCTTGCCCGACACTTTGAGGGATTCCAGTCCGCTGAAGCGTTGAGACTACCCGATACTACTTTTGTGCTGGACCGTCACGGAATAGCACGCGAGTTGTCATTGCCGCTCAATGGTGATCACTACGTAAACGATCTTGTTTCGTCGTATCGGGTCCGAAATGGTGTTCTCAATAATCCTCGACATGATCGGCGCACCACCAAAGGAACGTTTCATGTTGTCGAAGGAGGGCTCCCGGTACCGAATGACAAGCGTTCGGTTCCGAAACAGACTTTTGTGCATATGTTCCGGGCGGCGATGAACCCGCCATCCGAACTGATGCATCTTCCGTTCACCGTTGAAGAACAGGAACAGGCCAGTGTCTTTGTGTCTCTGCTGATGCGTCCACTGGTGTGTCCGGAAGTCAAAAACGTTTGCCGTGAACAGACGATGGAGATCCGTTTTTTCTCTCCCGGTTCACTGGTCAGTAATCTGGATTTTGTCGAATCAATTTTTGGAAATGCGGGTAATCCCTTCCTTCCGGAAAACGATGCGGGCCTGGACGTCGAACACTGGAGCGGTCATACCGGGTGTGTCATCCTTGCTCCGCACCTGACCGGGCTGACAAAGAAAGAACTTGGCCTTCCTCATTGCGATGAGGCGAGTGAACGACAGCGCCGTGATGGCATGTGCTGGACTTCGGAAGATGAATGCTACAACGATGGTGTTCCTTTCAAAGTCACCTGTCGGAACATGGACGGCGTGATTGTTACACTGATCGCCGACAACTACTTCGGATACTGCAAGAAAGAAGTCAAAACACAACTCAGTTATGCGAGCAATCTCGCCGGAAACTACGAAGAAGAACATGCCGGTGGCGCGCTGGCTTTCGCCAGCTTCAGTCTGGGAGACGAGTTTGTTGCCGAAGCTCATCGGGGCAACACACGTAAGTTTCGGGATGTGGTCAGTGACTATGGTGACCAGCTGGACGTACGACATGAAGGCTGGGCCATTGATCGAACGTACCCGGAACTTGTGTATGTCCCCGAGAACTGCGTTGCGACCGTGCACGATCAGACCGTGTCATGGACGAATGAGAGCGGTCGCCATTCGATCCCGCTGATGCCTGACAGTGTTTATATCACGCCATCGGGCTACAAGATTCATCTTGAGAAACATCCGGCTGCTCCGACGTGGAGACTGATCGGAACCGTCGCAGAAGGCGTGTTTTGTCACAAACCGTGTACGGTCAGCGGTGGTGGAAAAAGCGAAATCAGCAAGTCGATAGCAGATTATCTGCTTCACGGTCCGATTTTCGTTGCAGATATCGACACGGATCTGGAGATGGTTCAGCAGATTTTCGATCGCGATTACGCAGATCGCTGGAGTCCGTCCGGGACTGTTCACCCGGATTACGAGGCCGAACCTTCACGCTCACTGCTCGACCCCAAACGATCCCTCGGAAGTGTGGTCAAGCTGCTCACACCTTCGGCAGATTACACGGACGAATACAATGAGTGGCTGGAATCGCTGCCGGGCTACATTTATGCGATCGTATTCATCATCAAACGGATGCATCGTGGTGGTGAAGATGCAGACTGGAAACAACAGTTCACCGTCGACATTGTGAATGGTCATTCGGGACATGAGCTGAAGTACGGTGACCGAAAACTGGTTGGAACTTATCTGCGAGTTGGATTACTCGGTGAAAAAAAATGGCGCACTTACAAGCTGCGACAGGACTTTGCACCGGCTCAGAAAATACAGACAGAAGATGATATTAGTGTTTCGGTGGTGGTTCCGGTGAATCAGCTGAAAGATCTCGGACCCCGCACCGGAAATCCAACCAGCTGCAAATTCGTTCGTAACTGTGAGTACCGTCTTTTTCAGCGCCCCGATGATGCGATTCATCGTGGTCTGGACAGACAGACTGAAGCGGATCTCGCGCGGGACGATAATTTCATTGTGAATTTCGAGCCACTGTCACGCGACCGGATTCGGGATATCTGCGACCGAGCCGTCGATCTCAGTCAATTCACGCAGCCCATGCAGAAACTGCTGCTGGATGCTCGGGATGAAGATCACGGCTACGTGGTCTGTTCGGCAACTCCACGAATGATCGACGGGAAGCCCAGTAGAAACCCACGCTATCTGCAGTCCCGATTGGATCTGATCAACCCGTTTGACCGTTATGTCGGTGAAATCGGAGCCCGACTGGCGAGAGCGATTCCATCGGAAGAGCCCGTGTATCAGCCGGTTCATTCAGTGCTGATCGGCCGACGAAACAATCCGGCAGACTACGATCACGGAATTCGTCCTCTGGCTGTCTACAATCCGATTCACTATCAGGAGCTGCCCGAACTGTTTATGGACTTCGTTTGTGCGCTGACTGGAAAGAGCCCGTCCACAACGGGTGCTGGCAGTGAAGGCGCACTGACCAAGGGGCCGTTCAATGCTTTGTTACCAATCACAGACCTTAATGCGGCACTGGTCAGCTACCTGCTGACCGGACTCGCCGGTTTCTCAACTCCGGCAGGACACATTGGTTCCAACGTCCGCGTTGACCATGATATTAGTCTGTTAATTCCCGAGATCTGGTGCCGACTGACTCCTAAAGAACGTGAGCCTGATTCACTTCTGCGGGAAGGCCAGCTGGAGAAACTCGAAGATTACGAATTTGGTGGCAGACGCATTCAGGCCAGTCGGCTTGGATACCGAATTACATCGCGATTCATTCGGACATTCGCCGGTCGGGTTTTTGATAATCCTCGTATGGTATTTGATGATGCAATTCTGCGACCGGAAAGTCAGGATGAAGCAGCCTTTGCTGACGGCATTCTGCACATCACCGAAGCTCACCAGCGGGTGTCGAGGAATTACCTGGAAGACGGTTCCATCGATCTGGCATGTCCCCCTCTGCGAGCACTGATCTACATCATGGCTGAAGGAAATTTTCGTGGGAAAACGGTTCACGACCCAGAGATTCGTGAGTTGTTTACAGTGCCGTCAATGTTGAATTCGGAGTGGTATAAGGAGCGACTGAAAACTCGTCGCCAGCGCGACCAGTCACGCTGGCAGGGACACGTAAAATATCTGCGGAATTTCCTGAACCAGCCGGAGTTCGCGGACGATGCTGCAGAGCTTGCCATTGATGCTCGTCTGCAGCTGGCTCAGCGTGAACTTGAACGGGTCTCCGGTTCTGAATACCTGAAGGATCTTCATGGTACTCTGGGTGCGGATCGATTGAGCTGAAACAACGTTGGTACCAGCTGCCATGGTCGATAAATCGAATCACAGGAATTCACGAGCGCCAAATATGGATTCCACTGGTGCACGACCGACGGAATCCGGCCTGGGTCAGTGTGTCGGGCCCACCGGACCAGGTGATGCTAATATTTACCAGTGGACTGTTGTCGAATCCGCACGCTCAGTGAATTGTGTAATCAAAAAAATTCGCAGCAAATACACCACATGCGAAACCTGAAAGGTGGCAGGAAAGGTGGCGATAATTCAGGATACCCTGTGAAACACCGGTCAAACAGGTTGTTGCTCATGAAATACTGGCTCCTGATCTTTCTGCTCTTTACTCACACCTGTGCAGCTGATGTCATTCTGCCAAAGATTATTGGCTCCGGTATGGTGCTGCAGCGGGACAGTGAGGTTTCCATCTGGGGCTGGGCGGATGCCGGAGAAGAGGTCGCTGTAAGCACCGATTGGCTGGACGAAGCATCAAGTGTGACGACTGATGCAGACGGCAACTGGCAGGTGCGCCTCCAAACGGTTGAAGCCGGTGGTCCTCACACGATTACTGTGTCCGGCATAAACACGATCACACTGGACGATATTTTGTTTGGAGAAGTCTGGATCGGTTCCGGTCAGTCCAATATGGAAATGCCTCTTGTCGAGGTCTCAGACGCGTACACCGGCATCAGAGATGCAGTCCGGGAAGTTGAGCAGGCGACATTCCCGGAGATTCGACTGTTTCAGGTGGGTAACTTCAGCAGTCAAGAACCCCTGGAAGACGTGGAATCCGGTATTGCCATGTATGGAATTCCTGTGGCAGCGTGCACCTGGCAGCGATGTTCGCCTGACACGGTTCCGTACATAGCATCAACCGCCTACTTTTTCGGACGCGAACTGTATTCAGAACTCGGAGTACCGATTGGTGTCATTGATTCTTCATGGGGAGGAACCTCGGCCGAAGCATGGACACCGGCTGAAGGACTAAAGTCACTGGGCTACACTGAGCAGTTGCGGCAGGCAAAGGAGTTGCCTCAAAAGGCGGACGAAAAGATCCCCACGCGGTTGTACAACGGTATGATCCATCCGCTGCGCCGTTACACAATCAAGGGAGTTGTCTGGTATCAGGGTGAAGGGAACACGTCACGCGCTGCGAAATATCGGGATCTGTTTTCAACAATGATTCAGCAGTGGCGACGAGCCTTTCAATCAGACTTTCCGTTTTACTTCGTACAGATTTCGCCGTTCAGTTACGAAGGGGTCAATGCCGCATACCTCCGCGAGGCGCAGCTCGAAACACTGTCATTGCCGGGGACAGGAATGGCGGTCACGATGGACATCGGGAATGTCACTGACATCCACCCGAAAAACAAACAGGAAGTTGGCCGCAGATTGGCGCTGTGGGCCCTGGCAAAAAATTACAGCAGGCCCAATGTATATTCGGGTCCGAATTTCAGAAGCGCCATGTTCCAGGACGGTCAGGCTCGACTGAGATTCGATTACGCTGACAGCGGACTGATGACAAGCGATGGCAAGGCTCCTGGTCATTTTGAAATTGCGGGAGTTGATCAGCACTTTCATCCAGCAACAGCTGTCATCAATGGTAGTGAACTTATTATTTCCGCGGAACAGGTTTCTGAGCCGAAGGCTGTGCGTTATGCATTCACCAGTAATGCCCAGCCCAATCTAATCAACGGTGAAGGATTACCCGCGAGTTCGTTCCGAACTGATCGCTGGTAATTTGGGTTGATTGGATGCTGACGGTGTCCCCAAAAATGTAATCCGTTACGACAACTCTCCTTCTTTTGTGTTGTGACCACGCGGTGACGGTGTGGTTTCGGGCGTGAACAGCAGGTTGGCGTAACAGCACGTGTTCCCGGCGTGCTGGTCTGAGCCGGTTTCGACCGTTTGCTCAATTCAGACACGTTTCGATCAACGGGATCGCCGATGGATACTGTGTCTGAGAGTTGAAGATCGCACCCTGTTGACCACATTCGCTGTATCAAATACGAATTTCACACTGGACGACGCGAAAACGTTCGTGTCTTCGGTACAAATTTTATGCAGGTGAATCGAACTTGACGCGTGTATCCGCAATCGCGAACCTTATCTTGTGCTCAATCGAGATCAAATATGCAAAGCGTTAAGCCACGTTCGGTATGACCCTGCGACATTTGTGGCCACGAACAGTCATGCTGCGGTGGCCATGATCATTGCCGAAGGTGCCGGCGGCCTGGATGTCTGCTTTATTCGCCGTGCCGAGCGGAAGGGTGATCCGTGGTCTGGTCATGTTTCGTTTCCAGGGGGACGTGCAGAGGCTGGTGACACAACTGCATACGATGTAGCCGAGCGAGAAACGCAGGAAGAAGTGGGTCTTTCTCTGAATGCTTCCCATCGCATTGGCACTCTGCCCATGATGCCAAAAATTCGACGGGGTTTGACACTGTTTCCATTTGTTTATTTCGCTGAACGTACCATGCGGGCACAGGCAGCCGTTGGAATACCGGAAGAAGTCGCCTGCGTTTTCTGGGTTCCGCTGAAGCACCTGTTTGACCCGGTCGCTGTCACCGATGTTGAATATTCAATCGACGGGAATCAGAAATATTTGCCAGGAATTCGGTTTGATGATCACGTGATTTGGGGCCTGACTCTGCATTTACTTCACAGTTTTGCAACGCTGACGAACCAGCCGTTTCCAGCCTGCGAATCATGAACAGCAACCCCACAGACGATCAGAACGGAGCTGAGCGAATGATTCAGTATCGTTGGTCGCAAATCATTCACCAGCCTTATTGTGTTATCAGTTCGGAATGAATCACCACGCTGCTGCTTCCGGCCTTCATGTATCCATCAAAGCAGTCGCTTTTGATATGGATGGACTGATGCTGAACACTGAAGATGTCTTCGAGCTCGCCGGTCAGAAACTCCTCAGACGTCGTGGAAAGGAAATGACGGATCGGATCCGCCATCGCATGATCGGCCGACGTCCGGCTGAAGCATTCGCAGCACTGACGGAACTCACGGGAATCACGGAATCCGTTGAAGATCTGATGGAGGAAACCCAAGAGATTTTTGCAGAAATCGCGAAGGTGCATCTGGCCTGTATGCCTGGACTTTTGGACTTACTGGACAGAATTGAGGACCACCAGCTGCCTCGGGCAGTAGCGACGTCATCGCCCCGTGAACACATGGAATCTTTGTTATCCCGATTCGACCTCCTGAAGCGTTTCCAGACAACTCTGACCTCAGAAGATGTGATTCAGGGAAAGCCTCATCCGGAGATTTATTTCAGCGCCGCTGTACGCCTGAATGTTGCACCATCATCGATGCTTGTGCTGGAAGACAGCGAAGCAGGAACCCGAGCCGCGGCAGCTGCAGGTGCGTTTGTTGTTGCAGTTCCGAATCGGCACACCGCATTCGGAGACTTCAGCATGGCATCGATGCGAATCGACAGTCTGTGCAGCCCGGAACTCCATTCGTTGATTACACAAACGGCCTTACCGCCGAACGATACTTCGCAGTGGATCGATCCGAAAAACTGACTGAATTTCGGTATGCATCGTTGATAAAACCGAAATCACCCTTGTCCGATGACAATGGGCGTTGGCGTGAATCCGATCAACAGGAAGGCCAGTGTCAGCCATCCCAGGACATGTCGGAAAGTTCCCAATGAAACGGTATCATCGCGTGTGGGGGGATGTCGTGTTCCCATCACCATGATCAGGATGAGGAAAAGAATGTACGAGTATGTTCCCGCTGTGATCATGTATCCTGCTGCAACAAATACGACGGCGACGGCAATCCAGTGAGCAGGCTTTCCGAGCAGCGTATACACGAGATGACCACCGTCCAGCTGGCCGATCGGAATCAGGTTGAGTGCGGTCACAAAAATGCCAACCCATCCGGCATGAGCCATTCCGTGCATCACGAGGATTTGTCCATTTGGTGTCGGACCGTGAATCCATGCGATGAACCACTGGATGATCAGTGGTTCTCCGAATTCCACATATCGGTGAGGCATCATAAGCTTGGGTTCGAAATGTGAGGCTTCAATTCCGAAATACAGGATCGGCAGCGTCACAACGAGACCTGCCAAAGGACCACTGACGGCGATATCGAACATCTGCCTGCGGTCCGCTGCTCCGCGTCCCTGTGCGATGACGGCACCCATTGTTCCCAGCGGCGGAATCGGAAGTGGAATGAAAAACGGAAATGATGCCGGGACCCGGTACCGTACTGCCTGCAGAAAATGTCCCATTTCGTGACACAAAAGTATCAGCATCAATGGAATGCTGTATGAAAATCCCTGCATCAGCCAGCCCAAATACCACTCACTGAACATCTGATCCTGGTCGGGTGCAGAAGTCTGACCTTGGTTGAATTCAGTCAGAATCATTTCCTGACGTTCTGCGTCGAAGAACCCAGGCAGTGCAAATAAGGGGAGAAATCCGGAACCAACCAGTGTGGTACTCACCCAGGTTGACAGAAACAGAAATATGCAGAGTCGCAACTGTCGACGCCGTCTGCGACGGTACCAGGCTGCTGCTTTCTGGGGACTGAGAATAGGTGCCGAAGTTACTCGGACGGAGTTTTCTGTAAACTCTTGTTCCCGTGACTGACGACTTTCCTCCGGCTGCAGCGGCAGGCTGGACAGGTCTTCGTCCGCTCTTTTCGCAGAAGCCGCGGCAGGCTCATTCGGTGGCAGGGAAGAATCTGAGTCAGACATAAATAACGAGAGGCGTTCAGGCTGGTACTGTCGTTGTGTTCGGACTGGCTCCGATCGGGGACTGCAGCGAATAAAACCGCGCCACCAGTCGCTGGCTGAGCAGTCACGGTGTTCTAATAGGTGTTTCTCCGCAATGCCAGTCGCCATTTGGACGGAGAATCAATCAGGACTCAGTGTTCGACCACTACCCTTCTCCATTACCTCCGATACCACAGCAAGGTTTGATAACGGCGAATGTCATCAATGACACGAAGAGACACCGACGATTTGCACCGTTATTTCGTCTTTCCTGCTATTCGTAGTTGATGCGGATCGATTGTTTGATTTCGGTGTTACCTTGACGAATTTCTGATCCAGTCCGGTCAGATAAGCCAATGTGACTTCACGGGATGATCCTTACTCAACATCACAACGCAGAATACGGAGTATTGATGAAACATTTCCGACAGGAATCCTGCCGGAATTGACTGAATTTATCGCAGACGCTGTTGAGCAGGCCGGTCCAGCGATAGACTTCGGGCCCATTTCTGCCTGGTTGTCTGGAGTTACCCCGGATGTCGATCGAGAACACTCTGAGTTACGAGTCTTCCTGGTTGTCCATGACTGATACTGTACTCAGCGGCGAGTCGCTGTCACGAGAGTCTGCGCTGCAGATTCTCGAAGCTGATGACGATCAGTTGGTTACGATTCTGGATGCTGCCTATCGCGTACGACGTCACTATTTTGGCAAGTCGGTACAGCTTTACTATCTGAAGAATGCAAAAAGCGGCCTGTGCCCCGAAGATTGTACTTACTGTTCACAATCAAAGGACAGTACTGCACCCATTGACAAGTATGTGATGCTGAATGCGGAACAGCTGATTGAAGGTGCACGTCAGGCATTTGAAAGTAACGCTCGAACCTACTGTATTGTGGCCAGTGGACGGGGACCATCCGAACGGGAAGTGGACCATGTCTGCAGTGTGGTGAAAGACATCAAGCAGGAGTTCGGTCTGCACATCTGCGCCTGTCTGGGGCTGCTGAGACCGGATCAGGCCATACGGCTCAAACAGGCAGGTGTTGATCGTGTGAACCACAATCTGAACACCAGCGAGCGTTTTCACGACAACATTGTGTCAACTCACTCGTTTCAGGATCGTCTCGATACCTTGCAGTCGTGTCGGGACGCCGGGCTGGAACTGTGCGCAGGGATGATTGTCGGGATGGGTGAGAAGCAGGAAGATGTTGTCGATGTTGCCATGAAGCTTGCGGGCATGGGAGTGGAATCGATTCCACTCAATTTTCTGTATCCGATTGACGGGACACCACTGGAGGGACAGGAAGATCTGGACCCTCGTTATTGTCTCAAGGTTCTCGCAATGTTCCGTTTGACGAATCCCGATACCGAAATTCGCATTGCCGGTGGTCGAGAGCGAAATCTGCGGTCGATGCAGGCAATGGGGCTGTACGCCGCCAATTCGATGTTTGTCAGCGACTACCTGACCACAGCCGGGCAAAAGGCTGAAGATGATTTTCGTATGATTCAGGATCTTGGATTCACAATCACTGCTGGTGATTATGAGTCAGCGCAGCTGATGGAACGGCTGGGGCAAACGGTTGGTGATTGCAGTACCGACGAGATACTTGATCCCGGTTGAACCCTAAGGAAAAACTCATGTTCTTTCACAGCTTAAGAACCGGAGTGTCGCTGAAGAAGTCCTGAAACTTCAGACGATCTGTAAATCCGAAGTCGCACGACTTCGACATCGATTCCGGAACCGTTTCACTGATGCAAGCCGTTACCTTTGATTCTCCAGGTGAACCGCATGAGGTTCTTGGCTGTGGTGACGTGAAACTACGGTCACCCGGTCACGGTGAAGTACGTGTTCGCATGATCGCGAGCCCGATCAATCCGTCGGACATGATGTTTGTACGCGGCATTTACGGCATCAAGCCGAAATGTCCGCAGTCTCCCGGCTTCGAGGGTGTTGGTATCGTCAACGCATCCGGCGGAGGATTGCGAGGCAGGCTGTTTCGGGGCAAACGTGTAGTCGTCATGAATTCAGCCGGGGGCAACTGGGCCGAACAGGCTGTTGTGCCGGCAACCCAGATCATTCCGATCCCGAGCGGTCTCTCAGATGATCAGGCCGCGACGTTTTTCGTCAACCCCGCAACAGCATGGATCATGACTCAGGAAGTTCTGAAAATTCCGAAGGGAGCATGGTTACTTCAGACTGCTGCCGGTTCAGCTTTGGGACACATGATTGTGAGGCTTGGCCGACACTGTAAATTCAGAACCTTGTGTGTCGTCCGTCGACCGGCCAGTCGTGAATCACTCACTCGTGCTGGCGCAGACGCTGTAGTGGTGTTCGATCCCGTCACAGATCCGCCGGAGGCACTTTATGAACGTGTCCGTGCTGTTACAGGAGCGGATGATTTACGTTATGCCGTGGATCCTGTCGGTGGAATGACTGCTTCAGCTGTGGTGACATGCCTGGGTGAACGCGGAAAAATGCTGTTGTTTGGCACATTGAGTGGACAGCCGGTTGAATTCGCTCCGCGTTCACTGATGGAAGCGGATGCAGCGATCTCCGGTTTTTGGCTGGGGAATTTTATGATGCAGCAGGGGCTGTTGTTCAAGTTGAAACTGGTGCGGAGAATTTCAGGACTCATCCAGTCCGGTGTTTTGGAGACAGAAATTGCCCATCATTATTCACTGAATCAGATCACCGAAGCGGTGCGAGGTTCCGAGGACCAGAACGTCACCGGAAAGATCGTGCTGCGATGCTCATGATGTCGCGCGTCTGAATACTGGTGGCTGATAGGTGCTTCAAAACCGATTGGTGAACAGAAAGTCAGTCGGGCATGTGCACAGCGAATCGAAGTCGTTCTGTGTTCGCATCAACATACTACGGATACTTTAACGGTCACTTCGTAGTACGGCCTGATGAGCCCTGTCAGACGGATTTCGGCCAGAGTCCCGCTGATGTGCACCGGATCATCCGGCTCGCGGATTCGGATCGATGGCACCAGATCATCTGGTGGTCATCGATTTTCAGGAAAGAATTCAGCTTGTTGTATCACTCCGCAGCTTTTTTGAGTGTTTCCAGATATGCGACGACATCGACCAGTTCCTGTGATGTCATGATTTTCTGCAGGTCGGCCGGCATCAGTGATACGGACTGGCGAATCTTTTCTTCAATATCAACCGTCGACACGGTATGAAGCCGGGCTTCGTTGTCGATCAGTGTGATACTCTCATCGGTTTCACTGGAGAGAAGCCCTGTCAGCGTGGTGCCATTGGCCAGCAGAAGTGTCCACGTGTCGTAGTTGTGACTGATTCCGGCACTGGGAAACAGGACAGATTCCAGCATTGCCTGCCGGCTGAGCTTGCGGCCGATTTCTGAAAGATCGGGACCGAGATTGCGACCAATTTTGTTGACCACATGACATTTGTGACAGGTGCCGGTTGTGTTGTAGATGAGACGTCCATTTTTGGGGTCACCTTTGCGATCCATCAGTTCGCTGACCGACGAAAGCTTCTCTCCCGCTTTGGCTTCAGGCAGCGGGAACATTTTGTTCCCGATGTTTCGCAGTTCCTGTTCCGGCGAGCCATGCAGGGCGGCGGCGACCGTTTGTCGCAAACTTCCCTCGATACGTTCGTCCTCGGTTCGAATGATCAGTTGTCTGGCCACACTGAGAATCCGCATTCCTGCCCGGATGGCTGCGCGACGGACTTCCGGATTTGTGTCTTCGTTATCGACCAGCTGCAGCAGGTCGTTTGTGAACGCCGCGTTGCGCGAGTTTCCGATTGCCTTGAGAGCTGCAGTGGCTGACTCGGCTGATTCGCTGTTCGCCACTGAAGTGATCAGTTGTTTTTGATCCAGATTCAGCAGGCTTCCTACGGACGAAACGGCGTCCTGAGAATCCGGCGCTGCAATGATGATT
>JAKVAY010000100.1 GCA_022447185.1 Fuerstiella sp. | reverse complement strand
CGGCTGTACCACTGGATAGCGCTCAGCGGCACCCGTCCATGACGCAGGCCCAGGTCAGCTAAAGTATCCGTTGCTCTGCTAAAGTGATCGAGCAAATTATGCATCAGCCAGACGTCCTCTTGGTGGAAACAGTCCGAGGGGTCGCCACTGAATAAACAAGACTACGCACGACAGTATAAGAACTTTTGCCCAGATCGCTCGAATTGGCTCTGTCAGCATGGCATCAACAGCCGTTACAAACGATCCATGACCAAACCATTCCACAAGATGACCGCCAGACCAAGACAAAAAGATACTGACACACCCAATACAGTAAAATGTCGCGGCAGTACGAATGCCAGGAGTCACTGACGGACTGAATACCGGTGTGATCGGACCAGAACCGGGAATGAGCGACATCATTCCGAGTTTTCTGTCGATGCGAAAGGATCCTGCAACACCGAGAGCCCACGACGTAATGACAATGACCAATCCCATTGTCATCAATCCCTCTCCAAAGTTGAGAGGTTCAAGAATCTTATTCAATGAGCCAATGCCGAGGCCGGCAAACACGGCACCAGCAAGTTTTCCGACTCCGCCTGTCACGACAACCAAAAAGGAATCGACAATGTGATTTTGGCCCATATCGGGCGTCACCCCACCAACGGTTGTCCAGGCAAATCCCGCGATTCCGGCGAGACCTGACCCGACGGCAAATGTTAATCCATCGATCAGGCGAGTGTTCACTCCATGGCCTGAAGCCGTCTCACGGCCCTGGACAGTGGCTCGAATCAACAACCCCGCGCGGGTGTATCGAAAAAGAGCGTGAACTGATAACACACAAAACCCGCAGAGGACCAGAATGAAAGCTCTGTTACGCGGAATTACCAGATCCTGAAGCACCTCGAAGCTGCCCACCAGCATAGAGGGGCTGTTTACTCCAATGTTGTCACCGTACTTCACACGCACGCACTGGATCAGTACCAGACTGATGCCCCAGGTTGCCAGAAGCGAATCCAGTGGGCGGCCATACAGGTGCCGTACGACCAGTCGTTCCATCAGAAAGCCGACAACAGCAGCTGCAAGGAACGAAACCGGGAACGCAACAATATAGTAAAGATTGGTCGGAGTTTCCGGTGTGTGACCGAACAGCAGCTGCATTTCGTACGTTGCATACGCACCGACCATCATCAGTTCGCCGTGGGCCATATTAATCACGCCCATTTGTCCGAAGATGATCGACAGGCCAAGGGCCATAAGAATCAGAATTGAACCCAGTGAGAGACCATTGAATATGTTCTGAAGCAACCGCACTTTCTTTTGATAATTTTCAATCGTCGCAAGAGCCCCCCGGCATGCAACATGAATTTGAGACTCTTTTTCGTTGTTCAGAATGTCATTGAGCACCGGAACTGCTCTGGCCACACACAAATCACCAATCTCATTGATTGCGATGAGGCGTTCGTCTGCTGTTTGATCCTGGATATTGCCCGAGATGCGGATCAACAGTGCATTTTCACGCGCCTTGCGTATCACTTTTTCCGGCGCGTCGGAGTTCATCAGTTCGTTCAGTGAGTCCAGGAATTTGGGGTCTCGGCTATCCCCAAATCGCTGAATAGCTGCGAGCCGTTTGTCCAAATCCGGCATCCAGACCTCAAGTTGCCGAATGACATCTGCAACAGCCCTCCGTTCTGATCGACCAGAGGGCGCCACGTCGCGTAACTCGGAAACATCCACTCTGACCGGGGCACCGTCAATTTTGAGAGGATCAAGCGTCACAGGATCCAGAATCGGGGCAGGACTCTGGTTCAAATCCGTGCATACAACAACTTGCGTATTCCAAAGAAATACGGCGCCCTGGCTGTAATGTTCAAGGAACGGCAGCATTCGCGGTTCTCGCGATGCAGCCAATGTTGCCAGCGCCTGTTGACGACTCTCTTCGTCGGAGCTGGCCAGCAACGCTAACGTTTCACGCGTGGTATCGTCAGGCAGAACCCAGCCACAAGCGGGTGCAGAGCAAAAAACTAAAGCGAGAACTGTCAGCACCCGGCCAGAGAATAAAAGTCCGGATGCGTCCATTATTGAGCAACTTTCTGTCACCGACGCAACAAGAGCGGGGGAGGCCAAACGATCACGTCACTGAGACAGATCAAAGCAATCAGACTCCGTTTTTTAACTTTCTGGTCAGTCAATTTCCACCGAGCACACCAGGCTCGGCAAAAACTGACTGAACCAGAGAAATTCAACATGAGGGGTGTCGTGTTGATCTAACCTATTTAAGCCCGTTTGCCTGACAGTACGCCTGAAATCCTTCTACGAAGGCCGCGTTTTCAGCGGAAGCGATACTCTGGAAATAGTTCCAGCACGCGAGATGTCCTACCAGAGGTGGCACGTCCATTGCTCGCAGTTCATCCTCAGCCACAGAAAACGCCATGATGGGACAGTCAGCCGAAGTGAGTCCCTGATTGGCAAATTCCTTATAGAATGGGACGTTACTGTCTCCGTTGATTGTGGACAGTACGCACGCATCACCACTCGCAGCGAAGTCTTTAACCTTCTGAACAATAGTTTGATAGTCCTGATGATGGAACGGAGTGTATTCTTCAATGATGTTTGTTTCCGGGACACCCTGTGCCAGCAGGAAGGCCTTGAGTACCTTGTTTGCCGTTCTCGGGAATACGTAGTCAGTTCCCAGCAAATAGAACTTCTTGACGCCATCATCCAACATGTACTGAGCTGCCGGTACAAGTTGCTGGTTAGGTGGCGCAGCGGTGTAAAAGACGTTCAGGGAGAGCTCTTCGCCTTCATACTGAACGGGATAGAACAACAGGTGGTTGTACTCTTCGAATACCGGCAGTACGGATTTTCGACTAACCGAAGTCCAACACCCAAAGATAACGGCCACGCCGTCCTCAGTGATCATCTTGCGAGCTTTTTCAGCGAACAGGTCCCAGTCACTGGCTGGGTCCTCAATGACAAGATCAATTTGACGGCCCAACACGCCCCCGGACTTGTTGATTTCATCGACAGCAAATGACACCACATCTTTCAGTGAGGTTTCAGAGATTGCCATTGTCCCACTGAGTGAATGCAGGATCCCAACCTTTACACTGTCATCTGTTACATCCGGCTGTGGATATTCTGCGCCGGCTACGGGACCACCTGTTGGACTGGGGACGTCTCCGTCGGGATGCAGATAAGAGGAATACGCGTCGGGTTCGACGAGTCCGCCATCATTAAACTCTTTAACAATTTTGAACTGACCGTCTCGCAGAATCTCGCCGATGTACACCGGTTTGTAGGTGTGGTGGTTCGAATCATGCATCCGCTTCCTGCCACCCGGAGCATCGAATTCCAGTCCGTACGCGGCTTCACGCACCTTGTCGATATCAAATGAACCAGCCTTTTCAACTGCTGCCTTCCACACGTACACACCGAAATAGGCTGCTTCGATCGGATCGTCTGTCACGCGTGCTGCAGCCACGGCTGAATCGGAACCGTCAGGCTGAGCAGCGGTTGAACTTTCTGTTGCGGCGGGTTCCTGAGGTGTGGTTGCACTGGGCGAGGAATCACCGCCGTTGCCTCCACAGCCAGAACTGAACAAAAGGAACCCCAAAGTAATGACAAACGATGATCTGCGCGCTAACAACATTGGATTTTTCCGCCTGTAGAAAATGAAACAAAACTCAACTTTGAGCCATTCAATCACAACAAAGGACTCTCGACCGTCTTCTGACCATTCCCGCCCCAGACAGCCAATAGATTCGAGTCCCTGCCCCGTGTTGAACTTTGTGGCAAGTATTGGGCCAGAAAATCGTGTTTTATGGTGATACTCCCAGGAAAAAGTCCACACATTGACAGCACACGCTGAGGAAACCCGAGTTTTGATTGAGAATAAACACGTAAAACAAGATATGAGACCATTTTTGCTGTTCCTTTATATGGCAGAGCAGAGTGCTGACAGAACTCGCTCCTTCCGCAATGGAAAGCTCCTATATCACTCAAGTTTACAGAATGACTGACTTATCTTTCAGCACTGTTGCGCAGACAACAGGCACCGCTGTGTCTCAACAGTGTGGGGCGGGACATCGCCTGTTTCTCACATTCCGGGTGGGGCAAAAACTCTGCAGTCACAGGAAGTGTGGGAAACAGATCCCTTTGTTCCAGTCGTATGAATCAGTTCCCGCGTCATGTTTGAGCAGTTCAGTATGATCGGTGATCGTACCTTTGAGACACGTCTGAGATCTTTGCGGCGTTCGAGCGTGTCTGCAACGGAGCTGACGTAGTAGTCCGGGGCCATCAAATGATTGTTCAAACTCGGGTGAAAACGTTTGCTGTAATCATGAGTGGGATGCCTCGCTGATACTGCGTTTAAAGGATTTCTGTCGGAACTACATCCGGTCCAGGCATTCTGATTTGAAACTACCTAATCTGCATGCCATCGCTCCGGTTCCGTTGCTCACTCAGCAGTGCCGATCACAATGCTGTGATCGTGGGGACAAAACTTTTTACGGTCGAACTCATGCAGTGCGAAAGAACCCACGTGCGAGCAAAAGGAACAGGAGGATTTGTTAATACGGGCGGAGGCCACCGCGCACCGCCGTGATCACGTTGCAGACTGGAAGAACCAGCAGATTCAAATGATGAAATTGGACCTGTTGGCCGTTGATGTAGTTGTGACGTCACTGCGGGAAGTTGAGATCGCGCCCGGCCGCGCCGTTTGTGGTCTGTCAATGACGGTCATCGTTTCGGCCAACGACAGCCTGGCGCGACGCCATGCAGAATTATCCGGAATAGGTTGCCGGATCCAGCCGACGCTGAATTGTGATGTTTTCGACGACACGCGGGTGCTGGTTCAGTTGCCGTTTTCCAGAGGGCACAGAGGTGAGTATCCCTGTTGCGGGGAGCAGTCTTGTTGGTTGCGGGGAGCAGTCTTGTTGGCGCATGAAAAAACCCCGGGGTTTCGCTGTTCCGGGGTTAAAGTGGCGGGGGCCGGATTTGAACCGACGACCTCGAGGTTATGAGCCTCGCGAGCTACCAGGCTGCTCCACCCCGCGACAGTGTATGAAGTATGAATTCGGTCATTGCGACCTGCGATCTGACGCCATGTTCTGCAGAATCTGAACCCAGCGAAGGGTGAGGAAGTCTATCTACATATGTTCGCTTGTCGAGACACTTTTTCTGATATTTGTCATGTGAAAATAAGGCCGTCGTTCGCCAGCGGTGTCCGGCAATCGCAATTCCTCCTTTTGATGTCTGGGCAGAACTTTCGATCGGGACTTCAGTTCCACGGCGGAGTTGTAATTAAAGTACAGAGAATCAGGTGAGTGACACTGCCTGGGCTAACTGCTCCGACAAGGTTCAATACGACGACGTCTATTCGGCGTCGGATGTCTCGGCAGGCAGCGGGATATCGTCGGAGTTCATCGGTGACTCTGGAAAATGCGGTAGCCGGCGCAGAACGACTCCTGGTACCTCGCGCTCCAGATACATTGGCAGCTCCTGTGTTCCGTCAATCCGAAACCAGTCCGGCTGCAGTCCATTGAGAACAGAAAAACCGTCCGCATCGTATGTCCCGGAATCAAACTGTTCATTCTGCCAGTCGAACGCAACCTCTCTGGGTTCTAATCCAAGGGTCCGCTTCCAGTGCAGGTTCCAGTCAATCAGTCTGAACGAGCGGTAGTCGCCGTCGGAGTTGGGGACCTTTAGTTTCCAGAGTGTTTCAATACGGTCATATAGGTTCGTGTCACCGTTCCATTGCACCAGTTCACTTAATTCATCAAGGAGTCCGGTTCCTTCGGAATCAACCAGAATTCCATTCTCGACAGTACTGCAAAATACACTGGCGCGACTGTTGACTATGAGATTTGAAATCATACGCCGGGTCGGCGAAAACTCATTTTCGAAGATTCGAAAGAGTGGTTCGCTCGCGATGCACGTCACGTGATGAAGAACCAACTCCAGCGTGCCTGGATCATCCATTGAAGTGCCGCCGGTGTTATTTAACAAATGTCCGTCGAGTCCGAATCCACAATTGTCCAGGTGAATGAATCCATCGGTCTGACTTTCGAGATGGAACATGTCAGCTGTGCCCCTCACGATCACATCGGTCAGATTGATGTCGGTGGTCTGTCGTGACACTTTCTCCGATGTCGATTCCTTTAGTCGGCAGATTTCCACCGCCGCCATGTCCGGATTAACGATGTCAATGGAACAACGTCGCAGGTCCAGATGAGTTGATCCCGAACAGTTGAAAACGCTCCATGCCGTGTCAGTTCCCTCGCCATCCAGTACGAGTCGCAGTCCAATACCGTCAAGCGACAGACTGCAATTACTCAGGTCGAATATACTGGTATTCTGGGATTCGTCCCGACTGCCGTGGAACTCCAGGATTGGATGAACTCCCTCAGTGGCGTACAGTTGCACGGTTTCGTGATGTTTTTTTGGCAGTTGCCTGATCGGGACCGGTTGTGTGCCATTAAATGTCAGTTCGATCACAGCGCCGTCCTGAAGTTCCGACATGGCTTTTCGAAGCGTCGCGTAGCCGGTCTGCGTACGATTCGCAAAGTGGACAACAAACGGCATTAGCCCGTCCGTCGGTATCGTCACTGACGGATCATGATCCTCTGGATTTGTCGGGCGTTCGTTCTGAATCGGTGGAACAATATCGGGAGGAATCACTGGCGGACCAGGTGCTGTGAGCAAAGACTCACGAGCAACCGGTGGTACGTTGTCATCTTCCGGGTCACCGGGCATAGAATGAAGTGTGAGTGCAGTTGCACAGAAAACAACCACTGCAGCCAGCAGGATCATGACGCCTGAAAGACGTCGACTCGGGGGGGCTTCGAGTTTCTGCCAGATGACACCGTCGGCAGGAACACCCTGCAGTCCGATATCAGTGGCGACTTCAATCAACTCAGTAAGCAATTCTCCTGGTACTTGATACCGGTCCGCAGGGTCGGTACTCATCATGGTCAGGACAATGTCAGCGATTTCGGCAGGCACCTGGTTGTTAATCCGAGCCGGATCGGGTGCCTGCTTTCCCTGATGGTCGAGGAGTTTTTGAAGTGCTGTGCCTTCGGGATAGGGTGGCTGTCCTGTCAACATATGGTACAGCGTGCATCCCAGCGAGTATATGTCACTGCGAACATCCGCTTGACGAGGATCGCGTGCCTGTTCCGGAGCAAGATAATCAAACGTACCCAGGGTGCTTCCTGCCACCGTGATATCACAGACCGAATCCGGACTGTCCCGCCGGGCAAGTCCCAGGTCAACAATTTTTACCCGACCTTCGTCACTCACAATGATGTTTGAGGGTTTAATGTCGCGATGAACGACGCCGAAAGCATACATGTGGTTGAGAGCGAGCGTCGCCTGAACTGCGTAGTTCAAAACCACATCTGGCGGAAGGTTTTGATGAGTTTCGATAAGTTCTCGAAGTGTCCGGCCGACGATGTATTCACATGCGATGAAATGTACGCCTCGGCTCTCACCGGTAAAATACACCTGGGCGATATTGTCATGTCGAAGCAGAGCGGCTGATCGGGCTTCATTCTGAAACCTGGCCAGCAGCGCGGGTTCTGCGGCCGAGACCGGATTCAAAACTTTTAATGCGACGGGCCGTCGTAACGTTGTGTCCTCAGCAAGGAAGACTCTGCCCATTCCTCCGGAACCAATTCTGCGTTGAATCTCGAAATGTTCCAGCAGAACGGAACCGGGTACGACATCTGATCCATCTGTCGAAAACAGAGCCGTCACCGGATCAGGCGATTCCGCACGGGATGCGTTTCTTTCGGCTGTGTCGATATCGCTTTTGTCAGTAGTCGATGTCACCACGGTTTGCTGGTGATCGGCAACCAAAGGGAGTTCGGCCATTGGAACTCTGGGCGGCGTATTCGTCGCTGGTTCTGATTCTTCAAGTTCTGAGCCGGACGGAATACTCATGATAGTGAGATGAAGAGTTTTGAGTCAGAAAGTGTCTGTGCAGAAAAGGGGCCACGGGAGTCAGTGACTGACGGACAGTGGAGGCTTCAGAATTCCAGGAGCGACGGGGGATTGTGCATGCGAAAGAAATCGAACACAACGCTGTCCAGGAGGCTGAGATTAACAGCCGAATGCCTGCACGCAGGACCCGCAGAATACTTCAGGACCATCATCGCCGATCACTATCATACGCCTGCCCGAATCACTGGTCAAAACGCGATTCGTCAAGAACGGGAAACCTTTTGGTTCCTGTTTTGCGGTTTGTGCAGATCAAATGGCCTGGCGCTGTTAACCATCATTGGTGACACAGGATCAGGTGACGTCGGGGGACCTGCACAGCGCCGATAATTCAGTCATTGCATTAAAGACGCAGAAACGACTGTTCCGTGGAGTCTTTCAGACCGGATACGTGTGCAACCAACTGGTGACGGAACGGCTGCAGCTTCGCCTGAAACGATCCGGCAGAATCTGAATTTTTCAGCTGGCTCAGGAAATCAAGCAAGATTCGTTTGCCATCAGGATTGTCGTGGAGCAGGAAGTGCACCCATCCCCATGACTCGGCGTAGTCCTGACGATCGAATTCCTGAAAGTTGACGATTCCCTCAAGACGCGCGATGGATGGATTCCAGTTTTTGCGTGCCGCCCGCTGCAGCGTCCGCAAATGTTCCGGATGTAGATTGCCAGTAGTTGGTCCACGCACCTCAAAGTATTCGGCAAGGCCTTCATCAAGCCACAAAGGAACCGAATTGAGTGTTGCATGCAGCAGTCCATGCGTCAACTCGTGGCGCAGATCTACTTCGACATGCGGTCCGTGAAATGAGTAAACCGCCAGCTCACGCGATGTGCCGATGAAGTATGCTCTGCGAGCCGGTAACGACGGCCATGTCTTTCTCATGTATCGACGATACTCGGATTCTCCGGAAAACAGGTAAACCATTACCGGGTCGCGGGGCGGTGGCAGCTGAAGAGTCTCCGTGATGTTGAGCTGAAGTTGTTCCAGCTCCTTAATGATTGGGGCATCATCTGCAATCACGAAGTTGCTGCGGATGGTAACATTGCCCGCTTGCACGCTGTGCGCCACCGGGCGTTTGTCACGCCAGTTCTGAGGACCGCTTTGGCACCCTGTGAGTCCAAACAGTGCGCCGAAGCAAATGGCCACCATACATCGATTTCCCGGACGAGTCCGGAGACATCGCAAACGCGTCCATTTCGTATTCGGTGGAAAACTCGTGAACGACATACGACGATGATAGCTTCTGAACACTGGAGCAGGCTTGGCCACCGGCATTTCTCAGCGGCCTGCTGCAATGGTCGCAGAATCTCCGTACCGCAACAAGCCGGCTTCCATGGTGCCCAGTCTTTGCAGAATGCATCGTCAGGCGGGCTGGCCGGCAGGGTTCCAGCCCGGTCGGGGATTATTGAGGTGCTCTGGCGTTGACTGTTCCTTCACCAATGACCGGATCAGGCAATGACTCGCTTCCGACTCGTACACGCACGCGGTGACTTCCCGGTCGCACGCATTTTGCCTTGATGAGATAATTGACTTCTGCTTTGGCTTCAACTGCATCGATTGAACGGAAAATCAGGACACCATTCTGGGACAGACAATCAGCAGGACCGTCTGCAGCGACGAATTGCAATCCGGACGGCAGTTCACAGATCACGCCCACGTTTTCTGCGTCAGCACTGCCTTCGTTCCTTACCACGATGCGCACATCGGTTTCCTGACCAGCCGCTGGCACAGCATCAGCCATTTCAATATTGACCTGCAGTTCCGCAACCCCGCGTACCATTGTCGTGTGACTGACCATTGTGATGCCCGTGTTCTCCGACTTGACTCCAGCGCGATGGACGGCAGTTCCGGGGGATCCCGGTTCCAGTGTGATCAGATAGCGGCTCGATTCTCCAGGCTGAATCGTGCCAACAAACCAGTCGATGAGTTTTTCTTCTGACTGATGTACGCCACCCCGGTTAGTTCGTAAGAATCGAGCATCATTCGGAATTCGGTATTTGGCCCGCACATTTGTTGACGGGACGTCTCCGGTGTTTTTCACAACGACTTCATAGTCAACGGGTGAACCAATGTCCGCTGTTTTTGGACCGGTCATCGAAATGGCCAGACTAGGCCTGGTAATTCTGATATCTGTGCGCGTTTCGTCACTGAGGTCTCCATCGGCGACGGCGCGGACAGCAAGGCGGTATGTTCCACCGTCTAACGCCTTCAAGTTAAGCAGAGCTCGACGGGAATCGCCGGGTTTCAGTGTGCCAATATGAATCTTTGGAACGCTGCCACTGCGATGCTGCATGCCATCAGGCACGAGGGCTTCGATGACAACGTTATGAGCAGTTCCCGAGCCGGGGAACAGGATGTTTTTTACGATGACTTCATAGTCAACGGGTGAACCAACGTCCGCTGTTTTTGGACCGGCCATCGAAATTGCCAGACTAGGTCTGGCAACTCTGATATCTTTGCGTGCTTCGTCACTGAGGTCTCCATCTGCGAGAGCTCGGACAGCAAGGCGGTATGTTCCGCCATCTAACCCCGTCAAATTGAGCATTGCCTGACGGGAATCACCGGGGTTCAGTGTACCGACATGAATTCTTGGGACACTGCCACTTCGATGCTGCATTCCGTCAGGCACGTGTGCTTCGATGACAACGTTATGAGCGATGCCGGAGCCAGGATTCTCAACTCGCACTTTGTAGCCCGCCTGGTCACCTACGTTAACCGAATCTGGTCCCTGAACGGCCATTCGTAACATTGGTTCCTGAACAGTTAGCACAGATGTCGAATATCCGGTGAACCGAACAAACGCATTAAAGGCGATGTCTCCACGCTGGCGTGGAACGAGGACTATCTCAATCGAACGTGACGCGCCGGACTCCAGATCCCCCACGGACCACCGGGAAGTGTTTGCATGTGGTACCGGAACAGCGCTCAGCACGTCGATCCCACCGGGAATCGCGGCCTCAACGGTGACGTTACGAACGAGACTGGAGCCGGTGTTCGTCACAATAAGGGAGCATTGGCTCTCTTGCCCGATGTTCAACGTTCCATTGAATTTCCAGTCAACTTCAACGGTCGGCTGTTGCGGTCCGGTGTGTTTTGACGGCAGACTGTCAATGTTGGATTCGGGGACTTCGGAACTTGCCGAAACCGAAGTGCTGTCTTCGGCATGTTGAAACGTTGTGGATTCAGCCGAATGACTTCTGTCGAATGACTGTCCCTGTTGACGGCTGATTTCATCGAAGTTTGGGAGATCAGTGTTTGTGTCGAATTCCGACTGGACGGGATTTTGTTCCTCATAGCCATCATCACCGCTGATCGCAAAGTCAGTTTTTTCTGCTTTGTCTGAAGTCCGGAATTCCAGAAAATCAGGATCGTCGAATGATGCGTCGGGTGTTTCTTCGGCGTCACCAAACTCTAGGGATGTATCATTTACCCACCCACCCACCTGTCGGACGGGTGAACTGCTCCCAGAAGCTGGATCCACCGTTGTCGACAGAGTGGTGATGTCGGAATCATTGGAGAGGTTTGTCTTAGGTAAGATTTCCTGGACCGATTGCTGCGGACTATCGTTGGATGGTTTGGCTGTAACACGCATCCGTTGACGTTGCTGGCCTGGTTTCGTTTCGGTCTGTTGCGGTGAATTCGTGGCTGCGGAACCGCCGGGTGAAAAAAACAATTTGTCGGAGGACTGCGCAGGATGAGTCTTGACGGCCGATCGTTTGAAACCTGAAGGGGTGTTCGTTTTCTGTGTGTCGGAGCCGAAAAACGGCTGCACTGTAGTTGACTTGACGTCTGCATTCGCCGGGCCGATCAGTAGGGCAACAACGAACAGGGACTTCAATGCAGGATGTGGGATTCCCATTCCGAATCTCTCCGCGAAATCTTGGTGAGCCGCAGATGATCAGCGGCCAGACAGGCTCAATGCGCAGCACTCATGAAGTTGGTTCCATGGTGATACCTCGTATCGGTCGTATCGATTGAGACGAGTCTGCTACTTGAATCAATTTTGAAGAAGAATCAGATTACGGGGAAGGTGCAGCTGCGCTCGACCTCGACCTGAGACCGGCAGATTGTGCCGGACGAAATCACCCGGCCCTGAATAAGTACCGATTCGTTTTGTTCCCAGACCACTGCCTCAAGTGAGGTTTCAGGAGGCTGGGTTCATCAGGTTGACGGAGGTGATCCGACTCAGCCCCGTCGACGGGCTGTCCAGTGTCGGTTTCGTTTCCTTCTCAACCGGACGTACAATCATCGGAAGAGTGACCGTGAAAACACTGCCTTTGCCAAATTCACTTTCCAGGTTCACATCGCCACCGAGAAGTCGGGACAGTTCACGAACGATCGACAGTCCAAGTCCTGTACCTCCATATTCTCGTTTTGCATGGTCGCGCTGTCCCGGGAGGGTCGCTCCCTGGCGAAATTTCTCGAAGATGTCTTCCTGCTGCTGCATCGGAATGCCGATGCCCGTATCCTCGACCGCGATTTCGATGAGATCGTCGTTCGCAATTATGTCAGCCGATTCCTTGTTGCTGACAGATCTGGTGCCGGTTGCCGCTTTCAAATGATGGGAACTGACACGAACTCGCCCGCCCTCTGGTGTAAACTTAATCGCGTTTGACAGCAGATTGGTGAGAATCTGTCTGACCTTTCCTGCGTCCTGGTGAAGTTTTGGCAGAGCCGGCCAGGCATGTGTTACACGCAGGTTGATATTCTTCTGTTCCGCGAGGGGAGTCACCTGCTGGACCAGTCGATCAATCAGTTCCGGCATATCCAGACTGCCGGCCTGGATCTCCAGTTGTCCACTTTCAATTTTCGCCAAATCCAGCAGATCGTTGATCTGAGTCATCAGGCTGCGACCGGATGTCTGAATATTGTCGACGTAACGATGTTGCCGTTCGTCGAGATTCACGGCACCGGCCAGAATATCACTGAAGCCGAGGATACTGTTCAGCGGTGTTCGTAGTTCATGACTCACGGTCGCGAGGAAATCGTTTTTCAGACGGTTGCTGTTGAACAGTTCCATATTCGCCTGGGCCAGCAGATCGACCTTGGCATCTAAGTTGTCGTTAACTGTTCTTAACTCCGTATTTACTGTCGTCATGTGCCGTAACATCCGGTTGAACGCGTGGCTGAGTTCTTCAAACTCGTCACCTGTTGTAATCTCTGCACGCTGCGTAAGGTTTCCCATTGCGATGGCATCGCTGACATCCTTCAGGTGCAGAACCGGTTTGACGATGATGTAGCGTACAATGATATAGGCAGCGAGCATGGCCAGTCCGGTTGTGATGATCGCTGATCCCACGAAGACAGCGTTACTAACGCTCAGTTCCTGATCGACTTTGGCCATGGGGATAGTGACGGTCGCAACTGCAACAAACTGATTCGGTGTGTACTCGGGCGCGTTGTATTGATTTCCCGACTGATGGCACGCAAGGCAGTCACTTGTTGCGCGAATTGCAGCGACGTATTTCAGTGATCGAGAACCGTCTGGTTCTTCGATGAATTCGCTGAAATTGTCTTGATCCCCGGATTCAAATTTACGGCGTGCGTTTGAGTCATCATCGTCCAGTTGAGGATCCGAGGTCAGACTGAGAAACCAGCGGGGCTGGTCCGGAGCAGCCGACTCAGTCAACCTCAATGATTTAGCAAAATCAGCAAACGATTGTTTTTCTGACTGTGTGCCGGGGGCAGCTGAAAACAGTTTGCTGTCTTGACCTTGCGCTTCCGCCTGTTTGTGATAAAGACTGAGATGGCGATTCAGAAAAAAACTTGACAACAGTGTTTGGGCCCCGAGCACCTGCTGATTCCGGACGAGCTGTCGGGTTTTTGCCGCATGCAGCCAGAAACTTCCCGTGATCAGTCCGAGCAGCGCTGCGCCAAACAAATATCGGCACTTGCGTTCCAGACTGGTTTCACCCAGGAATTTCTTAAGACTTCGGTATGTGATCACAGATCAGTCGCCGGAGATCAGGAAATGTGTTTTCATCAGGCATTTTTTTGAATTAGTCATATCATTCTGAATCAGGTTACCCAGGTGATATCCTAGTCTGTTTCGTTAGTAAGACACAATCAGATCTGTGACACACGTTCGTTCGGACCACGACATGAAGCGGGATATCTCCATTGTTGTTGCCATCACCGGGGCCAGTGGGTCGGCCTATGCCATTCGGTTGCTCCAGGGACTTCTGAAATTTAATCATACCGTCGATCTGGTTGTCAGTGAGGCTGCTCGACAGGTGATGCAGCATGAGATCGGCATCCCATTTCCTTCCGACACAGCATCTGAGTCGGAATGGAAATCCCTGATTGCCGGCTGTCTGAGCGACTGGAACGCAAAATCGTGGAAACTGAAACCACTGGAGACTGCTCAGTTGGCCGGTTCTCTGCGCGTTCATCATTCCCTGGATTTTTCTGCGGGAATTGCCAGTGGTTCGTCAGAAACTCGCGGGATGGTTATTTGTCCCTGTTCGACCGGAACGCTGTCAGCAGTGTCCTCCGGTGCATCTGCCAATCTGATCCATCGTGCGGCTGACGTACATCTGAAGGAACGACGCAGGCTGATTCTTGTCCCCCGTGAAACTCCTCTCAGTCGAATTACGCTCACGAACATGCTGACGGCGACGGACGCCGGAGCAGTCGTGTTGCCTGCGATGCCGGGCTACTATCATCGCCCCGGGGACATTGCCGACCTGATTGATTTCGTTGTCGCGCGCATCTGCGATCAGCTGCAGATCAAACATGACTTCTCCAGCCGCTGGGGGGAGTGATCAGTTCTCGAAGTCGATCGTATTGAGATAGCGGCTTTCAATCTCTTTAATTTTGTACAACCGTTAAAGTCAGATTGAGTGCATCCACCAGCGTTGTCGGGCGCGAATCGGCATTCTCTGCTGAAGTTTGCCGTTTGGGCAAATCGCGGAGCCTGCAAGTGGCGATACAGATTTACGTGGCTGTGCAACTCTCGTTGAGTGCGGGAAGTTTACGGCCCGTTCGGCGAATGACAGTCTTATCGCCTGAATACATTCTTCCGGAGTAAAATCGTGAGCAGTCAGACGACGTTTCGCAGAACCACCACGCAGCAATTGCAGGGGTTCCGCAGGTTCATGTCAGTGTCAATTCTTATGTCACTGGCTGTTGTGTTCTTCGGAATGCAGCTCATGATGGTGGGGCCGCTCAAGGGGCGACTTGATCAGATCCAAAGCCGACTGGACCTGTCTGACCATAGCATGAAACGCCTTGTTTCGGCGCGTGACTCTGCATGGCGGACCAATGACTTGCTTACCAGTCTGGATGCGCAGGCTGATCGTCTGGACGAGGTTGATGCTGCAATTGTGAAAATGCAGTCCCTGCGAGAACGCGTTGTTCGTGAAGCCGCCGCGGCTCAAGAGGCTCTCGCCTCTCTGGACCAGATAGAAGCACTCAACTACCAGCTTTCCAGCGGTCAGGATCGCACAGAGGGGGCGCTGGCCGAACTCACGAGGCTGGATGAGTTGCGATCGCATATCATTGATGCAGGTAAACAGACTCATGTCGCTGACAACACGTTCTCCGGCATCGTTGCTCTTCAGAATCGTGTGATTGCCGCATCGAATGGATATGAAACTGCCAGTGCGAGTATTGCCAGCCTGACGGATCTGACGCAGCGAATGATTGAGGGGTCTGTAGAACTTGAACTCGCTGCAAAACAGTTCGACAGCATGGTAGCGCTTCGAGATCAGGTTCTCTCTTCTGGAGAGAACCTGGAATCAGCCAGTCACAGTCTGACAGTATTAGATGAACTGACAACGCGTTTGTCCGATGAGTCCGCGAACATCCAGGTGGCCTCGCGTCAATTCGATCAGTTCGTTGGATTGCGCGACGCAGTCGCAGCGACAGCTTCGGGACTCGACGAGGCTCGATTCGCCGCTGGTCAACTGGCATCACTCAAGGATCAGATCCTGGAGGGCGACGATGGCGTTAAACGCGCAGAACAGAATGCGAGAATTCTTGTTGCGATGAATGAGTCACTTGGTCAGGAGTCTCTTAACGTCGGACTTGCGCAGGAAAATCTCGATGAGATTCTGGGCGTGCACCACATGCTGAGTGAACAAACTGAACGGCTGACAGTTGCTGCCCAAAATCTAAAGACGATGGACTCAGTGTGTACCGAGATCTCTCGCGATTTTACCGGTCTGAGCGGTCTTCGTCGGGCATTGGTCGAACTGGCAATGACAGATACCAGCATTGGGCGAATTGCACAGTTGATCCAGCCGCTTGTTGAAGTGAGCAGACGGAGTCAAATGGACGGATCAAACACCCGAGCTGCAACTCAGGTGATTGCGGACGGCCAGCAAACGCGTCTGACGCAGCGTGATGCGACAGCTGTTCGGGATCAGGTAACATCTGCCGGCACCCAGATCGACGGCGATGTTCCTGTGCCACCGGAATACCGTCAGTAATCTATTGAATCCGTGTGTTGCAGGCGTGCCGCAGGCCCCGGCCGACAGCCGGGGCCTTTGTACGTTTGCGTTGAAGTTGCTGTCTGTCACGAGGTGCAGGAACCTGCATGCTGCGTCAGTCATGCGGATAGTAAATGCCGTTGTAAGACGTGCGTTCAAGTCTCATACCTTCGGGAATACGTTCGATGACATGAAGACCGGCAGTATCGAACTGCGGTGCAGTATTCACAATGTTTGAATAGACCGGAGAACGATCGATGTACCGTGGTTGAGGCGCCTGGCGAACGACCTGGATCTGCTGCCCGACAATCCTGACTGTTGCATCTGCAGTGTCGCCTGGGATTCCGTCAGCAATCAGTTCCGCCCGAGTTGTAAAATCACCCGGTTCTGCGGCAATTACGTTGAGTACGATCTCACATTCCGCATCAGGCTCCAGTGTATCAATGGCGTATTCCAGGTCACTGCCCACCGGATGTCGAAGCCCGGATGGCAGATCGCTTCTCAATACGACATCCGTTGCCGTTCCATCGCCATCGTTCCTCACCATGTACCGGAGCTGGGTCTCCTCACCGACTCGGACCGGTCGCGGCGTTTTTAATTCCAGAGTAAGTATCGGGGCATGCACAAAAGTGCTGGTGGTCACCTGAGCATTAGTATTGAAGTGAACAGTTGCACTACTGCTGAGTACACCTTGATCCGTTGGCGTCAGCCGTACCATGAGTTCGCAAAATTCTCCGGACCGTAATTCGTCGAATTGCCAGATGAGACTGTGTGTTCTCGGATCGTATTCGGCCGGAGGATCCGTTATGTCGATGCGTGCCGCCGCGGGAATTTCGTCTTCCACAATCACGTTTCGGGCGGTGGATGTGCCATCATTGGTCACGACAACAGCATATTCTATTGCCTGACCGAGCGTTGCGGATTCAGGCATCTTCTTTCGAACCGTCAAATGAGGATGCAGCGTACCGGTTGAAGACAACGATTGCTGGCGTGAGTCCGGTCGAGGACGCGAATCGATGTCCTCGGTCGGCAGTTCATTGGGTGAATCAATCTCCATTGAAACAGAATTACGATTGATATTCAGCCTGCGGGGCTGCTGCACAAACACAGCCGGGTCATCGATAATGATTGGGGTCGACCAGGTGCGACCGTCGTTGTGATTTACTGAATTGAAAAAGTGAGTGGCGAATCGTTCCGCCTGGTAGCCGTACGGAAAGCTCGAATACAAATGATCCTGTGCCCTCAGGTCCTCGACACCTTTGCGACCATAGAAGTGCACTTGGCCATCCGGAGTAAAAGACATGCCAAGTGTCCACCAGCCTGGAGTGATCTGTACGCTGCGAACTTCATGACCACTATTGTTTCCGCGAATCAGCAACACGGCTTCATCCTGTTGAAAACGGGGGTCGTGACTGCTGTGGAATTCAATAAAGAATCCTGGCCAGTAGGCTTCGGGTTTCTTTATTGATTTGGTAAAGAACAAACGCTTTTCCTTCTCGGAAATCGTCGTTTTCAGGTCTGCTCGATACCCGAAGTGACTTCCGGAACGGTTCTCCCAGTGTTCGAATGGAGGGAGCCAGACGCGTACGGTACAACTCGGACTGCGACTTACGCTCAACGTACCAACGCGAGACGCACACGCCATGATAAAGTCGTCCTGTTCCATCTGGTTACTGGGTCGACCGGGGATGCCGGTATTCAGTGTCTGCAGACGCAAGGCGCCCTTACTGCCGGGCAAACCGTTTGCCGGAGTAGCGACACGTTCAATGACGTCCGGCATGCCACGCTTCGGACTTTCAAACCAGCGACGGTTCGCCGAATAGCCGGAAGGTCTGCGGACCATGCTGTCCTGCTCACGACTGGACTTGGGACCGTTAGGAATCCATTTCCAGTTGGCGTCTTCAAAATCGTCTCCGACTTTGCTCAGCTGGATCCCTGTACCAGGGACGGTCTGGGCATACACCTGCGTAAGTAATATGGGAATACCGACAACAAAGCAGAATGTCTGCAGCAGCGATGGGGACTTCATGTCTCCCGGCTCCGATGTGAGGGTTGTGGGTCGTGAATGGCCTGCAACAACCCTGCCGTCTTCCATTCCGGCAGAGTTATTGTCAGGCAATTTGGACGACAAACTGTCTGCCATGTCATTTGGCGGATGTTGCCGATGAGTCCGTCCGTGACTCCGACAGAATTCATTTCTGCCGCTGGCAATATCAGTCTGCGTCCGTAATATCGGTACCAGCTGACCAGGCGGCACAGGCAAAACATCTGTTGTG
>JAKVAY010000010.1 GCA_022447185.1 Fuerstiella sp. | reverse complement strand
ATTCTGGTTGCAACCGATGTGGCAGCTCGCGGACTGGATGTGACTCGAGTCAGCCATGTGATCAACTATGACGCTCCCAACGACAACGAATCTTATATTCATCGAGTTGGACGGACCGGACGAATGGGACGCAAGGGCGAAGCGATCATTTTCCTGAGCAAGTCTCAGCGAGGTCGACTGCGACAGATTGAACGAGCGACCAAGCAAACGATTGAAGTGATCGATCTGCCGACCGCGGATGATATTAACGCAACGCGGGTTAAGAGGTTCATGCAAAAAATCACGGAAGCCGCTGCGAATGAAGATGTCTCTGTATTCGAAGAAATGATTCAGGAATTCGCTGAAGAGTCAGAAATCCCAATGCTCAAGATAGCGGCCGCACTGGCTCATCTGGGTCAGCAGGGCCGTCCGTTCTTCGTCAATGAACTGCGTCAGAAAAAGAGAGACCGCCAGGATTTTAGTCCGGATCACGATCGCGAATCGCGATTCAATCGGAGTGCCGGAGCGTCCCCACAGGGATTTTCTTCATCGGGATCCAGTGAAGCTGGTATGGATCGCTATCGGATTGCTGTTGGCTGGAAGGATGGAGTGAAGCCAGGCAACATTGTTGGCGCCATAGCAAACGAAGGTGGAATCGACGGGGATGCCATCGGCCATATCCGCATCCATTCGACATACAGTACGATTGATTTGCCGAAACAAATCCCGGCGGACGTATTGAATGCACTGCAAAAGGTTCGAGTTGTCGGTCGGCCACTGGAGATTCGGCGCTATAGCGAAGACACTCAGGCATCCCCGGGGAACGCAGCCCGATCCGGCGGCAAGCCACGACGTCGCGGAGCCTTTGGAATGAAAGAATCCGCACATCGGAAGGACAAATCTCGTAAACGTCCCTTCAGCAGACGGTCGAAAGGAAATGGCAAATCGTTCCACAAGGCGGCAAAGAACAATCGTCGCAAAAAAAGCGGCCGTTCCGAATGAGATGTTTGCAGAAGAAGTCCGACAGGGTGTGACGTCAGTTGCCATGTTTTGTTTTGATCGTGGCGTCAAACTCCGTGGTCAGATCGTGTCATGCTCTTGAATATCGACCGATGGGAAGTGGCCACCGGAGTCGGCAGTACCAAAGCGGTTTCTGTCTACGGCTGACCAACCGAACCATTGATGAAGCGTGGTTGTTTGCGACAAAACGGTTTATGGTTCAAAGGTACTGATTGCCGTAGCGTCGGCTCCATTCCAGACGCGAACGACCCCGTCTTCCCCACCAGCGACAACAACTTTGCCGTCACTGGTGATCGACGAGCAGTACACGTAGTCACCGCTGCCGGCGAATTCGCGGATGGCGTTGCCGTCTCCTGCCTGATGCAGGGCGACGCGTTTGTCTCCGCCACTGCTGAGGAAATTATCTTCCAGGCCAACATACTCAACGGAAGTGACCTGTTTCTTATGACTGCTGATGGTCCTGCGTTGTTCACCAGTTTCCGCGTCCCAGACTTTTACGACATTGTCTGCACCTGCACTGACCAGTGAGGTCCGGTCACCTTTCCAGCTGACATCCATGACATGATGAGTGTGCCCCTCAAATGATCGTACATGTTCACCGGTTTCCATGTTGAACACTTTCACAAACTTGTCCGCCGCACCTGATGCAAGAAACCGGCCATCAGCAGAAAAATCGAGTCCGTAAACCGTATCGCTGTGAGCGTCCTGGATTTCTCGTTCAAGGGTCCAGTCTGCCGTTTTCCAGATCGTCAATTCCCCGGATCGTGATGCTTCTCCTCCGCCTACTGCCAGACGCGACCCGTCAGGAGAAAAGGCAAGGCTCAAAACGCGATCGGAAAAAACGGATCCCGCCGTTTCCTGCGGTCCCAGTTGTTGAATCAGCTGCCATTCGGGAAACAGATCAACCGTTGTGGTGACGTCAGCATCTGTGACGATTGACAGCAGACGTCCATTACATGCTGCAGATTTGAGGCCGCCCTCAATGGCCTGGCCAGTGGAAATCACATCCACTGGTGTTCCATCTTTTGTGTTCCAAACACGGATGGTTCCGGATCGCTCGATCGTAGCCACGAGTGGTTCGCTGGGAATGAAAACTGCTGCCAGAACGTTCATTTCAGCAGCGACCACTGCACTGGCTTCATCGCGACTGGACGTTGACTGTTCCAGCTCGGTTTCGGACAGTGTCTGCAGATCTTTTCGAGCCTGGAGTCGTTCTTCTGCGCGAACTACAGATTGCTTTGCCAGCTCGATTCCCCGAGACGCTGACTTAACGGCACCGTTGGCATCAACCACGGCTTTTTCTGCCTCGGTGACGGCTTTCCGAAGTTCTTCGATTTTCTTGGCCAGCTCTTCGCGATTTTTCCTGAGTCCTTCGAGCGTCTTCTTCAGGTCTTCGTTATCCGGAGCATCAGCCAGCTGTTGTTCGGCGTCATCAATCTCAGTATTGATCTCTGCAGGGATCTTCTTGTTGAGCTCCTCGACAATTTTTTTGAGGTTTTCAACCTTCTTCTTCTGCTCTTCATCCTCAGGGGATTCTGTCAGTTGCTTTTCTGCTGCAGACACGGCCTCCTGCGCGTCGGCAAGGGCTTTGGTTTTGAGCTCAATTGTGTTGCTCCGAAGTTTGTGGACCTGTGCTGTTTGTTCTTTGAGGCTTTGTCTGAGTTCAGTAACCTTATTGCTGAGTTCTTCGCTGTCGGGGGACTCACCCAATTGCTTTTCAGCTTCTGTGACAGCGGTTCTGGCCTCGGCCAGTTTTTGTTCCGATTCTGCGAGTGTAATTCGGGCTTCGGCCAGAGCTTCATCCGGACCGCTGACTGCAACCTGAGCTTCCGTCAGTTTCTTTTCGGCTTCCTCAACCGATTCTATTGCCTTTTTATGTTTTTCATTTGCTGCTTCGACCGCTTTTTTCTGTTCGTCCAGACGTTTTTGATTTTCCTCGACCTGGGCTTTGACCACATTGACTCGTGCTTCCCTCATTGCACGATCAGCTTCCCGTTTTGAGATCAAACGCTCACGACTCAGGTCCTTGTTGAGATCAGCGACCAGTTTGTCTTCTGCGGCCTGGAATAATTGAGCGGCTCCTGTGTCTGAGGTCTTTACCAGCAGAGTCCCGTCATTTGATACATTGACATCCACTGTTGGAAGCTCTTCTGTTGTAGTCAGCACGAAATCTCCGCGTTTCCACAGCTTCACCACACGGTACCCTGAGGTGGCAACCAAATCGCCGGCTGGATTAAAGGCGACCGCATGCGCGTAGTCGCGGTGTGAGACACCAGGCTGTTCTAAAGCTGGGTCGGTCAGTGATCGCACAGCGCCCGGCGCTGCGAGGTCATAGACACTCACTCTATTGGCGCGACCGGCCGCTACGAATCGTCCGAAGCGGTCGGCATCAATCGAGTACACAGCCTTGAGTGTGTCATCCAGGACCCGCCAGGAGATACCATCGTCTCCTGATTCCTCGTCCTTTGCGCCTTCCAGGATCCATTGTCGGAGAAGCCCGAGCTGTTTCGGAGTCAGTGGCTTTGCCTGAACTTCGTTGGGCATCGGAGGCATGACCGGTTCCTCCGTACGCGCTGCGACCATGTACATATAACTCTCATCCGGCTCACCTGGAACGATTGCCTCGCCGGCCAAACCACCTTTGATCGCTGATGCAGCTGTTTCAAGGACAAAATCACTTTCGGCTTTTGTCCTGTTGTGACACGCGAGACAACTGCCTGCAAGAATTGGGTAAATGTCGTTCTTAAATGAAACCGGACGTCCGAGATCCACGGCCTCAGGCACAATGGGTTGTTCATCTTCGGCGGAAGTCGCCGCGCAAAAAGCATTCGCAACGACACATGCAATAGAAATGATTGTGTACGTTCGTAGTTGCATTATTCGGTTACCTTGAGTGCGATGGGGACGTCAAATGAGGCGGGACGTCCATTAAATTCTGGTGTGGTGGCGCGGAAAACCGCATTGGCAATGTCTGCAACCGACGCATCGGCTGCTGCGGTGATGGTCATTTTACCCTCAGTCTGATCTTCCGGGATATTGATGTCCTCCGCCGTTAGTCCGGTCCCCTCGGGCAGGATCAGAGTTACAGTGGCAGCGCCTGCGAAGTCGTTCTTTCTCGTAATCGTCACCGGAACTTCAATGGATGTGCCGCGTTTGATTGCGCCACCGTCTGGTACAGCAGCTGTAATCTTACCAGGGGTGGTATAGACATTGAGGTCAATTGCTGATGCGACTGCGCGAACGGTTACGTCCTTTGGTTGTGCGGCGGCATCAGCTGCTTTTGCTGCTTCGTCAGCTTTGGTTTTCTTTGCGTTCAGTTTATCCTGTTTTTGCTGTGCAGCGGCTGCCGTCGCTTTTGCCAGTTTCAGTTTTTCCTGCAGCGCTGTGAGGCCCGCCTGAGCAGCGTCGCGTTGCTTTCGATTCTCCATTGCTTCGCGGATGGAGGTCTTCAAATGCTTGGTCTGCCCGGCAATCTCTGTTGTGACCCTGGCCAGTTCAGTCGCAGCCGATTCCAGTGCTTTTGATGCAGTTTCAAGCGCGTCAAGCGGAGTGTTTGCGGCTTCCACCGTGGCTGCGGCAGTCAACTGAGTCTGCTGAATCTTTCGGATCGCAGCTAGGGTTGCTCCTTCTTCGCCGGTAGCTTTGGCGATTTTCGATTTCAGCTGTGTGATCTCTGTCTGTTCCGTTTCCAGCTGATTCTTCAGAGCAGAAATAGATTTTGTTACCGTTGCGACTTCTTCGTCGATTGCCGTCGTTGCTGCTGTCGCATCGTTCAGGATCGTCTGCTGCTGATCAACCTGTTTCTGGATTTCAGCAACGAGGGTATGCGCGCGCTCGGCCATCCATGGGTTTCTGCGATATTTGACTGGTCCGGTGCCATAAGCCAGGAGTTGTGTTGACCCGGTTTTTGCATTTTCTTTGAAATACAGTCGAGCTGTGGCTGTTGCAACGTCGGGTGCGAAAGACACAGTTGGAACATCAACATTTTTAGGCTGACCTATGAAGGTTACATCCACTTTGCCGTTGAAACCGTCACGTCTTTTTAAAGTCACGGGAATGAGCAGCTGCTGGTCCTGATGTACCACAGCTTCGGCGAGTCCGAACTGGACGGTAAACGGCTCGTAATCCCTCATGACATTGAGCATCAGTGCATGAGTCAATCTTCCGGTACGGGGCAATCCATTGATGCCGTCGTACAACAGCGTTGCCACATGTGCCTCACGCTTCAAATCATCGGAAGTTCCGGTAATCCGAAACTGTACCGTTGCTTCGGGAGCATCATCCGCAGCTTTCAACAGCAGTTTGGTTCCCGGTTTTCCTGGTGCAATAGCAGCCGGAACACAGGTGATGCCCTCCGGCAGATCTTCGGCTGTGACAGTGATTGCCAAATTGTGTCCGTCTTCACGAATGACATAGACAGGGATTTCGTAGTTCCCGCCTCGACGTATGCAGACGGAGCCGGTTGTTGCCGGAGCCGCACCATCCGCTGAAGCGATGGATTCAAATGCGATGAGTTCAAAGTCCGGCTGCGGAGAGTGAACATCAACAACGAAGAATCGGTCCGGACTTGCATTCGATCCTGCAAAACGATCACCCACTCGCAACTGGTAGATTCCGTCTTCCTTCACCTTCAGTCGATAGGCAGCGTCATTCGTAAACGTGGGTAACTGATTTCCCCCCGGGTTTTGGCGACCGTCCATCTCAGTTGCCAGCAGTTTGACTGTTTCAGTGCCGTCTTCGGATTTTGTAATCTTTTCGACGTACAGAACGGAATTGGCAGGAACGCCCAGTCGTTGAGACACCACCTCAATGTCTCTCACGTCTCCTTTGCGAGCGAAGAATCGAAACGTACTTTCATTTCCTCGCGAACGAAAACGTCCCGCAACGGTGAACGGACCGGTCAGCTGAGTGCCACTGGCCGTGATTGGGTCAGATTCCCGGTACACCGGAATCCCTCCACGGCAGACGGCCAGACGCAGAATGTTGCCATCAATGTCATTCCACCACTGCGTGTCGACTGCAGATGCGGCTGGCGATGAGCCGGTTGATGGACCGGCGGCACTGACTGCGTCAATGAAGTGTAGCTTGCGTGAAAGTAGCGTGCCGTTGATCTTCAGGTTTGTAAGTTCACCGCCGGGCAAATGTCTTCCATACAGCATCACCGCTGTTTCTGCACCAGATGGCACAACCGGTGGCCACACGAAATCAACAAGCGGACGTGTATCGACTGTGAGGCGATAAGGATATTTGTGCCCACCGCCATAAACAATGTCGTGAATTTTCACAGTCAGCGTCTGGTCGCGGTCACTCGTGACAACAATGGTTGCTTCCTGGTCCAGTGTGCGACGGGATCGTCCGATTCGACGTCCTGCTTCATTTCGAACCTGAACAACCGGTTGCATCAGTGAATCGATGCGTGCCGCTTCAGTGCGGATTGTAATGGTCTGTCCGGCTACAACAGCAATTCTGAAGTTGTCGATATCACCGGCAGCGTCGGCACGAGCATTGATGATCTGACTGATTGAGGCAGGCTGAGCGGTGTCGGCCGTGTTGTTTGGTTCAGATTCATTGACCTCAGGCAGTGTGTCGACCCGAAACGTGCGGGGATTACTGACACCAAACAGACCCTGCAATCGGACTTCGTAATAGCCCGGTTCAACTCCGTCTCCGACAGACACGTCGAAAGTGTTTGCAATTTCTGCACCGGAATCGTCCTTTGCCGGGATGGCCGTAATCCCGGGGTCGCTGAACAGTAACGCCGAAAGCTCGTCATTATCTGTGCTTTCAGTAATTCCGACCCGAACTGTCGATCCGGCGGCGCCTCCCTGAGGAAACACCGAGCTGAGTCGAATCTGCGGCAACTGGGCCGTTGCGACCGGCAAAAAGGTGGTTAAAAGAATCAGACGAACTGGAATCCGGAGACGTCGTATCATCGCGAGTTGCCGGTGTGTAAGAAAACGTGGTAAGAGGGCTGATAATCTCAACGAGACAATCCTGGGCCGGGAACGCGAAGTCATTCCAGGAAGCAAGTAGCGGACAATTCAGAAGTATGCCTATCCCTGTGCTCTGCCGGGATGCAGGTTCTGCTGAGCAGACGTCTAGTGATTGAACAGGAATTCTTTAGTGTTGATGAGTGCCCACAAAATATCTTCGTATGCGGCAGGGATGTTGTCCTTGTGAGATTCAATATAACTCAAAGCCACCTGCATTTCGTCGGCCTCAGCCGTCCGTGAGAAGGCCGCCCGATAGAGTTCCTGTACTCGGTCGTGATGAGGTCGTTCGGTATCAGCCGCCAGAGTTTTTGCGCGTGCTCCGTCTTTACCTACCTTGTTCTGGACTTCACTGCTGTTGAGCAGGTGCAGGCTTTGAGCCAGGTTTGCATCCGGACTTCGTTCGCATTCGCAGGCAGTGTCACCGGCTGGCTGGCCGAACACTTTCAGGAAATACGGAACGTTCGAACTGTCGACAAGTTGAAGTGCACGTGTGCCTGCCGGCATGTCAGCAAATGACTCATATGTTCCGGTGACTTTATGGAATGCGTCATACAGCGCTTCTGCAGCCAGACGTCGAGGGTAATAACGTGAGAAATTCTGTTTGTCGCTCCCGTTGTACTCGTTTGGAATGGCGCTGAGCTGGTAAGTTTTTGAATTGCAAATCGTGCGAACGAGTTCTTTGAGATCGTAACCAGACTCTACGAAATTGGTCGCCAGGGCATTCAGGAGTTCAGGGTTGGTCGGGGGATTCGTCTCCCGCATGTCGTCTTCGGGTTCCACGATTCCACGATTGAAGAAGTGTTTCCAGTATCGATTGACCAGTGTGCGAGCGAAAAACGGATTGTCGGGAGATCGCATCCATGCCGCCAGTTGGGCACGTGGATCATCTTCCGCTGCGACTGCGACCGGTACCGCCCCCAGACCCGAGGGTTTCAGATCTGCGCCGTTGCGAGGATTCTTTGCAGTAGCAACTCCGGTGTTATGCACAAGTTGCTGATCACGAGTACCAGCCTGGGCATTTGGAATAGACTGACGACCGATCTGACTGAAGAACGCGGCCAGACTGTAGTAATCATTCTGGCTCCAACGTTCGAACGGATGGTGATGGCATCGAGCACACTGAATCCGAACTCCCAGAAACAGTTGTGCCGTGTCTTCGACCTGTTCTTCGGCCTGATCGACTTCACGATACCACGTGACAGCCGGATTGATCGTTGGTTCACCGGTGGCAGTCAGCAGTTCGGTGACGAAGTCGTCGTAGGGTTTGTTGTCATAAATACTGTCACGGACCCATCGGTGAAACAGAAAGGTACCGGTTTTGTCTTCGCCTTTCGTGCGTTTGTTGCGCAGGACGAAATTCCACTTGTTGGCAAAATTGTCTGCGTATTCGTCACTGTCGAGCAATTGATCAATCAACCGGGCTCGCTTGTCCGGCCCGTCATCTTCCAGAAACGTATTCACCTGAGTTATGTCCGGTAGAGCTCCGGTGATATCCAGCGAAACACGACGCAGGAATGTGGCATCGTCACATGTCTCCGACGGCGGGATGCCAAGTACTTTGAGTTTGCTGAAGACTGCAGTGTCCACCAGGTTTTGTGGTTCGGGAATTTGCGAGGTGTCCGCCCCGAGCGGAATCGTTGCACGATATGTCGACACCTGACCCTGATAACGGGCCATGATTGCGACTTCGCCGGCCAGTGTCAGTGTATTCACAAGACCTGTCTCACTGCATTCAGCCATTTCAGTATCGTTAGCTTCGTAAACCGTCATCCGAGTGACATCTTCAATGGAGCCGTCGCTGTACGTTGCAATCACGGAAACCTGTTGCTCTCCCTCTTGTTTCATTACTCTGGCGTCGGGATAACACTGAATTCCGACAACTTCGGGAGCCGATTCATCGCCGTACGGCATGCCCTGTTCAATCCAGCGGACAAGCATGCGATACTCGTAGCTTTCCGTATCCATCCGTTTTCCACCGCCATGGGGAGTTTCACCGATCGCTTTTTTGACGAGCAGGCTTTCCTGTGGAGCGCCGGGAAATGCGCGACGACCACGGTTCTCTTTACGGATGAATTCAAAATCTTCGTCCGGATAGAATCCAAGTAATGACAGCTTGAATCCGTTTTGGCCACCGGATTTTCCGTGACAGCCTCCACCGTTACAGCCCAGACGCGTGAA
The DNA here is from genome assembly GCA_022447185.1 of Fuerstiella sp. Taxonomy (GTDB): domain Bacteria; phylum Planctomycetota; class Planctomycetia; order Planctomycetales; family Planctomycetaceae; genus S139-18. The sequence continues at coordinate 55,846 of JAKVAY010000010.1, read as the reverse complement.
GATTGGGACAATCTGATTTCTGAAACTGATGGGAGGAGGCGAGGCAAATCCGCTTACCAGGACCGAAACCTGACTTGTTGCCTGGTTTTGCCATTCCGCTGTGATTGTTACTTGGCCATCGGCCAAAGGTGTGACAAGACCGCTGTCATCAACATTAACAACGCCCTCTGGAGCGACGCTCCACACAACGTCACGCGTTACGTCAATCGGCGGACCCTGTGGTGCGAGGGTCGTGACGAAAAGCTGCTGACGAGCATCCGGACTGCGAATCAGGATTTGACCTGAATCAGGCACGGGATCAATTTTGATATCCACGCCGTCGGCAAAGACGGTTGTGGACGAGATGACAACAGCGAACACAGGAGAGAGAAGTCGCATCATGACGCACGGCTCCGGTGGAATTTGGCATCCTGCCAGCGAAGGAAGGAATTGACGAAGGAAAAAAACTCAGTATCCGCCCAAATGAAGCGGAACAACCGTATATTAGCGTAGAATATGTTCGGGTGGAGTCAAGAATCATAGGACCTTTTGACAATGCGTCCGAAAACTACGATGCCGTCAGCCGGTCTGATCTTGACAAGTGGGATGATTCATTTCTCGTTTTGGTTGAGAGGATTGCGACAGATGGAATGCAAAGAATACCGGCCAGAGAATGTTCACAGACGAGAAATTCCGCAAAATACGTTGCGCAGCAGTAAATTGTCGGTGTGCGATGAATCAGCCTTATATCTAACAGACTGAGGTGAAATCAGTGTCGCTGGATTCGATTGAGACAGCCCTGGAGGCTCTCCGAGCCGGTCAGATGGTCATCGTCGTCGATGATGAAAATCGTGAGAATGAAGGTGATTTCGTATGCGCTGCCGACACGATTACGCCTGAGCAGGTGGATTTCATGCTGCGAATCGGCCGTGGTCAGATGTGTGCGCCAATGTCTGGAGAAGAAGCACAGCGGCTGACGCTGAATCCGGTGGTCGACAGCAGTCAGAATACCGCACCGCAAAAGACAGCGTTTTTAACGTATGTCGATCATGTCAACGCCGGGACAGGTGTGAGCGCCGTCAATCGTGCGACTACGATTCGCGAACTGGCAAATCCTGAGAGTCGGCCGGAAGACTTTGTCATGCCGGGCCATGTATCTCCGCTGGAGGCGATGGATGGTGGTGTCCTGCGCCGCGCTGGCCATACCGAAGCATCGGTTGATCTGATGCGGCTCTCCGGGCATCGTCCGGTTGGCGCACTGATTGAGATATGCAGCCAGACCGGCATGGGGATGGCGGACCTGAAAGAATTACAGAGTCTGGCCGCAGAATATGCTGTTCCGATGATCACAATTGAGGACTTGATTCGCTATCGTCGACTGCGTGAGCAGCTGGTTACACGCGTTGTCGAGGTCGAAATTCCGACTCGTAACTGCGGTTCACCGACGGTCGTGTGTTACTCAGTTGCCCACGAGGATCAGGAACCACTGGCGCTGATCTGGGGCGACCTGGCAGCAGCGGATGCTCCGCTGGTTCGGATGCACTCTTCATGTTTCACCGGCGATGTTCTCGACTCGCTGCGGTGCGATTGTGGTGATCAGCTCCACATGGCGATGAAAATGATTTTTGATGAAGGCACTGGAGCTGTGGTCTACCTGCCGCAGGAAGGTCGCGGAATTGGACTGATGGCAAAGTTAAGGGCATATCGGCTGCAGGACGAGGGGCTGGATACAGTCGAAGCCAACCATCGACTCGGTTACAAAGCCGATATGCGAGACTACATGGTCGGACTGCAGATTCTCAAAGACCTGGGCCTCAGCCGAGTACGTCTGTTGACGAATAATCCAAAGAAAACGGACGCCTTTGTTTATTCAGGTGTGGACCTGAATGTTGTGGAACAGGTTCCGATCGTTGCACCTCCCCATGAATGCCGAGTCGAATACATGGAGACGAAGAAGACAAAGATGGGGCACCTGTTACCAGATCGTGAGTTGTAAGAGTCGTTGTTCAACACGGCCCGCGGTGCGGTCCAGACCATTGTGAATCATTGGTCAGAAGCGGATTGCTCTGACGAACTCTGACAACGGCATGGCACGAGCCGTTAAAAACAGAAGCACCCCAACCATGTTTCCATTGGTGGGGTGCTTCTGGTGATTTCACTCTCGAACGCTTACCGATCACGCGGCGGCAGAATCGTCTTCAGGAAGCAGTTTTTGAGTTCCCTTTGCCATTTCTTCCGTGATGACGAAACTCGATCCTCGCTCGAACTCCGGCAATTCGAACATGATGTCAAACATCACATGTTCAACGATGCTCCGCAGTCCGCGAGCACCTGTGTCACGTTCTCTGGCCACGCGGGCGATTTCGTGAATGGCGCCATCCGCGAATTCCAGACTGCATTCCTCCATTTCAAACAGCTTTTGATACTGTCGGACGAGTGCATTTCGTGGTTCTGTCAGAATTCGGGCGAGCGCCTCTTCGGAGAGTGGTGCCAGACTTCCCAGTACCGGTAACCGACCAAGTAATTCCGGAATCAGTCCGAATTCCATCACATCGTCGACTGTGGCCTGAGCCAGCAGGTTTTCGCGTTCCTGATCGTTTTCAGCAGAACCGGCGGCATTTCCAAAGCCAATGACCTTGCGACCAAGCCTTTGAGCAATGATGTCTTCCAGACCTACAAATGTTCCGCCGCAGACGAACAGAATATTGGTGGTGTCCAGCTGAATATACTGTTGTTCGGGGTGTTTACGACCGCCCTGCGGCGGGACATTGGCCACGGTTCCTTCGAGCATCTTCAACAGCGCCTGCTGAACTCCTTCGCCGGATACGTCGCGTGTAATCGACACGTTTTGACTGGTCTTGCCGATCTTGTCGATTTCGTCAATGAAGACGATGCCTCGTTGAGCCGCTTCAATGTCGAAGTCGGCAGCATGCAGAAGTTTGAGCAGCAGGTTCTCGACATCTTCCCCTACGTAGCCGGCTTCGGTCAGCGTTGTGGCATCGCCGATCGCAAACGGTACCTGAAGGACGCGGGCAAGCGTCTTAGCAAGCAGTGTCTTGCCGCAGCCGGTCGGGCCAATCAGCAGGATATTTGATTTCTCAATTTCGATCCCGTCATCTTCCGTCTCCTGAAGATGCATCAATCGCTTGTAATGACTGTGGACTGCCACGGAAAGCAGCTTTTTGGCTCGGTCCTGGCCAATAACGAATTCATCAAGTTCCTGTACGAGTTCACGCGGCGAGGGAACCCGACTGAATAACTGTTTGTGAGATCCGCGGCGACGTTTCTCCTGATCCAGAATCGACGTGCACAAATCTATGCATTCACCACAGATATAGACGTCATCAGGACCTTCAACGAGTGGGCCGACTTCACGATAGTTCTTACGGCAAAAGGAACAGTTGGCGTTCCGTTTTCCCTGAGCGTTCTTTTTGCCGCTTCCAAAATCCTTACCAGATGGCATTACATGTCCTTTGGGTCGTCAAAGACCCCCTTACCGCGACTCCTGACTTTGGAGCAAAGTCTGACGCAGCTGAGAATTCAATGAACGGTTGACAGTTCTCCAAACTTGTCAGCGTCCTTGCCAACGTTTTCTCTATCTCTCCATCTTTTCGCGTCGTATTTGCAGGTTTCAACAATCCGGTACAACGCCCGCTTTGTGGCCCTCGACAAAGCTTAATCAGTTCGATTGCGGAGAATCGATTCCGCCCACCGCACTTAATCAGACTATGGCGTTTTCCGAGTTTTCTATTCGGATATCGGGATGTCGTGGTCAGCGTTCGTCTTCTGACGCCCACTTTTCTCTGCGTTGAACACGTTGCCGTGATTCTCCGCGGAAGATGAAACAGCTGGCTTCGCCGTTGATTCGATCACGTCTTCACAATCCTCCCCATCGGAACTATCCAAAGAGGAGGACTCCTGATCTCTCTTCAACCGGTCAACCAACTGACCTTTGATGGATCGGAATTCTTTCTGAGACAGGTCACCTTTGCGATGCAAATCGTTGACTGCTGTCAACATCTGCCGGTCGATCTCGGCAGGATCCGAATCTTCGGTCGCTCGTGTTACCAGACGGGTAGTCACCCAGATAAAAATCATCAGTGCAACGAGTACAACTGCGAATACCCACCACGAATCTGTTCCAATCGGAATTTGCGGTAGTTCCCAGGAATTCTGATTCATAACAGTGTTCCACCAAAGGGTTTGTGGATCACAGTTGACATTTGATTGTTTCTGCAGGTTACAGTTGCAGATTGTAGCAACCGCAGTACCAATCAGCCACAAAGTTGTTGACCACCAGGTTTTAGAGACAGTTTCGGCGAATCCCGCCACCAATCTGCTCGGAGGGCAGCTTTTGTAACGAAGATCCAGAGGTGGCATCCGATTCCCTCCACACTCGTTCAATTGAGTTTGTCAGGATTACATTCGGATCGGTACGACAGATCCGGCACCATGACTGCTGGGTGGGAATACCTATTCTTTTCTTTACTGATTAGTCATCGTCCATCGTGGATGTGTCAGTAGCTGCGGACACGTTTCGCACACAGACGCCCAACTGCCCTACCACCCTCCGATGATGATTCAGATTACAAAGCGAGACGTCGTCGCTGTAAATCCTCGCCAGTCGACGTTCCAGTTGTTGCCATTCATCTGATCCCTCCGCTGGAATCATCAGGTCTTTTGCATTTCCTCTCACCATGCGCAAACAATCAATCAACTGGCGAAAGTACATATAGGACGAAATTGAAGCTCCGCAGATTTCTTTTGGAACCAATCCCGTGTGTTGAATGGCCTGGAGTGCCTCGAGTGTGTTGACAGTCCTCAGATCATGATGATGCCGGCCATACGTCAACTGAAAGGCCTGGACGGAATATTCCAGATCCACGAGACAACCTTCACTGAGTTTCACGTGAATTGTCCCTGGCTGAACATGTTGACGCACTTGTTGTTCCCGCAGTCCGTCCATGGCGGAGAAATCGAACGGTCGGCCATCATAAATTACTCGATCTCGTACATCCGTTACGGTTTTTCCAAACGATGGATCTCTCCCAAAGCTTCGCATTTTGATCAGTGCCTGACGTTCATAGGGCCACGCGCTGCCGGTTTCCGAATAGTAGTTCTCGAACTGTTCGAGCGAGATTGCTGCTGAACCGGCATGTCCCCATGGTCGCATTCGAAGATCGATTTCGAAGATTCCATCCCGCCGTGAAGTAACAATCTCGACCGCCCTGGTGATTAAAATTTCGAACCATCGCCCAAATCGCTGCTGGTTCGGGCTGTCGTAAACGAGCAGCATTTCGATATCCGAACCGTATCCCATTTCAACTCCGCCAAACTTACCCAGACCGACAAGTGTCCAGGGACAGTCCGGAACCGGAACGGAGTTATCATTCCGTGTCAGCAGTTCCTCCCACGCCGTTTCGACAGCCATTTCCATGCAGACTTCAGCCAATGCTGTAATCTCTCTGCTGAATTCACCGAATGCCTGGCAATAACCAAGTACATGTCTGAGTTCGATCCGAAAGAGGTTGGTGTCCTTAAACTGGTTCAATGCAGCAGCAGCGTTGGTGTTGTCCGAAGAGTTCCGAGTGTGCTCGACTACAGTCTGCGCCTCTCTTCGCAGCGCGCTGGTTTCATCCGGTTGCTGGAGTTGTTCCGGCGCTGTGAGAAACGCGATCAGGTGAGAGTCATGGTGCAGGGCATCTTCCCACAGATGCCGGCTTAGGCCCAAAACACGCGCCACACGCTGCAGAACTTCGGGATTGCGCAATATCTGCGCATTTTCGGCATAATCGCTATCGCGAAGCAGATGCTGCAACAATCGACGAAACCGCAGCAATGCCGGACCAGGAACAGCTGTCGTTGGCAACCACAGCATGAACTGCTGAATCAGAATCACGGCTGTATGGATTTCCTGAATTCGTACGCGATGCAGTGGCTGCTGCCGGTCCAGTTCAGTGATCCAAAATTCATCATGAATCTGTTCTTTTACAGCGTCGATTCGAGCCTGACGAACGCGGAACCCACACAGATTGAGCGCATTGCACAGTTCAAAGAGAAACCCTGGACTGTCCGTTGAACTGATATTCACAACCGTAGCAGATTCATTTGCTGCGGGATGATCAACAATACTTACGTCGGATGGCACCACATCGCTGCACGTTGTCGCTTCCATACGCTGACAGAACAGGTCGATAAGTTCCTGCCGTACTGCGCCACGACCATCCTGACGATTTATGGTAATTAATTGTTCGATCTTGGCATGCACCAGACGATGCAGGTCTTCGGGAAGAGAGTTCGAAGACTGTGACTCAATCAACAGACGCCCTGCAAAGATACCTGACGGAATGTCCAGTCCGTGTAATGAACCTGGACCTGTTGCGACGGCTCCCTGGCGAATATCAAGGCCTTGCGAAAATAAAACACCACTGACCATTGTCAGCATTTCAGGATGCTCTGGCATACAGATGACCAGAACAGCTCGTCGTGAGTTGACCTCGATCTGGTCGATGGTGATCGCCTGGCCGTCAGTAAGATCCTGCAACTGCCGCCGCAATGCACCCAGGGTTCGGTCCTCTGTTCGATCCGTTTCCGGGACAGTGGTCTTGCGAACGAATTGAACGGTACTTGTAGATGTTCTCGGTGGAGCTGCCGATTGATCAGACCGAAGATTGCGGTCAAAAATACGCCTGATTGCCCGGCGATGTTCATCAAAACGTTTCATGAATGCAGTTGCGTCAGGGTAGTCGACGCGAAGTGCCAGCCATTTTCTCAATTCCGGCTGCCACGGAATTTCATGTGTCTGGCGATTATGCTGCATCTGCAGCGCATGCTCGATCGCACGCAGAAATACGTAGCCGTCCCGCAACTGTCGAAATTCAGTTGCTGACAACAGGCCAAAATCGGTCAGTCGAATCAGTGCTTCCAGCGTGTTAGCGCTGGCGATCCGTGGCTCTGCTGCTCCATGAATCAACTGCAGTGACTGAACGATGAATTCGACATCCCGAATAGAGCCACTTCCCAGTTTGACTTCGGTGTCAGTCCTGCCCTTCGACCGCAGACTGAGTTCGATTCGGTCTTTCATTTTCCGAATGTCTGTGCGAATACTTTTGGCGGATTCTGTAAACAGGAGTTGAGGGATCTCCGACAGCAGGTGGTCAGCAACTGCGGCATTTCCTGTAACGAAACGAGCTTTCAGTAAAGCCTGTTTTTCCCAGAGCTGAGCATGATGATTCAGATAGTCCAGCCACGACTCGATCGTTGTCACGAGAGGACCGGCATTGCCCCAGGGTCGCAGACGCAGATCAACGCGGTACAGAAAACCGGTTCCGAGATGTTCGTGGAGTCCGTCGACCATGCGTCGGGCAACGATCTGTGAGTGACTGTTCAGCCTGTCTGCCACGAGTACAAGATCAATGTCGGAGCTGTAATTAAGTTCTTCGCCTCCATGTTTGCCGAGAGCGAGGACAGCAAACGGAGGTTCAGTAACCCCACACTCTTTCATGGCGGATTCGAGACACACGCGGACGATCGCATCTGCGAGCAGTGAAAGCTGCAAAGTGACATGCCTTAGACTCAGCAGTCCAAAAACATCACACATTCCGATGCGCAATTGCTCGCGTCGCTGATAGAGTCTCAGATTAAGCAGTACCGTGCGGGCGTCGTCCGCAGGTTGCTGGCCGGCTTCCTCACAGAAGTCATTTCGGGACTTGAGCTCAGAAATTCTGCGGTGCCGAGCCAGAAATGGCAGTGCCTCCGGATCTCGGAGCAGAACCTGCGTGAGATAGGGACTTCCGATCGAAAAACGTGCCAGAATATCGAGTGATCGAGGTAACTCTGAAAATAACCTGAACGCATCGCCGGATTGCTTTGTCACTCGAACAAATTCGCAGGTCGATTCCAGCGTTGCTGTCGGTGCGAAAGACTCCTTTAACACTCGTGTGAGAATGATGTACCACTCCGGCGGGAACTCTGCAGGTTCCACACATTCATCCCACAGTCGTCGAAGTTCAACCAGACACTCTGCTGCGCGACGCGGGTGCAGCCAGCCACAATCGCCCAGAATAGTGGCGATGTGATCCATCTGCTCCGGGATGAGGTTTTCAAATCGAGGAAACATGCCGTAACAGACTTCGCGATGTTGTGATCATCCAGGAGTATGATCATAAGAGTGCGAGGATCATTAAGTCCAATTTCAATACTGGAAAAGACGTTATGACGGACCCCACGTCAGACATCCTGGAATCATTCGAGAATCCGTATCCTGGTCGTGACTACGTCATTGAAACAGTCGCTCCCGAATTCACGTCGGTTTGTCCAAAAACCGGGCAGCCGGATTTTGGGACGTTGACGATTACGTACATCGCGGACAGGAAGTGCTTTGAACTAAAATCACTGAAACTCTATCTACAGCAGTATCGCGATCATGGCGCATTCTACGAGCAGGTCACAAATTTGATCCTGGACCACCTTGTCGGAGTTATCGAGCCGCGATGGATCAGGATTCAGGCGGATTTTACTCCGCGTGGTGGTCTTCGCACGTCCGTAACTGTTGAACACGGTCACCAGCCGGATTAATTGTCAGATAGAACAATTTTCAGGAAGCAGCTATGGCAAAGGCATGGGGCGGACGGTTTCAGCAGGAGACGGATCTTCGAGTGGAAGCATTCACAGAGTCGATCAGTTTTGACAGACGTCTGTACGAGGCTGATGTGCGCGGATCACAGGCTCATGCTCGCATGCTCGCTCACGTCGGACTGATCGATCGCGACGAGTGTACTCAGATATGCGACGGCCTTGATGAAATCAAAAGTGAAATTGAGGCAGGTGACTTTGAGTTCAGTGCGGAACTCGAAGATATCCACATGCACATCGAAAATGCTCTGATCATTCGGATTGGTGATGTTGGTCGAAAGCTTCACACCGGACGCAGCCGCAATGATCAGGTTTCCACTGACCTGCGCCTCTACGTACGTGACTGCATCGATGAGCTTGATGGATTGCTTGTAAAGTGCCAGCAGGCTTTTCTGGGGCGTTGTGAACAGGACGAGAATATTATTTTGCCAGGTTACACCCATTTGCAGAGAGCACAACCTGTTCTGGCTGCTCATTACTGGCTGGCCTACTGCGAAAAATTTCAGCGAGATCGTGATCGACTGCAGGATTGTCGGCGACGAGTCAATATTTCACCTTTGGGTGCCGCTGCGCTGGCAGGATCATCGTTGCCGATCGACCGTATATTCACCGCGCGTGAACTCGACTTCGACGGAGTCGCCGCCAACAGCCTGGATATCAGCAGTGATCGCGACTATCTGATCGAATTTGTGTTTGTTTTGTCATTGATTGCGACTCACTTGAGTACCTGGTGCGAGGAATGGATTATCTGGTTCACTACGGAATTCTCGTTCATCACGTTTCCTGATTCTTACACAACCGGGTCCTCCATTATGCCCCAAAAACGTAATCCGGATGTGCTGGAACTCATTCGTGGAAAGACAGCCCGAGTCGTTGCAGCTGTTCCACAACTGCTGATTCTGCTCAAGAGCCTGCCAATGGCATACAATCGTGATTTACAGGAAGACAAAGTCGCAATGTTCGATGCGTTCGATACCGTCAAAGCCTGTCTGGAATTAACCCCGTCGATTGTGACCGGAGCCGAAATGCAGCGCGAAAATATTGATTCACGGCTGGAAGACGGATTCCTCGATGCCACGGCACTGATGGAATATCTCATTCAGCAGGGAGTTCCAATGCGGACTGGTCACGCAACGGTTGGAAAACTGGTCACTCACTGTGAGTCTCGTGGCTGTCGCCTCGCCGACCTGTCACTGTCAGAACTACAGTCTGCCTGCGAACTGATACAGGAAGACATTTATTCCGTGCTGGGTACAAAGAACGCGATGAAGGCCCTGATCAGTTTCGGATCCGGTGGCGAAAAACCCGTCGCCGATCAGATCAAATTGTGGCAGGAACAAATTGGTGCTTGAGATTTGATTGAGCACGGCGATCCCGGTATGGATCGAATCTGCGTGGAAAGAAACGCAATAATCTCTCAAACCCGGCCGGCAAATGAGCAAACGCAGAATGTCATTCTCAACCGATTATGCTGTCCCTGTTGCGGGACCATTGATGAGCCAGCAGGCGGCTTCGTGTTGGTTGGCAATCTGCACGAGCTGAGGTCGGTCTGTGTTGCAGCGTTCTTCGGCCAGTTCACATCGGGTAACAAACGGACATCCGGCCGGTGGATTACGCGGACTGGGGACTTCACCCTTCAGAATGTACAGTTCTTCGCGATTCTGTGGGTCATTAATTGGGTTGGATCGCAGCAAAGCCTGAGTGTATGGGTGTTTGGCGTTTGCGTGTATAGCGTCGCATGACAGTTTTTCAACGAGCTGTCCCAGATACATTACGACCATTTGATCGCAAAAATGTTCGATCACCTTCAGGTCGTGACTGATAAACATCAGGGTCAGGCCAAATTGATCTCGAAGGTCCATGAGCAGATTCAGAACCTGTGCCTGCACCGAGACATCCAGGGCTGATACCGGTTCGTCGGCAATGATGAATTCGGGTTTCACGGCCAGAGCTCGAGCGATGTTGAGTCGCTGTCTCTGGCCTCCCGAAAATTCGTGCGGATAACGATTGCGCGCGTCAGTTCCGAGCTGTACCATTCCAAGCAATTCGTCGATGTATCCAGAACGCTGCCTGGCGGGAACGACCTGATGGAATTTGATCACTTCAGCCAGCATCTGTCCTGCTGTCATCTTTGGATTGAGTGAGGAATACGGATCCTGGAATATGAACTGCATCCGGCGACGCAGTGGCATGAGTTCACGATGAGAGGCGAGGTGGATCGGAATTCCGTCGAATCGTATTTCGCCTGATGTTGGATTGAGCAGGCGAACGATGATCTTTCCGAGAGTTGACTTCCCGCAACCGCTTTCACCGATGATTCCCAGAGTATCTCCGCGCTGCACACGCAGCGTGACATTTGTAACAGCATGCACTTGAGCGATTTGACGACCGAGAATCCCCCCCCGGATCGGAAAATCTTTACTAAGATTGTCAACTTCGACTAACGCCATATGTTTGGGGTGTCCAGGGAGAACCGGATCGAAAACTGTCGACAAAACACAGATTAACTCGAATTTTTAAGCGGGTAATGACACCGGATACTGCGATTTGTTTCAAATTCCTGCACCTCCGGCTGTTCATCCACACAATTTTGTTCGCGTTTGGGACAGCGCCCTGCAAACCGACAGCCCTGCGGCATTTCAAAGAGTCCCGGAACGAGTCCATCGATGGTCGCCAGACGCTGGCCTTTGATCCTTCCACCGGCATGCGGAATAGAGTCCAGCAGGGCCTTTGTGTATGGATGTCCGGGGCGATGAAACAGGTCATTCACCGGAGCAGTTTCGACCACCTGTCCTGCATACATCACCACGACGCGATCGCAGGTTTGTGCCACGACGCCGAGGTCATGTGTGATGAGCAGAACCGCTGTGCCGGTACGGTGGCGCAGGTCGTCCATCAGTTTCAGAATTTGAGCCTGAATCGTCACGTCAAGTGCCGTTGTCGGTTCGTCTGCGATAAGGATTTCCGGCTCACAGCACAATGCGATCGCGATCAGAACTCGTTGACGCATTCCACCGGAGAGTTGGTGAGGGTACTCATCGTATCTGCGTTCCGCATTTGGCAGATCAACTATGCGCAGCATTTCGACGGCTTTGGCCCGGCGTTCAGATCGACTTAGCTGCGTATGAAGTCGGAGGGCCTCATCCAGTTGCCAGCCGACAGTGAACACGGGATTGAGGGCTGTCATTGGCTCCTGAAATATCATGGCAATTCGGTTTCCACGAATTTTGCACATTTGTTTTTGGCTTAGCTTCAGGAGATTGTCTTTTCCCACAATTACTTCGCTGTTCGCACCGTACGTCGTGACATGTTCCGGCAGCAGCCGCATGATCGATTTGCTGGTCACTGATTTGCCGCATCCGCTTTCGCCAACAATACCGAGAGCTTCGCCGCGGTGCAGATCAAAACTCACGTCTGTCACAGCCGTTGCAGGGCCATGTTCTGTTCGAAATGTTGTTGCCAGACTGCGAACGCTTAGTACGACTTCGGATGTGTTCATTGAAGGTACAGTCAATATTGCTTCATCCGTGTGTGATGGCACTCAGATGAATCTTTCAAACTCGGATTGATCAAACGTGTTTGGGGTCGAGGATGTCCTGGAGTCCGTCTGAAAGTATGTTGAACGCAAGAACCAGTCCGAACATGAACACAGTGGCGACTCCGATCTGCCAGAAAAAACCGTTCACGACTTCATCTTTTGCGAAACTGATCATGAGTCCCCAGCTGGCGCCTTCCTGAACACCAAGGCCAAGAAAACTTAGAATGACTTCGGACTTGATCGCTCCGATAAACAGCAGCGAGAAATTGATCAGTATCAAATGTGACACGTTTGGAAGCAGATGCCTGAACAGAATTCGATTTCGCCCGTACCCAAGTACTCTGGCCGCCTGAATGTATTCAAGTTCCCGAAGCTTTAACGCTTCACCACGAATGACACGACACGGGCCAATCCAAAACGTTGAGCAAAAGGCCACATAGACAGGCACCAGTGTTTCATCGAGTCGGACGCCACCGAGCAGCCTTTTGAGCAAATTTCCGGTCAGATCGTTGATCTTTTCATCAATGGTGCCTTCTCGGAAGATGTAGACCATCAAAATGAGCAATACAATGTTCGGGATTGAAGCGAACGTCGAATACAGCCATGTGATCACAACATCAACCCATCCACCGAAATAGCCGGCGACCAGCCCGAGTACAGCTCCAATGGCAACCGACAGTAATCCCGTCACCAGTCCCACGAGAATTGCAACACGAATCGAATACACCGCTCGTAACAAAATCGAGCGACCGAGCCGATCTGTACCCAGGGACAAATGGATCCATCGATAGGTCGGACTAACGTCAGGTGCCAGGGTGAACAGTTCTCGGGATTTCTGTTCAAGTGTTCGGAGTTGATCGATCGCCTGCTTTCCGTCGCTTCCGCCGGAAGCGACGGACGTGTTGATGTCCGGGATCTGTCGAAGTTCGACCAGTTGTTGGTCGGCGTCAGCAAGCCGTTGTCGCAACTCTTCGACCGGCACGTTTGCCGCAGCGAGATCTTTGATCGGAAAACTACGAAGCGCCTCCTCGGGTTTCAGGCTGCTGAGCGGAATTCGAATTTTACTCAGATACCAGGCCACATCTTCAACACGTTCATCCGGTTCGGGTGACAGTCCGAAGCCTGGAATCTGTGGTGCACCGTATGCCGCATCTGTATGTTCAACTGTTATCCATCCACACAGCACTGCCGCGCCGGCGATCACATAGGCAAGGATCACAAACAACGAGATCAGTGCCGGCCGGTGCAGCAGAAGCTTTCTCCAGACGCGTGAGCGGGATTGGGGCGTTGTCATGACAGCCGGACCCTTGGATCGACCATTGCGTACAGCACGTCAGTCAGAAGATTACTGGCAAGATACACCGCCGCAAATACAGCGGCGATGGCCTGGACCACAGGAAAGTCCGCCTGGAAGACGGCAGTGATCAATGCTCGGCCAATGCCTGGAATTCGGAAATACATTTCGAGCAGGAACGAACCCGTGATCAGAAATGGAATACTGATACTGACACGCGTGATCACGGGAATCATGGCATTCTTCAACAGATGGATGAACATGATCCGTGGCTGTGAAGCTCCTTTGGCTCTGGCGGTGACGATGTAATCTCGTTGCGATTCATCCACCATGACGGCTCGATAGAACCGTGTGTCGTACCCCATCGAAACAAGAACGCTGATCATGACCGGGAGCAGGCAGTAGTAGGGCCATTTTGTGGTTGCATATTCCACAAATGAGGTTTGCTGAAGACTTTCGTACCCGCTGATTGCGAATGGTGCGGCACCTGTTGAACCTCGGATTGCAAATCCGAGGAAATACTGCCCCACGATAATATAAACGAGAAAACTAACACTCATGCCGAACACGGCGCTGATCACAAGCAGGCGGTCGGGCAGACGCCCGCGAAACCACGCAGAAACCAGGGCCACAGAAACCGAAACGATTGTGGTCAGAAACAAGGCGGGAACGGTAAGCGCCAGTGTTGGACCCAGACCGCCGCGGAGGATTTCACCGATAGTGCGTCCCTCCTGTTGCCAGCTCTCCTGCTGAAAATTCATTGTCAGAATCCGCCCGACGAAGATTCCGTACTGTATGAAGAACGGACGGTCCAATCCGTACTCAGTTCGCCGCTGCGCAATTTCTTCCACTGTTGCATTCTTGCCCATGAATGCGGGAACCGGATCACGAACCCTCAGGGCCAGCATCATCAGTAGAACAATGCCGAGATATACGGGAACGCAGTAAAGGGTTCGCCGAACGATATACTTCCAGGGGACTGCCCCAGCGACTCCGGTCAGCAGATGGAAGAACATAGACGATGATTTTCTGTTGAATCCAGATCAGCAGGAATTCTGCGCTGATGCTGTGCTGACGTTAATTCTCGCGTGAAGCCACCTGTGAACTGTCATTCTGAATATCGACGTACTTAAACCAGTTCTCAAAAGTCTCAACGGGCTTGAAGTACTTCAAGCGACGGTGAATCACATAGTAACGCGTTCTCGCCATGCTGCCGGCATACGGACAGTCTTCAAGAAGCATTTGCTGCATCCGCTCATAGATTGCAGTACGTTTCGGAGAGGGCTGCATTCCCAGGATCTGCTCGTACAGCGCGTCATATTCCGGGTTGTTGTAGTTGTAATGATTCGACCCCGGGCTTTCATTCGGGCCATAGAACAACGCCAGGTTGTTCTCGCCGTCGGGATAGTCGGAACCCCATGCGAATGAAAAGAATGCAGCCTTTCTGCGGTCGACGGTTGATATCAGCGTCGGAAAATCAACCAGATTGTTCTTGATCCGCACGTTGATTGTTGCCAGTTGTCGACGCAGCATTTCGCTCTGTTCACGGTTGTTGCGACCCTGTGATGTGAAATAGTCGATGACGGGGAGGCCGCGTCCGTCGGGATAGCCGGCCTCGGCCAGTAACTGTTTGGCTCGCTCGATGTTCGGTCCACGGTAGCTGTGAGGAGATTGACCGGCCGGAGGGTGACCTTCCAGCGATGGCGGAATCACGCCGTCATACACCACGTTCAGCCCGTTGTAGAACGTTTCATTCCGTTCGTTCCAGTCCAAAGCAAGACAAATGGCCTGTCGAAGTTTTCTGTTGTTTTGGGACATGCCACCGAGCAGCTCATCGTCCATATTGAATCCGAAGAATATGAAATCCAGCAATGGAACGGCCACGGAACGAATTCCCTGATCTTTCCAACGCGGGCGCAGCGATACGGTGGTGTTTTTATCAACAGTGCGTTTGGTGAAGACCTGTGGAAAATTCTCTGCCGGTACCTGTGCGAAGTCAAAATCTTCCGCTCGAAAGTGCAGCCACATCGGCTGGTCCTGCTGGAAGAAGGAGACGTGAATCACATCCAGCAGTGGCAACTTTCGACCAGCCGCCTGGTGCAGCCCATGCCGTTCGTCTTCCGGCATATGTTCGTTTGGAAAACGACATTCGTGATAGTTCGGGTTGCGCCGAAACGTCATGCTCAGCCCGAACTGCCAGTCGCCAGGTTTGAGAACGAATGGTCCCGTTCCAACCGGATGCAAACCAAAGCGTGAGCCATACCGGGCGATGGCTTCGCGCGGCACGACGCCGGTTTGAAACATTGCGAGCACCCAGAAGAATCGTGCCGATGGCTGAGTCAGAGTTACCCGAAACTCATAATCACTGACGATAGTTAATCCGGCAACCGGTGCGTCGTAGTCAAAATTTTCTCCCGCATCGACTCGCCGCTGCTGCTTTTTACGAAAGTCGTCGAATCCGACGATCGTATCCTTGATGACCCACCAGACTTTTGATCCGGCCTGAGTGTCTGCCATGCGTTTCCATGAGTAGAACACATCAGATGTAGTCAGTTCACGACCTCGACCTTCAGGAAAACAGGGATCATCGTGAAAGTGAACTCCTTTCTTAAGTTGAAATGTCCATGTGAGCTGATCTTCTGATGTTGGCATTTCCGACAGCAGCAGCGGTTCGAGCTCAAACGGTCGCTTGAGGTACTTATATTGCAGCAGTGTCTCGATGACCTGGCTGGCACAACGATTCTCATAGACCGTCGAGCCGCGAATCGGATCCAGTGACTTCGGTCCCTCGCTGCGCATCGGAAAATGTCCGATGCGTGCCGGTTCATCTCTTTTGGATTCTGTAGCTGTAGGGTTTTCGGCGACTGTCTGAGAACAGATCCATGGAGCCGTACAACTTAACACTGTAACCATCAGGAATGGTCTTGCTCGGCGATTCATTGTTTTGCTGAATTGCTCCTCATCGATGGTGACTCTTCCACGACTGACTGGATTCCCCCCACCTGGTGAAGAAGTTATGTCGTGGTAGACCGTGCTGCAAGGGCAGGCGACAGGCAGATTCATCGATGTTTTTCAGCGATTACAAAACAGACCCCCATCGGCTTTGTTCCTGTCGAGCAATCATATTTGATCCCGATCGGGTACTGTATCCTGAGTTCGATGAGTGTTCTGAACGCAAACATGGACAACAACTCGGTTTTCAACCGCCATTTCACTCGGTATTCTTGTAGCTCCCACCCCAATTGTCTGCGTTTTCAGTTGTGTCGGCGTGTATGCTGCTCGCAATCCTGTCCCTCCATGTATGAGATCCAGCGGCCACATGACGCCATTTGAACCCGGGTCATCTTCCTTTCAGTATCAGTCCCGAACTCGTCTGATATTCGGACAGGGGGCCGTGACCCGTCTCAGTGATCTCGTTCCGGAACTGTGTGGTTCCCGCGTATTGCTTGTGACCGATGCCGGGCTCAAGATGGCTGGACATTGCGATCGGGCAGCGCGAATGTTGCGGGCAGTTGGCATCTCGGTATTCGTGTTTGACAGCGTGTCCGAGAATCCCACGACGGATGATGTGGAACGTTGCACCGAGTTCGCTCGACCGAACAAGGTCGATTTCATCGTCGGGCTGGGAGGAGGCAGCAGCATCGATTGCGCTAAGGGGGCCAATTTCCTGCTCACAAGTGGCGGTCAAATGCAGGACTATCGGGGTGTCGGCAAAGCAAAAGCACCAATGCTCCCCATGGTCTCCATTCCAACTACCGCCGGAACAGGAAGTGAGGCACAATCGTTTGCAGTTATTGCCGATCCTGTAACTCACATGAAGATGCCCTGTGGTGATCCCAGGGCAGCGTGCCGAGCAGCAATTCTGGATCCGGAACTAACCGTCACAATGCCGCACTCAGTGGCGACGGTGACCGGCATCGATGCAATGACGCATGCGATAGAAAGTTTCGTGACAAAAAATCGTAACCCAGTGTCCCAGATGTTTGCCCGACAGGCATGGGTTCTGTTGGCACACGCATTTCCGGCGGTGCTGGATAATCCCTACGATCTGGAAGCTCGAGGACGTATGCAGCTGGGGGCGCACTTTGCCGGAACGGCGATTGAAAACAGCATGCTCGGGGCTGCACATGCCCTGGCAAATCCGCTCACAGCTCACTTTGGTACAGTTCACGGGCGCGCCGTTGGGCTGTTGCTCCCCAATGTGATTCGATGGAATACGTCAGCCGTTGGAGAGTTGTATCAGGATCTTGCGATCTCGGTGGGCTGGGCCGAGTCAACGGATTCACCGGAGGTTGCCTCACGGAAGCTGGCAGATCGGTTTACCGAACTGCTGACGAGGGCCGATATGCCGAACTGCCTTTCCGAGTTGGCCGAAGAGCATGAACTGCTGGAAAACATGCAAACTCTGGCTGAAGAAGCGTCGCAACAGTGGACCGGGACGTTCAATCCCCGAAAAATGGATGCTGACGATTTTCGTCAGGTGTATATAAATGCTATGGCGAGCGGGACCACCGCTGCCAAACATGTTGGTTGAGGCATTTCTGTGTAAGGGAGATTCTGTGATGCGGCACTTCGATCGTCGCACGATTCTGAGCTCATTTTGCATCGGGGCAGCAGGGTTTTTAATTCCGGAAATCGCTTTATGCCATGATGTTACGTCCAGTGTTTTAGAAGGGTGGCCCTCCTTTCGAGGCACACCGGATCAGCGTGGTGTGGCTCAGACCACTTTGTCAGCTCGACCCGAATTGTTGTGGGAACTGAAATCCAAAGATGGGTGGGTGGGGACATGTGCGATTGCCGGGGACTTTGTCTATGCGCCGGCACTCGAAGGTTATTTGTACTGTCTAGAACGCCGCACCGGAAATGTGGTGTGGAAATGTCGCTCCATCAACAGCAGGGACGAAAATGAGTTTGCCCCGGGCTTCAAGGCTGCCCCGCTCGTGGTGGGTAATACTGTTTATGCAGGAGATGAAGACGGATTCCTGCACGCGATTGATATTGAGTCTGGCGAGCATCGTTGGTCGTCTCCTTTCGAAACTGGAGCGGAGATTGCCGGTGGAGTCGGCTATTGGAATGATCAATTGATTCTTGCGTCACACGATTCGTTCCTGTATTTCCTGTCACTGGATGGTAAAGAAATCGACAGGTTTCAGACGCGCGATCGTATCAATTGCTCGCCGGCAATCGTCGATCATTTTACGTTTGTGTCGGGATGTGATTCACAGTTGAGAGTTATCGATCTCCGGAATCGTGAGGAGGTTCTGGCAGTTGATATGAACGATTATTTGATCGCTTCACCGGCGGTTGTCGGCGATTCGTTATATGTGGGTTCCCACAGTGGCGTGATGACGGCACTGAACTGGAAAACCGGCGAGGTTTTGTGGCGTTATGAGGGCGATCGCCAGTTGTCGATTCATGCATCAGCAGTGGCGACGAACGATCTGATTCTTGTAGGATCGCACGACAAGGTGATGCATGCGATCGATCGCAAAACGGGCAGGTCTCGCTGGAAATTTCCGACCAATGCTCGAATTGACTGTTCGGCAGCGGTGGTCGATTCCCGCGTCTTCTTCGGGGCAGGTGATGGAAATATCTATGGTCTCTCGCTGGATGACGGGAAAGAAATCTGGAAGTACCATGCAGGCCATCCCATTAGCGCTGGAATGGCCATCGGTGAGAAATGTATGGTTGTTGGAGAAGATGCCGGCAATGGGCGACTATTGTGTTTTGAGTAGTTGGGGTTTATTCAACCAGGGCCTGTCGAGGTCAGCATCAGTGGACAATCTTGTTCAAAAATTTTTGACAATCATCTCATTTTGAACGACTGCGTGGTTTCGGACAGGCCGGACGACAGTCATCCTTTTTCTGTTGATCTGGATAAGAATCTGCCTGCTATCATGCGTCTTCCCCATGTGTTGGACCGTTCGGGAGTCGCCGTCAGGCAAATAGAACGCCTATCGAGTTTTACCGTATCCCATGACTACCGACACGTCGTCAACCACAGAACTCGGCAGTTACTTCATCTCGAATTATCCCCCGTTCTCGCTTTGGGACCAGACTCACATTCCAAAGCTCGAACAGGCACTGAATTCTCCGCCCGAGTCGGATTGTCCGTTGGGCCTGTACATTCATATTCCATTCTGTCGCAAACGCTGCAAATTCTGCTATTTTCGCGTGTATACCAATCAGAACGCGAAGGCGATCGAGGACTACGTCCAAAGTCTGATTCGGGAAATCGATCTCGTCAGCCAGCGACGAGGTCTGACCGACCGCGAACTGCTGTTTGTATATTTCGGAGGAGGTACTCCATCCTATCTGAGTTCCCGGCAACTCCGATCGCTGCGTGACCGCATGTCAGCCCACGTGTCCTGGGATCGTGCCCGCGAAGTGACGTTTGAATGTGAACCCGGTACACTCAGCCTCGACAAGCTCAAAACACTCCGTGAGATCGGTGTTACTCGGCTGTCACTGGGAGTCGAGAATTTCGATGACAAAATTCTTGAGCAGAATGGCAGGGCGCATTTGTCACCCGAAATCCATAGAGCCTGGGAGTGGATTCAGCAGGTAGGTTTCGCTCAGGTCAACATCGATCTGATTGCAGGCATGGCAGGAGAGTCAGACGATAACTGGGAACGCTGCATCAACAAGTCCGTTGAACTGTGTCCCGACAACATCACGATCTATCAGATGGAACTGCCGTTCAATACAGTGTATTCAAAAGAGATGCGCGACCAGGGTGTCGCTTCTCCGGTTGCAGACTGGGCAAAGAAAAGGCAATGGGTCAGTCGGGCAATGGACCGTCTGCTTGACTCCGGTTATCACATTTCCAGCGGCAACGAGCTTGTAAGAGATCCGCAATCGGATCAATTTGTTTATCGAGACAACGTGTGGCGCGGCTGCGATCTCATCGCAACCGGTGTGTCCTCTTTTGGCCATTTTCAAGGTGTTCACTATCAGAATCTGGATGCTATTGAAGATTATATGGTCGCGGTCAGTGAGGGACGATTGCCACTGAATCGAGCTTTGCAGCCATCTGTGAGACAACTGCTGATCCGTGAAATGGTGCTGCAAATGAAGGAAGGGCATCTTCAGGCTGCACCCTTTGCGGAAAAATTCGGCGTAGACATTCTGAATGAGTTTCGACAGGCATTCGACAATCAGTGCGCCGCAGGTTATCTCACGGTCCATGGTGATCGGGTGGAACTCACCCGACGGGGACTGTTGCAGGTTGACAGTCTGCTGCCGGAATACTTCGAAGAAGAGCACCGTGCGGTCCGCTACACCTGATCCGTCGTCAGTCAATTTCCACCGTTAGTCAATCATCTCCGGTCAATATCAACGTGAATCCACTCATTGAACTCGAAAAGCTTGCATCCCTGTTTCCCGAAACTGAATATGACCCGTTGTATCATCAGGCTCGGCATGTGGCACGGGAAGCGGCACCGGGACCGTATCACCGTATGCTGGTTCACGAACATCATATGACCGTGACCATGGAATCCTACCATGACTGCGCTGTTGAAGTTGAAGTCATTGATTCGCGGTTCGTTGACGATTTGTATTGCCGTAAAATTTTGCTGCGCAATGAACTCACGAGGGAAGTTGTGCAGTTTGGAATTGTCCGGTTCAACTTTAGTTTCGTAACGGATTCCGTGCGGCAGGAGATCGAATCCCAAAAAATTCCAATGGGACGAGTGCTGATCCAGCACAACGTGTTGCGACACATCGACCTGGGTGCAATTATCGAGCTGACTGCCGGTCCGGGACTGGCGCACTATCTGCAAATGAACGAGAGTGAAACCACGTACGGTCGGATGGCAACGATCTTTTGCGATGGCC
This sequence comes from Fuerstiella sp., assembly GCA_022447185.1. GTDB lineage: Bacteria > Planctomycetota > Planctomycetia > Planctomycetales > Planctomycetaceae > S139-18. Next base: position 34,562 of record JAKVAY010000010.1, on the reverse strand, counting down.
GACCGGCAGTGGATTTGTTTGAAGTGTCATCCCCGTTGTCCTGACTGATCCAGGCTCTGTGGCAGTTGATGTTTCGTTAGTTGTGAACTCATGAATCCAGTGACCCCTCAAACCTCAGTTGATTACCTGCCGTCGGTGGCTGGGGAATGGGACGTGATTGTTGTTGGTGGAGGTCCGGCAGGTGCGACCACGGCTGCACTTGTTGCGGAATATGGTCATCGCGTTCTCCTGCTGGAAAGATCCTCAGTCCCCAGGTTTCACGTTGGCGAATCACTGATTCCGGAAACCTGGTGGACATTGCGACGCCTGGGTCTGCTGCAACAACTGACTGAGTCGGCATTTCCTCGCAAATACAGCGTTCAATTCGTCAGTGATGGGTACAGAGAGTCGGCTCCTTTTTATTTCGATCTGCATAAACCCCACGAAAGCAGTGTTACCTGGCAGGTTATTCGCAGTGAGTTTGATCGGATGATTCTTGACCGGGCACACGAACTTGGTGCTGTGGTACATACTTCCGCACAGGTTATCGAGGTGCTGTTTGACGGTGATCGGGCGACTGGGGTGCGGGTTCAGTTAAAAAACAAGAATGGCACAAGAACTGAAACAACGGTTTCGGCCACTGTGATCGTCGATGCGACCGGCCAGTCTGCGTTTATAAGCAATCGACGCAGGGACCGCATTCGAGATCCGCATCTCAGAAAGGGAACGATCTGGGGGTACTTTCGTGGCGCACAGCGTGACTCCGGTCGCGACGAAGGTGCCACGCTGATCATGCAGACCGAAGGCAAGAAATCCTGGTTCTGGTACATCCCACTTCCGGATGATCTGGTCAGCGTTGGCTGTACGGGAGATATTCCATATCTGTTCGGAAAGGATACCGGAACTCCTGCGGAATCCTTTGCCCGCGAACTGGCACGCTGTCCGGCGATGGGCCGGCGACTCACTGCTGCAGAACAATGTGGAGAGTTTTTGACGACACGTGACTTCTCTTACTACGCCGGTACCGGAGCTGGTGCCGGCTGGCTACTCGTCGGCGACGCATTTGGATTTGTCGATCCGGTCTATTCCAGTGGGGTCTTCCTTGCGCTGAAGGGAGGTGAATTCGCAGCTGACTCAATCCACGAAGCGCTGGAGCGGGGTGATACGTCTGCTGCCCGTCTGGGTCAGTGGCAACCATTGTACAAGCAGGGTATTGAAAATTTCCGCAAGCTGGTCTATGCATTTTATGCAACCGATTTCAGCTTTGCTTCCTTTCTGAAAGAGCACCCTCAGTTTCATTCCAATCTGGTTGACATTCTGGTTGGCGATGTCTTCAAGCCGGGCGTTGGCAGGATGTTTGACGCAATGGGGGGTATTGAGCCTCCGGTGGCCGAATAGGTTCGGAAACCGGACACATCGTGAGTCCAGAAACAATCAAAACGCTTTGTCTCGACCATCACTCCGACGGCGTTGCTTGTTCTTCCGTTGCTTGTTCTTCCGTTGCTTGGTCTTCCGTTGCTTGGTCTTCCGTTGCTTGTTCTTCCGTTGCTTGGTCTTCCGTTGCTTGGTCGTCAGTCGTGACCGTGACAAACTCGGGATCCGGCCAGTCCTCCCAGGCATTCATTGAATTCTGTACTGCAAAATCGTCTAAGTCTTCCTGCAGCAATGTCAGATACAAGCGGGCAATTGCCCGGTAAGGCGTTACTCCATATTCGGTGAGCACGCTTTGCAGGTTGATCCGTGCAGCGTCGACGCTGCCTCCTTCGATCTCAATCATGGCCTGGAGGAAGCGCGGCACAACATGGGTGATCGGTGCTGAACTCATCGGGACACGGCACTGGATCAACTGCGACAATGGCCATTGAGTCACTGCACTTGAACGCAACGTGGTTTCAATAGAGGCTACGAGCGGGAGTGTGGCCATCGAGCGGGCATGAACTCCCGGATTGTTGATTGTCATCTTCTGTTGGTTGGCGTATGTCGCCATTCGATCGGCTGCGTTGGCATACGAACCCAGTCCGATTTGGGCAAAAATTGACATGGTGGTCCAGGGGTAAGTCTGGGATTCCGATTGGGATTCGTTGTTGGCCATTGCATCCAGTTGCATGTACAGTTCGTAAGCGGACTGCAATGCTCCGGTTTCCAGTAACAGTCGACCGCGCAGCGTCTCTGCCGTTCCAAAGATTTGGGGAGCCTGTTCGAGGGTGCTTCGATTCTGTTGCAACTGTCTCAAAGCCTCACCGAGGTGGGCTTGTGATTGTGATGCAGCCCTCGCAGCAATCGCGTATTTCTGTGCGGCCACCTCGGCAGGATTCTGGGACAGCACCTGTTGCAATTCTTCTGCCACCTGGACTTCCATACGTGTCACAGCATCTCTGAGTCGTTCCTGTGTCTCCTGAAGCTGTGTTATGTTTTGACGCTGCTGGTCGCCCGCAGCACCGTCGGCCACACCGCGTTCCAGCAACGGCAGTGCGTTGTTGAGACACTCGAGTGCCTGGTCAAGTTTTCCCCGTTGAACATAAACGGAATAAAGTAAATTCCAGGCAGATACGTGCTCTGGATCAATTGTGACCGCCTGTCGACCGGCCATCACAATCTGCATATATCTCATGTCCTCGGCGTACCGACCATTTGTTTGCTGTACATACCGGGATTCCAGATCTGCCAGGCGAGCGTAGGCGTACGCCAGAAAATAGAAACCGTTCGCGTTCTGATCATCCTGGGTCACAAGCCGGTTTGCCGCCCGGATTGCGGTCATCAGTGTTGACGGACTGTCAGCCATGGCCAAATGCAGACGCGCTACTCTCAATTCTTCCGGATAAGTCGTTCGAGTTCGATAGAGGTAGCGATCGTAGAATCCTTTTTCGCGTGCGAACTCAAATCGAAATTCCGTGGTTGGTTCAACGTCACGAAAAGTGGATGTTGTCAGATCAAATGGTTTTGCATCGTCTGCTGTATCGCCTGTGGGCAGATAGTCGAATACAGCGGATGAGGACTCCAAACTGGTTAATCGCCAGGATGCGGAATCGGCGCTCAGCGCCATTATTGTATTCAGGTGCGGTTCTTCGGGTGGATACAAACCGGCAATGAAATGCGTAATGCCTTCCGTCTGCAGTTGTTGATGTATTTCGCTGTCGGTGTCCACAGTTGCCTGAGGCTGGTCATCTGCAGCATTTTGACTATCCGAATCTTCGGAATTGGAATCGAGATCCTTGTTTGCTAATGCTCGCCCTGCTTCGAATGTTTCCCGACGTAAATCCAGGTAACGACGAGTTGCTGAATCTGGCGCGTCCGGTGAGCCAAACAGCGAAACCCGAGTGTCGATATAACTCTTTCGATTGGCCCAGATCAGAAAATTGCCAAGATCCACGCGCGAGTGCAGCACACGCGATTCTTCGGGCAGCAGCTGCAACTGTTTCTGGAGCGTCAGCAGTGTTGTTTGCAGATCCTTTGTAAACCCTGAACCCACCGGTGTACGAGTAGGCAGGCGGTCAGTCACCACGAGAAATCCGAGAGCAGCAAATGAAAAGACCGTGAGCGCCCGCCCCGCTCGTGAAAACAGAACTTCAGACGGATTGACTGTATATTCCTGAGGAAACGTCTTTTGATACCACCTTTGACCGACCGTCCCGCCGATAGCAGCAGCAACGAGTGCTGCGACTGCTAATTCATGAATGGTCAAAGCTGCAAGGACAATGAAACCGGTCAGGAGGAAGGTCCATGGGGCATCACGTCGATCCCTGGACAGGACTAAAGCAACCACAGCGAAGAGAATCACTAAGATTGCCGCCACATATCCAAACTCGAATCCACCCCATCCGTTGTAATTGAACAGGGAATAATACTCTGTCCGCCCATCGAGAAGTGTGACTGTATCCGCATTCAGCGGATACAGTGCCCGAAGCGCCGGGTATTCGATCTGGTATGTCTGAATCACCGACAACAGAGATGCGACGGGAAAAGGATTGATTAACAATGCCGCAACGGAAATTCCGGAAATTTTCCACATCAAGGCAGGTGCTGCTGTTGATCGAGCATCGCTGGCGACAGTTGCAAAACTGCGTCCTGCGCTAAAGAGCAGCAGTGCAATGACACCAATCCACGCACGTGGATCCATGTTAGCCCATATGGCGATCGTGAGGGGAGCTTTCCAGATCAACCCATCAACATTGTCCTCAAACGCACCATGCAGCAACCAGAGGATCACCATCAGTCCGGACAGCGTCACCAAATCTGTAATTGGCATCAGATCAGACGCACAGGCGGCAATGGCAATTACTCCGCATATAGAATTCCACCAGGTCGGTAATCCGGCTAGTGAAATACGAGTCAGCAGCCAGGCAATCAGGCCACCAATGCATGCCTTGAAAATCGTCAGGCCCTGCGCACCGCCCAAGGACCAAATTACACTGATCAAATGATCGAACAGCCAGCTGACATTTGCCGTTGGCTGATCCTCGTTTGCGATAGAAAATACGTCCGTCCGCGGAGGCAGGAAACCGTTTGACTGCATGAAGGTACCGGACCGAATGTGGACCAGACCCGTGCTGTCTGCAATTTGTCCGCAACCGAACAGTACCGCCAGAAGAATTACGGCGCCTCGCAGCATGAAGTCGCCACGTATTGCCTCTTCTTCTACAAGTTCGGGTGTCAATTCCTCCAGCTCAGGGAGATCATCGCCGGAAGCAGTCCACGCACTACCTATCCCACGTTCCGAGTCATCGTCGGGAGGAGGGGACGGAGGATTGTCTGTAGATTCCGGAGGTGAAGCATTTGAATCTGTCACAGGAATGTCCCAACTTCGCGGACTCCGCGAAAACTCGTAAGTTGTGTTGACTGTTGTGGTTAAGAGGTTTTCTGTTCGGTGCGCAAGAATGAACAGCGTCACTGTTCCTCGACTACGCCGGGATTCGCTATGGCGTTGGCCAATTGCACACAGCTCTGTCCATCCTTCCCTTTTTTACAAGCATACATTTCGGTACCGGCGACCGTCGCTGTTTACCTTTTAAGGAATGGATAAGGATCCGGCTCACGCTGCAGCTTCGGCGGATTTACGTGGTCAGACGCACAACCTGCGGGTTGGTTTTAAATGTGCTGCCGGAGATCCACGCTCGCAGCAGGTTTTTGCCGGTACAGACGCCTAAATGCCACATGGCTGACTGAATGCCTCGGTCATCACGTTGAAGCGTCTTGACCATTGCCTCAACTGCATCGTAGTGTGTTTCCTTCTCCCCCATGGTTTTGTGTCCGGAGGGCGGTTGACCGATCGGACCAGTCGGCGTCTCACTCCGATTGGAGGGAAACCGCCTCCGAACACAACATTCCTTTTCAATACATCGCGTTTGCGATCTCCTTTTGTTGCGTTGCAGCCTTCCAGTACGCCCTGTTCTCACAGTATTCGCTTACGTTGATGTATTGCCGTTTAATCAATGGTGATCGTCAGGACGAGTGACTGCGTTGGCCTTTATGCCGGAAATATTCCCATGAACGCTGATCCTGATTTTCAGCACGATGCCCGGCATATCGTATTCCTGCTTCTTGGCGCCATCGTTTTCATTTGCTGCGGGTGTACCAGTAGTCTGCTGCAGTTGCCGTCGAACGGAATTACATCACGATTCACGGAGTTCGTTCGGGGTGATTCGGTCGACAAAGACACGGTCAAAACGAGTGTATCTGACGACTTTGACACTTCACTCAAAACTCCGCTGCTGGGTGACTACACCAGCGTCCAGGGAAACACGCTGGTACCACTTCGTGGCATCGGGCTTGTCGTCAACCTCGACGGCACTGGAGGCGATCCGCCGCCGTCATCGCTGAGAAGCACCCTCCAGAGAGAGATGGCTCGACGGAAGATCCCGTCGCCGTCCAAAATTCTGGGCAGTCCCAATACAGCCATGGTGGTTGTCACGGCATATTTGCCGGCCTTTGTACGCAAGGGGCAGCCTTTTGATGTGCGAGTGCTGTTACCGGCAAATACAAAGGCGAGCAGTCTCAAAGGGGGCTATCTGCTGGCGACTCGACTATTTGAAGAAACGGAAGTCCGCGGTCATGGTACGCACAGGGGCGACGAATATGCGATCGCCGAGGGGCCGGTACTGACAGCCTTCGGAGCATCCGAAGGTAGCGCCGAAACAAAAGGACTCATGGGTAGAGGAAGTATTCCTGGTGGCGCGATCGCCACAACGAACCGCGAACTGGATATCGTAATTCGGAGGCGTTTTCAGAGTATCCGAAAGTCAAAGCAGATTGCTGATGCGGTCTCGGCGCGTTTTCAGCGTTATGACAGGTTCGGGCGTCAGCAGCCCCTAGCGGTAGCCAAAACCGACGCTTTGATCAAACTGCATCCTCATCCGGTTTACAGAAACAATTTTCCTCGCTTCCATCATGTCATTCGTTGTATTCCGGTGGCCGAGAACGAAGTTGCCCGACGGTTGAGACTGGAAGGACTGTCCGAACGTCTGCTCATACCTGAGTCGTCAGCGCTGGCAGCTGTTCAGTTGGAGGCTGTTGGAAATGACGCGAAAGCGTTTCTGCATATGGGGCTGAAATCATCGTACGACGATGTGCGATTCTTTGCGGCGGAAGCACTTGCATACCTTCAGGATTCGCAGGAGTCAGAAGCCGTTGAAATTCTTAAAGCGGCCGCACGCGACGAACCGGCGTTTCGCGTTTATGCACTGGCAGCGCTGTCAACGATGGACACTGCTCAGTCGATGTTGGCACTCCGCGAACTTCTCAGCACAAAGTCACTGGAAGCACGTTATGGAGCCGTTCGAGCCATCTCCGAAATGAACGATAACGACCGTTCCCTTAATACCATGCGATTTAAAAATCGATTCATTTTGCGGCAAATTGATTCCAACGGAACACCTGCAGTGCATTTGGCCCGACGGCGCAGTCCCGAAATTGTGGTTTTCGGAACGAATCAAAAACTGTTGCTGCCGGCAGTATTGAACGTGGGTAACCGGATTCGAGTTATCGGTCACGACGGCGATGAGACCGTCGAAATCTCAAGGTATCAGCTTGGACAGGAGACCGTACGTCGAACATGCAGCCGCAGGCTGGTTGATATCCTGAAGGCAGTGGGTGAAATGAAAGCGGCGTACCCGGATGTTGTCCAGTTTATGATTGAGGCCGAACAACAGGATAATCTCGCGGGAGAACTCGGTATTGATCGACTGCCGCAGGGTGGTCGGACTTACATCCAGAAAATGAGTGGTGACGAATTGGAAACAGGCAGGAAGGTAGGAACTCCATCCAGAACACCAGGTATCTTCGATCGCATTGAGGATGTGCCAACAGACGGTGAGGACAGGGATCTTAACCTGACGACATTCAGCAATCCGTCTCAGGACAGCAACGGAGCAGCCTCTGGAACCAGTGGAGAGCCTTCAATGGAACCGACGGACCAATCGGAGTCTGACATTTTGAATGCGTCCTCACAGCTTGACTCAACTGTTGAATCAGACGTAGAGCCCGATTCTGAGGAATTCTTCGGCAACCAGCGGAGTTCCGCAGGGATTCTGAATCGATTGATGAGAAATCCATTTAGCCAGTACGAATTTTAGTCGCAAGTCGTTTCCCGATCTGTGAGGGCCGACCGGTAGACTGAATCCGACGTCGGTCGCTTTATTTTACATCCCCGTCGACATTCACCTGATTCCGATCGTTTCTAAATGCTCCGGTCGCTGGAATTATTCGGCTTCAAGAGTTTTGCCGATAAGACTGTATTCGAGTTCTCCACCGGCATCACCGGAGTGGTCGGCCCGAACGGCAGCGGCAAGAGCAATGTCGTTGATTCGATCAAGTGGATTCTGGGAGATCAGAGTCCCAGGAGTCTTCGCGGCAAAGAAATGACGGATGTCATTTTCAATGGCTCTTCGGGTCGAGGGCCGGCGCAGTTTGCGGAAGCGACTCTGGTCTTCGACAACCGCTCCGGATTTCTGCCAGCCGACGTGGACGAAGTCACGATCGGTCGGCGACTGTGGCAATCCGGTGATTCCGAGTATCTGATTAATCGGAATACGGCACGGCTAAAAGATATTCGCGACTTGTTTTCGGGAACAGGCGCCGGTTCGGCTGCCTATTGTATCATTGAGCAGGGGCGTGTAGATCAGATTTTGCAGTCAAATGCTTCGAATCGCCGTTTGATCTTTGAGGAAGCTGCCGGCATTGCTCGCTTCAAAGCACGAAGGACCGAGGCGACGCGGAGGCTCGAACGTGTGGAGCAGAATCTGTTACGTCTGACGGACATTGTGGACGAGGTCGAATCTCAGGTTGGGGCCGTTCGGAGTCAGGCTCAGCGCGCGTCCCGTTTTCATGAAGTCTCGTCTGAACTTGAAGCATTATGGGTGGGAATGGTCAGTGATGATTACCGTCGTCAGAAGACAGTTCAGCAGGAGCTTGCAGCACAGCAGGATCATGCGTCAGCGATGCTGGAGGAGATGGGAGATCACCGGGGACAGGCTGAACAGCGATCACGCGACGCTGAAATCGCACTCAATGGAATTGACGAAGAAATTCGAACACTGGAATCCGAACGTGCCGAACTGCGGAGCCGAATCGCAAGCCTGGAAACCACTCTGCGACATCAGTCAACTCGTGAGACCGAACTGGAGCTGGAGCTAAAGCGACTGAGTCGTCAGCTGGCAGTAATGGATGGTCGGGTCACGGAAGCTGAACAGGAGGAACGTCACATTTCACGTGTGTTTGAGCTGGAGCAGGCAAAGCTCAAGGAGAATCGAGCACAGCAGAACGCTGGAACGGCGCAGCTGAATCAGCAGGGCGACAGGCTGGAACAGCTCCAGCTGAATATTGAGTCCGCGCGTGAGCAGGTGCTGCAGCAGGTGCACGAAAACTCGGCATTATCCAGTCGCATGACGGCGTTACGTTCCGAACAGGATGCTGTGGTTCGGCGATTAGGTGAGTTGAACACATCGCATGAGCAACAGTCGGATGAATGCGCTCGTCTGCGTGAAAAGTTGATTCAGCAGATCGAGTCCCGAAGTGCAGCAGCTGATGCTCTTCGGGACGCTCAGGACAACGCCAGTCAAATTCGGGCAGATCAGGAATCAATTGCGATGCAACAACTGGCGTCGCGCGATTCACTTGCGGAACAGCGTGAACAACGGAGCGCATCGCTGGCACGACGTTCAGTCCTGGAGGATTTGGAAGAACGACAGGAGGGTTTCGGAATTGGAGTCCGGGAAATCCTCAACCGAGCCGAAACGTCAACAGAGCCTCCCTGGACCCTGATCCGTGGAAGTGTCGCCGATCTGCTCGATGTTGATATGTCCCAGGCCGCATTACTGGAAGTTGCCCTTTCCGGGCGGGCGCAACTGCTGGTCATCGATCGTATGGAACCGCTGGTGGATTACCTGAGTACCGGACGTTGCCGAATCAATGGTCGAGTTGGATTTGTCTCGCTGGAATCAGCCGGCCCTCTTCCGGTTAGCGATGATCTGTCTTTGTCGGATTCCGGCAGAGACTCAGATGCCGCAGGCGAAAGAAACGACCCGCTTCGACTGCCTGAATTTGATTTGGAATGGCTTGATGATATCGGTACCGGTGCGATGGCTGGTGAATTTTCTCCAGAGCTCAATGTCACCTGGGTTGACGGCCAAACCAATATTCCATCGCGACAATCAGTTTTTTCGCCTACAGAGACGCCATCACTGACCGGTCAGTCGGGAGTGATCGGCAGAGCTGACAGTCTTGCTCGTTCTCCACGTCATATACCTCATCTGGCTTCATTGTTACTTGCCGATACGTGGGTCGTAAAGTCACTGTCTGACGCCGTGCGAATTGTGCAGGAATCGAAGGGTACGGTACGGGCGGTCACTCCACAGGGTGAACTGGTCGAAAATGACGGCACTCTGCATAGCGGAATGGTTCGCAGCGAGTCAGCAGTCCTTTCGCGTAAAAGTGAATTGCGTCGGTTGAAAAATGAACTGAATCGGACTGAACATCTCATCGAGGAACGTGAGCTGCAGCTCCAGCGTCTCGCGGGTGAGTCAGAGGCGAATGATTCACATCTTGCAGCCGCCAGACAGGCCGTTGCTGAAGCCACCGAGCGTTGTCGCGGAGCGGAGCAGGACACAGCTGAAACGCAGCAGTCAGTTACGTTCTCCGAACAACGCATCGAACGTCTTGAGACTCAGCGAAAGCAGCTTCACGAGGAACGGGAATCGCTGGATATTCTGCGAAGTACGACCAGCGACAAACACAGAGCTGGTGAAATTCAGCTGAAGGAATTTCACGACAACCTGGAAAAACAGGAAGCGGCCGCGACCGAAGGTCAGCAGCAACTGGAAGAACTGAAACAGGGACGAACAGAATTCAGTCTGGAACTTACTCGACTGGAGGAACGTACCCTTTCACTTCAGGAGGCAGCGATACGTCTGCGTGACGACCTGAATGAACGTTGTCTGCAGCAGCGGGAAGCAGAACGACGACTCAGTGCCGGTCAGTCTCGCGTGCTGGATCTTACACTGGCGAAACTGAATGTCCGGGCCGAGTTAGCCGAGCTCTGTGTGAATGACGACCGGATGGCAGCCCAGGTCGATGCGCATGGATCAACCCGGGAATTGCTCCGAGCTCGCCGACAGGAAGCTAATGAACGAGAAACCGAAGTACGTGAACAATATACGAGTCATGAGCGGCGGTATCACGAACTGGAATTACAGATTAACGAAATCAAACATCAGCTGAAAACGGCTGCCGAACGCATCGAAGATGAATATCAGATCTCTGTCGAGGAGGCCGTACAGCAGGGCCGTTCAGCATTGGCAGTCTGGCTCAGTCAGCTGACGACTGTTGAGAATGCCGGGGATAATGACAGTAGTGCCGATGAAGGATCCCCATCCGCTGTCGAACTGACGGTTGATTCACCTGAAGTCTCTGCGATTCTGCATGATGCTGCACAGTACGCAGAGTTGCGGGAATCAGTTGAACAGCGAATTGATCGGCTGCGTCGCCAACTCAGGAAGATCGGCAACGTCGGTACAGAAAGCCTGGAAAATCTTGTCGAGCTGGAAACGCGTTTTGAACGTCTGCATTCGCAGTTGCGAGATCTCGAAGCCGCACGCGATACATTGAGAGACATGGTGCGTCGAATCAACGCGGAATGTCGACGAATGTTTATGGAATCGTTTTCGTGTATACAGGAACATTTTCAGGAAATATTTCGGCGCCTGTTCGGCGGTGGGGAAGCCGATTTGGTTCTTGAAGATCCGGACGAAGTGCTGGACTGTTCGATCGATGTGGTTGCTCGGCCACCTGGAAAAGAACTGCGGAGTATTACGCTACTGAGTGGTGGCGAAAAAACACTCACAGCAGTTGCACTGCTCTTGTCAATTTTCCGCAGTCGTCCGAGTCCATTTTGTCTGCTGGACGAAGTTGATGCGGCGCTGGACGATGCGAATATCAGTCGTTTCGTAGGCGTGCTTAAAGATTTTCGCGATGCTACACAGTTCATTATGATTACTCATCGAAAACCCACGATGTCGGTTACGGACGTTCTGTATGGGGTGACCATGGAAGAATCAGGCGTGTCCAAACGGCTTTCGGTTTGTTTTGAGGAAATCGACGAACGTGGCAATTTCATCACTCGTCACGGTGGTCAGTCCAGAGCGGCTTGATGCCGTTTGCGGACAATCGGAGGGATTCCACTCGCACGCAGGATTAATGGCATTTCCATTGGGCATTACGTTCCCTCCTGGAGAGGAAAGCGTGAGTGCCGTGGAATAAACACGCTATGAGATGAGCATCCAGCGTAGCTGCGCAGCGACTAAGTGTCGCAATATGGTTTCACATGGCAAACTCTTTATTCAGTTGGCAGAAGTCCGGCGGGCTGGTGGGACAGACCAGCTATATGCTAGGCTTCTGCTGCGGGTCTCTCCGGATCGATTGACTGAGAGAAAGGTCGGTGTTGTGTCTGAGGTCTTTGAAAGCTTTGACATTGAATGGCATGGTAATACCGTTGTGGTTGTGCCTGCGGCCAGCGTGGAGTCCCTTCAGTGGGACCTGGTGGAGCAGGCTGCCGACGTCGTCATGGAACCCCTTGCGAGCCAGGACGTGCCGATGGTCGTCTTCGACCTTACTCGGGTGGGTTATTTCGGTTCCGTATTCCTTGCATTGATTCTGCGATGCCACAAGTTTCTCAAACGTCGAGGTGGTGAACTGGTCCTTTGCGGGGCTAATGAGATGGCCCGAGAGTTACTGAAGATCACGGCACTCGATACCATCTGGGCGATTTATGACACACGACAGGAAGCCATGCAGGCGATCGATTCCTGATCCGATGAGCAAGTGTCTCTCAGACTGGTTTGTAGCGTTCGCTTGAAGCGTCCAGGAGGAAGCTGAGCCTCGTGAAAAGGAAATATCTGCGACACACCCGGGCCTCTGAACTGGATGTCATTGAACACCTGTCGGAACTGACTCAGCATTCGGAACTCATTGGCGAAATCAAAGACACAGCCGACCTGCTGGCAGCCGACAAAGCAACACGGGGTGACCTGAAAATACTCAGCCGCGTCCTGCGTGAGCTGCGATACGCATTCAAAGTGTTTACGCCGTACCGACGTGATCGGAAGGTGACGGTTTTCGGGTCAGCGAGGACTCAGCCGGATGACCCCGTCTGGCATCAGGTGGAATTGTATGGCAGGCGTATGGCGGAAGAAGGCTGGATGGTGGTCACCGGTGCAGGGGGTGGCATCATGGAGGCTGCCCACCAGGGTTCCGGCCGAGAGATGGCCATGGGGCTCAATATTTTGCTGCCGTTCGAACAGGAAGCCAATCCTGTCATCAATGGTGATCCGAAGCTGGTGAACCTGAAATACTTCTTCACTCGGAAATTATTGTTTGTGAAAGAAGTGCACGCCGTGGTGTCCTGTCCAGGAGGGTTTGGAACGCAGGACGAAGCCTTTGAAACACTGACACTTGTGCAGACTGGCAAACGTGACCTGATGCCGCTGGTGTTCCTTGATAAGCCTGGGGGAACTTACTGGGCGAGCTGGCTGGAATTTGTCACCACGGAACTCATGGATCAGGGGATGATTTCACCGAGCGACATGTCGTTGTTCAAAGTCACAGACGATGTGGAAGAAGCTGTCGAAGAGGTGTTGGGATTCTACAGCGTGTACAACAGCATGAGATTCGTACGAGATCGACTTATATTGAGACTGCATAGCGAACCGGACAATGACCTGGTCGAGCGACTCAACGAAGAGTTCAGCGATATTGTCGAATCCGGCCGGATCCAAAAGGCATCGACGCATCGCCTGGAAGCAGACGATGAACACCTGCAGGACCTGCCGCGATTGTCATTTGTGTTCAATCGGAAAGCTGTTGGACGACTGCGTGAACTGGTCAACGTACTCAATGAATCGCTGGGTCCGGATGACGGATCTCGCGACGGCTGATTCTCTCCTGTGCGCAACGCTGTTAAGGGCTTCGGAGGCAGGTGTTTTTGGTTCGTTGAATGTTGATCCGTCATGCAATGACATCATAAACGTGGGCCGGTGTCTGCGATCACGTGCGAAATAGGCATGTTTCCGCCCAGGAATTCTGAACGGCACTGCCCGGTGTACGGCATTTTGATCGTTAAATCCCTCTTCACCCCGAAGAAAAGTAGAATGTGCCTTTTCCCTTTCTACACTTCTGGAGATGTAACGGAAGCAGTCATGCTATCGGTTCGGATGGGATTCGGAGGACTCTGGAAAGATACAGAACTCTGGCGACGTCCCCAGAGAACAGAGTTTTGATGATATGTTGTGTCGTGTCGTGTCGTGTCGTGTCTCTGAGACTTCATGCATCAATGGCCTGATCGAGGTCTGCCTAACCGTTACGTCTGAGCAGATCCTGTAGAAGACCATCGAGTTTGAAAGAACGAGCATCGAACCGTCAGTGGTAGCAAGGTAAAATACTGACAGTTCCGGTGAATATCTTCGTAATTCGCAACAGCGGAATTCGCGACTTGGACTCTCTGCACATTATTCCCGTTGCTGCTGCATTCGGTCTTTGTGTCGTTTTGACGCCGATTATCCGCAGTTTTTCCAGACGTTGCAGCCTGGTTGCTCAACCGAGTGAAGATCGGTGGCATCAGACTCCGACTGCGCTCTGCGGCGGCATAGCGATTTTCGGATCGGTAATGGTTGTGTCATTTGTTGCGGGGCCTGATGGGTTCCAGTTTCGCAGCATACTTGCTGCGGGCAGTCTGCTGTTTATAGTTGGATTGATTGATGATCTTCGATCGATCAAACCCTATCAAAAGTTGATCGCACAAATTCTGGCAGCATCGATCGTCTGTGTCAGCGGAGTCATTCTTCCGTGGACACCTTTCCCGCCGATCAATATGGCACTTACGATCCTGTGGCTGGTGGGGATCACAAACGCAGTGAATCTGCTTGATAATATGGATGGTCTCGCTGCTGGAATCTCTGCGATTGCCGGTTCGTTTTTGACCGCGAATCTGTTGATCAATGGTCAGATTGCTGAATCTGTCGCTGTTGCTTCATTCGTTGCAGCTTTGATTGGATTTTTGGTCTACAACTTCAATCCTGCATCCATCTTCATGGGTGATTGTGGCTCAATGTTTCTGGGATTCTTTCTCGCTGGAACATCGATGCTGAGTATCACCGGAGGCCGTCTGCAGAGTCTTCCGGTGCTGGTTGTTCCGGTCCTTGTGTTGCTGATTCCGATTTTTGACACCACGCTGGTGGCCATTGTGAGGCGGATGTCAGGTCGAGCGATTTCGCAGGGAGGACGCGATCATGCCTCACACCGACTGGTGGCGCTTGGGCTCTCCGAACGACGTGCCGTTCTAATGCTGTATGGACTGGCAGTCGTTTCCGGTTGTCTGGGACTGGCCGTCCGGTGGCTTCCGATCGATACCGCTGTGGCATCGGTCATCGGACTGACGATCATCCTCTCCCTCGTCGGTATCTATCTTGCGCAGGTTTCTGTTTACGATGCGTCCGAGGTCGCCGAAGCCCGCCGCCAGCCACTTGTCGCTTTCCTCATCGATCTTTCTTACAAACGCCGGGTGTTTGAGGTCCTGCTGGACGCCGTCCTTGTGCTGATGTCCTGGTACGTGGCCTCGTTAATTCTGTTTGGCAGAGCAACACTGAATGAAGGCTGGGGGGAACTTGTGCATTTTGCTCCTCTGCTGCTAGCCGTCAAACTACCTGTACTGCTGATGATGGGAGTGTATCGTGGCCTCTGGCGTTACATCGGTCTTGACAGTGTGCTGACCTACGGGAAGGCGGTTGCGGCTTCGTCTGTTGGGATCGCTCTCGCGTTACTGCTGATCTATCGCTTCGAGGGATTTTCTCGTACGGTGCTGGTGCTGGATGCCGTTGTGTTATTCACCTGTCTGACAACGAGTCGATTCATGTTCCGTTTACTCCGCCGGGTTCTGCCAGGGGGGGATGTGGCTTTCGGTCGGCCTGAGAGTAAACGTGTTCTGATTTATGGGGCTGGTGACGGTGGTGAACTTCTGGTGCGGGAACTGCGCAACAATTTACGCTGGGGCTGTCATCCGATTGGATTTGTTGATGACGATCGGCTGAAGATCAATAAAGTCATCCACGGTCTTCGCGTTCTTGGGGGCAACGATGATTTGGTGGAGATCTGCGAACGGCAGAATGTGGACGAAGTCCTCGTTTCCAGTACACATATTTCCGATGGTCGGGTCATGGAGGTCTCGGAAGAGTGCGGGAGACACGGCATTGCCCTCCGCCGCATGCGTTTCCATCTGGAACCGATCTCGACACTTCCGGACGATTCGCTCATTGGTGCGTATGCATCATCAGACGGCGGTGCAGATGATGATGTGAATGATCGCTGGAAAACCGTGCCGCGATGAATTGTCGGATGGCCGATGGATTGAAGTGACTGGACCATGTGAAATGGTCCGGGTCAGTCGTGTTCTGAGGTCAATTTCAGAGATGAACGTCAAAGACGTCCACATGGGTGTCGAGACGAATACAGCAGAATTTGCTTTTCCCGCTTCACTATGCGGATTTTACCGTCGCTGCAAAGCCGGTCGGTATTGGGATTGTGCGGTTCCGGTCCGTCAGTGACCAGGCCTCAGTTGTCTCCTCTCAGGAACTATCGGGGTGCGAGGCCCAGTACATCCATTCGTTCCGTAATGAGCTTTCTTTCATCAGGCGTTAGCGATCGTAAAGGACGGCGGGGTTCCCCCACGTCGAATCCCAGATGTTGCAGGGCGGCCTTGGCCACGCCCATGCCGTAAACCTGGAAGCCGGCGTCAATCATCGCGCAGGATTTCTGCTGAAGTTCGCGAGCGCGGGCTATGTTGTCGGCCAGGAACGCTTGGTAGATTCCCACGTAGATCCGTGGCATGAAGTTATAAGTCAGGCCGATGCCTCCATTCGCTCCCAGATTCAGGGCCGACAGAAACACCTCGTCGTTTCCGGAATAGACGATCAAATCGTCGCGCAGCAGTCGTATTCGGTGCATGGTAAAATGATCGTAGTCGGAGAATTTCAATCCGCTCACGTTGGGGATTTCCAGCAATTTTCGCATTTCGTCGACGCTCATTTGTTTGCCGGTCAGCGCCGGTATGTGATAAACAATCAGTGGCAATTTTGTCGCCGAAGCAATCAACCGGTAATGCTCCATCGTTGCCAGTGAATCGACGTTGTAGTAGATCGGTGGCAGGACACTCACAGCGGCCGCGCCACCGGCCTCGGCATGCTGTGCCAGGTCGATGGTCGTGGCGGTATCGAGTGTGGCCACGTCCGCGTGCTGGAGAATTGATCCGACAACATTTGCTGACTGGTTGTCGTATTGCTGACATCAGTGCAGACAACCCAGTCTGTCTCTCATCAGTTCGTCGGATCGAAGGCAAAACCTGATCCTCCAGTATTGCGAACGTGAAATCGACTGGCCAACGGCAAGCCAGCACGACTGAGAGATCTTCCTGCAAGCTGGTTTAGATCGACATCGAAGAGCAGGCCACGCTGATTCGTGAAAATAATCGGCAGGAACTGGTCCTCCAGATTGCGAGTCAGGTTCTCACCTTCCCGACTCTCAGACAGGCTCCTGGACGTTGACCATTTTGGGGAGACTGACGAGGGCACCGAACAGAGAACGCTCGTCGCGCTGGTAGTCCACCGTGAAATCACTTTGCTGAAGATGTTCACCAATAAAACTGCGGAGGATCGGTTCGAACGCAACCCTTGTTTCCTCCGTGTTGGGTGCCAGAGCCCGGTCGTTGACTGTGATTTCGAATTCCCGTCGGTTGAATCGCAAAGTTGCGAATTCTGCTTCCAGCAGTTCGCAGGCCTGCAGGGCAGATCGAACGGCCTGCAGCATGCGGTGTTCATTACTGCCGTCCAGTGCAGTCTTGCGATTATACCGCAGTCCGTACCGATAGCCGGTGTTGTCAAGCACGTAGTCCGCCTCGTGCCCAATTAATGCAACACTGGGGCCCGCTGGAACATGTCGATAGTCGGCCACATCAATCAGCAGTTCGTCCCGTATTTGCTCGGCGGTCCAGCGGTGGAACAATTCGATCACTTTGTCCAGCTCAACAGTCAGTTCACCATCCACAAAGAATTTGATATTCACATGCTGCACGTTCATTGCGACGCTCCGGCTCCGGTCAGGCCCTCTGTACGGATCCGATTATAGCAGCTGTGAACGGCTTCGATAAACAGCTGTGATTCCTCAATCAGATGACGTGCTGATTCGGCAGTGAATGACAGGCTGTCATTTTCATGTGCTGCGAACAGATAGTTTGCGAACTTTGGGCCGGCGAAGGGATCAAAGAAAATCTCTGTGTCATAAAAACGTTCTTTAAATTCATCGACCACTTCGTCGGGATCTTCTTCCGTAACATCATCGTACTGGATCTGCACCAGTGCCTTAGCCGCTTTGATCATGGCCCGGTAAGCCCCCTCCCCTGACGCCTGAGGATTTCCGCTTTCGAGTTCAACCTGTGATTCGAAGACGGTCCGTTCCGCGGCCGACATGGTAAACTCATACTGAGTCACGACTTCGCCTGCACATTCGCCTTTTCCAATGTCGCCAAGGCTGTACTGGCGAGGGTCTGCCCAATCTGCAAAGAAATCCGGATCGCTTTCATGCTCCGGGGCGTTTTGTGTGAGATCTTCCAGAAGCTCACGGATCTTCAACTTACCCACGCGACCCACAAATTCCGGAAACCGTTCGTCGATCGTCCGGTTTTTGATATAAAAACCAGTGATTCGATCCAATGCGTCGGGAACCCGTTTCGACGGAACAGCGACGATTGGCAGTCCGTATGATCCGGCGTTTTGTTCCCACTGCCCTCCCAGAACAACCTGGAAGTGTGGAACTTTGAATCCCTGCAAGGTACGGCTGACACCGTAAAAACCGATGTCTGACACGTGGTGCTGGCCGCAACTGTTGAAGCATCCACTGATTTTGATGTGTAGGTCCTGAATCGCCTGATCCAGTTCGAATCCTTTACTGATGAGGCGATTGCGTAACTCGGCTGCCAGTCCCCGTGAGGAAGAGATTCCCAGTTTGCAGGTATCGGTACCGGGGCAGGCGACGATGTCAACGACGTTGCTTGCTCCAGGAGCACTCAGGCCACAGGCGTCCAGTGCGTTGTACAACTCAGGTATGTCGGACTTTGTGATCCAGCGGATCACAAAGTTCTGCTCGACCGTTGTGCGGATCGTTCCGTTTGTAAATCTGCGAGTGATATCGGCCAGTGAACGCAGCTGGTCCGGGGTGAGGTCACCCAGTGGCAACGTCACCGTTGCGGTGACGTAGCCTGTCTGACGCTGGTCACGAGTATTGGTCCGAATCCAGTGCCGCAGTTGTTCGTCACCATTGAGCTCCGGCATTTCACTCGGTGGTTTCAGAGGGGATTCCTCACCTGATTCGATCTCGGCCAGGTACTCGGTCCACCGAGGATCCTCCGGGAGTTTTGCTCGTTCCTCCAGGACTTTCTCGCGAAACTCGTCCATCCCCCATTTTTCTATGAGGAACTTCAGACGCGCGCGGCTGCGTTTCTTCTTTTCGCCAAATTTGCCAAAGACCCGTGAAATGGCCTGAGCGACCGGGAGTATTTCTTCGGGCGACATGAATTCATCAAACACTTTTGCCTGACGAGGTACGGCACCCAGACCTCCTCCAACGACAACTTTGAACCCGCGTTGCTCTTTTCCATCTGCCTCGCGAACGACAGCCGTTATTCCCAGATCATGCATCTGCGCCAGACCGCAGGCATGTTGAGCACACCCACTGAAGGAAGGCTTAAATTTGCGGCCAAAGTTTTGTGCATCGGGATGGCCAAGCAGGAATCTGGTCATTGCGTTGGCGTAAGGAGTCACATCGAACGGCTCGTCGGGACAGACTCCCATGAATGGACAGCCTGTGACGTTACGAACGGAATTACCACATGCTTCACGTGTGGTAATTCCGACAGCAGCGAGCCGACGCATGATTGCCGGTGTTTCGTCAATGTGAATAAAGTGCAGCTGAATGTCCTGCCGGGTCGTGATATGTGCGATTCCGTCAGAATACTCTTCGGCCAGTTCGGCCATGACTTCCAGCTGCTCAGGAGTCATCCCGCCAAACGGGATCTTGATCCGCTGCATGCCAGGCGCGTCCCAGACCGTGTTGGGGCCTTTGGTATGCTTATCCGGGTACCCGAGCTCGTGAGACTTCGTGCCGTCATGACGTTGACCGTTGTCGTAACGCTGTCCGTAGACCCCTCGGCGCAGACGAGTTTCCGCGAAAACCTTTTCGTCGATCATTTTCTGGGAACGCAACTCGATTTCCGTCTCGAACGTATCGATCTCTTCGGCAAGCTGATTCGGAATCCGATCCTTGAGACGCTCCTTCCAAAGATGATGACTTGCTTTCATCACAAATATCTCCGAACAGACATCGAGTCCGTATGATTTCATGCGTGCGGAGCAGGTTGCATCACAACTCCATACACCCCAGCGACATAGACTTGCACACCAGTGCCGATCTTATCACAACCGCAGGGCTTCAACAATTGCCATACTGGCAGCTTCGCCAGCCGATATGGGCACGGAAGGATCTCTTTGACGATTGCGGGGTTGACTGTATATTTCAGACACTATGTCAAACGATCATTCACTCCGCGTTTACGATTCCATGATGGGGCTGCTCTCAAGTAAGGAGAACCCCACGCCAATTGTGCGTCTCAACAAAGTGGTGCCGTTCAAACACACACGTGTGTATGCGAAACTGGAATGGTACAATCCGTTCGGCGCTGTCAAGGATCGTGTCGCGAACAATCTTATTCTGGATGCGGAAGAACGAGGCCTGCTTTCGTCCGGGAAGAAGCTGGTCGAAGCGACATCGGGCAACACCGGAATCGGACTCGCATTGGTCGGCAATCTGAAGGGGTATTCGCTGCGCACACCGTTGTCCGACCAGATTCCGGTCGAGAAGCGCACCGTCCTGCGGTTTTTCGGGGCAGAGGTTATTGAACTTGATGATGCCTTGTGTCCTCTTCCTGGAGCACCCGAAGGTGCTATCGCCAGAGCACGGGAAACCGCCCAGACTGAAGATGAATTTGAAATTCTGGACCAGTACATCAACGAAGCAAATCCGGGCGCCCATTACCGCACGACCGGGCCGGAAATCTGGCGTCAAACACAGGGTCACATCACTCATTTTGTCGCCGGACTCGGCACATGCGGCACGATTACCGGTACTGGCCGATTTCTAAAGGAACAGAATCGTGCCGTAAAAGTTCTGGGTGTTGCACCTGAGGATGGTCACGATATTCCTGGTGTTCGCAGTAAGCGTCAGCTTGGACAAACGGAACTCTATCATCCGGAAGAATACGACGCGGAAGTCGACGTCAGTGACGAGGAGGCCTATGACCTCTGTCTGCGTTTGAATCGGGAGGAAAGTATCGTGGCCGGTCCCAGTTCGGGTATGAATCTGGCTGGTGCGTTCAAACTCGTTCCGGACGAACCGGGCAACGTGGTCGTGGTGATCTTTTGTGACAATATCTTCAAATATGCATCATCGGTGCTTCGACATTTCCCTGAGTTGCGTCCCCCGGGGAAATCCGACGAGTCCGACAGTGGAGCACCGAGCAGGAACGAGCAGTTTCTTGCGAACCTCGTCGAAAACCTCAAGAACCCGCACGATTCCATTCGTGTCAAAGACCTTAATGTTCAACTGGAGTCGTCTGCCAGACCGGTTCTGCTGGACATTCGATCAGAAGAGCATTTCGCTGAGTCACACATCCCTGGCTCTATCAACATTCCACAGGATGATCTGAGTGATCGGAGTGCGGAACTGCCCGATGACCGTGATGCTGCAATCGTGACCGTCTGCAACATCGGTAAGTTCTCCAAGTACGCGACCCTGTTCCTGAAATCCAAAGGCTACCGCAACGTGCGCAGTGCAAAAGGTGGGCTGGATGAGTGGGTCCGTAAGGGTTTCCAAACCACGAACGCTGTGGTTGCGGCCAATGACAGTCAGTAAATTCGTGCCGTTCCGGCTGCTCTGACTGAGTCCTGTGAACGACAGAGGAACGATGATGCCCACCGCCAATTGGAAAACACAGGTCTATGGCAGGGTCATGAGCCTGCTTTACAATAATCCTCATCGGGTTGTCCAGTATCGCGTTCGCGACGATCAGGGTAACTGGGTCGATCGATCATCGACGCCGGCGCCGGTGCGCCGACTGTTCGAAACTGAAGGCCCTGAGGAACGGACCTGCCTGCAGACGATCCAGTTCGTTCATCACATTCTGATACCTCCCGAAGGTCGGCACGTCGAAGAGTTGCACATTCATCCCGACTCCGAAGAACTGGTGGTCATCACCACTGGTCGCGGTGTCATGAATCTGGGAGGCATGCCTCAAGCTGTGTCCTCCGGTGACGTCGTCTACATCCCACCTTCGGTGGAGCACGAATTGCGGAATGTGGACACAGACGAATTTCTGGGGGCTCTGTTCATCAACGTGCCTGTCGGAGAAGGTATCCGGAATCTGGTCGCAGCGCAGCAGTAACAGAATTGCAATACCGATCAATCAGTGACGGACGTTGACGGAAACTGTCGCTGACAAGGGCTTCTCAGAATTTTCACAGCCAGGGTAACTTTACGTGGTCGGCTCTCACGTTAATGACACTCGGGGAATGTCATGTATTGCCGGCCGACGTGCCGCCGAATGTGGGTTTACGAGTCGTTGCTTGTGACGACGCATGCGTCAGGTTGTACGTCAAACCGGATCCGTATCTGTCGTCGTTTCCCAGACAGTTTTGTACTTTCCGGTTTCCTCGAACCATGCGAGCAGGTTCCGAAAGAATTCGTCGGCGCACAGGGTCGCGCTGTCTCCGATGACAATCAATTTTCGACGGGCACGGGTGAGCGCAACATTCATCCGTCGGGAATCTGACAGAAAGCCGACTTCTCCTTT
Organism: Fuerstiella sp.; assembly: GCA_022447185.1. GTDB lineage: Bacteria > Planctomycetota > Planctomycetia > Planctomycetales > Planctomycetaceae > S139-18. The sequence continues at coordinate 12,151 of JAKVAY010000010.1, read as the reverse complement.
CGAATTGGATCGTACGGTACACATCACGACGGCTTCTTTCTCTCGTCCCTGAAAACCGTCGACTGTGTCGATTTCCAGACGATCGTACACAGAGTGCTGCCGCAGCCAGCGGACCTGAGCGGCGTACGGTGCGATGACCGCGATGTCAGACGGGCTGACTCCCGCTTCACACAGTTCGCTGATCTGATCAAGAACCAGTCGGCCCTCGTTGGGATTGAGTTTACTTAGTCCCTCAGGCTCCAGTTCTTCGTTCCATCCGGCACCGGCCGTATCGATAAATACGACCGGACTGTCGTGGGCAACGTTGACGGTCGGCAAATCATTCAATGTGTGTTGCCGGACGGTGTCATGAGCTGTCAACCTGCCGTCGTAGAACATATCCGACGAAAACTGCATGATTTGTTCATGCATACGGTACTGAACCGTCAGCTGTCGCGTGATGTGATCGCCGTAGTGTGCTGCCAGCCTCTGCATCAGACTGACGGCGAATCCTGCTCTCGCCGCTTCCTTTGACAGAATCGTAGGTGGCAGTTGACAGTGGTCGCCGGCAAGGACGATACGGTTGGCATATTTCAACGGAACCCAGCAACCTGGTTCGACACTCTGGCACGCTTCGTCAATCACAAGCAGATCAAACACATGTTCTTCCAGGATGCTGAAGTCAAAACTGACCGTTGCGCAGATAACACGAGCTCCTGCGATGATTTCATTGACTGCCTGTCGCTCCATCATGCGCGCGTGTTTGCGAAGGTCCCGAGCTTCCTGTCGTTGCTGGTGTTTTTGCCCTGGTGCGGGCCGTCCGCGTGTGTATCGCCTGGCTTTGCGACTGAGCTGTTCTGCTTCCCGCTGCATTTCCTGAATCAACGGCCAGGCGTCATGTTTTTCAACGAGAGCGTCCAGTGTGTGATTGCGTACCACTTCAAGAACCCTGGCGGGGTGACCAAGCCGGACGGCGGGTTCTCCGGCGTTGACGAGACGTTCGAGCAGATTGTCCACCGCCGTGTTGCTGGGGGCGCAGGCAAGTACACGTTCACCGCCGGCCACGGTTTGTCGAATCAATTCGACAACGGTCGTGGTTTTACCTGTACCAGGCGGTCCGTGGATAATTGCGATATCCTGAGCTGTCAGCGCGAATTCGACAGCCTGTTGCTGAGAGTCATTCAGACTCTCCGAAGAAGGCATCTCCATCGGAGACTCAAAGACCGGTACCCGGTCGTAGAGGAGAATGTCACGCAGCTGGCCGAGACGACCTGCAGCGTTTTCGGCGATTTTCATTGCCGCAATCTGACGTTTGCGAGTGATCTCGTCTGGAGATAAATCGAGTCTAAATCGTTGACCCGTTGGCCATTTCTCGACAGCGACGTCTAGCGAGTCCACGTTTCGATCACTGACCACACCCTGTATTACAGATTCGGAATTGTCACTTTCCGGAGACAGCAGGACAGGGCTTCCGACTTTGAATCGATGCCAGGGGAGTTTGTCTGGTTTTCGACGTTTCTGAAGAGTCAGCAGGTATCGGCCACCTAGCCCCGTGCTGTGTGTCCGAATTTCCAAATCCAGGAGTGTTTCCCCTCGACGTTCTGCATCACTCGAAGACTGTACTTTACGTCGTTCATCCAGTCGCTGCCGTTCGGCCTCACCCTCCATGTCAAGCCACTGACGAAGTGCATCAAAGTGCTGTTCGCACTGGAGTGGCCGATGAGACTGCGTCATGCGTGGGCCAATATACGATTCGAGTGAATACCAGACCGAAATCCTCTGATCCGGATTCGTTGAATGGTTAATTCTGGATTATTCATGATGTGAGTCAAACAGAGACGGCATGGGGCTTCAGCGAGTATTGCCGGGAAGGCCGTCCCAGGTGATTTCAAACAGAGACGGCCAGTACTTTCCTGTCACAAACAGGCGTTGATTTATGGCATCCCAGGCGATGCCGTTCAGGACCGCTTCCCGGTTGCGCCGGACCGTCCGCGGGAAAAGTTGCTTGAGTTCGAGCCATCCTTTGACCGCTCCCGATTCAGGATCGATGCGGGCAATCCTCGACGAATACCAAACATTGGCCAAAATCTCACCGTTGACGTACTCCAGTTCGTTCAGGTTTTGAATGAACCGTCTGCCGGATCGGACTTTGACACGACGGACGGTCTTCCATGTTTCTGGATCGATGAATCTAAGCAAAGCACTGCCGTCACTGACAATCAGATTCTTTCCATCATGAGTGACGCCCCACCCCTGGCTAAGGGATGAATCGATCTGACGGTAGTTGACCTTATTCTGGGGGGTCAGTGTGTCGGCGTCGTAGATGATCAGGTATCCATTTTCCCATGTGAGCTGGATAACCATGTCCTTCCAAAGGGTCACACCTTCTCCGAAAACATTGTCGGCAAGTCGTACCTGTTTCCTGACCTGGCCCGTCCCAATATTGACCCGGCGGAGTGCCGAATGCTGATACCGTCCCGTGCCTTCCAGTAATTCGTCATTGTAAACAGCCAGCCCCTGACAAAATGCCTGCTGATCATGTGGATATTCGGCGACGCGGGTGACCTGGATGATCGGTGGACCTGCAGCCGATGTTTCTGTCGATACGATGACTACGCACGAAAATACAGCTGCGACCATTAGCAACGCGCAGGCAGGCACGATCCGGCCCCAGCTTTGTTGTTTGACATTTTCTATAGTCCTGTCGCTGGTCACCACTCTGAATTCTCCTTCAATCCAGGAACTTCAGACCTGGTCAGAGCAGAACCGATCGACATTTGCGCATGCAATGTTCCTGATGACCGGATTTAATCGACTTCGGCTATCAGGAGAGTTCCGGACTGAGCGTTTGAGTTGATCGTCAACTGGAGCTGTCATACGACTTACTGAAGTCACACTGCACGGGTGTTTCTTCTGCTTTGTGGTCTTTTCATGATCGTCGTGTTCATCGTTTTAGTGGTCGTCCTCGCTGTGCCCCGCATGATCACCATGTTCGTCATGATGATCATCATGGGTGAGATGCCCCGTGAATTCCTGACCACTCAGATTCACATGAAAGTGACAGTGAAGGTCTGCCGCCGACCTGATTTCCGGAGGCAGTTCAGATCCTGCCACTAAAAAACGGGAAGCCGTCTCTTCGGTCTCGCCCTCCAGAGGCAGTGCAGATGTATCGAGATGCAACTCGTCACCATCTGCTTTATCCACTTCAAAAACCAGGCCTTCCGCAGCTTGTGCTTTACCAATCTCTGCACCATAGAAATAAAGCGTGATGTCTCGAGTCTTTTCATCGAACACCAGTTCCGCGTGATGCGCATGAGCGGCATCAAATTCAATGATCTGTCCACCGTGAACACCTGCTCCGTGGTCATGATGGTCATGATTGGTGTTCTCACTTAGAGGAGCGCTGGAATAGTCCTCGTATTGTTCAGACGAACTGCAGCCGGAAACTGTTAGCAGGCTGCAAACGATGAGAGCGATCCATTTGTGTGACATATCGAGTTCCTGTTGTATTAATTTAAAACGTTGACAGCGATCAGATTGTCAGATTTACTGAAGTGACCGAAATTCTACTGCTGAGGCCTGAAACGTAAAAGGGATGACCGGGAGACTGTCCGTGTCACGTGTTGTTCGAGGCATCCAAGTTCTGTTCATGAGTGTGTTGAATGTCTACAGGGTACCAGTACGCTCGATCGATGGTTCGGACGATAAGATGCAGAAGCGGAAGTGCTGAGTTTTTCCACCTTGATGCGATAGCGCAACAAACCTGTCAATTTTCACATAATCGTTCGTAAGCAGTGGTGCGACGACAGCCTGATGTGAGCAAAGCGTAAGCCGTCTGCACCCGCCCACGGATTGCGGGGCGATGTCAAATGCTGGAATTACTGCTGTTCACAGTTCCGAAGGTGCAGTGTCAACGTATGGCGAATTCGTGACAGCATCGGCCCGATTGTGTTTGCCGCGACGCCGAGTTTTCTGGAGATTTCCCAGTAGGAAAGACCTTCCCAATAGAAAAGCCTTACTGCTTCCTGAGATTCCGGCGGCAGTCGTTTCATCAGGGATTCAACTTCATCGCGATTCGCAAGATTTGATTCCACTGATTCTGTTGCCTGTTCCACGGCTGAGTTGTGAGCATGGACATGTCCAAGGGCGCTTGCATACCGCCGTTGCGTGAGTTTGCGGATAACGATGCGTCTGACAACGACAGTGAGCCATGTCGCCAATGACGAGCGGCCGCGAAAATTTCTCAGGGTTGCCATACGACGATCAACCAGAGCGGCAAAAACATCGGCGCACAAATCGTCTTCGTCGTCCTGCGTGAGTCTGAGACTGTGAGCATGAGCAGTATGCCGTATCACCTGCACGACCAGGCCGGCATAACGATCAATGAACGTATCCCAGGTTCCCTCACTTCCAGTGAGAAGATCTTTGATGAGTCGTCGGTCGGTCTCAGACAACGGCATGATGAATAAACTGGTTCAAAGCAGAGTCGGGGCGATCCCAGCAATTCTCGGGACCGGGCGGCATCTTATATTGTACGGGTTCGGCCTGCATGACTACGTCAAAAATGTGACAGTTGGTTTGGACTGCAACAATTTTCTGCCAGAGGGGGATATGTTCAGCCTGGGCGTTTAACGGATCAAAAGTCAGTGAATTGCCGACATTTGTTGTCTCTCCCAGGTCGCTTCGTTCAAAGTTGGTGATTCGAGGTCACTGTTATTTCGGTGTTGCCGCCGGAATTGTCCTCAAGCATCAATTGATTGAGAAACCAGGTCATCGATGGTTCATAAGGCTGCGAGGTTTGGAATGGCAATTTCTACCGACGACCGTTTTGAGATTGTGTCTAAAAACAGGGTAGAGACAGCATTCGTGAGGTTTTTCCATTGCAAAAAGTCGAAGTAAGTTCCATAAATCTGGCCAATTCAGGAGTCTTAGAAGACTCTGGTGAAAACATTGGTGCCGAAAAGGCTGACTCAATTGGTCTGCCTTGGCATGCTGGGACCCTCAGTCTTGGGTTTCCGGGCTGTAAAATCGTGCCGAAGACTGAATTAGTTACGATGGAAAGGATGTCAAAATGACCCATGTCGTTGCAGAGCCTTGTTTTAACTGCAAATACACCGATTGTGTTGTTGTTTGTCCGGTTGAGTGTTTTTACGAAGGTGAAACGATTCTGGTCATTCATCCGGATGAATGCATTGATTGCGAAGCCTGCGTCCCTGAATGCCCGGTAGAGGCAATTTTTCACGAAGACAACCTCCCGGAACAATGGACTGAATACACCGCTCTTAATGCAGAAATGGCCAGTCAGTGGCCGGTAATCACTGAGCAGAAGACATCACTGGCGGAAACCGGTGGTGAGTGCCCGTCGGCCAGCTAGGAACAGGATTTCAGTGTCAGGACCTATTTCGGCGGCCACCGTGGCGCTTGATATGTTCCTGGCGGGATGCCCGGTCTGTTTGTGAGTTCGTCGGATCGACTGAGTCAGATAAATATGAAGAGGTCCTTCGGAATTCCCGGAGGGCTTTTTTTTGTGTTCAGAACTTAGCCGGTTTCTCCGGCTCTGGCACAAACCTGCTAAATTAGTGTGTGATCTGAAGGACAGTTCCGTACGTTTTCAATTTCAGTTGCCGCTGTAAGTGCTGAACTGTTTTTTCCGTCGCGCCATGTGTGGAATTCCGATATCCTAAGTTGTCCGACAAATGCCTGGCATTTCTATCCGCGTGTTCCAGACTGGCAACAGCGGACTGCGTTGATAATGGCATCGCATGCCGGGACGTGGTAGCACTTGTTTCGTACTGCCTGATCCGCGCCGACTAGTATGATACTAAAGAAGGTTGTGACACTGTACTGTGTCGAGACGCGACAAACAGAAATCCAATGAGCACTGAATACGTGAATCAGCCGTTCACCGATCTCGCAACAGCTGCCCGTCAGCTCACCCAGGCGGTCAGTGTGCTCAGCGATGCGGCCAGTGTCCTTCAGCCGCCTCCGCTGGATTCATGTGAATGGCATGAACAGCTGAGACAAAAGTTGTTGCCTCAGTTGGGGACAGAAGCGTGGCTGGTAGCGGCCGTCGTAGGAGGCACCAATATCGGTAAGAGTGTGGTGTTCAATCATCTGGCGGGGGGACGAGCCAGTTCGACAAGTCCACTCGCATCGGGAACCAAACACCCTGTGTGCCTGGTACCGGACGGATTCACGGAACGCCAGGATCTGAAACGTGTGTTTCCCGATTTTGATCTCAGTGAGTGGTCCGATGCCGATGACGCTCTCCGTGAAACAACGAATCATGAATTGTTCTGGAGGACTTCGTCCGATCTGCCTTCCACGTTGCTGGTACTCGATACACCCGACATCGACAGTGACGTACGTGTGAACTGGGTGAGGGCGGACGCGATTCGTCGTTCTGCAGATGTGCTCATCGCAGTGCTGACTCAGCAAAAATATAACGATGCAGCGGTGAAAGAGTTCTTTCGCAAGGCAGCCGATGAAGATAAAGCTGTGCTGGTTGTTTTCAACCAGTGTCTGTTACCGGACGACGAAGAGTTCTGGCCGGTCTGGCTGGAAACATTCTGCCGTGAAACAGGAATCACTCCTGAAAGCGTTTACCTGGCACCCGCCGATCGAACAGCCGCGGAAGAACTGCGGCTGCCATTCTTTGAACGTGTGTGGCCGGTGACAGCAGATGGTCCACCCCAACCTGTCGGTCAACCTCGCAACCTGCGTGCTGATCTTTCGAGTCTGAGGTTCCATGAGATTCGTGTCAGAACATTGCGAGGTTCCGTACGTGAACTGTTGAGCAATGATCATGGTGTGCCAAGCTGGATGCAGTTACTTCACAATGCAAGCGAGGATCTGAAAGCGACATCGGAGCGATTGTCTTCGGATGCGGTTCTGAAAATTCGTGACTGGCCGGTACCCCCTGCATCATTGTTTGTTGCGGAAATTCGTACCTGGTGGAAGTCTCGGCAGCAGGGATGGGCTCGTCGTATCAATCGGCTTTATGACAAAGTTGGTGCGGGCGTTCTCTGGCCGGTCAAGGTCGCTCGAAATGCGATCCAGGGTGAACCGATCGAACCGCTGGTCCAGTATCGCGAACGTGAATGGTCTGCCATTCTGACAACCATCGAGGAATTGTTTGACAAACTGCAATGGATGGCCGAGTCGGGAAATCAGATGATCCGACCTCGGATTGAGTTGGTTTTGCAGGGAGTGTCGCGTACCCAGCTCATTGAGACCCTGCGCAGGAGACATTTGGCGGTGGATTTCAGGCTTGAACTCAATGAGGTGGTTCATCAGGAGATGGAACGGTTCAGCGTCGACAGTCCGGAGTTATTTACGTTCTATCGTCAGTTGAATCATGTTTCGGCAGTGGTGAGGCCCATGACCAGTGTCGTATTGTTCAGTCTGGGGTTTGGACCAGCGGGAGAAACGGTTGCTCCGTTTGTTGCGGACGCTGCGGCAAATGCCGTGGTTCATGTTGTGGCTGATGTGGCCGGTGGAGCAGCGGCGGCGGTCGCCGGCGATACGGCGGTTGGCACTGCCGGCAAGGGAGCAAGTATGCTGCAGGCTTGGTTTCACAATCTCAACGGACGATACACGGAACGTCGAGTGAACTGGCTGACTGATCTGATTCGCAGGGAAATGCTGGGTACGCTGCCGGAAGACCTGCAGCGAGCGTCATCCATATCAGATTCTGTCGAATGGAAGAATGTGTCTGAATCGCTGGCACACATTGAGTCACTGTTGCAGGAGACGCACGAGTGAAGCCTCCGTCAAGTTCATCTGTCGCATCTGAACCCTGCAACACATTGCCTGGCCGCATGATTACTTCTTCCGGTGCGTCGGGAAGTTTGGAACACATTGCCCTGCTGGCGAGAATCGACGACCTGACAGGCCGACTGACTCACTGGGTGGATGATTCGCTGCCATGGGGACCCGCACGACGCGCTCGATCGCTTGTTGCTCGACTGCTTGAGCGCGTTGACGCAGTCCGCTTTCGGCTGGAGTCGCCACTTGTGGTTGCCACGTTTGGTGGAACAGGAACTGGAAAAAGCTCTCTGGTGAATGCTCTTGTGGGTGAAGAAGTTTCACGATCCGGTCGTCAACGGCCGACAACCACCGAGCCGGTCCTGCTGATTCATCCGGACCTGGAACCGGAAACGCTGGGTCTCGATCTTACACTATTCAGCATTCGCAAAGTGGATTCACCGTTGCTCCGTGACATCGCGCTGATTGACTGTCCGGATCCCGACACCACTGAAGCGGCAGTGGCGGGCAGCAATTTGACCATGTTAAGGGATCTGTTGCCACACAGCGATGTGCTTATCTATACATCGACTCAACAAAAGTACCGCAGTGCCAGAATTGTCGAGGAACTCAGTGAGGCAGCCAGTGGTTGCAGGCTGGTCTTCGTGCAGACTCATGCAGACCTGGATCAGGATATCCGCGAGGACTGGAAAAACTGTCTTGCGCAGGACTACGAAGTCCCCGAAATGTTCTTTGTGAATTCGCGTGAGGCCTTTGCAGATCGACAGGAAGGTCATTCGCCTCGGGGAGAATTTGCCAGACTGGTTCGACTGCTGTCTGAGCAGCTGGATACGTCACGGCGCGTGGAAATCCGACGAGCGAATCTGATTGAACTGTTGCAGGAAGTACTGGTCGAATGTCGATTGGTCTATGATTCAGCAATGCCGGATGTGCATGAGCTGCAGGAGGCATTGGAGGCACAACGACAGGAAGTTACCAAGTCCTTGACGGATCAGTTAACCCAGGAGTTGCTGCAGAACCGAAATCTGTGGGAACGGAGGTTGATCACAGCGATCACCGATCGTTGGGGATTTAGCCCGTTTTCATCAATGCTCCGACTCTACAATGGACTTGGCGCATTAATTGCGTCGTTTACTTTGTTCCGCGCTCGCACATCCGCTCAAATGGCCATTGTCGGTGCCGTTCAGTCTGCTCGCTGGATGAAAACCCGTGTTGAGGAACAGGATTCCGAGTCGCGACTGGATCGACTTGCTTCGTTTGGGATAAGCGATCAACAATTGCAGGAATCGCGAGTTGTGATTTCGGGATACCTGAACTCCTCGCAGATAGAACTGGAATCCAGCTCTCACTCCGGTGAACTGGCAGCATTGAGGAGGACCGCTGCGGATCTGGAAGGAGAGTTTCTGGGCGACGCGCGTCGAGCTGTGGATACCGTTGTCGATGATGTTGTGAATGGTCGATCGGGATTATTACGCCGAACGTTCTACGAACTGCTGAGCCTGGCATACCTCGCGTTTCTACTCGGCCGTATTGGATATAACTTCTTCTGGAGCTCGTTTTTGGCTCCTGTGTTGGGACGTGTTACGGAGCCTGAACCATTGATGACCGTTGATTTTTATATCCCTGCGCTGCTCTTTTTGGTCATCTGGTCCGTGGTGCTCGTTGTCATGTTTACAGCCGGTCTGCGGCGTGGACTTGATCGCCACGTGCGTGGTCTTGCTGAGTCGATGGCTGGTTCGCGATTGATGCATGGTCTCTTTCCGTCACTTGACGAGGTTTGCCATAGTATTGAAGCTGATAACCAGGCCCTGTCGCAGCTGCTGGACGATACAAGATCATTCCGCCGCAGTCTCGCGGGGGTCTCATCGGCGTTTGGCGGACGTCGAGAATGATGTTCGGTAGTGACAGCACTCAGTCAACGGGCAACAAACAGCCGGTCAGTCTGCTGTTTGTTGATCAGCTTGTTGAGAACGTTCACTGGTTTAATATGAACTCCACGCAACGCGTCGTGCACTGCATTGGCAAACGATGAGTTCTCAGCGTACGGCCAGATGTCAAGCAATCCGTACTGGCAAGATGGAGTTTTGCACGTTGCACTTCATCAGCGGTGCGAAAGCAGCTGTTGGCTTCGTCGAGGTGCTCGTCCGGCGAATGGTCAATGGTCCACTTCGGAGAGGTTCAGGGTCATGCTTCTGCATCGGTGGACTGGAGAATTGCTGATAGACGTAACTCGTTGAGTTGCTTTCAGCCGGTTGTCTGCGTTCAGCGCGTTCGACAAAGGGACCAGCCCCTGCTTCAGTCAGTTGATCACCTGCGGAAGAAATTTGATAACTTCACATTTCGAGACTCGTTCAGAGCCCAACACCGTTCTCACGGTTTACTCCAGGCCGAGCCCTCCAACAAGAACTCGCAACCAAGAGTCGGGATGCCTCTGCAATTTGACTTCCGACAATGCTCTTTCGGACGTCGTCAGGTAACTGCTCATCAGGAATTCGTGGTTGAGCGTAACTTCGGTGACGACGGTACAAGGTTCGCAAAGCAAATGGCGACGCCGAAAACACAGGATGCCCAGCTCGGTGGGTTCGCAGGCAGGGATCTCCAGGTGCAGGGTTTCCACAGCAGTTCCTGCTGCGCGGGAACTGCGGGTTGACAGGTAACGGTGATCATTTATCTGTTATTCTTCTTGTCTTGTTTCAATTTTCTCTTTTCCTTTGGACTGAGCTTCGCTTGTTTCTGTTGTTCACGTCTGCCCTTGTCTTTGCTTCCTCTGTTACCCATTTCGATTCTCTTTGTATTAGATCTTTGTTGATTTTCCGGCTCAGCCGTTTTCAGCGTGAATGAAAGACGATCTTTCCAGGAAGGTCCGTGGACCAGAGAGGATCGTCATGAAAAACTGGCAAAGTTACCTGAGTCTGTAAGGATCATGATTTGATCATGTCGAAGTATGGTCAACATATGTTTTTTGGGAATCGATCAGAAAGAGATTGGTAGGATTCTATGGGATCTGTGCCGGCAAAAAGAAGTCGGTCTGGCAGAGAGGAATGTTTCAGACACATTCACATGTGGTTGAGGATCCCAGCGAAGTCAGTGGTTGCCTGTAACTGTTCCCGGTGTTGAACAGGCGACAGTACAGAAAACGCCTGCTACGATGAGGGTCACTGGCGTGTAAACTCATTCGTTGATTCGATGTCGAAGACTGTCCAAAAGTGAGAGGAAGATGAACCGTGATGTTGCTCAGTTTGTTGAGGAGTCCCACAATCAATCCATCGACGAACTGTTTGCTTTTCTCCGAATTCCCAGTGTTAGTACGGATTCTTCGTATCAGCCACACATGCAGCAGTGCGCTGAATTCGTCCGTGATGCGATGTTTCAGGCAGGATTGACTCCGGAGATCATTCAGACTGCCGGACACCCGATTGTTTATGGCGAACGCATTGTCGGTGATGATCGGCCGACCGTGTTGGTTTACGGACACTACGATGTACAGCCTCCGGATCCGCTGGATCTATGGACAACCGGCCCTTTTGATCCTCAGATTCGCGACGGCAGAATTTATGCTCGCGGCGCCACCGATGATAAGGGACAGTTGTTCACTCACTTGAAGTCGGTCGAGGCGTGGGTCAAGACTACCGGCGTTCTGCCGGTGAACATCAGATTTATCGTGGAGGGTGAAGAGGAAGTGGGTGGTGAAAATCTAACCCGTTTTCTGGAGTCCAGCCAGGATCGTTTGTTGTGTGACGTCGCAGTAGTCAGTGACACCAGTCAGTACGGGGATGGTGTTCCAGCGATCACCTGCGGCCTGCGCGGTGCCACTGGGGCCGAAGTTCGTCTTCGGGGTGCGCCCCAGGATCTTCACAGTGGCATATTTGGTGGCAGCATTGCCAATCCTGCCAATGCGATTGCGATGCTGTGTGGGTCACTTGTCGATTCCACCGGTCGAATTCAGATCCCGGGGTTTTACGACGACATCCTGCCCGTCACTGCTGGTGAACGAGAGCAGATTGCACAGCTGCCGTTTGCGGAAGATGTATTTCTCAAGCAGATCGGGAGTCGCAACACGTTCGGAGAAGCAGGCTGGTCGACGCTGGAGCGGCGCTGGATTCGTCCTACCTGCGATATCAATGGAATTGTGAGTGGTTACACCGGAGAAGGTACAAAAACGATTATTCCCTCGTGGGCCATGGCGAAAATTACCTGCCGACTCGTTCCTGGTCAGGATCCCGAATTGATCCTGGATTCTCTTGAACAATTCCTGCAAAGTCAGTGTCCTGACGGTCTGGACTTTGAATTCGATCCGTTCCACGGATGTCCCGCGTTTGTATTGGATCCGTCCAGCGAGTGGATCACTGCGGCCAGTCAGGCGATCGAAGCCGCATTTGGGATTCCGCCGGTGCTCATTCGCGAA
>JAKVAY010000001.1 GCA_022447185.1 Fuerstiella sp. | reverse complement strand
ACCGAACCGTGGGCTGTGCAGGCTCGTTACGTTCCCGGTCAGGTCTATGTTCCGGCTCACGTTGATCGAAACGACGTGAATCCCCGGCCTCTCAGCCATCATGTGCCGACAAGTGGCCTGACAGGATGTTATTCAGCCGATGAAAACATGATTCTTGCAGTCGCCTGGGAACCTTATCAGGAGATCTTCCAGGGAGTGATCACCTGCCTGCATAATGATTTTCGCATCGGAGGCCTGAAACCTGATGAAACTAAAACAATCCGTGGCAGGCTGTATATTGTCCCGGCCGACGAATCGGCGCTGCTAAAACGTTATGGTGAGGATTTTCCTGAACAAGCGGACTGCGGTTGATCACGGGACCACGTCCGTCCGTGCTGCACTGACAGTCTGTTGCGATGGTCGTGCTTTTGATGGTCGTGCTTTTGATGGAAACCGCGACGGGTCCGGTTCGGACAAAAATGGACACACAGGAAACCGGTGACCGAATTCTTCCCGGATCAATGGAACGCTCCGCAGAAACTCAGCGAAAAACGATTCATGAGGACCAGATCCCCCTTTCAGGCAGTCCTGTCGGTCTTAGTCGTGTTGTGCTGTGACGGAACGCACGATCTGATCCGGGCAGACGCCCCCAACATTGTGCTGATCGTGGTTGACGACATGGGCTATGGTGACCCAGGTTGCTTCAATTCACGGTCAAAGATCGCCACTCCGCATATTGACTCACTGGCTGCTGACGGTATGCGATTCACGGACGCGCATGCATCCGGGCCGCTGTGTCACATGTCACGGTACGGGTTGTTGACCGGCCGGTATCCGTTCCGAACCGATGTCAGGCCCTGGCGTCAGCGGCCGCTGATCGACTCTGATCAGATAACGATTTCGTCACTGGCACGCTCCGCCGGCTATCAAACCGCCATGGTGGGAAAGTGGCATCTGGGCTTTCAGGAAAACGGGTACGACCGTCCTCTGCCGGGTGGCCCTGTTGACCGCGGCTTTGATTCCTATTTTGGCATTCGCGCGTCGACCGACATACCACCCTATTTCTACATTCGAGGCGACCGCGCAGTCGAAACTCCCAGCCTGCACATCCGTGCAAACAACAGCAAAGGCTGGTCGCCGATTCAGGGAGCCTTCTGGCGCGGCGGTGGAATCGCACCCAACCTGAAGCTTAAAGACGTGCTGCCTCGTTTTACTGATGAAGCGGTTCAGCTGATTGAACATTATTCAGCAACAGACCGTATGTCCCGCAATCCTCTGATGCTGTATCTGGCTTATCCGGCACCCCACACTCCGTGGCTGCCGTCTGATGAATTTGTCGGCAAAAGCGGAGCAGGAATGTACGGAGACTTCATGATGATGGTCGATGCTCAGGTCGGCCGCATTCTGAACACACTGTATGAAGCCGATCTGCAGCAAAACACCATGGTCATCTTCACCTCAGACAATGGTCCCACTTGGTACGAATCGGATGAAGCACGATTTGGTCATGACTCCGCAGGGGGACTGCGAGGTATGAAATCCGACGCCTGGGAAGGAGGTCACCGGGTGCCCTTCATTGTCCGCTGGCCCGGTACTGCGGCGACGGGAACGACGACCGACCGATTGATTTGTTTCACCGACCTGCTGGCCACTTTTGCCGACATCTTTAACGTCGAGCTGTCAAAACCTGCAACTGCAGACAGTTTCTCTTTCCTGCCGGTTCTACAGGGCCGGACCGCCACTCCAAAAGCACAACGACGGTCATTCGTTATGCAGGCCGGCAGTGTGTCCTCAATGATGACCATCCGGTCGGGTGACTGGAAACTGATTACCGGTCTTGGGTCGGGGGGATTCTCAGCACCCAGACACATCGAACCGGGACCAAACGACCCGAAAGGACAACTGTACAACCTGGCCGATGATCTCGCCGAACAACACAACCTGTACTCACAGCTTCCGGAGATTGTTGCTCGTCTGGAAGACGAACTGACTCGGGTGATGGAATCCGAACACAACGCAGATGACGTGGACACGGATGGAGACGCCGGAAAGTCACCCGTGTTTTAACGCACGGCGATTGGATTGCCGGGTGAGCCCGTGGCTCCTTTCAACCGCAGCGGAGCGAACACAAAGGCGGATTCGTAAACCTTGTCGGCCGCGAGTTCCTCAAGATCAAGGTTCTCAAGGAAGTAGATACCGTTCCTTGTAATCATGTGCTGATGAACTTCAATGGCTCTTCCACTCGGAGGCGGATCAACCTCAATCCCCCAGTTATCAGCACCCATCATCGTAATGTTCTGCTCCACAAGCCACTGAGCCGCCTCCATTCCAATACCGGGCTGTCCAGAGTTATACACATCGTTGTCTGCGATCCATGCCTTCGAATGTCCCGTGCGGAGCAGGACCACATCACCGGCACCAATGGTCGTCTTCTGATGCTCAAGCGCACCCTGCAGTTCGTCCAGAGAAATCTCATATCCGACAGGCAGCCGATCCACATTTCGGTAAGACACGACATCCACAAGTACCGCGCGAGTAAAAAAGACTCCCGCGTTTTCGATCCCGAGTTTTTTCAAACCGTAGGCACTCTCGATATCCGTCGATTTGTGGCCGTTGTACCAGGTATCACCGTCCGGCAAACGTACCCCTACGTGGCCCATGCCGTCCAGTTGCGTGCCCATTTGTCCGATTTCACCAACAAAAAATTCATCACGTCCCACCTGCATATTGGTGCCACGTGGTGCGGCGCGAAACGCGGGAATCGTTAGTCGAAAGGTGCGCATCGGAAACGTGGGCATGTCACGCTCGTAGACACGTCCTAGCTGATAGACTTTTCCCGTCTTGATCAGTTTCTGTGCTTCGAGGACCTTCTCCGCCGTCATAAGGTTTGCAGCACCGCGCTGATCATCCGCACCCCATTTCGACGGCCACCATTTTTTTCCAATCGGAGTCTCACTGCCTGCGTAGTCGCGAGATTCAACAGGAGTCACAGCCGCAACCTGGGTGTCCTCTCGCACGTTCGCCGTATTCGCCAAAGATGTCTTCAGCAACTGTGGTCCGATCTGCGCCAGCATGACACCGAAAAGAACGCCCAACGTCAGTAAAACAATTGAATAAGATTGCTTGATCATGGCCACAGCTCCGGATTCATTGTCACGTCGATTGCCCAGCGACTTCATTCGACAGACTGCTATTGATGTGTTCCCTGATTGTCGATCGTATCGATGCAGGCACCCATGATTCCAGCGGTAACAGTACAATCCTTCGTCACTTCCTAGAGTCGAAGACTGCCGGGGGTCGGCAGAGCCGGTGGAGGCATTGCGTACTTTGCGGCCGGACACGCATTCCAGGTTCCCCCACTGCAATATGACCTGCAACTGCATCGAAGTCACATTTGTATCCAGAAATGACCAAAGCAAGGTGTTCAACAGTTGCGAGGCCTGGGGACATCCGAAGATTAACGGGCGAAACGACTCGGCTGCCAGGGCACCGTCACCGCTCGAACCAGTATCGCAAACCGGTGGAATGCTTCATTTTGTCAAAACCGCCGTACACACAGAAGATCTTTGCCGACATCCCCGACAGTGCCGTACTCATCAAGATGAGTCATCGGAACCAAACGAACATAACCGAAGCTTCAGATCGTCGCAGCCGTCAAGTGTTTATTCGTTCAGCAGTTCCTCAATTCGCCGCCGGAAAATTTTCTGGACACCCTGTTGCTGATAGTTCAGTTCCCCGTACCACCAGTAGCGTACATACCCCTGTTTATCAATTAAATAGGTAGTGGGCCACCACGAATTCCCCCAGGCATCCCAATTTTGTTTTTGATTGTCGACCAGAATCGGAAACGTCAGTTCCTGTTCGGCAGCCCGCCGCCGAACAGCTTCGAGATCTCTTTCTTCGGTCAATTCAGGTGTGTGAATTCCCAGGACCGTGAAGCCCTGCTCCTGGAACGTCTGCTGCCAACCCTTGTACCAAGGGTAATTACGATGGCAGTTCACTCAGCCATAGGCATAAAAGAACAGAGCTACAACCTTTCCGGAAAGTTTCTGACGGGTCAATGGAGGAGAGTTGAGCCAGCCCCGCTGCCCCAAAAATTCGGGCGCCCGGAATTTCACTCGTCCTATTTTTCTCAAATCCACGGGTGGCCCCAGTGACGTCTGCCATTTCTGTCGTTGCTGGCCGTTCAAAACGGCGAGCACATTCTTTTGTTCCGTGATTTGTAACTGTCGGACAGCATCATTGATGTTCTGATCCTGGCTGTCCTGCCGTGATTCCAGCTGCAACTGTTTCACCGACTCACGAGTTTCCGAAAAAATTTCACGAATGGAATCCTGTTGCTCCCGGTTCACTCCAAGCATCTGAACAATCTCGGGACGCAAAAACGCTCTCACCCCCAGCATTCGCATTTCGATTTCATCCAGACGCCGAAGCTGATCACGATCCAAAACTTTTTGTAACTGCTGCTTCGTCTTTATTTTTAAACGACGCGCTGTTGTGTTGACCTGCTGCAGTCGCTGGTTTCGCATGGGCCATAGCAGGCCGTCCAACTGGTCATTGATAGCCTGCAGCCGCGATTTCTGTTTCGTCGTCAGTGTCAGCTGCGCGTGGACCACCGGATCCCGAAGGAGAAACAAATACGGTTCGGAAGAACTGCCCACAGGTAGCTGGCCATGCGGATTTTGTTGCGCCTGAGTGATCTCACAAACAAACCAGACCATGAAGAACACGCACCAGTGAACAGCAACAGCACACGATCTGGCGTTCATAACAGGGTGAATTTCCGTCACGTCGTCTGACAACAGAAAACGGACCGGCAAACGACGTCTCGGGCAGAGCAGGGGAAGATACATCGGAATATTTTTTTCCATGACCAGGAACCCAAACGAGAATCTGTGTGCAGCGGGCGTCGGTTATGTCAGTACTCCCCGGCCAGAACACCGGACTCAACGCCTCCGTAATCCTCCTCGCACAGTTCTGTCATAATTTTTTTGCGGGACTCCGGGGCTGCACCTCCGGGGATTCAGGCCAGAAGACCATGAACGACTTCACCGTCGACATCGGTCGGTCGAAAATCACGTCCGCCATAATAATAAGCCAGCTGTTCATGATCCAATCCCAGCTGATAGAGAATAGTGGCATGCAGATCATGGATCGTCACTTTGTTTTCCACGGCGAAAAATCCGATCTCATCCGTGGCACCATAGGTCATGCCACCTTTGACACCACCACCAGCCATCCAGATTGTATAGCCATAAGGATTATGGTCCCGCCCGTCCCTGCTTTCGGCGACCGGAGTGCGGCCAAACTCCGAGGCCCAAAGGACCAGCGTATCGTCGAGCAGACCGCGACGTTTCAAATCCTTCAGCAAACCGGCAACAGGAATGTCAACCTCCAGGGCATTCCGTTCATGTCCCGCTTTGAGTCCTCCGTGCTGGTCCCACTTGTAACTGTGGGATGCCTGAACAAATCGAACCCCCCGCTCGGAGAAACGCCTTGCCATCAGACACATCCGGCCGAAGTTATCCGTAGGATTCTGGTCGATTCCATACAGTGATAACGTCTCTTTGGTCTCACCAGCCATATCCACAACTTCAGGAGCTGTGGCCTGCATTCGAAAAGCGAGTTCAAACGACTGGATACGGGCTTCCAGCTGGGGATTGTAACCAGCCCGATCGAGATGCTGCCGATTCTGTGATTGAAACCAGTCCAGTTCCATCCGCTGAACCGCCGATTCCAAACGGGCCGGACGAAGATTCGAAAATTGAGCCAGTGCACCGTCGTCCATCTGTCCAGCACCAGTTGTTCTCCCCAGCGCTGTCCCCTGATAGGCTGCCGGCAGAAATGCGGAACCGTAAAAATTGGTACCCGCGTCAGACGAAGGAGGACAGATGGTGACAAATCCGGGCAGATTGTGGTTTTCTGTTCCCAGACCATATTGAATCCAGGCCCCAAAGCTGGGCCACTTGAATACGCCCGATCCAGTATGAATGACCTGGCCTGCCGGAGCATGCGTCACAAAGTCATGCGATAACGAACGAACAACACACAGATCGTCAATGCAACCGGCGATGTGCGGAAACAACGTACTGACCTCAATGCCGCTCTGCCCGTGCCGATGAAATCGCCACGGTGAACGCATCAGCCGGAGCTCCTTCTGTCGGCCAACGTTTTGTCCGAGCGGAAGCCCCGGTGGACGCCACGACTGCGGCAGCGGCTCACCATCTCTGGCCGCCAGTACCGGTTTGGGATCGAACGTGTCGACCTGTGAAACGCCACCATGCATGAACAGAAAGATGACTCGCTTTGCCCGTTGCACTAATGGAGGAACTTTTGGTACCAGCGGATTGACGGTTCCATTGGTTCCGGCCCGCGCCGAATCACTAAGCAGTCCCAACAGCGCAACATGGCCGAACCCACAGGCAACATCACGGAGCATGTTTCGACGAGACACGAACTGATAACGGCGAGACTGACTAACGTGAGGAGTTGTCATATCGATCGGATCCCCGAATCTTTGTGGCTGCCCATTCTTCATCAGTCACTCCAGATACACAAATTCATTCAAGCAGAATACTGCTCGACACCAGCTTTGCCACGCAGCCACACGATGATCCATCGTTTCAAATACGACGACACCTGGTCGATCCGGAGTGGGCCCAACGTGCCAGTAAGTGGCGGGATCGTCGTCAACAAGCGGCATTACCGACTGATCACCGTCGGACAGCCGAAGTGTTGCATGCTGCCATCGAATCGCATCAGCATCAGATGACGGTACAGTTGAATCGGCTGCCGACGAAGCATGAACCTGAAACTCACTTAAGACAAAAAGGTCCGGTACAGATCGCTCGGGCGGCTGTTCCTGTTCCGGAAGAACTTCAAGTCGCACTGCTGTGATATGCGTCAGTGATGTATTCGCAACGATGCTGTAACGATTGTTTGCCGGATGGTTACCGGGAATATTCACGGTCTGATCCGTACCAATCATTAGCGCAGCATTGTTGCCCGACGCGGCGCTGATCGGAGAAAGAACTTCCCAATTCGCCCGTTGATCCTTCGTGTTTGCAAATGGCCAGGGAGATGAAGTCACTGAAATTCTCAAACGAACCCCACCGGGATTCTCCAGAACCGGTTTGACTTCCTCATAGATTTTGCGGCGATGAGGAGTTCGATGTGCGGTGATCGCCAGAACCGCGCCGTTCGGAAAATGGCGTTCACTGGACGGATGCGTCCGCTCCAGCGCAGACCGCACTGTTCCCACATAGTCGATGGCCGAAGCAATCTCTGTGTCACGGGGCGGACGTCCCAGTAACCTCTGATACGTGAGGAAAATCCGATCTTCGTCGCTCAGATCTCCTCGACTCAACAGATACCTGGCCATATGGAAAGCCTGTTCGCGAATGAACCCACTGTTCATCAGGAACAAAGCCTGAGGCGCAACAGTCGTTTCACCACGTCTGGCTGTAACGGTACTGGGGTCGCCCAAATCAAACACGTTGAAGATTTCCGGAATCTTCTGACGAATCATCGGAAGATAGATGCTGCGTCGCGCACTGTAATAGGGATGAAACGTGCGCCCGATCAGCTGAGTTGCCAGAATCCCCCGCTTCGTATCCACAAACGTATCCACGTAACGAACGTAATCACCAAGTAACGTTCCCCCGATAGTCAGATCGAGTTGATTGTTGCCGGCGAGGATCGCATCACGAATCTCTTCGGCTTCGAGCCGACGCGGGCTCATTCGCCACAGCAGACGGTTCTCAGGATCTGCTGATGGTGGAACAGGGAAAACTGAATGCGCAGTGGACTTCCTCCGGTTACGCAGTTTCGGTTCCACAGATCGCAGCTGGCTTCCCTGCTGCCAGGTGGACGAATTTAAAATCAGCCGATGCATGGCCTTGACCGACCAGTCACTTTCGATGAACTGAGTCGTGAGCCAGTCCAGCAGGTCCGGATGAGTTGGCCTCTCACCGGACACGCCAAAATTATCGCTGGTAGCTACGAGTCCCCTGCCGAAATGTCCCTGCCAGATACGATTCACCATCACACGTGCTGTCAGAGGATTGTCGATACGGGCAATCCAGCGAGCCAGCTCCAGCCGGCCACTTTGCTGCGTGTCAATCGGAGCGTGATCCTCACCGGCAATGATTTGCAGGAATCGTCGAGGCACCTCCTCACCCAGGTTACGGTGACTGCCCCGTATATTCACTCTCAGATTTTTCGGCGTGCCCTCCTGAACCGCCAGAACCATGACCGGACCGGACTCACCGGGAACATTTTCCAGTGGCCGCTCCATCCATTTTGAGTCCACCTGTTTGCGATCGGACATGGACCGTGTGCTGTAAAAGATGCCGGCCAGCGAATAGTAGTCGCGCGTCGGAACGGGATCGAATTTATGGTCATGGCAGCGCGCACAAGCGACGGTCAATCCCAAAAACGCACGGCTGGTGACGTCAACCTGCTCTTCGACAAGCTGCATGACCATCCGTTCCTTATCGATTTCAGTGACCGATTTGGGCCCCAGCATAAGAAAGCCTGTCGCGATCACCCGCTCGGCATTCCGACCCTCGTCAGCAGTCGGCTCCATAAGATCCCCTGCAAGCTGCTCGACAATGAATTCATCATAAGGCTTGTCCTGATTGAAGGCACTAACCACGTAATCACGATAGCGGTATGCATACAGAGAAAACATGTGACCAGGAATGTCTGCAGTATCACCGTAGCGAACAACATCCAGCCAGCGGCGCCCCCAGCGTTCGCCGTAATGCCTGGAGCTCAGCAGCCGCTCAACGACCCGAGCAAACGCATCCGGCGAATCGTCCGTTTCAAATGCACCCAGTTCGGCGGACGTGGGCGGCAAGCCGGTCAGGCCAAAGGTCACACGTCGCAAAAGGGTCCGTTTTTCGGCTGGTGCAGTTGGTAAGAGCCCCTGTGTCTCGAGTCTGGCAAGAACAAACCGATCGAGGCCGGACTGCACCCATTCACTGTTCCTGACATCTGGTGGAACAGGGTCNCTTACTGGTTGAAACGCCCAGTAGGCCCGTTCACTCTCTGTGAACAGTGAACCACTGCCATCTGCATCGGCGGCTCTTGTCGGGGGCTCTGCCGGCCAGACCGCACCAGCTTCCACCCATGCCACCAGGTCCGCAATTTCGGAATCAGTTAGAGATTCATCAGGAGGCATCCTGATCTTGCCGGTACGCCGCACTGACTGAATCAAACGACTCTGGTCCGCACTGCCGGGTACAACCACCGGCCCCAGCTCGCTGCCGCGACGTAGTGCTGCACCGCTGTCAAGCCGAAGACCGGCCTTCCGTTCATCCGCGCCGTGACATGCCCAGCAGTGCTCGGCCAGCAAAGGTCGAATCTTTTTTTCGAAGTGCTGCACACTGTCATCGGCGTCAACCGCCTGTACCAACGCCAGTGAAACACGCACCGTGAACAGAAACACAGTGCAACATCGAATCAACACACTCCGGNCCTCCACAAGTGTTCACACTTCGGATGTCAGTCCAGATGATCTGTAACAGCGTACCCGGCCGCCTGGCACTGTCCAGATCGGAAAAGACACCAGGATTTCCTGGCAGGCTTCGTGCCATCCACTTTCCAGACAATTGACCAGCCCAACGTCGCGGATCCAATCGGGTTAATCGGTCTGATCAATGGCAGGTCGTGACCACATCGGAACCAGGAAGGCTGACGTGTCACAAAACACAAGAAGTTCAATGCAAAACGTTGTGTATGACTTCGCCACCGAGGTTAGTCAGGCGGACATTCAGACCTCGGTGGTTGACGGCCAGTCGTTCGTGAGCCAGACCGAACATGTGTAACAACGTTGCCTGGAAGTCGTTGACGTGAACAGGGTTCTGAACGGGAGCCCAGCCGATTTCGTCGGTGATACCGTGAACGGTTCCGCCCTTTGCACCCCCTCCTGCCATCCACATACTGAACGCATTCGGATGATGGTCACGACCATCTTTACCCTGACCTAACGGAGTGCGACCAAATTCGCTGCCCCACACCACAAGCGTATCGTCCAGCATGCCTCGTGTTTTGAGATCTCTCAATAACGCAGCAATTGGCTGATCTGCCATCTCGCAGTTCCATGCCAGATCATGCTTCAGATTTCTGTGCTGGTCCCAGGACGCGTGCACCAGATTTACAAAACGGACTCCTCGTTCGACCATACGTCGTGCCAGCAGACAGTTCCGTGAAAAGCGATCATATGTGTCACCGCTCTGCATGTCTGCGGTGGGGCGAGGAGTTGGACGACCAACTCCATACGCATCCAGCGTGGGCTGCGTTTCACTGGACAGATCCGTCAATTCAGGCGCAGCAGCCTGCATTCGAAACGCGAGTTCATATTGCGAGATACGACTGGCAATCTCCGGATCCGGATTCGATTCCAGACGAAACCCATTGAGTCGTCGGAGCGTGTCCAGGGTTCGTCGCTGACTGGATTCGCTGACACCGGGAGGATTCGACAGATACAGGACCGGATCACCTCTGTCTCGAAACTGAACACCCTGATATGTCGACGGCAGAAAACCGCTCGACCAGTTTGAGGATCCACCACTGGCACCTCGCCCTGCTGTCAGGACAACGTAGCCCGGAAGATTTTCAGAGGCATTGCCCAGTCCGTACATCAGCCAGGAACCAATTGTTGGACGTCCCAGTTCCGCTTTTCCGCAACTCAACAACAGCTGCCCTGGATGATGGTTGAACTGTTCCCCATGCATGGTACGGATCAGGGCAATGTCGTCAGCGCACGAGCCGATACCTGGAATCATCTCCGAATATTCAATACCGCACTCTCCTCGCGGACGAAATCGGGCTCGGGACCCCCTGAGGACGGCCTTATCTTTCTTAATGAATGCAAATTCCACATCGTTCAACAATGAGTCCGGCATGCGTTTGCCGTCACGACTATTGAGAAGTGGCTTGGGATCGAACAGATCCACATGGCTTGGGCCACCAGCCATATAAATGAAGATACAGGCTTTCGCAGTGGCCGGAAAATGCGTTTTGCGAGGCGCGGTGGTGCTCCTGGCACCCTGGACATCTCTACTCAGCAGCGAAGACAGGGCAACTCCGCCAATGCCGCTGGCGGATGTCGTAAGAAAGTCCCGACGAATGCGCTGGATTCCTGTTTCGTTGAACATAGCGTTTCAAAAAGACACAGTTACAGGGTGATTTCGTTGCATGTGTTTGAACCCGATGACACATGCAACATGTCGCCGGGGCCCGGCTTCGGGTTCATCGAAGTCCGTTGGAGTGACCGTCCTGGCTGCCGATACCTGATTCAGGAGAGGTCCGTCCACCATCAGATTATGCGGGCTGGCAGCCAGTCATTCATTCACGCGTGACAAATTCGTCCAGGTTCAGCACCGTTCGAGCCGCGACAGTCCATGCAGCCGCTTCATAATCTTCAATCGGATCAGCCGAGTATTCTCCGACAAGTTGTTTTGCTTCTTTCGGATTGCTGCGGAACCAGTTGCGTTCCAAACGCAGCAACTGCAGAAGTGCGTCGAGCTCGCGAGTTTCCGGAGTACGAGCCAGACACTGTTTTAAGAGAAATTCGAGCCGGCTTTCATCACCAGCCTGTTTTCGCGCCAATGTATGCCCAAGAGCCTGGGCACACTCAACGAACACTGGATCGTTGAGCGTTGCGAGCGCCTGCAGGGGAGTATTTGAACGAGTTCTCATCGCCTGACAAACGTTGCTCTCCGGACCATCAAACATCAACAAAGTGGGATACGGATTCGTACGCTTGAAGTGAATGTAAATCCCGCGGCGATATCGTTGTGGCTTCTCAGAAAGCTTCCAGCGTGTTTTATACTTATAGGCCAGGTCGCTGACGGCAGACGGCATCATCGGATGGACGGTGGGACCTCCGATTTCACGGTGAAGCAGACCACAGGCATCCAGAAACAGGTCGCGTACAATCTCTGATTCGACTCGAAATCGCGACTGACGTGCGAATAGAGGATTGTCTGCTCCGAGTGCCGGTTGATGATTCAGATTCTTCGAGACAACGACGCGAGATGATTGCTGGTAAGTGGCTGAGTCGACAATAGTGCGAATGATGTGCTTTCGATTCCATCCGGATTCCATGAATTCAACGGCCAGCCAGTCCAGTAATTTCGGATGGGTGGGTGGTTCTCCCTGAGTGCCAAAATCGTCCACCGAGGAGACAATGCCGCGAGCAAACAGATGCGCCCAGATGTGATTCACTGCGACACGCGCTGTCAGAGGATTCTGCCTGCTGGTGATCCATCGCGCCAGATCCAGTCGATCGGGTGAATTCCCACGCGGTATGAATGGAGACAGAAATCCGGGCGGACGGGCGCGGACCTCCTCGCCCTTTTGTTTGAAGTCGCCTCGAACCAGAACATGAGTGGGTCGTCGATTCTCGGTCGTCTCCGCGAGCGTCATGATACCAGGCTTCGGCAGATGTCGTCGCTGAACCCCCAACTGTTTAAGTTCTTTCTTGGTATCGTCCGCTCGTTCCTGCAGGGACATCCAGAACGCTGCCACCACTTCCGCATTGTTCTCTGGTTGACGCAGTGCATCGGAGACTGCCCCACTGATCTGCAGCAGACTGACAGCCCGATCTGTTTTGTTTGAGTCATCTCCCCGCCATGCCAGGAACGATTTATGCCCCCGCATTTCCGCAAGCAATTTTTTACGAGCATCAAGCTGTTTTCTGTGCGCATCCAGATCGGATTGTGCACGCTCATATCGCTCCTGTTCAGCCTGAGTCCCCTGGATTTCAGTATCTCTGGCCTCAACATTGTTAAAAAAAGCATACAGCGAATAATAGTCTGACTGAGAAAACGGATCGTATTTGTGTGAATGGCACTGGCAGCAACCAAATGTGATTCCAAGCATTGAGGTACTGGTTGTGTTGACGCGATCGACCATTTCGCGATTGCGATAGTCTTCTTTGTTGATACCCGATTCGTTGTTCTTGATATTCATACGATGCAACCCGGCAGCGATGTACTGATCCGGAGTGGGATCTTCCAGTAGATCTCCTGCGAGTTGTTCAATCAAAAACTGATCGACAGGCTGGTTACTGTTAAAAGATTGGACAACCCAGTCGCGAAAACGCCACGCATTCGGGCGAACGTCATCTCGCTCGTAGCCAAATGTGTCAGCGTAACGGGCGAGATCCAGCCAGTGGCGCCCCCATCGTTCCCCGAAATGCTTGGACTCCAGCAACTCCTCTACGATGTCGGAATATCGAATTTCACCGTTTTTGAATGCGTTGACCGCTTCGACTGGTGGCAACAGTCCGGTGAGATCCAGATACAGACGCCGAATCAGTTTCGCTCTGCTGGCTGGTGGAGCGGGCATCAGACCAATCGCATTCATACGCGCCTGCACGAACTGATCGATGGGATTGTGTACCAAATTCGGATGATCAACTTCCGGAGGAACGGCACGTTGCGGTTTGACAAAACCCCAATGAGGAGCAAATTCCGCACCGCCAGCGATCCACTCCGTCAGCATCCCGATTTCTTTGGTTGACAATGGATCGCCTTCGGGTGGCATGCGGATTGACTCATCGTGCGATGACACGCGGTGAACGAGTGCGCTGGACTCAGGTTCGCCAGGTACGATAGCGACAGCTCCGGATTCAGTTTCAGCTATTGCCAACGATCGGTCATGAAATGTCAGGCCAGCCTTTTGTTCGGCCGGGCCGTGACAGGCAAAACAGCGTTTGGCCAGGATCGGCTGAATGTCTTGCGAGAAACTAATGTCGGCTGAATGCACTCGAACGGCGTTGAGCATCAAAACACACAGAACGCAGACACGAAACTGTAATGAGTGATGAATCAGCATCATTCCACCTGGCTGGCACTATGAGTCGGCATTTGGGCATTTGAAAACCCTGCTGTGCGTCGCAGTATATCGCGTCTGCGGACACAAAGCCAATTGTTGGCACTTTGCAGTTGCGGCGATCGACCACTGTACACACAGAGCTGTGGTTTCACTGCTGTTGCCTTCTGCTGGCCTGTGTCAATTCACAATTTCCACTTCACACCGAAATCTTCTTTAAAGCAGAATCTGCCTCGGCTTGGCTGGGTCCGTCTGACTGCTAAAGTGTGTCCTGTTCCCTTAATGATGGAGGGATGTTCATACCTCGAAACAGAAGACACCTCATGAAAATCGAGCACACTGCATTCAATGTCGAAGAGCCGGTCCTGATGGCTCGCTGGTATGTTGAAAACCTTGGACTGAAAGTGGTGCGCCGCAGTGTGGACTCACCNTACGCACATTTCCTGACCGACGACAGTGGAACCGTTATGATTGAAATCTACGGGAATCGTGACTCACCGTTGCCGGACTATCATCAGATGCCACCTGCCCAGCTTCACCTTGCATTCGTGTCAAATGACATTTCAGGCGACACCGCCCGACTTCGAAGTGCCGGTGCAACCGTCTTCGCAGAACTTCACAACATCGGCGAAGACACAGCCGCCATGTTGCGCGATCCGTGGGGGCTGCCGATCCAGCTTGTGCAGCGTGTCACACCAATGATCTGAATTCATGGCACGCGAATGACACTGAACAAATGTTCACGTGTTCCGCTGCGAAGAAAACAGCTGTGAAGTGAAAACGGATGCCGGGTTACTGATGCTGCCAACTCGTTTCGATCTCGTTTGATGTTCCTCGTGGCATATTTGGCGTGGTGCCATTATGCTCAATGCTGTCTCGCTCACCCAACTCTTCAGCCTGCTTTCCGATGTCCGCTGACGCCAACTGCCTTCCTGGCATGATGCCTCATGCTGAGCAATATCTGGCACGTGTCGAAACCGTGCGAGAGCTGGCACGCGACACCTGGGCCGTGCAGATACGTCAGCCGGAACTGGCTCAGCGAATCACCCCGGGACAGTTCTTTATGATTCGTCCAGAATCGGGCAGCGATCCGCTGCTGGGTCGACCGTTCGCACTGTACGACATCTATTCGGACGATAATGGCCAACCAACCGGGATTGAATTCGGGTATGTGGTCGTCGGCAAACTCACTTCAATAATGAGCAACTGGCAGCCTGGCACCAGGGTCATCCTGTGGGGACCACTGGGAAACGGATTCCCGGTACCGACATCCAAACGTCTGCTGTGCATCGCCGGAGGAATTGGACAAACGCCGTTTCTGGCTGTAGCGAGAGAAGCTCTGGGATTGCAAACATATGGTCTTCCTGCACGGACAATAACGCGTAAGCCGGAAAATGTGACTCTATGCTACGGCGTGCGGTCTGCTGACTATGCAGCCGGTCTGGATGACTTCAATCAACCGGGACTTTTAGTTCAGGTGGCCACCGACGACGGGACAGCCGGACATCACGGTCTCGTAACGGACCTGCTGACGGAACAATTAAATGCAGAAAACACTGAAGTACAGGTTTACTGCTGCGGTCCGGAACCCATGATGAAGGCAGTTGGAGATATTTGCCTGGCTGCAAATGTCCCCTGCTGGTTATCGCTGGAGACTCCAATGGCCTGTGGTTTCGGAGCCTGCTTCAGTTGTGTGACTAAAGTCAAAATCAGCGAAGGAGAATGGGACTACCGCCGAACCTGCGTCGAAGGTCCCGTATTTCGTGCGGAGCAGATCATTCTCCCCTGATGTCATCGGCTGGAGTCCACCACGATCCTGCAGTCAACTCGTTGGCGATTCGGTAAATCTGCATTAGAATTCCGTGGATGACGCGGGCCACGCGACATCCACGATCACTACGGAACTCCGACAAAGGATAAGCCATGGCCGGTAAGATTGACTGGAGCTACCATCGCAGGGGCTGAACTTCGTGCACTCGCGCGCAGGAGTTTCTTGCGACTCAGGACATTACGACCACAACCCAGATCGATGCGAAGAAGGAACGCTATGGCGCCGACGAAGCGATTGCTTTGCTAAAAGGCGTGACAAAGATGTTCGTCGCCAAAGGCAGGAAAGTTACCGAGATCGACCTGAAAAAAGACCGACCAACCGATGACACTCTGGCCAGTCTGATGCTTGGCCCAACCGGCAACCTGCGTGCTCCCACGCTCAGAGCCGGCAAAACCATATTGATCGGGTTCAATGTAGACGCGTATGAATCGGTACTGACCTGAGTCTGCAGTGTTTCCTGGATGCACCTAACGGTTGAAGCATCACCGGCAGCTGACTGTATTTACCGACTCCAACAGGTCGGACTCCGGAAGCAGAACGACGCCGCACCAGCACGCGATTGGCAGCAATCCGGGAGTGAAGGGATGTTCCAGGAAACGACAGCAAGATCATGAGTGTTGCTGGAAATCCGGAATCAAATAATTCAATCGCGACCACTCTCTCGACTTCTGCGACCGGAGGCGTCTTCTACTCGGCTAGTGCCGGAATTTCGTTCAGTGCCACGCGCACGGCTGCCCGGTGATTCCGCTGCGGCAGGTACCTGCGCATTGCCGCCAATAATCAGCAGCTTCTGACGTCTATTCACGACTAGGAGCGTCTTCCCGTCTTGACCCTTCCGTTTCTCCCAGGCAACCAGTTCGCGCGGGGTCAACAGTCCATCTCGGTTACCGTCGATTTGGTCAAACAGTTCAAGTTCGTTGCGCCGACCGACAATCCACTCGTAAAGCCCAACCTGTCCATCCAGATCCGAATCAACGCTGGCGTATTCATTCGGCAGGTCGATGGTGATGCGCTTACGATCACGTGGCTTGAATGGAGGGGGAGGGGGAGGGATTGGTTGTCTGATCTGCGCACTGTCGTGCTGATCTTGATTACGACGTGCTTCTTCAAATCGCTGACGCAGCCGACCACGAGCGTCTTCAACGGAATCGCCGGCGTAGAGCTGAAAACCCCGGGATTCCATAAAACCGCGGAAACGGTCGGAAATCCCATCAACCTCAGCCTGATCGATCACCCCATTCCGGTTGACATCCAGTCGGGAAATTGGATCAAACCGTCCGCGGCCACCGCCACGTCGGCCGCGTTCCCGATCACCGCTTTCACCACCAAAGCGACCGCGAAGATCACTGTTTTGAGCATCTGTGATTGGCATCCACAGACTCAGCACAAAAGCAACAGCGATCATTCGGACAATTACAATCATCGTATCACTCCGCCTCTTGAAATCTCTCACAGCAGACATCTGCCGAAGCGTTACCAGCACATCATACGCCGATAACGGAATAACGAATACGACATTCCGCGCTGGTCGCCACAGATCACGGGACTTTCCTCGGGCTTGAACAGGCGAGGAGATTATTTGCCGGCCCGATGACCGCCACACGACTGGTCAGGATTCAATGCACGACCAATCAATCCCTTCATCGACATACGGGAGACAAGACGTTCAAAGAGGACAAGTGCTGTGAACCAAAGCAAACACGATCACATGCCAGTGATTGTTGCTGTAGCGTTGACTGTTCCCTTCCTGGCAACTGCCGTAAACGGTTTTCTCTCCTGGCCAGATTGCGGAAATTCTGAAATCTGCGCCAACTCCAGTAATGTGATACGGATGCCAGTTTCAGGTTGCGGCGCTGTGTGACAACGGGAGCCAAGAGGCAAGCTGGGCCGGCAATTCAAAGTAGCCCACTTCTATGATCATTGGCAACACCTTAAACAGGCTATGATTTTGATGAGCATCGATGATGCAATGAGGTACAACTACCATTTGCGTTCCTGAAATCGTTTTTTTTGTGACAGACGAACAACCTTTGGCACAGAGTCCGTATTGGTCACGCAGCGATCAATGACTCCACTTTTATCAAGCAGCACCTCATGAAATTGCCATAACACTCAGTCGAATAAAGGAAACCATGAAACTTGCACGCTTTGACGCCAACGGCCAGGTCCACCACGGAATCGTCGAAGGAGATGTGATTACTGCGATCGAAGGCGACGTATTTGGGGATTATTCTGTCACCGAAAAGACTCACTCGTTGCAGGCGGTGACGCTGCTGGCACCGGTAACACCAACACAGATGTTTGGGCCTGGAGTTAACTTTGAGACTCACCTCGCAATGGCTGCTGCAATCACCGGCAACTCCGGGATGCAGCCGACCCCGGAACCATGGCTTAAAGCGATCAATTCTCTTTCTAACCCCGGCGCACCCATTGTCATTCCGTACGACTCGAAAGTTGGCGTGGAATACGAGGGCGAGTGCATTGCAATCATCGGCGCCATTACGCGTCGTGTCGATCCAGATGAAGCGTGGAACAGAATCCTGGGCTATACCTGTGGAAACGATGTTTCCGAGCGAGACTGGCAGGTAAACGATTCTTCAACGTGGCGAGGCAAAGGTGCCGATACTTTCGGTCCAATCGGCCCCTGGATTGAAACAGACTTCGACCCACGACGCGGTGGCGATATGATTGTTCGCATCGATGGCAATGAAGTGAATCGCGTGACCACGGCGGATATGTACTACGACTTTGGCGAAGTCATCAGCTTCATCAGTCAGCATGTCACGCTCAGGCCTGGCGACGCCATCTGGTCCGGAACGTCAGGCCGTCCGGAAACGCTGCAGCCCGGACAAGTTGTCGAAGTCGAGGTCACCGGTATCGGAGTGCTCTCCAATCCAGTCGCGGCCGAACAGCCTTAGGGTTAATCGCTGGATCGATCCCTGCTCTCCGGATGTGATCGGAAGATCAAACCTGTGCCCGTAGCGAGTCTGCATGAATAATCCGGTCCAACCCCGATTCCTGACTGAATATTAAGGGAGTTCGGTCAGTCTTAGTCTGCGGTAACCCGTTCATCAATGATCTGTCTATGGGCGCGGCCATCAGTTTTCAACACGGTACACCCCAAAGTTACTTTCCGACAGTTCCCTCCGCTTCCAGCCTGACATGCCGGATGGCTGTACATCAAAAAAGGCACACACACGGACGGCGAAACCGTCGGTACGATCTGACTTGGAACACACCAGATAAACATCACGGGGCGTCATACCGAGCGCAGTGCCTGCTGGCTCAGTTCGTTGAGGAATGCTGTATATGCACTGGATATCCCATCACGCAGGCCAATTTTCGGGAACCAGCCGGTACTTTGAATGAGTCGAACATCGGAAAGCTTGCGAGGCGTTCCGTCGGGTTTGCTTGTGTCAGTCGTGATGCTGCCGCGATAGCCAACGATTTCCGCAACTAACTCGGCAAGCTGTCGAATCGACACTTCCTTTCCGGTGCCGATGTTGACCAAATCGGGCGGCTCGTTCAGCGACAAGAGGTGCAGAATCCCTTCTGCTATGTCTGTGACGTGCAGAAATTCGCGTAAGGGTTTGCCGCTGCCCCAGATAGTGACAGAAGGCACACCGACTTCCTTTGCTTCATGAAATCTGCGAATCATTGCTGGGAGAACATGACTGTTTTCCGGATGGTAATTGTCTCCGGGACCGTACAGATTCGTGGGCATCGCCGAATGATAAGTAACTCCGTACTGCTCACGATAAAAGCGGCACATTTTCAGACCGGCGATTTTGGCAATGGCGTAGGCTTCGTTCGTTGGTTCCAGTGCAGACGTGAGTAACGCTGATTCAGGAATTGGCTGTGGTGCGAGTCGAGGGTAAACACACGTACTGCCGAGAAACAAAAATCGTTGCGTCCCGCACTTCCAGGCCGCATGGATTGCATTCGTGGCCATCGCGAGGTTTTGGTAAATAAACTCGGCCGGCGCCATACTGTTCGCATGAATTCCACCAACGCGAGATGCCGCGAAAACGACGATTTCCGGTTGGTACTGCTGGAAAAAATCGTTTGTGGCCGACTGACAAATCAGGTCAAGTTCCGAATGTGATGCAACAATCGGACTTGTGAATCCATCAGCTTTCAGCTGCCTCACTACAGCTGACCCGACCATGCCCTGATGACCGGCAACGTAAATCCGCGATTGTTTTGATATTCGCGACACCGGAAATGGCCTTATCGGTAAACAACTCCGTCTGTCCGGAGATCACGCCGCTCCGAATGCCTGCTGTCAGCTCTTCAGGGTATCATACAGAACTGTTCAGGCTGCTCGCGACCCGATTTGCGATCCGCTGCAGTTGTCAATCAGGCGTTCGACAAATGCCTGAGCACGCAGTTGTTCCCGGGCATAGGACGAGACTTTACGCACTCGGTCAATCA
Organism: Fuerstiella sp.; assembly: GCA_022447185.1. Lineage (GTDB taxonomy): Bacteria > Planctomycetota > Planctomycetia > Planctomycetales > Planctomycetaceae > S139-18. The sequence continues at coordinate 208,315 of JAKVAY010000001.1, read as the reverse complement.
TGTATCTGGCCCGGAGATGATATGGCAGGAAATCTGTCCTGCGAAGCCCTTTCAGTGTTCGCTGAGCATTCAACGGATCCGTCTTCAAAATCACGTCCGACGTTTTTCGGAACAGCATCTGAAGATTCGGATCCTGACCGTCGCCGAACCGTTGCTGAAGTTCAAAGCCACCGGCCGCTCCGAACTGCTGCAGTGTCTCAGGTACAAGGTTGTGAATGTGAGCATAGTGAAACAACCGACGACGCGAGGCAAACGGAGCCTGCAGATTGGGGCACTCAACGTACAACAGACCATCCGGCTTTAATAGTCCTGCGATGCGCCGCAGCGCGTTCACCGGAGAACGAAGATGCTCGATGACATGGATCAGGAGAACAGCGTCGAATTGCGAAGTTCCAGGCAGATCATCCAGGCTGCAGATGGTGACATTAGCGCGCAAACGCTCACGCGAATACGTAAGGAATTCTCCACCCGGATCGATGCCCTCTGCTCTGAAACCTGCCTGCTCGAAGACCTTGACGGTGCAGCCGATCCCTGCACCAACTTCGAGAATTTTTGCTCCAGCAGGTATCGCGGATGAAATCTGCCGACAGATTCGTTCCCCGTTCAGCCAGGCGCGCATCACGCGCCGAGGTCCCGGAGTTTTCTCTCCATTGTATTCTTCCCGATACGATCCAGAGTAGAATGTCGCAAGGTCCTCCTCTGACGGAACGTCGGCGTGCCTGACCAGGCCACAATTTGTGCAGATGACAGTATCCAGAGGGCGATTGTCGCGGTCGCGATCAGCGATCCGATCGAATATGTTTCGACCGCACAGATCGCATGGTATTTCGGTCTTCATTGCGCTTCCATGCCTTCACTGCTGAATGGCCGTTTTTATGCCGCGTCCTGAACGGCTGAGTCCGGCCGGGCCAGTCGAGAGTACTCAGGACAACTCTGGAAAAGCTGTTCGTGTGTTCCGTTTGCAATGATCTGGCCACGATTCATCACAATGACTCGGTCGATTATGTCCAAAAACGACTGACTGATCACATGGGTGATGACGAACACGGTCCGACCCTCCGAATACTGTTTCAGGGCCTTGTAGATGAGAACTTCACTTTCAGCATCAATCGCTGATGTCGCTTCGTCAAGAATCAGGATCGACGGCGAACGTACAAATGCTCGTGCCAGCGCCAGACGCTGGCGCTGGCCGCCTGAAAGCTTCTGTCCCCTGGGACCAACAACCGTTTTCAGTCCTTCCGGGAGAAGTGACACAAATTCGGCAGCATGAGCTTTACGAATCGCATTCTCGATCGTCGCTGAGTCAGCTTCCGGATTGCCGTAGCGAACATTGTCGCAAATGGATTCATCGAACAGGATTGTGTCCTGGGTCACAAGGCCGATCTGTCGCCGCAACTCCCGTAAAGACAGATCACGTGTGTCAACTCCATCAATACAGACACGGCCTTCAGAGGGGTCAATCAGTCGCGGAAGTAAACTCAGCAGTGTGGATTTTCCGGATCCGTTGCCACCAACGATAGCAACAACTTCTCCAAACGGGATTTCCAAATCCACATTGCGCAATGACAGTGATTCGCCAGCCGTGTTCGGACCGGCACCACGATATCGAAATGACACCTGCTCAAAGGAGATGCTTTTCGAATGTGCCGGCAGCTGGATAGGCGACTTAGCATCCGGAATTGCTGTCTGCTGACCGGAGACCTCAAAGATTCGATCGGCGGCGGCCAGTGATCGTTTGATTTGAGGGAAGATTGCCGACAGTTTGCGAACCGGATCGAGGATGCCGGCAAGGAGTACATAAAGTGTAATCAGTTGCGGAGCATCGAGTGCAGCGGATGCCAGTTTCACACCCACAATCTGGTCAGTGTTGTTGAGCACCATGTACGCCCCGGGTAGCAGTACCGCTGTGAAGGCCAGAATCGCAAGTAGTTCTGTGACCGGACGAATCAGTGCGCTGATTTTCACCACACGCATTGAGTTGTCGAAGTATTCGCGATTTGCAGTCCTCAGCTGGCGTTCATGGTGGGACTTACCATCGAACGCCACGACCACCCGTGTCGAATCAAACGTCTCAGTAAGATGCTGATAGATGCCGGTCATCGTTTCCAGAGTGTCGCGCGCCGCACTACGGAGAATTCGGCCAGAGCGGTAGAAAAGGACACCAATCAGCGGCATGACAAGTAGAGATACGATCGTCAGTCGCCAGTTGAGGATCATTGCAGCTGCAATACATCCAACGATCTTGAGAGGCTCACGCACAAGATGGATACAGAATAATCGCAGTCCATGACTGAATTCAGTGATGTCGTTGGTCAACCGGGAGGTCAGTGTCGCGGTCCCGAGACCAGAAAGAGACTGGTAATCAAGATCCATCGCATTCCCGAATGCCCCTGCCCGAATGTCGTTGGCCGAGGAGTACACAACCGAGCCAACCAACAAATCCTGGACATAGGTGGCACAGCCCTTGAGTGTGATGGCGAACACCAGCGCCACCATAATGACCAGCATGGTCCTGTATCGATCCTGTGGAATCCACGGCAGTACGGAATCCTTTAACCGCTGCTGGAACCATTTTTCGTGTGCGGCGTCGTTGAGTTTTCGCTGCAGGCGCGCACGTTCCGCCAGTTGACTTTCATCAAGATTTGCCAGCGTTTCGGTGTGCGTGTTGATTTCCTCTGTAAGCGTCGCAATTCTTTCGTCGACCCCCGAATGAAGACTTTTGTCACCAAACAGTACCTTAATAGTCGGAAGTGTCGCCGACAAATTGGTCGACCAGAGCAGCGAAACCATCATTGCGCATACGATGGATAACGCCAGCCGTTTGCGATACGGCCAAATGAACGTTCCGATCAGATGGAGCTGCTGCATGAACTCGGTGGATTCAGGACTATTTTCAGGCTGGCTTACGTCCGCAGTACCATGTCGCTTCGGCTATCAGCCGTCAAACCAGGCGATTCGGCAATATCACGCCGGTACCTTGCGAACCAACGACTCAGAGAACCCAATCGCAGACTGTGGCAGAAGGCCAAAAATCTCACAAGATCGGATCCAGTCGGCATTGGCAGAATGCGCCTTCCAGCACCTGAGATTCATCTTTTCTCACTCTGTCCAAGCGACTAGCATGCATCGGCAAATCGTCATAAGCAGGGAGGCTTTATGTCAATTCTTCAAGGTGGTAACGTACTGATTACCGGTGGCACCGGGTCCTTCGGCAGGAAATGTGCCGAGTATCTGTTGACGCATGCGCCACCCAGGAGGCTGGTAATTTTCAGTCGTGACGAGCAGAAACATGTCAACATGGCTCGCACGCAATTCCCCGCGTCGAAATATCCTCAAATCCGATACTTCGTCGGTGATGTTCGCGACCCGGCACGTCTCAGACGTGCACTTCGGGGGATTGACTATGTCATTCATGCCGCCGCGATGAAGCACGTGGATGTGGCGGAATACAATCCCACGGAATGCATTCGAACCAATATTGGCGGTGCAGAGAATCTGATCGAAGCCTGTCTGGACGTCGGAGTGAAACGACTTGTCGCTTTGTCCACAGACAAGGCTGCTGCTCCGGTTAACCTGTACGGAGCCACCAAACTGTGCTCTGACAAATTGTTCGTGGCAGCAAATTCCCTTGCCGGTCAGGGCGGAACCAAGTTTGCTGTCGTTCGTTATGGAAACGTTCTGGGTTCTAACGGATCGGTCGTTCCGTTCTTTCAGAAGGAATCCGGATCCGGCGTGTTACCAGTCACATCGCCCGATATGACACGGTTCATCATCACCCTTGAACAGGGGGTGCAGTTTGTACTTCAGTCGTTTGAAAGGATGTTTGGTGGTGAAGTTTTCGTCCCAAAAATCCCAAGTACAACAATTCTGGATATTGCAAAGGCTGTGGCACCAAGCTGCCGGACAACGATCATTGGTATTCGCCCCGGTGAAAAGCTGCATGAGTGCATGGTCCCGTGTGATGAAGCCCGACAAACACTCGAATTCGACGATCACTATGTCATTCAGCCCACACTGAAATACTGGGTCAATCAGCCACCCGCGTACATCGAAGCCGGAAAATCGTGTTCAGCAGGCTTTACCTATTCCAGCGACACCAACAATGTCTGGCTCAGTGTTCCGCAGTTGCGTGAGCTGATAGCCACTCACTGTCCGCCTGCTGGTGATCTTGGAATACCGAAAGCAGCGTGACAGGACGGGCAATGCAGGCAGGTTCAATCTGCATCCGGCCAAATACACGACCTCATCAGAGTCGTGTGTCTGAATCGCATCTCTGAGGCCCATCCCAACTGAACAGGAAACTTTACCCGCAGCAGTCTGTTCTGCTTGATTCCGAATTGGGCCTACCACAGGAGTAGCGTTAAAAATGATTCCCTACGGCAGGCAGAATATTGATGACGAGGATATTGCAGCAGTCGTCAGGGTTTTGAAGTCCGACTGGCTCACCACCGGCCCGAAAATTGGTGAATTCGAAACTGCAGTCGCTGATTATGTTGGCACTTCTGACGCCGTCGCTGTCAACAGCGGCACCGCAGCTTTGCACGCAATGATGGCAGCCCTGCAGATCGGAACGAACGATGAAGTCATCGTTCCCGCAATGACTTTCGCAGCAACTGCAAATTGTGTCGTGTTTCAGGGGGCAACTCCCATCTTTGCTGATGTCGACCCTGCGACTCTGCTGATTTGTCCGGAATCAGTCGCCAGCCTCGTGACTGCAAAAACTCGCGCGATCATTGCCGTGGATTACGCCGGTCAGCCCTGCAACTACGATCGTTTGCGACAAATCGCTGATTTACACAACGTCCCGTTACTAACAGACGGCTGCCACTCATTGGGAGCCCGATACAAGCACCAGTCCAGCGGCAACTTAGCAGCAATGACAGCGTTCAGCTTTCATCCGGTGAAGCCGATCACCACTGGTGAAGGTGGCATGATCACAACCAATGATGTCGCACTGGCCTCCGAAATGAGACGCTTTCGTAATCACGGGATCGTCACGGATGCTCGACGACGCCAAGAGACAGGCACGTGGTTTTATGAAATGCAGTCACTGGGATTCAACTATCGCATTTCAGACATTCAATGTGCCCTTGGGATTCAGCAACTGAAAAAGCTTGATACCTGGATTGAACGTCGACATCAGATCGCCGTTCAGTATGACGAGGCATTCGGAGACGACGACGGAATTGAACCGTTGGCCCGTCTTGCCGAATCCCGACACGCCTGGCACCTGTATGTTGTCCGCCTGAAACACCAGTCCAGAGATTCAGTTTTCAGGCGACTGAGAACTGCCGGAATCGGAGTCAACGTCCATTACATCCCCGTCCACCTGCATCCATTTTATCGCCAGCATTTCCAGACCGGCCCGGGACTTTGTCCGAACGCAGAATCTGCCTACGAACAGATTCTCTCTCTTCCGGTATATCCAGGAATGACAAATGAACAGGTGAATTTTGTAACTGGACAGTTGAAACAGTCAGCGATTTCGTCTGGACGAGCAGCATAGGGAGTGGTCATGAAAACGGTTGTCATCATTCAGGCTCGCATGAGCAGTTCTCGCCTTCCCGGCAAGGTGATGATCGACATTGCCGGCCAGCCAATGCTGGCTCGTGTAATCAGCCGAGTGCAGCAGACAACGATCGCCGATGAAATCATCATCGCCACATCAACGGAGCCTGAAGACGACGAACTCGCGGCCGTCTGTCGCCAGCACGACTGGCCCTGCTTTCGAGGCAGTCATCTGGATGTACTCGACCGATTTTATCAGGCAGCGTCCGCATTCAGCGCAGATATCATTGTCCGTGTGTCGTGTGACTGTCCGATGATTGATCCGGACATCACTGATCGTGTCGCCGGAAAAGTCATAAATTCAGCCGGGACAGTTGACTACGCTGCAAACATGCTGCCTCCTCGCACATTCCCTCGCGGAGTCGACGTGGAAGCGTTTACATTCGAAGCGCTCTCAAAATGCTGGCACGAAAGCCATACCGAAACCTGTCGCGAACATGTCACGCCGTATATCTATCTCAATCCGGATCAATTCAGAATTCTCAGGGTGACAAACGCGACAGACGAATCATGTCACCGCTGGACGGTGGACACTCCGGAAGACCTGGAATTGCTAAGGCTCATCTGTGGTCACCTTGGTGACTCCGACTTCAGGTGGCTCGACGTCGTCGAATTGTGCAAACGGAATCCGCACTGGTCACAGCTGAACGCACATATCCAGCAAAGAGCGGTGGCTTGATGAGCCAGAAGCCTGGAACACTTGTCGTTCGAACCGATGCAGGAATTGAAATTGGTACTGGTCATGTCATGAGATGTCTTGCTCTGTGCCAGGCGTGGCAGGATCTGGGTGGTAACGTTATTGTTGTTAGCAGCAATCTGCCACAGCATCTGTCAGATCGGCTTGACCAGGAAGGCTTCCAGCTTGAACAGATTGAAGTGTCACCGGGCAGTAATGCGGATGCTGATCAGACAGCCACACTGGCATCGTTAATGAAAACGACCACGGTGGTTGTCGATGGCTATCATTTTTCCGATTCATTCCGTCAACGGCTCCGAAATTGCGGCTGTCGGGTCATCGCGATCGATGATTGGGGAGAGGCAACAGCGGCAGATGTTGTTCTGAACCAGAACCTGAATGCGTCGGTTGACGACTATCCGAATTTGGCCGCAGATTCGGCGATTCTTGCAGGCTGTCAGTTTGCGCTGTTGCGTCGCGAATTCCGAGAGCAACGTCAACAGTGCAACAGAATTCGAACATCGCCCGATCGCGTTCTGGTAAGTTGCGGAGGCAGTGACCCTCAAAATGCAACGACAAAAATTTTGAAATCACTCGACTGTCCTGCCCTGGAAGTCCTCGAAGTGGTTGTCGTAGCTGGGGGATGCAATCGTCGAGCGAATCAGCTTCGTGAACTTTCAAAGTCGCTTCGTGCGGATGTGAGAATTGAACACAACTGCCGAGATATGGCGAGTCTGATGAACTGGGCAGACATTGCGATCGTGGCCGCTGGCAGCACCTGCTGGGAACTGGCGTGTGTGGGTGTGCCAATGATTGCAGCGATCACGACTGACAATCAGGTTCGCCTGGCGCAGTCCGTTGCAGAAAATGGTCTCGGCTGGAATGTCGGCTGGATTCAGCAGTTGTCACCAGCGCGTATTCCTGAAATCTTTACCCAAATCAGAAGCGACAGTAAACAGCTTTCACGAGTCAGTCATGCGGGACGAAACATTGTCGACGGACGTGGAGCCATGCGTGTTGCACGCAGACTGGCTGATCCGGCACTGAATTTGCGTCCGGCATGTTTTAAGGACAGCAGGCTTCTGTGGCAGTGGAGAAATGAAAAAACTGTTCGACAAACCTCCTTTTCAACCGACCCCGTGCCATGGAAAGACCACAATCAATGGTTTGAGTCTCGACTGCAGCAAAGCGAATGTCAGATCCTGATCGCAGAAAATGAAAAAGGGCAGCCCATTGGTCAGGTGCGACTCGATTTGGAAGACCATCGAGCGACTATCAGCGTCAGCATTGCAGCTGAATTCAGAGCCTTTGGTTTCGGAACAGCATTGATTCGAGCGGCTACTAATCGTGCGTTTGTCAACCATCGCGTGGAATTCGTGGATGCTTTCATTCGAGACGATAACAAAGCCTCTCAGGCCGCATTCATAAAAGCTGAGTATGATCGCCAAATGAGCAAATCGGGAGAAGAAGCCTCGCGACTGCACTTTGTGGCACGAAACCCTCAACCTCAATGCCGAGCAGCGTAACAACGGAGACAATATGTACGGAGATTTAACAAGTCACTCGATAAAGATCGGTGAACGCAAAATCGGTCCTGGACAATCGACTTACATCATCGCCGAACTGTCTGCCAATCATAATCAGGATTTCCATCAGGCCGTCAAACTTGTTCATGCCGCTGCTGAGGCCGGGGCAGATGCAGTCAAATTGCAGACGTACACTGCCGACACTCTGACAATTGACTGTGACCGCGACTACTTTCAGATAGGTCAGGGTACAATTTGGGCGGGACGCAATTTGTATGACCTGTACGGAGAAGCGTACACACCATGGGAATGGCAACCCCGGATTAAAGCACTGGCAGAAGAACTCGGAATGCAGTGTTTTTCCAGCCCATTTGATGCCACGGCCGTCGACTTTTTGGAGGAAATGGACGTTCCGGCATACAAAGTTGCTTCGTTCGAAATTGTTGACACGCCTTTGTTGGAAAAGATCGGAGCGACCGGCAAGCCAGCCATTGTTTCCACGGGTATGGCTTCCCTGGCCGAAGTCTCAGATGCTGTGGACACACTGCGACGTGCGGGAACCCCTGAAATTGCGTTGCTGAAATGTGTCAGCGCCTATCCTGCTCCGCCGGAAGCAATGAATCTCCGAACAATTCCCCATCTGGCCGAAGCATTTTCCGTCACCGCGGGACTTTCAGACCACACACTCGGAATTGCGGTCCCTGTTGCCTCTGTTGCTCTGGGCGCCACCATTATCGAGAAGCACTTCACGCTGTCGCGAGATGTCCCTGGGCCGGATAGTCAATTCTCACTGGAGCCTTATGAGTTCCGTGACATGGTGAAAGCTGTCCGAGTTGCAGAAAGCGTTTTGGGCAAAGTTCAGTACGGTGTCGGAGAAAGTGAACAGCAAAGCCGAGCATTCAGACGATCGTTGTTTGTTGTACAGGATGTCAAAAAGGGCGAAGAACTGAATCAGGAAAATGTGAGATCGATTCGTCCCGGACACGGAATGGCACCTCGCTATCTTCCCGATGTGATTGGCCGCGTAGCCGGAACAGACATACCTCGTGGTACTCCACTTGACTGGCGTGATGTCGCCTGAATCTGACAGGCCTCATTCACCAGAGGAAGATTCACTCATCGTGGTCGCTGACCGGATGATGGTCCCCGAAACGGCGGCGTTTATCGGCAGAGGACCCTGCACTCCGTCACTTGTGAAATCATGTCCGACCCGGAAATAACGGCAAATGGGTTCCGTCCCGGCCGTCGCGAGTTTCAACCTGTCACTCGACATTTCATCTACTATTGATCCGATTTTCGAGATTGGTGTATGCTCAGGCGGTCCGTGGAGAGCAAGCCGTTCGTCCCGGTCCACTGGATCCAGCTGGATATCCTCCAATCGGCAACATTTGATGAGTCACACGGAATCAGTCCCAGGACCAACCGAAAAGGTTGTGTTACACGTGGGATACCCATTGTGGCGAAAACACACGCTTGTGGCCGTGGCGAGAGCAAAGGAACTACAGGACAGCGGGCACCATGTCGTTCTCACCTACTGTAACGCTCGCCGCGGGACGTGTGCCGTCAATTTCGCGGGCAGTCCGGCTGCCTGCGCAATCTGCCAATCGCGGGTGCGAAGGACTGCAGAGGCAAATGGCCTCACAGCAGTCCCGCTTGATTCCCGCGGCCAGGGTGAAGAACTAACACTATCAGAAAAACAGGACATGGCCGAAGGTGTCCACAGTGCGGTCATTTCAACGTTCCGGCAACTGCCAAATGATGGAGCAGAAAATGCTGTGATCCGCATGATCAAGCGTCGTTACTTCCAGACGGCATGCGGTCTGTTGAGGTCAATGAAGAAACTGCTGGACCAGGAATCGCCGGATCGGTTAGAAGTTTTCAACGGCCGCCACGCGTGCTCAAAGTTCTGTATCACAGCATCGACTGGCAGGGGCATGCCGTTTAATACAATGGAGGTGACCGGCAAAGCAAAACCGATCCTGTTCGAGGGGCATACCGCGCATGACCGATTTCGTATTCAGGACCGCATGCGTGAGCTGCCGGTGAATATGGAAACGGCACGCCGATATTTTCAAAGTCGCCGACAGCCCTCTGCAAACAGGTTCACGAAGAAATACTCTGCAACGTTTGTCCCCCCAAACGCTGACACTTTTAAAAAGAAGATATCTGTATTCCTCAGCAGTCAGGATGAGTTTGAAGCGCTGGGACGGGAGTGGAGATCTCCGTTCCGCAACTACGCCGATGTCATTCAAGAGGCTTGTCTCAAAAACCCGGACTACCTGTTCTGCATTCGATTCCATCCTAATCAGGCCGACATGATCAGTGATGTGATCACTCCATTCGACGACGTGGGACAATTGCCCAACGTCATCATCTACGAGCCGACAGACTCCGCTAATTCCTACACACTGATGGAATGGAGTGACATCGTTGTAACGTTCGGCTCAACGGTAACCATTGAAGCCTGCTGGATGGGAAAACCAACGATCATGCTGGGCCCGTCTTTCTACGACCAGCTTGACGTGTCATTGAATCCATCAACCATGGACGAGTTTCTGATGGCTCTACGTGACGATTTGTTACCGCGACCGGCTGAAAACGCGGCGGCACTGCCCATGTACCTGGAACACGACTGCAATCGTGATCCGTTGCGTTACGTTGGACACAACGGAAAGCGAATGGTTTCGGCCGGCATCACATTGAAAAGAAAGTGGCTTAGCCGTATCGCAAGTTCCGCAGACAACGCGTTTTGCCGTATCCTGAAATGCTACTCAGGATGGTATGTAAAACGGCAAGCGCGAATTCGCCAGGTAAAGACGCGGACTGGCACGTCTCGTAACGAGCAATCGGAATCACTGAACGATCAAAAACCCCGGACTGCTGTAAGCGAAACCTGCATCACGAATCAGACAGGTGATGCAGCCTGATTGTGACAGTTGGCTTCGCTGGACCTATCCAGAACCGACGTAAGTCTCACATCGGTTAAGTTTGGTGATGAAACCACCAGTGCTAAAACTGTCCCTGTACATCTGGAGTTGCAGAAACTCTCACGAGTGTTTCCGCGCAGTTAAGCGAGTGTGAAACATCCAGAATGTTATTCAACTCTGTCGAATTTGCGGTTTTTCTGCCAATCGTGCTGACGCTGTTCTGGTGGCTTCCGGTTCGTCGTAACGTCCGACTGCAGAACATTCTTGTGACCGTGGCCAGCTACCTGTTTTACGGCTGGTGGGACTATCGATTTTTGCTGCTGATTGTGTTCAGCACCCTGATTGACTACTCGGTCGGGCTCCATCTTGAAAAAATTGAAGTCCGGGGTCGCCGAAAATTGCTTTTATGGACCAGCATTGTCGTCAATCTTGGCTTCCTGGGTTTCTTTAAGTACTGCAATTTTTTTGCTGAATCATTTGTGACTGCGTTTACCTTTCTTGGCACACAGATCAACGCGCCATCGCTCAACATTGTTCTGCCAGTCGGAATCAGTTTCTATACACTGCAGACACTCAGCTACACAATCGATGTGTATCGTCGCCGCATGAAGCCAACACACGATTTTTTTGCGTTTGCTGCTTTCGTCAGTTTCTTTCCACAACTTGTCGCCGGCCCTGTTGAACGCGCCACGAATCTGTTGCCGCAGTTCACGCGCCCTCGCTCATTCGACTATTCCAAAGCCATTGACGGTTTGCGACAGATTCTCTGGGGCATGTTTACCAAAGTTGTGATTGCCGATAATTGTGCGGCGTCTGCAAACGCTATTTTCAACAATTCGGATTCTTATGCCGGCGCAACGCTGGTCGCGGGAGTAATACTCTTCAGTTTTCAGGTCTATGGAGATTTTTCCGGGTATTCCAACATTGCAATTGGAACTGCAAAACTATTCGGTTTTGACCTGATGAGGAACTTCGCTTACCCATACTTCTCACGGGACATTGCTGAATTTTGGCACCGGTGGCACATCTCTTTGTCCACATGGTTTCGTGATTATCTCTATATTCCGCTGGGCGGCAGTCGCAGAGGATCCCTGGTGAGTGTCAGAAACGTATTCGTGGTCTTTCTGGTCAGCGGACTGTGGCACGGAGCCAACTGGACTTTCGTCGTCTGGGGAGCACTCAACGCTGCTTTCTTCCTGCCTCTGCTCCTCCTCAATCGAAATCACAATTACACAGATACCGTGGCATCGCACAGAACGTTACCGACTCTACGGGAATTCAGCTCCATGGCGATGACATTCGGGCTGACCACATTCGCCTGGATCTTTTTCCGCGCAAAATCGATTGGCCATGCCATCAGCTACATTGCTGCCATTTTTTCACCAGCGATTTTTTCCTGGCCTGAGGTGGTCTCGCTCAAACTGGCGGGGCTGATTACTTTATTCCTGGCCCTGGAGTGGCAAGGACGTCATCAGAGCTATGCAATTGCCACATTAGGATTTCGTTGGCCACGTCCGGCCCGATGGGCCTTCTACTACTGCGTCTGCATCGCAATCACTGCTATTGGCGGAGAACAGCAGGACTTTATTTATTTTCAGTTCTGATCCCATCGGATTTTGACTGATCGAATTGATCGTACTCCCTGCTGCTGTGGTGGATTACAAATCAATGTTCGCAGTAATCATCTGGCGAATTCGTCAGAGAACCGGACTCGGTTTCTCATGTGACAGTTGATTCGGAATGTTGTCTGAAGACCGTACGTGAGCTTCATTGTATTCGATGTCCAGCGGTGAGGCCCGTGTAGTCGCCCGCTGGACAAGCTGTCGCATTGCAGGATCGTCGTTAAAAACATCTGACCAATCCACGACTATCGCAGCGTTCGTCCGTTTCGGTATTGCTCTGCAGTGCAATATCCGAATAGTCTTCGTCGCCGGTTCCGTGCCAAATTCAATGATAATTGCCTGCCGGACATCGTCGAGTGCCCCAATATGCTTGTGTCGTACGATAAACAGTTTCTGTTCATTCACGTCCCTAAAACAGCCGGTACCAGTATCAGGGCAAGTCTCGGCAACTATGCCTGTCGTCCGGAAAAACTCTGGGAAAATCGCCTGCTGTCTTCTGTCGGTGTCAATGTAAATGTGATTGGCCCCTGGCGGCGAAAACGATTCCGGCCTCACTGCAGCGCCCAAGATGTCCAGAGGCAGCTTCCGGCTCAGGTGTTCGAGAAACTGTTCAAGTTCGCCTTTGTCCGCAATCCGTGGGATCTGTTGGTCTCGTTGTACAATTTCATTCCAACACGACCCAATCACCGTCATCAAAAGCGAGTTGCCGCGATGTCATTTGCGGAATTCGTGGATGAATGGACACAGCACCCTGAGATTTTCCAGGCTCGCCGAATTCGTGATAGTAGCGGTACTCAGCTCGTGAATTTTGTCGGCTTCTTCGAAGATGTCGCCCGCGACTTTGAGGTGGTCTGCAACCGGATCGGTGTGAGCCGCCCGCCGCTACCCCGAAATAACAGGTCCGTCCACGCCGACTACAGAGACGTTTATACGGATCATTTGAAAAACATGGTTGCTACACGCCTGGCAGAAGACATCGAATTCCTTGGATACGACTTTGACGGACCCGCTGCACTGCGTCAGCAGGAGTTGCAGTCACAGGAAAATTGCGCTGCATGACCCTGGACTCTGCCAAGAATGTGGCTGCGGAGGAATCGCAGGTTGTTTCATCAACGGACACAGACCTTCGCCGTTTTCGCCGTCGCGTTCTGTCTTTCTTTTTCCCCTGTCTGCTGTTTATACCGTGGCTTCCGGTAGGCCTCATTTTCGGTCAGCAATGGCTCGAACGGGCCAAAGGGCCCACGAATGAGACACAAATAAATCAATCATTCCGGGGGGCAGAAGATCGTGAATATGAGCTGCTGTTGCTGGGAAACTCTCGCGTCTATCGAGGACTCAACCCAGACCGCTTTTCGGTTTCGTCCTACAATTTTGGTTGCAATGACGACACATTCAATCATATGTACTTCAAGCTGAAGTGGCTTCGCGACCGAAACATCTCTTTCCGCTACCTGGCAATGGGGGTTGATCTTTTTCAGTTCAGCTACATGTCTCCCGATCGCAACTATGTCTATTCACGGTATTTCGGTGACGCCTACCTCGACGACTATGAGCCTCGGACATGGGCCGATGCCGGACTAAAGGTCCGGAAAATCGTGAGGTCGCTTAACCCGAAGTACATGTTCATGCCGAACAACGGTCGCACGTTTCTTCGTGACAACGGCCAATTCATCAAGCCTGGCAAGGCAGCACCGACTGACACCGCCAAGCGTAGCACGAGGCGAATGCCTGTGCAGGTCGGCTACTTTGAGAAGATTCTGACGGATTGCCGAAAGCATGGCGTCAAAGTGTGGCTGTGCATGCTGCCGATTCGTCCCGAGGAACAAAATGCCTACCGTAAAGGTGAGATTGATTCATTCATGGAATTCATTCGTGAATACGTAACAGATGATGTTGTACTCATCGATTACACGTTTGACGACAGCTATGTGATGTCGGACTACACCGATATCACACACATAAATGAAGCAGCTGCAGAACGTCTCTCGGTGCAGCTCAATGAGTCGATTATGTCACATCTGGGGTCAGCAGCGGATCGATCGCAAATCATCTCGCGGTCGACGGACAACACCACTCGGAGATGACAGCCGCACGGAAACCGGCAACTGAACAACGGCCATCGGCATATTTTTGGCAGATGTGGATTCTGGTGGGTCCGTCAGCATGAAGCCGTTCACCCGTATCACCTTGATGCGGGTCCATGGATCCAGCCATGAATTCGACTGCAGCCATCAGCAGGGCCGTCAGGGGGACGCGGAAACCCAAGTCACGGCAGAATCTGCCACAAAACTGTTTACGAACAAACCCAGGAGACCGTTCTTAAAGACATTGCGATCCCCAGTGAGCCCTGAATACCTGCGGAATGACGGCACATGTTTAAAAATGCGAACGTCATACATTACGGCATGTCCTCAGTGACCAGGTCTGAAATCGGGTGATATTGACACCTGGCCGTATGCTGCAGTACCGTTGCCAAAGCATGCGGAAGACTGTTTCTCGTCCGTATTGTGATCACTGCAGATGACAACCTCATGAGGGAGTCCACGGATGGACGTCACAGCAATTCTGGAACTCCACAGTGAACTGACAGAATGCTGGCATGTGTCAGAACCCACAACCAGCGGCGATGGATTCCTGAACATCGTGAGTCGGAACCATCTGGAAAACTTCAGTTTGTGGCACGAAGAGGATATTGCTCGTTGCGATCATCTGGGTGATGAGCGTATTCGGCTGGCCAAACGTGCGATTGATGCTCACAACCAGCGCAGAAACGACCTCATTGAGGAGATGGATCGCCGCATCGTCTTAATGCTGAAGCCACCCGAGTCCGGTTGTCCGTTCAATTCGGAAACACCCGGAATGATGATCGACCGTCTGTCGATTTTAGCACTCAAAAGATATCACATGCAGGAAGAAGTGGACCGTTCGGACGCAACTGACGTGCATCGCGAGAAGTGCGGGACCAGACTGGACGTGATTTGCCGTCAAATCACTGACCTGAGTACGGCATTGACTGACCTGCTGAGCGAAATTCAGGACGGTAAACGCAGCTTCCGCGTCTATTTTCAATTCAAGATGTACAACGACACGGAATTGAATCCGGAACTACGTCGCGCGGGCTGATCGATTCGCCGATCCGCTGATCGAAACGGAGCAGGGCGAATGCAAATTCTTATCATCAAACCGAGTTCGCTTGGGGACATCATCTGCGCGCTACCCGTTGCGCAGTCAATCCGGGATCAAATGCCGGACGCCGTAATTTCGTGGATTGTCAAGACACAATTCAAAGAGATTGTGCAGCGATGTCCTACTGTCAACGGCGACGTGATAGAATTCGATCGTCGGTCCGGCTTATCGGGTCTGCATGAATTGTGGCAAACAAGTCGCTCCCTGCGGGACCGTCGTTTCGATGCGGTGCTCGATTTTCAGGGTCTGCTGCGAAGCGGTTTGATGATGCTGTCGGTGGACTCTCCACTCAAAGTGGGAGGTCCGGATGCACGTGAATTCAGCCGGTTCGCCTGTCACGAAATCGTTCCACTGCCGGATGGCGGCAGAAATACGCATGCAATCGAGCGACTGCTTCAGTTTCTTCCGGCAATCGGACTTGAAGCGTCACTGCGATCACCAGTCGTTATTAATGGCGATTCGGTGGACGTGATTGACAACCGCCTGAGTAGTACCGCACCGATCGTTATGATTCCCAATAGTCGAGGCCCGCATAAAGAATGGCCCGGTTTTCCTGAGCTGACATCCGCGCTTCTGGAAGCACGGTCTGATGTCACAATCGCCTGGGACAGTCATCTGGTGTGGGACGATCCATCGACCAGTCACCCGGACCGGTTCTTCAATCTGACCACACAAACATCACTGCTTCAAATGGTGGATCTGCTGCAGAAAGCGAGTGTCGTTATCGCAAATGACAGTGGACCGCTTCATATTGCCGCAGCCCTGGGCGTGCCCACTCTGGGACTGTTTGGACCGACGTTGCCCGAACGTACGGGTCCGTATCCTTTGTCAGCGGACAGAAACAATGCATTGGTTTCACCCAGTGGTTTGATGGCAGGACTCTCGGTAGAAAAAGTCCTCAGTTGCGTTCTGGAGATACTCGACAGAAATTCTCTCGCATCGGTCGCATGATATTTTCTGATCTCACAGAGCACAGAAAAAACATCGAATGGCAGACGTTCACTCCATGTGTGACTGCGACACATCGAATCCTGGTGCAATCGTCAAAATCCATGCCGGTGAGAATGTGTATCTGAAAGTTCTGATACACATGCTGCGTGAGTAATCAGTAAAAACACTGCACCTGTTGCAGTACGACACAGTGCCTGTTACCGACAGAGACACGCTCTGACACGAACCCTGAAAATTGTCCGGCATTATGGCGAGGGCCAATATCCACAACACTCTGCAGTGACCACACTGACGTCTTAAATAGGTTCGTTATGACAGATACGAACCCGCTCATGCAATGGCTTCGTGCACAACGCGACGTGCCTGAACGCCTGAAAGTCGCTGGTCGAGTCCTTCATGAAAATACGTCAGATGCTCGTGATCCATTCCAAGCAAATGCAGGATCGTGGCGTGAAAATCTGAAACGTGCACACGATTATCAACCGCTGTAAAACCCACTTCGTCCGTGGCACCGATTGCCTGACCACCCTTCACGCCGCCCCCAGCCAGCCACATTGTGAATCCGTAGTGGTTGTGATCCCGACCAGGCTTGCCGGTTCCTTCACTCGTTGGCGTTCGCCCGAATTCACCTCCCCAGATGAACAGCGTGTCGTCCCACATGCCACGACGTTTAATATCCGACATCAATGCGGCGATCGGTTGATCGATCTCTTCACTGTGCCGACCGTGGTTGTCGATCACATCATCATGGGCGTCCCACGAGTCCGCTCCCCCACCCGAGTAGAGCTGCACAAAACGAACGCCTCGCTCCAGCAGACGACGTGTCAGCAAACACTGACGTCCGAAATACTCGGTTTCTTTCCGATCAAGCCCGTAGAGGCTCTGTGTCTCAACAGTTTCTGATGCAATATCGATTGCCTCTGCCGCCCCCTGCTGCATTCGAAACGCCAGTTCATAGGACGAGATGCGTGCCGCAAGTTCCGATTGATTCCCGCGACCGTGCAGATGACGTCGATTGAGTCGGTTCAGCAGATCGAGACCGCGTTTCTGTGATTCATCGGTGACCCCTTCAGGTGCATCCAGATTCAGAATAGGGGCACCCTGGCTTCGGAACAGGGTTCCCTGGAGGGCTGCCGGCATGAAGCCGGATGTCCACGCGGCGGCTCCACCACGTGGACCGCCTCGGTGATCCGTCATGACCACGTAGCTGGGCAGATTTTCAGTCAGCCTGCCGAGTCCATAGTTGACCCATGACCCCAGACTGGGTCGCCCCGTAAATATACTGCCGCTGTTCATCTGCAGAATACCCGGACTGTGTGTGGGCGTGTCAGCATGCATCGAACGTATGACACAAAGATCGTCCACATGCCTGGCGACATTTTTGAACAGATTGCTGATCTCCAGACCACTGTCACCGTGTTTTCTGAATGAAAAATGAGACGGAGTGAGCTTACCAATGGGTCGCCCATTTGAACCAATCTGCACACTACGGTGATAGTCTTTGCCTTCGTATTTTTTTAACGCCGGCTTGTGATCGAAGGTGTCGACCTGGCTCGGTCCTCCATTCAGAAAAAAGAAGACAACCTGTTTCGCCTTTGCCGTGAAGTGCGGCATAGAGTTCCCGGACTTTAACGGACTGGTATTTCCGGCCAGCAGTCCTTCGGAATTGAGCATCTCGATCATTGGAATGGCGGCGAAGCCACCACCCCATTGCCAGAGACATTCACGCCGTGTTCGATGACAACGAGGCTGGTTCGCCAGATATCGTGAAAGCGTCATCACATGCTCTTTTCGTTCCCGGAACTAAACCGCTATTCAATCGGTATAGACGAATTCATTAAGATTGAATATGACGCGGCACATCTGTACCAGCGCCTGCATCCGTGCTGCTTGTTCGGCATGACCATCCTGAGACACATCAGCAACCTCCAGGCGGCTTTGTGTTTCCTGATCAACAAACTCCGTCAGTGCATCAATTTCGTCCGGTACCGGTGAACGATTGAGAGCAAGACGGTAGGCAAGTTCGATCTGTGATGGCAACTCACTGCCTGCTTCATCCTGGATTCGTGCCGCAAAATGTTCAGACTGGCGAACAGTGAATTCACCATTCAAGAGTTCCAGGGCCTGTGGGGCCACTGTGGTCACGCTGCGGTGAGCCGCGCTTTGCGTCGTGTCGCAAAAGTCCAGCGTTTCCAGAAATGGAATGACGAGGCTGCGTTTCAGATACGCATAAACCGTTCGACGTGAGGCCTCGCGTTCATCAAATGGTTTCCAGACTCTTGTCGGATCATAGCCACTGCGCAGAGCCGCATCGGGGATCTTCGGATACATACACGGGCCGTACAGCTGTCG
This sequence comes from Fuerstiella sp., assembly GCA_022447185.1. Classification (GTDB taxonomy): domain Bacteria; phylum Planctomycetota; class Planctomycetia; order Planctomycetales; family Planctomycetaceae; genus S139-18. The sequence continues at coordinate 189,507 of JAKVAY010000001.1, read as the reverse complement.
ATTGAGCTTCCCGCTGACTGCCAGCATGGAGTCACGAATCGCTTCTACCTCCAAACGTCTGCGGGGAAAATACGACAGCAACAGATTGTCCGGGTCCTGGTCAGCAATCGACGGTCCGGGTTGTTTGCTCATGCGATAAGTATTGCTGGTCATGATCAACATATGAAGATTCTTCAATGACCATTTTGTCTCATGAACAAACCAATGCGCCAGCCAGTCAAGCAGGTGTGGATGGGTCGGTTCTGTCCCACGATTGCCAAAGTCGTTTGGCGAGCGGACCAGCCCCACTCCAAAATGAGACTGCCAGATTCTGTTCACGATCACACGCGGTGTCAGCGGGTTATTATCATCCGTAATCCAGCGGGCCAGCGCAATCCGCCGACGAGTGGTGAATTCATCCGGCGACTGAAATTCAGGCGGTTCTGTATTCATCTGCCGCACCACCGCCTGTGGAACCGCAGGAAAAACGACCTCTCCCGGCTGGTCAGGACTGCCACGCTTCAACAGGTGCGTTTCCGGAGGTGCTGTCGACGGTTCGTGAAAGAAGTATGCCTCCGGATACTCGAATCTGGCTTCCAGTTCACCGATTTCCTTCAGTGTGGACTCCACCTCATCCACTGCCGCGTGCGACAAATACGCGCTGGCCAGCTCCCGATCGCCGAACGCCGCATCAACTTCCTGTTCGATCTGATCGGCAAGTCCTGTCAGCAACTCCAGATGAGCATCAGTACGCTCACCAACCGGTACATTGAGAGCCGCAATGGCATCGGGTGGCAGTTTTGTTTTGCCAGCCTCAACGATCCCGGTCAGCAACGGCAACCGCAACTCACGAACGTGTTCCCGCAATTCTGCTATGCGCTGATCAGCCGCATTCTTCTCTTTCAGTCTGCTCCACGGAACGGCCAGCCGAGTCAGTTCAGTCCGACGATTCTTCTGGCGTGCCAGTGGATCGAAAATCGCAACCATACTGTAGTAGTCACGACTGGAAAGCGGATCGAATTTGTGGTCGTGGCAGCGAGCACAGCCCAGTGTCAGGCCGAGAAACGCCTGCGACGTCGTCCTGACCAGATCATCCAGTTCGTTGAATCGTTCGGCGACCACTTCGCTTGGCTGAACTGACGCTCCTCGCTCAGCATCCCAAGGTCCGACTCGAAGGAATCCAGTGGCAATGATAGTTTGTGGAGACGCATCGGACAGTTCGTCACCCGCAAGCTGTTCCAGAACGAAACGGTTATACGGCTTGTCCTCATTAAGTGCACGAATCACATAGTCTCGATACTTCCAGGCAAGTGGTTTGTCGCCGTCCACTTCATATCCATTACTGTCCGCGTAGCGTGCCACGTCGAGCCAGTGTCGCCCCCACCGTTCACCATAGTGCTCGCTGTCCAGCATCGACTTCAACAGCCGTGCATAGGCCGCTTCGGCGTCGATTTCATTTTGCATCTGGAACTGGTCAAGCTGTTCCAGTGTCAGGGGAAGACCGGTCAGATCGAATGCGACTCGGCGGGCAAGTGAAACAGCATCCGCAGGTTGAGCCGGGTCAACATCCGCACGCTCCATCCGAGCAAGCACAAAAGCATCGATTGGATTGTGCACCCACGCCGAATTCCTGACAACTGGAATCCCCGGGCGCGTGACTGGCTGGAAGGACCAGAGTTGCTGGCTTACGGCTTCTGTGCGATCGGCTTCTGTGCGATCGGCTTCTTCCGGCCAGTCAGCACCGGCATCAATCCAATTGCGAATCAATTCCACATCGGTTTTGCTGAGTCGCGACCCTTCGTCCGGCGGTGGCATGACGCGACCGTCGGAGTCACCTGTCGACACCATCTGCAGCAGCAGGCTGTCCATTGCCTTTCCTGGCAGAATCACGCTCCCGTTTTCTCCGCCACGGAGCGCATGTTCCTTTTGATCGAGCCGCAGTCCGCCTTCCTGCACATCCCGACCATGGCACTGGTAACAGTACTTTCTCAACACAGGTTGAATGTGCTGGACAAAACTTATGCCACCTGAATTCGATTGAGGATCGGTCGTCTCACCGAACAGTTGACCTGTCCACAGGGCTGTGGTCGCCAGAACAACATATGTCAAATTGAGTCGAACCGAGAGCATATCTTTACCTGTCGATGGCTCGTGAGATACTAATCGTACCCGAATCAGGCGGCAAACTCACGTATCATGCTGCCGGAGAGTCACTGAATCAACGACACCCGCCATGGACTGCTGCTGACATGCAGATTCTGTTGCAATTGATTCGTGGGAAGTCACCATGGCGAATATCGGCACAACACACGATAGTCAACACACAGTGATTTCAACGAATGCAGCAGGGGGAGATCTTTACACTTGCGAAAACGGCCAGTACAGACTGAAATCGACTCGCCGCAGCGCCACATCCAGCACCAACAGTCCCAGAGCCATTGTCAGCAGCCATGGCCACATGGCCGTTGGCCGTGTAACACGACGACTGTCATCGGCAAACGCTGCATCAATCGAAGGATTGTATGTACCTCCGGAATGTCGGGCGATACTCTTCAGCAACGACTCATTGGCAGGTCGGATTCGAAGTTCGTCACTGTACCCCACTGTGACTCCTCTCGATTGACGATAAACAACCTGGTCATGTTTCTTCACGGCCATTTCCATGTGATACGCACCAGGGGGGCCCGTTGGAAACGTTATGGCATACCGTCCGGGTGCATTCTGTAACAGCACCAAACGACTCCTGCGCAACTGCGGATCGATCACCGTGAGTTCTACCTGTGCATCATTCACGAAGCGGCCAGTGTCGTCCACCGCGTCCAGAGTCAGATGGACATACTGGCCTGTGCGTTCGGCTTCGACAGCGATACCGCGCGCATCACTTTTCCGCATTACCCGGCGAATGACCTGCGTCCAGAATTTGGAAAATTCAGACCACGTCACCCATTCGGCAGCCCAGCGGTTCTTGGCATCCGACGTAAACGCAGCCGACATGCCAAGACCATAGCGCCACCACGACAGCAGTGGTTCACCGGTCTCTGTGGCCAAAACCACTTCGCTTGTGGGCTTGGGTCGAGTGATCACATAGCCGAGCAGGTAAGGAGCGGCGCCCATGTCGATATCCTTCAACGCATGTGTTGCTCGAATTACCTGGGGCAGAAACGGCTGTTCATCAATTGCCGATTTTCCGGCTGTGACCGTTTCTTTGGCAAAGATCTGCGGGACCTGAGCCGGATCTGTCGTGAAATAGTACCGTCCTTTGCCGACTCGCGCGATTTCTTCCAGCAAATGCACATCTGCGCCGTTGCCGACAGCGACCGTCGAAAGAGTAATCCTGGCGGATGCCATCGTCTGCGCGATTCCTTCAAAATCACCGGGCGATGAAACACCATCGGTCAGCAGAATGACATGCTTAAGTTTGGCCGAAGTCGACTGGAGAATTTCATATGCCGTCTCCAAGGACGGATACATCGCCGTTCCGCCACCTGCATCGATTCGTGCAATGTCGCTGTCAATCGCACCTTTCCCGGACGCGCGCTGCATTTGGCTGATGACAAACGATTCGCCATCGAACGCCAGCACGGCCACCTGATCGCGGCGACCCAAAAGTTCGACCGCACTGCGTGCTGCCGACTTCGCCATCTCGATTTTGTCACCGCTCATCGATCCCGATTTGTCGATCGACAGCACCATCGCCAGTGACGGTTTCTCCTTTTCTTTCTCGAAGTCGCTGCGTACCGGAAGAATTTCTTCGAGTGTGCTCTTGTAGTATCCGCCCAGTCCAAACGACTGTTCACCTCCAAGCATGATAAAACCACCGCCAAGTTCCTGAACAAATGTGCGGGCAATCTCCATTTGCTTTTGAGTCAGCAACGTCGCCGGTACATTCGACAGCATCAGTAATTCATAATTCTGGAGATCAGACAACGACTCTGGCATTCCCTGAGGGGGGCGCACGTCGGTCTGTATGCCTTCGTCTTCCAGTCTGTAAGCAAGTTCGCGAATAAGGTTTGGATCACTCTCAATAATCAGTATACGAGGCTTTCCGGCAGCGTAGACGAGACCGGAATCACTGTTGTTGTCCAACAGTGTGTCCTGCCGGAGTCCCGAAATCCGCACTGTAAAGTCCGCCAGACGTTCCCGATCTACTGACTGCCGAAATTGGAAAGAATTTTCGCCCGCTTTGATCGATCGCTTTTCACTTACCACCTTGTGGTCACCCCGGTAGACCTCGACCAGACCTTCGTCGTCGTGATTGGAATGAATCACAACCTCAACGAAAAACGGCTGCCCCTGTCGAACTTCCGCCGGAACACGGACTTCAGACACCAGGACTTCCTGTTCACTACGTGTCGGCAGCGGATACACATCGATCGGAATACCACATTGCAGTGATGCAGACAAAGCGTCACCGAGAGTCTGGTTGCCTTCGCTGAACAAGATAAGTTTAGGCACGTATCCAGGAGGTATGTATCCGGCCCCAGCTTCAATCGCCGCGGCAATGTTGGTACCGGCCCCCGAAGGTACCGGTTCCGGTGCAACGACGAAGGGTGCTGCAGCCAGTCGATCTGAATCGTCGCCCTGATCGCTGCCGACCCGACCGCGAAAAACGGAAATGTCGCTGTTTCCTGAACGTGTCAATTCCGTTGAAAGAGTGGCCGACGTCACCGACGGCCGGGACTCCCTTACAAAACCTGGGATTTCCGTGAACTCCAAAAACCCGACTCGATGACTTCCCTGATGCTTCAGGACTTCGTCAAGTTTTGTATCAATCATGGCCACAGCTTCTTTACCGATGCTGAGACTGCGATCAATTACGAACAGAACATATTGGCGCTGCGTTTCGTGCAGACCCGTGAGTCCGGCAAGAGACAGCACAATCAGCAGGACAATGAGACCGCGAACAACCGTCGATACTATTCGCTGCCTCTTGGGAAAGTCGCTAAGACTGTAGACAAAAAAGAACACCAGTGCCGGCAGACAAACAGCCAAAAGCGCGAGCGCCCAGGGTCGTGTGAGTTCAAGACTCAATCGACAAACCTCCGATTATACAGGAACCATTCTGTCAGCGTCAGCACACCTGCCAGCGCCGCCAGATAGAACCATCCAGGTCGTGGCAGCCAGTCGGCAGTGACCGTCCCGTTATCATCGACTGATTTCAGATTTTCGGCTGGCCGCAAATCGGATTCGCGCACATTTGACAGATTCACAGCAACGGTTTTCAGCAGGATCTCTTCAGTCCTGGTGTTGGCCCCTGTCACGCCGGTCGGACCAGTCGATGGTGCTACTATCCTGTACAGCCCGGCCCTGTTCAGCGGACCGATGACGGTTTCAAGTTGCCGTGACTCACTGTTGGTGCTGCTCGACGACGTAACGGCAAGCTCGGTTCGATGTCCGTTCGGATCAATAAGTTGCAGTCGAGGTACTGTGCTTTCAGTCAGCTCATCAATTTTGGACCGCTGAATTGAAACGCTTGCAACGTCACCCGTGGCCGAAGCCTGAGTCAACTCACCGCTGGTTCCGGCGAACCAGCCCAAAGCATTACTCATCATGATCGGAAATGCTGTGCGAAACCCCAGATCACTTTCTTCCAGGTTCGTGGTGAGCAGCAGACAACGACCACCATCGCGCACCAACTCCAGATAAACCGGATCCCCCGAATCTGTACCGGCCAGCACATGACTCGCCCCGAGAGCCGCCACCTTGCGTACCTGTGGCACTAACACATTGTCCAGTCGCACATGTGTCATCAGTACAGAGTCTGTATCCTGGTTGGAGATGCTCGGATCGGTCAGTGATTCACCCACTGTCCACAGATCCGTACTTTCCGCAGGGTCAACCACAAGCACATCACCCAAAGGAACTGTCGGCGGAGTCAGTTGATGCAATACGATAAGTGTGTCCTGAGGCCACTCGGCGGGGATTTTCTTAACAGCTTCAATCGCCACCAGTGGACTGGCTTCGAAGACTTTCCGCAGAAAGAGATTTCCTGGCGAAACAATCAAAACTTTCTGTATCCCGCGGTTCGGAAGAACTGCCCAGGCCATGTCATCGACTGATATGGCGTTCAGGGGCCGGATCTGTGACGTCAGCTCACCGTCCGTTGACTGGTCAAATGTTCTGATTTCTGTCAATCGACCTGACAACAGGCCTCCAGCCAGCGATGTTTTTTCGATTGACCGACTCCAAATTTCATTCGGTTCGAGTTTTAGTGGCAGAATGTCCACCGGCAACCCATCCAGTTCCAGTTCCAGCCGACACTCGATACAAGTATCTGAAAAGTTCCGAATCTGTGACATGACTTCGTAACCAAGCGGATCGCTCATGCTTCGGCGAACCTGAAACTGAGTGATACCAATGTTCGATGCGTCAGTTGCGAAAAGATGGAATTCAATCTCAGGTTCGGTGTGAACGTCAATCTGCTGGAACTCGCGTGAATCTTCTCTGATGCTCTTCGTGTGTGCTTCCGAACCCGAAGCACACCCATCAGTCAGCACAATGATCCGACCGCGTGGATGTTCTCCAATTATCTGACGCGCCAAATCAACGGCAGGTTTGAGTTCCGCCGGACCGTCCAGTGGAATCAGGCCGTCAAATGCCCGGTGCAGCGTCGGCACATGACTGCACATGCCAACGATGACTTCCGGTCTGGCACCGGCAGTCACGATGGCCATTTCGTCGTGCGCCCGGAGCCCGTCGGCCCAGGCGTGAGCTTCGCTGACGGCGGCTGCAAATCGGGTGGGCTCGATATCTGTTGCCTGCATACTGGCTGATCGATCTACCACAAAAACCGTGCGCCGGGCCTGAGTGAGTTGCCAGGGCAGATATGGGTCCGCCACGGCCAGTGCCAGCAGCAGCAGCAATAACAACTGCAACAACAGTGAGAGCAGGTGTCGGAAATGCCGCCACAGAGATCGCGACGACCTTTCTTCGTAGATCTGTTTCCAGAACAGGTTGGTCGACACGGGGACGCGGCGCAGCCGTACCTTAAGGACGTACAGTGCAATGATGGGCACCGCAAGCACCAACCAAAACAGGGCTGCTGGAACACCAAACGACAAAGTAGTCAGGCTTCTTCTTTAGTAAATGTGTTGAGGTTGATTCAAATTTCGGAGCAACCAGCGGAGTCCTGGCACGCCGGGAAATATTCGTCGGCTTTGTCGGAGGCGCTGCCTCGTTAGATCCTTGATTCTTCCTCGACGTGCAGCGTTCCGGATTCTCGCATCATACGTATAACAAGATCGTCAAACTTCACCGTACTGGGTGACTGCGTGCAACCAAGGTTGTAGTTGCGACAGTAGTCACGAACTGAGCGCTGATGATCATCGAACAGCTTTTTATAAGCTCGTGCATTGCGTTCCGTCACTGTGACTTTCCGCAACGAGCCGTTTTCCACGTCATGCAGTTCAACATCTCCAAGCAGTGCCGGATCGGCTTCCTTCGTACTGTGAAGCTGAAGGACGTGACCGTCAAACCTGCGATGTCGCAACTGGTCCAGGCCGGGTTGGAAACCGGATTCGTCAAACAGATCACTTACGACAACTGCCAGTCCTGCGGAACGTGTGCGATGAAACAGACCCTGCACCGAACGACTAAGATCAGTGACGGAGCCGCTGAGTTGTTGTACTTCCAGGAACCGCATCAGCGGTAGAATTCTCGCTTTTCCACGAGTGAGCGGAAACTCACTGATAATGTCATCACTGAATGTCAGCACAGTGATTCGATCCAGATCAGCCAGAGCGATATAAGCAAGAGCAGCCACCAGTTGTCGCGCCAGGTCGAATTTGGGCGGTTCACCGAAACCCATACTGCGTGAACAATCCAGCATGAAACAGATGTGCAGATCCTGCTCTTCCTGAAACCGTTTCAACAGGAGATCACCATGTCGGGCATAGACGTTCCAGTCGAGATATCGAAAGTCGTCGCCTGGCGTATACTCGCGGTGATCCGAAAATTCGATTCCGGAACCAAGCTGCATGGTACGACGCTGAGCCAGCAGAGATCCGCGGAACACCCGCTTCGAGATAATGGACAGATATTCCAGTCGAGTCAGGAAATCAGAAGGAAAAAGCATCGGAGGGACTCAATCTGAACTGCGACAAACCATGTCCGACAGAAGATCAGGCTGTGAATTATGCAGCGGCCAGTGCATCTTTCGGGATACCCGCAATGATCTGCCTCAGAACATCATCGGTACCGATGCCTTCTGCCTGGCCTTCAAAATTCAGAATCATTCGGTGACGAAGGACTGGTATCGCCATTTCCTGCAGATCTTCTCTGGCCACGTGGTAACGACTGTCCAGAATGGCTTTGATTTTCGCTCCCAGAATCATTGCCTGCAGGCCTCGCGGGCTGGCGCCATAACGCACGAACTGTTTGGTGGCGTCTGCCGCCATTTCGTGATCGGGGTGTGTTGCAAGTACCAGCGCGATGCCATAACGACGCACTTCATCCGAAATGGGAATCTGCCGCGAAAGTGCTGACATTTCGATGATACGATCCCCGGTCACAACCGAATCCGCACTGAAGCCGCTGGACTCGGTCGTGCGATCCAGAATTGTTTCCAGGTCCGCCGCGGTTGGATACGGAACCAGTAGTTTGCAAAAGAAACGGTCCAGTTGAGCTTCCGGCAACGGATAGGTCCCTTCCATTTCAAGGGGGTTTTGAGTCGCCATCACGAAGAACGGCTTAGTCAAAACATGCGTCGTTCCGGCGATCGTGACAGAATGCTCCTGCATGCATTCGAGCAACGCAGACTGCGTCTTGGGAGTCGCGCGATTGATTTCGTCAGCCAGCAGGATGTTGGCAAACAACGGCCCTTTCTGAAACTCAAATTCCCTCCCACCATCGGGCGTTTCTATGACCACATTGGTACCAATCAGATCAGCCGGCATCAGGTCTGGTGTGAACTGAATGCGCTGGAACTCCAGATCGAGTGCATTTGCGAGCGTACGCACCGTCAGTGTTTTGCCCAGACCCGGCACGCCTTCCAGCAAAACATGCCCACCGGCAATCAGTGCCGTCAGTGTATCATCGAGGATTTCCTGCTGCCCGACGATGACTTTTGAAATCTCAGATCGCAATCGATCGAAGTCGCTGCGAAACTGATCAAGCATCTGTTTGAGATCGTCGCTCATACTCATCAGCAGTGACTCCTCCCGGATCCTGAATCGTGATTCGTACAGCCAATGTCGTGGAACCTCTGTGATCCTGACCACCGTTTGGGGCTGACGCAACGATTCTTGGACCCACCAGCCACTTTGTCCAGTGATCGTCCCTGCAACGAGGCGCGATCCCGAAAGAACAAGCAGAACAACAGGCCCAGCCGGCAGTGGTCAACAAATCTGTTCGTGAAAGAGCCACGATGGCTCAACCAAGGGAACAGCAGCAGACCGAATTCACATTTCCAGCTACCGTGACTATGGTAAACAACTGGTGTGGTAACGTTCGCCTGGCATGAAAGCGGCAGCGACAGGCTAAGATTGCAGCGAGATCACCATGCGGCCACGCTGCTGTTGCTGAATGAAGCGGACGCTATTGGATCCTGGCCATGCGCCGTTCTGACTCATCCGCTGACCGAGAAAAATATCAGGCCCTCTTCGCAGGAGCAGACGCACGGCCACAACGGGGCCAATGTGTTCTGGCACCAGTCTGTCGCATGACCCCATCCCTCCTCCGTCGACAGGCTGCGGTGAAGCAGTGCCCCAAGGAGATGTTGTCATCGAGCTGCGAAGTCACATCGACAGAACCGACAGTGTTCGCAACCAACGTACTGCGTTTCGGACTTGTAAAGACCACACCCGTGATCGTTACAAATTTCGCATCGATTTAAGACCGCAGCCCGTCGAGTGCTGAAACGACGTATCAATACTCACAATTCAGACCGAACCTGAACGTGTTCTGATAAAAATGCCCACGTTTCACACTAACGGTTGGAAACAGTCCTGCCCGCGGATTTGAGGTCCAGTTAATTGAACCCTGCGGTTCCGCAACTTCGCCGATCCACAGAAACGACCAGCCCAGCTGCAGACTTGAATGCTCGAGACACTTCATATCCCGAAGAACAGGAACTCGGTTGAACAGTGGCAGTCGAGCAGTGATATTCTGCTCAAACATGGGTGACAAATGCATTCCGCGGTCGGTGTCCTGGAACGCGTTCTGAGTCAGACTGCCATTCGTGACGGTTGTGTCGAACATATCCTGCAGCATCGTTGGATCGAGCAGGTCAACAGTGGATACGTCGCCAATATTGTCACCATTCAGTCGAATCCGTTCTTCATTGAAAAGAGCTCCGGCACGAGTCGAGCCCGAAATCGTTGCAAGGCCGGTCTTCGCGATGTCATAGCTAAACCCGAATTCCGGACCTCCGAGTTTCGTCTCAACCTGACTGTAGACAAAAGATCGTATCAGCATCTGAGGATACGGATTGAGCCGCGTAAACGATATATCTCCACCGCCATCTCCAGCGTCACTTGCTCCAGCGGAACCTTCGGTTTCGAATCCAGTAGCACCTCCAGAAGAAGGCTGTACGCTCTCACCTGGTCCAGCGGCACCTCCAGCAGCACCTCCACTTCCCGATTCTTCCCCAAGTTCGTCGATCAGAAAATCGCCATCGTTGTCAATCAGATCAATTTGCCCAATGCTCAATGTCTGATCATAGTCGAGACCCGAAGAGACTCCAGTGAAGTGAAATCCTTCTTTGATTTGCATGAACCGCCCACCGAACAGTCCACGGAACTGAATGTTGCCTCGCTGGAACATTGGAGCTGTTTCGAAATGGGCACCCGCACCAAAGGTTTCGACACTGTGACGCACGATGAAATCAAGATCGAAAAACTGGCTCACGCCTTCAAGCAGGACACCGTTCTGCAATGGAATGTCGGGAAGAACCAGAAGAGTACGTTCAAGGATATCGCTTGCGGTACCTCGAGGGTCAAATTCTTCACCCGGATCAAAGTCGCCGCCCATACGAAGAATGTCGTTATCAAGGATCCTGGTTTCGACAATTTCGCGATCAGAAGTATTCCGCAGATTAGTCAGGGGTATCGGTCCCATAATTCCACCTGTGGCCTCTAAAAACAGCGCATCGATCTCATCGATCGACCTGCGGGCTGCCTCGACAACCTGGCGACGGTCGAATATGCCGACCTTGTTGGGAGTAAACATCCCGTTCACACCGATTCGCCATCCCTCAGGACTCGAAATAATTGTGCTTAAACGTAAACCGTCGGTTTGAACTCTGGGCACCTGGCCCATTTGTAGTGGATAGCCTATTGCGGCCATGACAGCTTCAACATCTGTATTGGCGAAGTTGTCCATCTGGATAGCCGTGATTGCATCCGGGTCTCCAACGAATCCACCAAAGTCACGAACCGTGCTCCGCAGCCACTCCACCTGAACATCAAACTTGTATTTCCCGCGCGGCTCAAAGTGGCTGATCGTGTCGCGAAACCACAGGCCATTGGAATTGACGTGTTGCTCCATCCTGTTTTCAAATGGTGATATGTGCGGGTATGACTGAAATGCCGACGGCATTCCCTGGTAGTCAATTGCCGAATATCCAGCTGTTCCGGCATTAAATGCCGGATGCCTACCACTGGATGCGCCGGAAATCACCTGCGCAACGCCATTCCCTGACAGGAAAATTGCCAGCATTAACGGCAAAACGCTTTTGAGACGGTGCCAAACCCGCATTGATCTACCCTTCACAAGCCACAGTTGCTTCTGGCTCTTACCGCGATGCGACGTCTCCCGATACGGAACGGAAGTCCGAGCGCATTGACACGGTCTTGTGGGTAATATCGGTCAGGGAATTTGTGGAACTGTAGGGATTGTTTTGGTCGTGTTGTTTTTTCCGTTAATGACGGATTGCACACCATCTCGAATACCGCTCGGACTCAGGCATTTTTTGCGGTGAGTGTTATGACTCCCAAGCGCCATTGCTCTGCTCGCTATGAAATTTCGGCGATTTCTGCCGCTGCGATTTTTCTGATGACTCATTCTGACGTTAGCCTTCGGAAATATTCACATCACGGTAAGTTGCCCGAATTGATGCGACGTCGGAAGCCGTCAAGTGATCGGTGTCCTGTACCACGTCCGTTTTTCAGAGACGCACAGTATTGGTCCAGCAGGCTGGGATACGCAGCTTGCCTGTTCCGTCCCGCGTCGTGGTACTGAATACCGGCTAAAAAATAGGACCGGGCTGCCAGGGACAGAATTCGTCGTCGCCGATCCCCTGCGCTTCGCTCAACGTTGGTTCCCCGCTGGCCGTCGCGACGATCCGTTCAAAGATCTGCTCACCCACAGCCTCGACCGACTTCCCGTCCAGAATCGTACCCGCGTCGAGATCCATGTCGTCTGACATACGCTGATACATCGGTGTGTTCGTCGCAACCTTAATCGTGGGCGAAGGCTTGCAACCAAAACAACTGCCGCGCCCGGTAGTAAAAACCACCACCTGCGCCCCACCGGCAACTTTACCCGTCACGGATGCCGGATCAAATCCAGGACTGTCCATGATGACGAAACCACGTTCTGTCACCGGCTCGGCATAACGGTACACGGCACGCAACGGTGAGGTCCCCGCCTTCGCAATAGCCCCGAGCGATTTCTCATAAATCGTTGTCAGACCGCCCTTCTTGTTACCGACGGAAGGATTGTTGTCGATGGTCACACCATTGCGTTCCGCGTAGTCTTCCCACCAGCGAATTCGTGACAGCAGTTGTTCGCCTACTTCCCGGCTAATGGCACGTCGAGTCATCAGATGTTCGGCCCCGTACATCTCCGGCGTTTCAGAAAGAATCGCAGTTCCGCCGCGAGCCACAAGCAGATCTGCCGCAACCCCGACTGCCGGATTGGCTGTGATGCCACTGTTTCCGTCACTGCCCCCGCATTCCAGGGCGACTTTCAGTTCGGAGACCGGAATAGGCTGCCGCGTCACGTCATTGGCGATCGGCAGTAAGTCACGTAAAACTCCCGCCGCCCGATCGACGGTCCTGCGGATTCCACCGATCTCCTGAATGTTCATCACCATCGGACCGGCCTCGTCCGCGACTTCCCCCGCACCGCCCAGCTGGACAAGTCCATGCTGTTCCTGCAGATAATCTGCCTGCGCGGTTTCACAGCCAAGCCCCAGTACCAGACTGGCAGCAACGTTAGGATGTTTGGCAAATCCTGCCAGTGTTCGATTGAGCTGGTGATGATCGGAATCACCGAATGCCATGGCGCAACCAGCTTTATGAACCAGCGGCACAATTCCATCGATGTTGGGATAGTCAGCCAAATCAGTCTGAGCGAGCTCCTGAGCCACATACCGAGCGGTCGTGGCAGAGCAGTTCACTGTGCTGACGATTGCCAGGTAGTTGCGAGTGCCGCAACGTCCATCGTGACGTCGATAACCTTCAAAAGTCCGTGGCTCAGCAGACGGGAGTTCACGAACTTCGGTTCCGAACTCGAATTCCAGACCCGGCTTGGATGCCTGTACGTTGTGGACGTGGATCCAGTCCCCGGGCGCAATTGGTTCAGACGCATAACCGATCTTTTGGCCAAATTTGACAATCGGTTCTCCCTGCCGAATTCCCTGAAGGGCAATCTTATGACCTGCTGGAATGTCGGCGACAGCTGAAACGCAGCAATCACCAACGGAGACACTGGAACCAGCCCGCAGCGTCACAGTCGCGACGGCAGTGTTGTCAGCAGCGTGCAGACGGAGTATTGAATCAGCCAAGGCTTCAGCTTTCGTAAGAGAACCTCATTTAAAACGACGCCGTTGCCCCCAGTCGAATGGGCTCAGACGTTCAATGATCGTCTCTGATATCGGTTCAGCGCAAAAGGTTCCTGACGTACAGCATACATGTTTCTTCCGGATGCGCCGTGCCGTCAGGGTATTTTCTCTGTATCCTGATACTTAGCGGTTATCAGCCAGCTCAAAATGCAGCCGATGTACCCGGGAGTCGTGGCGTTTCCGACAGTAGCGGCAGAGATCGGTTCATCGTATCGGGCAGACTCGCTATCAGTCCAAATCTTCGGCACAGGACAGCTTTCCGCGTAAGCTCGACGATCGATAGCGTCACAGGACATGCCTCGTCACCGCAGGTGATCAACAGCTAACAGCACTCATCGGTCACGACATTTGCCAATGACAGCCACGACGTGAACAAAGCAGCGACCAGTGTGGTTCGGATGGCCACAAACCGGCAGTACATCTGGGTCAGTTGCAAGAGATCAGCTGTGGGGAAGATCTCCGGACACAATTCGGCCGGAATCTCCAGTCGGTCGTACTTATGGCAACAGTTGCTCGGCATGACCGAGCGGATCACGACAAAAGCCCGTTCACAGACTGCAGTCTCCTGTCCGGACGACCGATACGAACATTAAACCCGGAACCAATCTATATGTGGTTCCGCAGAAAACGGTCGGTGAGCCCCGTGTCCGACGACGGAGCGTCATTCTGTGAGTCAGATTTAGTCGGATCGGATTTTGTAAATTCACCAGACCCGCGATCCCTTCAGGCATTCCCTTGCCGACAGGATACGGTATGTCCCGGTTGTGTCTATCAGACCTGATGCATCCCTGCACGTCTGCAACGATTCATTCCAGCTCCACCTTGCGCGAGGCTGCAGAGCGGGTGCTGATGACCGGACTGGATTCGCTGCCCGTGACTGATGAGTCAGGTCGATTTGCGGGGCTCGTCGCTCAGGCGGCCCTGATTCGGGAGCTGCTCAGCCGCAGCTCCAGTCAGGCGGCCGTTGCTCCGATCGTCTCACACTCCGTTGCTTCTGCCCGAACCACAGCATCTGTGGACAGCATTCTGCCACTATTTCGTTCTGCGGGAATTACCATGATTCCCGTCGTCGATGAGAACGACTGCCCGGTCGGATTGATTCATCGTCGCGATGTGATTCACTATTTGCTGGAAGAATCACCCCGTGAGTGTGACGACGCAGCTTCATCCAGTGACAATACATCCCATGCAGCAGGCCCGCATTTCCTCAGCGCAAAACGCAGGACCGGCAAACTCTGATCCTGTTTTTTACCCAGACGCACAGGAACGGTCCCGCCCGCGAATCGTTCAGTTGAATTCGATTCCCAGGTCCCGCATGAGGATCTTCATATCGTCCCAGACATCTTTTCGGGCAGACGGGTTGCGCAACAGATACGACGGATGATAGGTACACAGTACCTTGGCTCCATTGTACTGGTGAAACACGCCACGGAGTTTGCCAATCGTTCGTTTTTCATCAAGCAGATTCTGAGCCGCGACAGTGCCCCAACAGACAATGTATTCGGGGTCCACAACTCGTATCTGAGCGTTCAGAAACTCGCGACAGTTAGCAGCTTCCTGCGGAAGGGGATTTCGATTTCCAGGTGGACGACAGCGCAGAATATTGCAGATATACAGATCTTCACGCTTCAGGCGACTGGCCTCAATGATCCTGTTCAGCAGCTGCCCGGCCCGTCCAACAAACGGTTCTCCCTGATGATCTTCATCAGCACCCGGAGCTTCTCCGACAAACATGATCCGGGCATCCGCGTTGCCAACACCAAAAACGGTCTGTGTACGCGTGTCAGCCAGGGCCACACAACGTTTGCATCCGGCAACAATGTCCGCCAGTCGGCAAAGTGCGTCGGATTTCTCCTGCATTGTCGACAACGGTCCGTCGAGAATTTCGGAAGTTGCACTGAACACAGCTGGAATCTGAACGCTGTCGGGTCGAAGTTCATTTGGTGACCTGAGATGACCACGGGACACACGCGACGTCCTCTCAACCGCGGAAGACGATGATACATGCCGTCCTGAATGTCCAGACGGCACCGATCGTTCCGGCAGACGAACAGTCGGCAGGTATGTGACACCAAGCTGACTTAAGAACTGCAGGTAGTGTCGCCACGTGCGGTCCGTACCCATAACGATCGTGTCAGGCAGAAAGAACGACATCAAATATTCGCGCCGGCAATCGACTCTAATCGCCGGCAGTCTCGTGAGAAATTATGCCTGGCAGCATAGTGGATCGGAATCAAACTGCCAGTCTGTGGTTTTTACCGGCAACGTCCATGCCCTTGTCAGTAACAGTTGCCGCAGCCCATTATCGCCATTAGTAACCGGTCCGTTCGTGGCGAGATAAACCGATGGAAGCAATTTTCCGGGTGGCTTCGGCATACCATTGACAGATGACATTACTTCCACCTGCATGACAACAGCCGAAAACTTCGGACGCGGAACGATGTGTCCTCTCACAGTCTGATCTTCAACACCACACTGATCGAAGACATGAACCGCATCGTGCAGAGTGACGTGGTTGACACGAACTCACGTGCCGGACACTGCTTCACTGGTCCTGACGAACAACCGGGAATCAACGAGCACCTGTTCTGTGCCGTGGATGACAATGCAAAGTCTGGAACATGGATGCAGCGGTGAAAATGCGATTGGAACTCTGGAAACTCATAGTATGCCGCGACTTTCGGTGTAAATGTCAAGCCTGTGGACAACGTGATCATTCGAAGGGAGTATCGGCACAACTGATAATCCCTGATGGGCCAGGGGCTGCGTCAACTTTTGGAGTTGACCCTGTCCTGACGTATGAATTCGGGGACTCGGTCCCGAAATCAAATCACTGGTTCGAAAACCAGACATCACACGAATCGACTTCTCATCGGCCATGAACGATACTGGACGTCTGTCCAACAGTCGGCTCTGACTTTGCGTACGGACCGGGGAAGCCATTATCCCCGCCACACCCAGATCAGGCCCATCGTGACCGTCATACGAGCTACGGAACTCACCAAAAGATTCTCGTCCACCGAAAGCGAAGATGTTGTGGCCGTGGATCACGTTTCATTTGAGGTGCATTCTGGTGAAGTCTTTGGACTCCTTGGACCCAATGGAGCAGGAAAAACAACCACTCTGCGAATGATGCTGGGCCTGCTGCAGCCGACGAGTGGCGATGCATCAATTGACGGATGTTCGGTCGCCCGAAGCCCGAATCATGTCAAACGTCTTGTCGGCTTCGTTTCGACGAGCGTTGGTGTGTATCAATGGCTGACGCCACGAGAAATGCTGTCGTTTGTGGCAGATCTGTACGACGTGCCTCCAACGGTCGCTCGGGAACGCACGGTACAGCTGGCAAAGCTGCTGGACATTGAATCGTTCATTGACCGACGCTGTGGAGTTCTCAGTACCGGGCAAAAACAACGGATCAATCTCGCTCGCGCTCTCATTCATGATCCTCCTGTAATGCTGCTGGACGAACCCACACGAGGTCTTGACATCGTTGGCAGCCAGATGATCTTCGACTATCTCCAGCACCTGCGGAATGAAGGCAAAGCTGTTGTCATTTGCACACATCGGCTCGACGAAGCCGAGCGGTTTGGTGATCGGTTCGGACTGATGCATCATGGGGCAATGCAGCTTGTCGGTACGCTTCGTGAGCTTCAAAATTCCACCGGCCAGCGCGGACTTACCGACATATTTATTCAGCTAATGAAAGCTGTTCCGAAGGAGTCATCCGCATGATTGCTCCAACAGAACTATCGACATCGCGTACGATGCGACTGGCTCTCAAAGAGCTGCGAGAAATTCTGCGCGATCGTCGTACGATCATGACACTGATTCTTATGCCACTGCTGTTGTACCCGCTGCTTGGCGTACTGGTGAAACGTGGACTACTCAGCAGTCTCGAGTCTATTGGAGACACTCCATTTCGGCTTGCAGTGGAAACTGAAGAAGAAGCCAAACTGGTGGGTCATCAACTCGTTGCAGGACAGCTGCTGCTGCCGCAGGAATCCGCAACCCGGGAAAAAACCAGTCCCATATCCGAACTGACTGCTGCCGTGGGAAAGCACAGGCCCATGGTGACATTTTTCGTGCCCACATCGGCATCATCGCTGGAAGCAGAAGTCCGCCGCGGACACGCCGATGTCGCTATTCGGATCGTCCGGTCATCCGATTCTGACCAATCATTCCGCTGCACTCTTCTCTATCGACCCGACTCCCAACTCAGTGTCGACGCACGCAGCTACATCCTCAAACGCCTCAGGGCGCTCAACGATCACCACATCAAAAACACACTCAAGCACCACGAAATCGCCGTCCATCTGCCTGCTGAAATCTCCGAATACACAGTCGCATCAGAATCGGGCCGCCCATCGCCGATGGTTACTTTCATTCCTTTGGTGCTGGTGCTGATGACGATGACCGGCGCTGTCTATCCCGCCATCGACCTGACAGCAGGTGAACGTGAGCGCGGCACGATGGAAATTCTGATCTCCGCGCCTGTATCCCGAATGACGCTGCTGGCTGGAAAATTCGTCGCCGTGCTTGTTGTGGCCCTGTTGACTGCGTCCATCAACATGATTTCAATGTTCGCCACCCTGTTCACGCTCGGGCTGGACAGCGCTGTGCTCGGTGACAGCGCTCTGCGAACGATCCCTCTGGTCATGTTCATGATGCTGGTTTTTGCCGGTTTCTTTTCGGCAGTCCTGCTGAGCATTACCAGCATTGCCCGCAGTTTCAAAGAGGCACAGGCATACCTGATCCCTCTGATGCTGATATCGCTTACCCCGGGCATGTTCAGCCTGATGCCCGACCTGAAGATGGGGACGTTTCTTGCAGTGACCCCACTGGTCAATATCGTGCTGACCGGACGGGATCTGCTTCAGGGAAACTTTAACCTGCTGTTGTTCACAATCGTCATCCTGAGCACCACATTTTACGGAGTGTTTGCACTGGCAGTAGCGGCACGGATTTTTGGGTCCGATTCCGTACTCTATGGCAGCAGCGGATCGTGGACCCAACTTCTCCGCAGGACTGACACACTTCAGCAGGAAGTTGATCCGTCAACAGCCGCATTCACACTGGCAATCGTGTTTCCTCTGTTCATTGTTATCGGCAATATTCCTGGCCGTATTGGCCAGGAATATTCACTGGGCTTGCCATCTGTTCTGTTGCTGAACATATGCGTATTCCTGACTGTGTTCGTTGCCGTACCCGCTGTCGTAACGCGCCTGTCGAATGTGTCCCTGGTCAGTGGGCTGTCACTCCATCTCCGATTCCCGCTGATTTCGTGCCTTGCCGCGATCCTGTTCGGTATTTCAATGTGGGCCATTCTGTTCGAGCTGAACCTTGTCATGGGAATTGCGTCAAGGACGGATGCCCTGCGACGAATGCTGGAAACATTAGTCGATGACCTGGAGAAGACGCCGCTGTCCATCAAACTCACGGCACTGGCCCTGGCACCGGCCATCTGCGAAGAATTATTCTTTCGGGGCTTCCTGCAAAATTCTTTACGTCGTCACTACTCGGCAGCGATCGCTGTGGCAGCCAGCGCCGTCCTTTTTGGTCTGTTTCACATCCTGGTGCGAGACTCATTGTTTATTGAACGAATGATTCCCAGCTCAATCATGGGCATCATACTGGGAATCACCCTGGAGCGATCCGGAAGTGTCTTTCCCGGAATGTTGCTGCATACGATTCACAACGGCCTGTTGTTGTGCGTGGTGCATTATAAGACACAGCTTGAACAGCTGGGCGTTGGACTCGAACAACGAAGTCATCTGCCGCCAGAATGGCTCACTGCAACGTTTTTTGTGGCCATCGCCGCCGCTTACCTGCTTTGGCGTACAAAACCCGTTGAACAATGTTCCCCTGCATCCGGAATCCGAGAGTCTGTCGGGTGATCGTGCCAGGCCCGAACAATGAGCGTCAGGATTCCTGCCGGAAGCACTTTGGACAGCGCGTTAGACCACATTGCAGATCAAAGGCTGGCACCTATAATCTGATTCACTCACCGTGAGTTCACAGGAATTCCTGTGAAGTGCCCCACTTATTCATCTTGGTTCAGGGAGCGCAGATTGGACGCTGTCTGTCAAATTCTCAGACTTCCCGCTGTCATGTTGTCACAAATTCCTGGAATTGGCCCTGTTGTCAAGGCAGCATCAACGACTGTCGGGCAGAAGATACTGATGGCCATCACGGGGCTGCTGCTGTGTGGTTTTCTTGTGACTCATCTGGCCGGAAATCTGCTGCTATACGCTGGCGCGAAGCAATTTAATCACTACGCAGAGTCTCTGCACAGCTGGGGGATTCTTCTCAATGTGGCAGAAGTTGGTTTGTTTACTCTCTTCATGGCACACATTGGTCTGGCCTGTTCCACGCATGCGATGAACCGGCAGGCTCGGCGCAGTCAATATACTCAAAAGGAAAGCAAGCAGGAACCAATGGCTCTGCCGAGCGGAGGTGCCTCCGGGTGGATGTTTGTCACCGGCGTGATCATTGCCTTCTTTCTCGTAGTTCACATTACGGACATGCGGCTCAAGAAGAACCCCTTCATTGACTACAGTCCGGCATATCAAAATGGCCCGGAGGCTGGTCCCGATGAGTTTGTCGCTGTTCGGCTGGTTCTTACAAACTGGACAGCAATAGCCTATGTCATAGGATTGTTGGCGCTGGGGATTCACCTGAGCCACGGATTCCGCAGTGCACTGCAAACGTTGGGTGTTAATCATCCGAGATGGAATCGTCTGCTGGAGATCATCAGTTTGCTTTTTGCCTGGACGATTACTCTCGGGTTTCTCAGCCTGGTGACCTGGGCCGCAATGACATCCGGGACTTCGAATTGATGACTCTAGGATCTCACCCATTTCCTTCCGCCAAAGGTCGACCTGATGGCTCGTGTGGCAAGCGAAACACTCAAATCCAGGGTGCCCGACGGCCCCATTGAACAAAAATGGGACAAACACCGCTTTAACATGAAGCTGGTGAACCCTGCAAATAAACGTAAGTTCAATGTCATCGTTGTTGGTACAGGACTCGCTGGTGGAGCTGCTGCTGCATCTCTGGCGGAATTAGGTTATCACGTTAAATCGTTTTGCTTTCAGGACAGTCCGCGTCGGGCCCATAGCATTGCTGCTCAAGGGGGCATCAACGCTGCTAAGAATTATCCAAACGATGGTGATAGCGTTTGGCGTTTGTTCTACGACACCGTCAAAGGCGGTGATTATCGAGCGCGGGAGGCAAATGTTCATCGCCTCGCTCAAATTAGTAACAATATCATTGATCAGTGCGTTGCCCAGGGAGTTCCGTTTGCCCGCGAATATGGTGGAACCCTGGCCAACCGCTCGTTCGGCGGGGCACAAGTCTCTCGAACGTTTTACTGCCGTGGCCAGACCGGTCAACAACTGCTGCTGGGAGCCTATCAGGCGCTCATGCGGCAGTCTCAGCTTGGTAAAGTGGATATCTGTGCCCGACGTGAAATGTTGGAACTGATCGTCGTCGATGGGATCGCTCGTGGAATTGTTGTCCGTAATCTGAGTACTGGTCAGCTCGAATCTCACACGGCCGATGCAGTCGTCCTCTGCACCGGTGGCTACGGAAACGTCTTTTATCTGTCGACCAATGCCAAGGGCTGTAACGTCACTGCAGCATGGCGATGTCACAAGGAGGGCGCGTACTTTGCGAATCCGTGTTTCACACAAATTCATCCTACTTGTATTCCGGTGAGTGGTGATTATCAGTCGAAGCTAACGCTGATGAGCGAAAGTCTGCGAAATGACGGTCGTGTGTGGGTCCCCAGAAATGCAGGGGATCCTCGGCATCCGTCTGAAATCCCGGAAGGGGAACGAGACTATTTTCTGGAACGTCGCTATCCGTCTTTTGGCAATCTCGTGCCTCGTGACGTGGCGTCACGAGCATCCAAGGAACGCTGTGATGCCGGGTTTGGTGTCGGAGATACACGGCTTTCCGTGTATCTGGATTTCAAACATGCCATTGACCGCGATGGTGAAGACGCTGTCCGCAAAAAGTACAGCAACCTGTTTCACATGTACCACAAGATCACAGCCGAAAATCCTTATGAAGTTCCAATGAGAATCTACCCGGCTGTTCACTACACCATGGGTGGTTTATGGGTGGATTACAATCTGATGAGCAATCTGCCAGGCCTGTTCGTCCTGGGCGAGGCTAATTTTTCGGATCATGGAGCAAATCGCCTTGGTGCGAGTGCTCTCATGCAGGGACTCTCAGATGGATACTTCGTCATTCCGTATACCATTGGCGACCACCTTGCAACCAGCGAGCTACCCGAAATTCCGGAGGACCACCCTGCATGCAGGAAAGCTTTGGCTTCTGCACAAAACCGGATTGACCGGTTGATGTCAACCGGCGGCAAGCGTTCCGTTGACAGTTTCCATCGCGAACTTGGTCAAATCATGTGGGACAAGTGCGGCATGGCTCGCAATAAAGCCGGTCTGGAAACAGCCATCAGCGAAATTCGTGATTTGCGTCGTGAGTTCTGGGCCAATGTCAGGGTCCTCGGACGTGGCAGCACGCTCAATCAGTCTATTGAGAAGGCCGGTCGCGTCGCTGACTTTTTGGAATTTGGTGAATTACTGGCAATGGACGCTCTAGAACGCGAGGAATCCTGTGGAGGCCATTTCCGCGAAGAGCATCAAACCGACGACGGTGAAGCTCGGCGAAACGATAACGAATTTATGCACGTTGCAGCGTGGGAGTTTCACGGTGTCGGAGAAGACCCCACAATGCACAAAGAAACACTGAATTTCGATCACGTTCCGCCGTCGACGAGGAGTTACAAATAATGAGCGACGAGCATCTCAACCTGACTCTTCGCATCTGGCGGCAGGACGGACCAGAAGATCGGGGAGCGTTTCGCAACTATCAACTGGACAACGTCAGTCCCCACATGTCGTTTCTTGAAATGCTGGACGTACTCAATGAACAGCTGATTGCCTCCAGCGAAGAACCGGTTGAATTTGACCATGACTGCCGAGAGGGAATTTGTGGCATGTGCAGTCTGATGATCAACGGTCAGGCGCACGGACCGGACCGGGCAACCACGACCTGCCAACTGCATATGCGACGTTTCAATAACGGAGACACCATCAGCATTGAGCCGTGGAGAGCAACCGCATTTCCGGTGGTACGCGATCTGGTGGTCGACCGATCGGCTTTTGACCGTGTTATCGGTTCCGGTGGATACGTTTCTGTCAACACGGGTAACGCTCCGGACGGAAATGCAATTCCAATTCCAGGAACGACGCAGGAAGTTGCCATGGATGCAGCCGCCTGCATTGGCTGTGGAGCCTGCGTGGCGGCCTGCAAGAACGCTTCAGCAATGCTGTTCGTATCTGCAAAAGTCTCACAGATGGCCGTATTGCCACAGGGCAGGACTGAACGGACCGAGCGAGTCCTTGGCATGGTCGCTCAAATGGACAAAGAAGGATTCGGATCGTGTACGAACACTTCTGAATGCGAAGCTGCCTGCCCGGCTGAAATTTCGGTTGAACATATTGCCCGACTGAATCGCGAATACGCCCGAGCTGCCCTGACAGCCAGGTAACTCCCTGTTTCGTTCCGCCTTTTTATAGCCTGCAAGCAGCACAATGGCCGCACGTGACTATTCCAAATATCAGCAAAAAGTCATTAAACGGTTCTATGACAACCGCGAACAAATTGATGATCAAAAGCTGAGTGAACTGGTGACCAGTTTGTACCTGGCCACGGACAAGCAAAAGCCGAAACTTTGGCAGCGTGCCAAAGACATCATGGAACGCATGGAGCTGCCTCCCAGGCGGGTAAACCATGCAATGGAATCAGCAGATCCGGTTGTGCTGGCGAAAATCGTCGAAGAGCTGCAGAGTGGCAAACTGAAACGAGGCTCACAGAAGAAAAAAAAGCCAGAGTGAATCTGTTCAGCCGGACTACGTCCATTCGAATCGGTGCAGGTCATCCTCGAGGCGACAGCTTCAATCGGCGGGTAGATACAGTTTTAAACCTGTTAAGACGAAAGCATGATTCGCCATGTCGGCATATTCCTCATCCAGATCAGTGAATCGTTGAGTACCCTGAACTCGCTCGAAATTTTTTCGCTCCCGGATGGGGTTGGTCTGAGAAATACCTCGTTCGCCTGAGAACCCTGCCAAATTCCAATGTCAACACCGCATGATTAACGGCCTGGATCCCGGGTGTCTCCATAGAATGACAAACAAATCAGCACAGTCCATTTCCTTCCATGAGACGAGTATCGACTGCACTGAAACACTGTCCATATGGTCAACGACGACACAACCGTAGAAACCAAACAACCGGTTCGTTTCATTCAGCCGACGAACATTCGTCTGCGCACCACCGACGAATTTCGACACTGCTATAACGCTGGGAATACAGCGGGGGACAGGCATCTCCTGCTGTTTGCGGCGATGGACGATCAAACGCACCCACGTTTTGGTGTCAGCGTGGCCAAGAAACATGGTAATGCCGTCCAGCGAAACCGCAAAAAACGACTGCTAAGAGAAGCTTTTCGACTTGCTCGGCATGACTTGCCGAAACTCGACTTCGTGTTGGTTCCCCGGCAGTCAGGCAACGCGACTCTCCAGGACTACATCACGTCCCTCGTCTGTCTGGCAACTCAGCTGTGGAATCGGATCGAACGAAATCAACAGACCGACACCTGAACAGGCTGTCACAAACGGATTCTGTTGTGACTGTTGGCGAATGATCAAAAGCACGAAGACGAACGATCCGGAACCTGCACAGTTCGTCCCGCCAAGATAATTGCCAACGGCTGACCTCAGTCATTGTCATACAGAACGTCGTTGTCTTGCAATACCTCGTCGCAACGGACAGTTCAGTCATCGCCGGTCAACTTGAGATCGTCATCTAAAAATCTCACATCCGGAACTTCAACTGAAACGCCGTTGTCGACAACCCGTGTGGCATCAGATTGTTCGACATCGGACTTCTGGCCAGAAATACGAGCAACGAAGCAAACCGGACCAATGGCCAGTTTCATACCATCCTTAACGAAGTAACGTTTGCCGGGAACCGTTTTTTGGCCGTTCAACCATGTGCCATTGCAGCTTTCCAGATCGGTAATCGCGACACTGTCAGTACCAATTCGCAGGAAACAGTGCCGCCGACTGACCTGTGGTGCAGAAATTCGGAGATTGCAGTCGACCGCTCGGCCGATGACGATGTCATGCCGAATAGTCACTCGTCGAATATTTGAGGCCTGCTGCTGTAACTCTAACACGACCTTCATTGACTCCGATCTCCTTCGGGCAGCCGGTTCCTGTTGAGTTACCGGTCGGCAGAGCTCAAAACGCACGAACAGCTGAATCAATTCATCGTTTGCTGTTCGCTGGCACCGTTCCGGACCGATCACTCTAACAGCTAATGACTCTCAAATCATCATGGCAATCGCAGTAATCATCTGCAGCCAGGTTTTCGAACCAATATCAGCAAAGGTCCCGATGCCGAAGCGGCGGACTTCAGTAATCCAGAACAGTAAACAGGAACGGATTTCATTGCTGCGAGTCTGTGATAGACTGTAACGTTCGTCGGAATCCATTCCGGTTCAACTGCACAATTCGATTCTCCATATCAAGCCTCTATGTCTGTCGACTGGGAAGAATTCCGTAACCAGACACCAACCACCGCCGAAGTTCGGTTGCTGGGACGAGTCGACGTGCCTTCTGTACTCGCGCTGCAGAAGCTGATGGCCCATGAAGTACGTCAGCAGGGGCGAGTTAACGCAACGGTTCTCATCTGCGAGCATCCTCCTGCAGTTACAACCGGGACTGATAGTTCGCTGCTGGAACTCCCGACCGACCGTCGAGACCTGGAAGCGCGCCTGCTGAACGTCCATCGTGTAAAACGTGACGGACACGCCGTCCTGCATCAGCCTGGACAACTGGCCGCGTACGTGGTCGTGTCACTCAACGAGTGTGGATTGTCTGAGCCTGAGTACCGCTGGGGTTTGCAGGAAGCCGTGATTCGCACCTGCGCAGATTCGAATGTAAGGGCTCATCGGACTGACGACCAGTGTGGTGTCTTTGGTCGCCACGGACTGGTGTGTGAAATTGGCATTCACGTGGACCGGGGAGTCACGTCCTTTGGAGCCTTTCTGAATGTCTGCTGCCGACTGGACGAGGCACGGACACTGGGACGCGGTTTACTTAATCAAAAAATTTCTTCACTGGACGCCGAGCGCGTGCGACCGTCAATTATGACTCAGGTTCGTGGCTCTCTGGTTCAGAATCTGTGTGAACAGATCGGATATCCGGAATATCACATCCACACCGGTCATCCGTTTCTTAAGAGAACACGAAAGCTCGTTCATGACAGCTTTGCCGATCATTGATTCAACGGTAAATCGCCCGAAACGCCGACTGCCCAAATGGCTCAAACGTCCTTTGCCGCAGGCTGGAATGGCATATACGAGTGATGTCATTTCAGATCTGAGCCTGGAAACGGTTTGTGAGAGTGCCAGGTGTCCGAATCGGTCGGAGTGCTGGTCCCGGCAGACAGCCACGTTCATGATCGGCGGCAGTGTTTGTACACGTCCGTGTGGATTTTGTTCTGTCTCAAAGGGAAAAACAACGGAACTGGAAATCGATGAACCGGAACGAGTGGCTGAAGCAGCTGAACGTCTGAACCTGCGATATATCGTCATCACGTCAGTCACACGTGATGACCTTCCGGACGGTGGTGCCGAACACTGGTATGAAACCGTTCTGGCTGTGCGTGAACGGACCGGAGCCGAGGTGGAAGTGTTGACGCCGGATTTCATGGGCAACAAGGCGGCAATCAGCCGGGTCATAGAGTCACAGCCGGATGTCTTCAACCATAATACGGAAACAGTGCCGCGACTCTATCACCAGGTCCGTCGGAATGCCGAGTATCAGAGGACACTGGATCTGTTGCGTCAGGTAAAGCAGGAGGCACCCGACATCCCCACAAAGAGTGGGCTCATGCTGGGACTGGGTGAAACTCGTGAAGAATTACTGGATGTTTGTTCAGATCTCCGACGCGCAGGATGCGATATGATCACACTGGGACAATACCTTCAGCCGACCGTTGACCATCTGCCCGTCGACCGTTACGTACCGCCGGAAGAATTTGACGAAATCGGTGATGAATGTCGAAAGCTGGGTTTCCGAATGGTCGCCAGCGGTCCATTTGTTCGTTCCAGTTACCATGCTGGTGAAATGACAGATCATCTGGACCGTGGCACCCAGCCAGCCATGATGAATTCGTGAAGACAGCACTGAAACGTTCTTCAGATTCCACGGGTCACTCGACGGTTACCCGCTGGTACTGTGCCCAAATTGAAACAGCCAGATCGATGAATCGACCTGGCCGTTTTGCGGACGGTGTGAAGCGAAAGGCGCTTTTCAATTAATCGTCGTATTCGACTTCGATCACTCCGTCGCACGATCGAATCTTGATCTCCCAGTCACCATAGTCCAGCTCGATACGGGTGCGGCAGGACGAAACACTTATCTCTTGCAAAGGAACCTGCGGGGCAAATATCTCGACATACGCAAGTTGTTCGGCGCACCCGAGAGTACCCAAGGCGGGGAGATGCGGGTTGCGTACAGCAATGATTACAGGATGAGCCCCAGGAGCAATCTCATCGGCATTTCGAATACGAACGTGAGATTCCGGTACAACACCACAGGTCACGATTTCACCTAATTCATGCGGCAAAGTGCCGATTAATAATGGAGGAGATGCCTGCGGAAACCCCTCAGCGACAAACGGTTGCGACCCGTAGATCGGCGTTGAGCGGCCGACATGAATCGATACGGATCGGTGATACGGCCGAAATCCACGCCTGTGAAATCGACGGAATCGCCCACGTCGCACACCATACAACGACTGATAGCCATGATGATGATGACGGGCCCCGTGGACAGCTCTCAGGAAATCCACCAGATCATTACCGAAGCTGGCTGGTGTGATCACGGTCATTGCCACGGCAAAACACAAAGTTGAGAGTCGGTGGAAGACCATTCGTCATCTCCGGTTCATCGTGAGGGTGAGACAGAAAAGGAATTGATTGCCGTCACTGGCAGCACTTTCCACTAACAACAAACCGTGTGCCAAAACACTGTGTTTTCATACGTTGTTTGCTCTTAATGGTTTAGGGAAAATATTGCCCCTCGGAAGTGTCCTGAATCTGTTATCAGCATGATCCTGACGACATCCTATTGACGGCGCTGAGATCGCAAACTGGAAGCCTGGCGAGCAACCATGGCCGGACACAACACAACATGAAATCAACAGGTTATTAACTAATAATCAACACGCGGTTTACCCCCCCCTGTTGATAACAATCTCGTTGTTTGGTCAGATCCAGTGGCCGGACTAAAGACAGGAATGGTGCCAATGACTGAGAGCCGATTAAAAAAACTTGAAGCGATGCTTGCTGACGATCCGACAGACCAGCTGTTGAAATACATGGTCGCCCTGGAACTGGATAAATCAGCTGAACACGACCGCAGTTTGCAGCTACTTGGAGAGTTGATGAACACAGATCCGCCCTATGTGGCCGCATTTCTGATGGCGGGTCAGCAACAGGCAGCGATCGGACAGCATAATGCGGCGCGGGTCACATGGCAGGCCGGCATACATGCGGCGCGGCTTCAAAATAACGAGCATGCGGCCAGTGAGATGACACAATTTTTAAACGAGCTTACAGAAGACAGCTGAAGTTCTGCACGCCACGCAATTCCACAAATCGATCCAGCGCGACTGCTCTGGCAGGAGCTGCGCCCCACAGGAACATCAACTTCAAAGATCGATGGTCCCATGATTCCAAGCCCCTGTAGACGCTGGCAACAGCCTAATCATCTTGATCTCAGGCCATGTCAAGGCCACCGCAGATGTTCCAGGCCTGACCTGTAACCATTTGGGCTGCATCACTGGCGAGGTAGACGGCCATCGGAGCGATGTCTTCCGGCACAAGTCGTCCGCCAACAGGTGTCAGTTCCTGCTCATGCTCGGCAAGATCACGGCCAAGCCGGTCTGCGTCGTACTGGATACGCAGGTCGTTCATCAATGTCTTCACCGGGCCCGGACAAATACAGTTCACCGTTACTCCCTGGGCAGCTACTTCCAAAGCAACAGCTCTCATCAGTCCGATGACTCCATGTTTGCTTGCCGTGTAAGCGCTGCCGTGCAGAGCAGGCCGACGACCATTGACTGATGCAACCGTAATCACCCGCCCCCAGCGCTGCTCCAGCATGTGTGGCATTGTCAGTTTTGTCAGCAGATAGGGAACAGTGAGATTCACTTCCAGTGACAAATCCCAGTACTGGTCCCGAAAATCAACGAACGGTCTTGGGTCTCCGCTGCTTCCGACACCGGCATTGTTGACGAGAACGTCGATCGGGCCAGCCTGTGCAGCAGCGCGTTCCGGCAGTGTCATGGTCTGATCCCGGTCCGACAGATCGACCTGCAGTGCAACAGCTTCGCCACCCGCCAACGTGATACCATCCACCACTGACCGCAATTCGTCGTCTGTCCGGGCCGCGGCCACAACCTTGCATCCCGCACTGGCCAATGCCTCAGCAATCGCACGACCAATGCCCCGACCAGCGCCAGTGACCAGCGCAATTCGTCCATTCAATCCCGCCATTCTCAAATTCCCTGACTGTATGGTTGTTTTGTATCTGTGGGAGGCATTCCGTTCGAAAGCCTCACGACCAATGCACGACTGCTGCTTCAACCACACGTTGTCAATGCTGAAGAGCGTATCGTTTCAGTATCACATTGGACTGCAACATCGGACAATCCGCTAACGGCTGTCCCAGAGTAATCGGGAAGTATAGACGGTTGAGACAAAGGAATCGTCCGTTGCTGAAAACTTCGCCTTCCACCACGATGGTCACCTACCAGCCACGCGGGCTTTAGGCCACAAAAGATCTCTGCCTGGGAAAAACGTGAACCTGGTGCGGCGATGCGTAACGACAGGAGACACCTGCGGCATTTGAAAAATGCCGGGTGTAAGCGTTCCCGTGAGCAGACAGTCGGTCACAGGAGACACCGGATGGTCAATCGGCCGTATCCATTGTCGATGAGGGAATTGCAACTGACGCAGGATACGGCTGGTGTCTTCATTCGCGATAACACCACTGATCTTTTGATACCAGTTCGATTTCGAGCGCCTACTCAAATACGGAATGATCGAGTCGTAGTCGATAGATTCGGCCTGAGTCGTATCCAACGATGTAAAGCTCACCCGCCATATCGACACCGAAGGAAACAATCCGATCCGGAAAGGTCCCGATCTCTCGTATTTTGTCGAGCGAACGTTGTTTCTGAGTCAATCCCCAGACACGTTTTGATTCAAAGTCCCCAAAGATGTAGACACCCATGAATGATGGACTGCGTTTTCCTCGGTAGACGTGACCACCGGTAACTGAGACACCATGTTTGCGCCGCAGCGAAACGACCGGCTGCACATAGTGGAGGCCAGCTTTGCGGTACTTGTCTGAGAACGGCAAGTGTCCCTCGTAAACGTTCCAGCCATGGTTTTCACCGGAACGAACGATTGTGACTTCTTCGTAGTCCTTCTGACCGACGTCGCCGACCCACAGGTCATCAGTGATGGAATCGAAACTCAGTCGCCAGGGTTGCCGAAAGCCCAGTGCCCAAATCTCTTTTCTCACGGTGGGGTCCGGGTCATTGAAGAATGGATTCGACTCAGGGATCGCATACGGCAACCGCGGTGTACGATTGTCGACGTCGATACGAAGAATCGAACCCAACAGCAACCGGTGATTTTGTGCATTGCCTTCCGGGTCCTCCTGGGGACCACCGTCACCAACACCCACGAAAAGCAGGCCATCCGGACCAAACACCATCACTCCACCGGTGTGGGCGACGGTCCATCGCCTGACATGAATGAGTCGACGTGAAGGTACACCAGCATCACGTCGAAAGTCTTCGCTGGCTATTCTCTCGATGATCACAGCGCCCTGTGAACCGTTTTCCTGGACATGATGGTAAACGTAGTACCTGCGGTTTTTTAGAAAATCAGGGTGAAAAGCCATACCCAGAATGCCTGTGTCTCCTCCTGCCAGTGCTTCGTCACTCAGATCCAGAAAGAGCGTTTTTTCGTCTCCGGATTCTTTTTTCTCAAGAAGCCAGATCTCAGGAGGATTATGTTGTGCGACAACGAAACGATTCGTTGTACCAGGAACCACATCGAACCAAATCGGTCGCTCAAAGCGAGTCTCGGCAGAGTGCAGTGCCTCGAAGCTGACCGGTCTCTCAAGACGGGAAATGTTTTCCGGTACAGCAGACTCGGAGACCGCTTTTGACGCGGGTTGCTCCAGCGTCGAAAGCCAGGAAATGAGATCAGCAAACTCCTGTGGTGTCAGAAGCCGTTCGATCCCGGACGGCATCAGCGATGCTTCGTTTCTCTTTTCTTCGATGAGCGTGTCGACAGAAAGTCGAATTCGCTGATTGTCAGCGAGCAGTAGCTCAACTTCTTCGGGATCACGCCGGGTGATGATGCCGGAATACACCGTACCCGATTCGGTCACGAACGTGGTGGCAGCGTAGCCCGTAAGTATAAACGCACTGGGCTCAAGTACGGCTGTGATCAGCTTGTCACGGGAGTATTTGTCCGCAATTCCCAGCAAATCCGGGCCAGCCCGAAGACTTCCGTCACCGACGCTGTGACAACCGACACAACCAATTTTCTTTTGCCCAAAGACAGCCTTCCCGCGGACAGCATTTCCCTGAACTTCCGTGGCAAATTTCCGGTACGCCTCCACAGTGACAGCCGGCTGCAGCTGAAGCGTGACAGAGATAGCGAACATCCAGACGACAAGACTCATTTCAGTCAGCATAATGCGGTGGCCTTGCGAATACCATTCGTTCCGGTTAGCACTGTTGATTCATGAAAATATAATTCATGTGAGTCAGGTCATCAGATCTCCCGGTGGGAGCGTTTCAAAGTAGCGTCCCGCATGGTCTGAGTCGCCGCGTCGTGAGAGTACGATCTCAATTTGCGTGAAGCCCTGTAAAGGAATCCAACGATGAATAAAGTCGAATTCGACTATCGCAACTGTGACCGGGAAATCTGGGAAGAAGAGCTGGATGACTTTGTTCCCGATCGCATTTTGGACGCCCACATCCACCTCTTTTGGGAATCCTGCCTCGATAATGTGAAGCCACGCTTTCCAGGCAGCGACGCAAACATTCAGACATTGAACAAGTGGGCCGAGGTACTCTATCCCGGGCGGAAAATGCAGTATCTCATTCTCGGAACTCCGCATCCAGGAACTGATGTTGCAAAACACACTGATGCAGTGCGACAGGACCTCGAAGGTATCCCGGGTGTCCGGCACAATCGTCTTGTCACTCCTTCATGCAACATCCGGGACATCGAACGTGACCTGAAAAACCCACAGTTCATCGGCCTCAAGCCTTATCGCACGTATTCGGTGACCGGAGACATCGCCGAATGCCGGATTCATGAGTTTCTGCCGCACGAACAGATGGAACTGGCGAACCAGAACGGCTGGTGGGTCACCATGCATCTGTCCCGACTCCATGGATGCGCCGACCAGTATAATCTGGATGATCTTGAGGAATACACAAACAGGCGTTATCCAAACATCAAGTGGCTGCTGGCCCACTGTGCACGAAGTTTCACCTACTGGCCGATTCGTCATGCGGTGGAACGGCTCCGTGACATGCCAAACATCTACTACGATACCTCGGCAGTGACTGATGTTCGGCCCTATGTCACGTTGTTGAAAAACGAAGACACGCGACGCATTTTTTGGGGTTCCGATGGTGTCGATGCCGCATTTTTCCACGGTCATTACGCAGCACTTGGTCGCGCCTGGCAGCATTATGATACCGATCAGGGGGACCTGAAGTTTCCGCACTGCGACGGACGACCAATCCTTGCCGTCTATGAACAACTCATGTCATTGAAGTTTGCCACCGAGGTCGCCGAACTGTCGCGTGACCAGATCGAAGGACTCTTGTGGCGCAACGCGGCGACAGCACTCGGTATCAGCGACGAAGAAGAAGCTGCAAACAGCTGACGCAGAAAACCTTATTCGATAACCGGTCATGACGTCCCGGAGAAGCCAGGTGCGTCATTGATGTCTGAAGACACAAAAACTCGTGGGGCTGGCCGGCGACCGTTATTCAATGTCCAGATCACTGAGATTGAAACTGCGGATCTGTGATTTCTTTGCCGCATCCTTGAGTTTCGACACGACAAAAAACTTATGGTTGGCAACTGCCTGCTCTGAAAGATTCAATCGCCGGGCCACATCCCTGTTGGCCCAGCCCAGTACAAAAATTAACTCAACGCACTGCAGGCGTTCCCAGGCACCCGTGCTCTTCAGGTCCGCGATTAATGCCCGCAGACATTCTTCGACAACACTCGATTCCTCACCCGACTGTTCACGACTTCGCATCAGGCTGGAAGCAGCTCGACCTCGTCCCGCAGGTTCCCGAACAGATCCCCCGGACGTTTCGGGCAACATCAGCGGGATCGTCGGACGACGGCCCGTCCTTCGCATGGCATCGATCAGTTTGTGAGATGCAATCGAAAACAACCAGGACTCAAGCGGAGTATTGTGATCGTAGTTGGGAAGAGCTTTCAGGAAACCCATAAATGTTTCCTGAACAACGTCTTCAGCCTGAGACCGATCGGCGAGTCGACTGCGGGCAAAGGCAATCAAGCGACCTTCGTACAGGTCAATACATTCCTGCCATGCGTTGGATTCACCCTGACGGATGCGTGCCACAAGTTGTTTGTCAGCTTCGCTGGATGGCATAGAAACTGGAGAGTGAACATGACGGAACGATGACGGACGATCGTCCTGTTGGTCGTTGAAAACACGATCCTATTTCGTGTCACCTCCGAAATGATCGATTCCACACGACAGTCAACAGTCCGAACCGACCGGGAGATCTGATGAATCAGACATTCAAATTGTGTACACGGGTGCCCGTTGAGTCAATTCTGCTGAATCAGCGTTGGTCAAGAGGCGTCCATTTACGGTTCTCCGGTCCGGTGTAGTTCGCTCCAGGCCGAATAATCCTGCCTTCTTCCCGCTGCTCAATCACATGGGCACCCCATCCGGCCACACGGGCAATCACAAACAGTGGTGTGAACATATCTGTCGGCACGCCCATTTGGTTGTACGAGACCGCTGAAAACCAGTCCAGGTTGGGAAACATTTTCTTGCTTTCCCACATCACCGTTTCCAGACGAGCCGCTATCTCAAACATCTTTCGATCGCCGGCCTCATCCGAAAGCTGTTTGGCAATCGACCGAATCACTTCGTTACGAGGATCACCGGTTGTGTAAACCGGATGCCCAAAACCGATGATGATTTCCTTACGCGCAACGCGCTCTCTGATATCAGATTCGGCCTGATCGGGACTGTCATAACGACTCTGTATATAGAAGGCGACTTCGTTCGCCCCGCCGTGTTTTGGACCACGCAAAGCTCCGATGGCACCCGTGATCGATGAATACAAATCGGATGCCGTGCCGGCAATCACACGCGCTGCAAACGTCGAAGCATTCAGCTCGTGTTCGGCATATAGGTTCAGTGAAGTGTGCATTGCACGAATCCAGGATTCGTTCGGTTTTCGTTGATGCAGCAGTTCCAGAAAGTGTTCTCCAATAGAGTCCGCATCGGACGCGACTTCGATACGTCTGCCATCGCGCGCAAAGTGATACCAGTAGAGAAGCATGGACGGGAAAGCGGCCATCAGACGGTCAAAGTGTGTTCTCGCCTCATCTGCGGGATGGTCTTCCGCTTCCGGAAAGCAATGGCCCATTATGGAGCAACCGGAACGCAGCACATCCATCGGATGCGCTGTTTTCGGAATCAGTTCCAGTGCGTTCCTGACGGCAGCTGGCAACTCACGAAACGACTTCAGTCTGGATTTATACTCAGTCATTTCGGCGGCATTCGGAAGCGCGCCGTGAATCAGCAGCCAGGCAATTTCCTCAAATTCTGCCGTGTCCGCGAAGTCGAGAATATCATAACCACGATAGTGCAGGTCGTTTCCGGTGTTGCCGACAGTACAAATAGCCGTGTTGGCCGCGACGACACCCGAGAGCGCAACGGACTTCTTCGGTTTTCGAGTCGGTTGTTGAACGGTTGTCATGTCAAATAGTCTCCGTAATTAGTCAGGGCGTTGTTCAGTTGCCTCTTCATGCCTGATATTTTCCGGGAAGTCGACTCTGCCTGATCCAGCAGGACCCATTCGTGAACAGGCAGATGACATTCGCTCTAGACGGAACGCTTTGGCCCTCCACCCGCGAACAAATCATCCAGTTTCCGTTCGTAGTTGTGGTAGCCCAGCAACTCGTACAGTTCTTCTCGCGTCTGCATTTTATCGACCATTGCACTCTGGGTTCCCTGCGTACGAATGGCCTGATAAACATTCTGTGCTGCCGCGTTTGCAGCTCGAAACGCCGAAAGCGGATACAGTGCAATACGAACACCCACACTGGCCAGTTGCTCAACGGTGAACAGAGGTGTCCTTCCAAATTCTGTGATATTGGCGAGCACCGGAACGTCAAATGCAGATGTGAATTTCTGATATTCGTTTAACGACTCCACCGCTTCGGGAAAAATCATGTCAGCACCGGCAGCAACACATGCGGCTGCGCGTGCTATAGCGGAATCAATTCCCTGCTCGGTATAAGCGTCGATTCTCGCCATGATGACAAAATCGTCGTTCAGCCTCGCGTCGGCGGCGGCCTTGATCCGGTCAACCATCTCATTCTGTGGCACGACAACTTTGTTGGGTCGGTGGCCGCAGCGTTTTTGCTGTTCCTGATCTTCGATGTGCACTCCGGCGGCACCGGTACGATCCATCATGCGGACCGTGCGAGCAATGTTGAAGGCTCCCCCCCAGCCGGTATCAATATCCACCAGAACGGGCAATGTCGTGACATCGGTGATCCGACGCAGATCAATCAGCACGTCTTCCATCGTGGTGATACCCAGATCCGGAATTCCACACGATCCGGCCGCGACACCTCCACCCGACAAATACAATGCCTGAAACCCGCTCGATTCTGCCAGCAAGGCGTGGCATGCGTTGATCACACCCACACACTGGAGTGGCGATTCCTCAGCAACGGCGGCGCGAAGACGAGTTCCTGGGCCGGACATGGCATTCGATCGTGGGAATACGGGTAGAGTTGGACGTTGCGTTATGCTCCGGAATTTCGCAGTGACTATCCATGGACGGGGCCTGAATTCCGGGAATCGAGCACACAAATATCGATCCTGTCCTGCGCGTGCCGGACAAAATGGCCTGTTATCATGTCACACCACCGCCAGTGACATGACGGCACCTGCAACGACCTGAATGATTCAAGCAGACCGGTTTTCCGTTTCTAAGTGGTCAGATAACGGACTCAGGAATCGCAAAATCGTCCAGCACTTGCCGCGCGCTGTCGAGTACCGCGTTGACGAACAGAAGACTGACCTGGGAGCATGAATTCGTAAGGCGACTAATAACGGCAAGGCCGCCCACATACTTGTCAGCTCGTGATCGTGCCGTGCCTATCTGTACTCGGAGCAGGGCAGGCCGAATGTATCAGCAACCGTCTGGCTGGTCAGTTTGCCATCGATCATGTTCACCGCCGCTGCAAGACCTGCGTCTCGCGACGTCGATTGGGCAAGCCCGCAGCTTGCTATTCGCTGAACGTAAGGGAACGTCACATTGCACAAAGCATATGTACTGGTTCGCCCGACGGCTCCCGGCATGTTAGTGACACAGTAGTGCACTATATTATCGACAATGTATGTTGGTTCTGAATGCGTTGTCGGCCGCGAGGATTCTGTGCAGCCTCCCTGATCAATGGATACGTCGATAATCACCGCGCCGGGTTTCATTACTTTGAGATCGTCAGCTGTGACCAACTGAGGAGCCCTGGCGCCGGGAATCAGGACGGCTCCGATGACCAGATCAGCGCGCTGTAGCTGGTCGCGAACATTGTGCCG
Source organism: Fuerstiella sp. (assembly GCA_022447185.1). Classification (GTDB taxonomy): domain Bacteria; phylum Planctomycetota; class Planctomycetia; order Planctomycetales; family Planctomycetaceae; genus S139-18. The sequence continues at coordinate 152,712 of JAKVAY010000001.1, read as the reverse complement.
GTCGCTGAATACCGTATTGACATTTGCCGGCATAATGTCTTCCAGATACCGCAACCGATCGACATTGATGTCCAGTATGACAACATCCGCCTGAAATCCAGCTGCAATCTGCGCCGCGTTCTTGCCAACGATACCGCCGCCAAGGACGGCAATGTGAGCCGGAGCCACACCGGCAACGCCGCCCAGAAGAATGCCACGACCATCCTGTGGACGTTCCAGATATTTCGCCCCCTGCTGCACGCTCATCCGCCCGGCAACTTCGCTCATTGGTGTCAGCAATGGAAGGTTGCCATCTTTGCCGCGCAACGTTTCATAGGCAATCGCGGTGACTTTCGATTCCAATACGTTTCGCGTCAGCTCCTCATCAGCTGCAAAATGAAAATAGGTAAAAAGCATCTGGCCTCGTCGCAACAGCGGCCATTCTGATGCCAGCGGTTCCTTGACCTTGACGACAAGGTCTGCAACGGAAAATACTTCGCTGTGGTTTTCGACAATCGTGGCTCCGGCAGTGGCATACTCGGCAGCAGGAATCCCACTGCCTGCGCCGGCTTCCCGTTCCACGACGACCTGGTGGCCCGCGGCCACAAGTTCCTCAACACCGCTCGGCAGCATTGCCACTCGGTACTCGTCCGTCTTCATCTCACAGGGAACGCCAACGATCATTGTTTCGCTTTCCGAAGCACCTGATTCACAGAGTTTCCCTGCCGGCAACCAGCTGTGAACTCCCGGACCGATCAGGCGGTCAAATGTCGCCGGCTTACGGCAGTATGGACATTTCGAGCGACCTGACCAGCGATTCACTATGCTGAGTTAATTCACCGGAGCCGTTCGCCCGGATTATTTGTGGTTCACAGAGGAAATGGAGACTGGTACCGGCCGAAAGTCGTCCCACTCAAGAGTCTATTTACGCAAGGCGAGTGCGCCATCATGGGGAATCTGCAATGGTAAGTGGGTGATGGTTAAAGTGCTGCGAAATCGCAGAGGATCTTACCTTGCTGCAGATTCCGCGACACCTTTTTGCCCCGGCGGGGTTAGTACCTGAGATGCAGGAAAAAATCACGCTCGGGGAGAATTTGATGCGACCGATACTCTGTGGACTTCTCACGCTGGTGACCACCGCCGCAACGTTGGCCGACGAATCGTCCGTTGCGCGGCTCGCTGCAAAATACCGAGCAATACGCCCCAGTGACGACAAGCTTGCCGTATACCGGCTCGACTGGGCAGAGTCACTCTCGATTGCCCAGGAGCGTGCGCAATCAGAAAACCGCCCCGTATGCCTTGCTGTGATCCACGCCCGCTACGGTGACCTCACCTCCGGACACTGCTGAGCAACAGCAACGCAGGTCCGTGGGACCTCATTGGTGGATGGGGCAGTGGTCCGCGCACTACAGCCTTATATTGTAACCTCGTGGCATGGCCATCGAAATGATTCCGATATCCCCGAAGCCGTGCGCCGCGTGTGGCAACAAAAATATGCTGCAGGCCACAAGCCTCATCCCGGCAAACGGCAAAACGTCCCCTCAGGTGGACCGCAGGAACAGCGGCAGCGCCAAAGTAACGTCGATATTGTAATTCTGGATGCGGAAGGCAACCTGGTTCACTGGTTTGATGCGGCCAGGCAGACCGGCCGGAAGGAGCAGGGACAGCCCGTAAAACGAAATCGACGTGGAAAGAAAAACCAGCGCGACCCACAATCGCTGGCCAAATACACCGCCGCACAACTCAAGCTGGCTTCCGGCAAGCTGGGTCTTGCCACCGGTCGCCGGCACAAACTACGACCGGTCACACTGCCGCAACTGGATGGCACACCGGCGATACGCATCCTGTGTACGCTTGAGGATGACCGCATGCGGGCCTACAGCACGCCGACCGTTGAGGTGGTACCGATTAACACAGCCGAGCGATCTTTGCTGACCTGGTCAGGCCAAAAGCGTACCGTCGACGCCAGGGAGCTCAAGAGCTGGTTCAGCCAGGTCTATCCGCCGGGCATCATGGAACGGACCAATCCACAGACCAAAGAGGTTTATCGCATCAAGTCAGTTGAGGGTACGCTGAATCTTGCCCCGGCTGGTCACAGCAGCGGGTACCGACTGATGGTGCTCACGGGCACGATTGGTCTGACCGACGAAGGCGAAGACCATTTCCGCTACGATGGCCGGGTGGAGATTCTGATGGCCTACCCGGAAGAGAGCACCGACTTCTCAGCAGTGAAGGGCGTGTTCGAAGGAACCTATCCCCGATGGGACCGAATGCACAATCGCCGGCGCAACATTCCGTTGCGGGCCGTCTTCGAATCGATCGACACCGATTCATGAACATACCCGGTTGATTATAATTGTATGCAAGAGGAAGCTTCGGTTCCCGGCCGCCGTCTCTGTGGCGAATATAAAATCAATGCTGAGGCAGGACGACAGACTGGCACAGTCCACTGGGTCAAGCCTCCGTAATAAGGCGATTTTGCGGAACAGACTTTTCATCGATTCGTATTCTTCGTGGCCATCTTCATGCGTTGGTTAAAGACACTCCTTCCTGCCCTGATGACCATCGCCGTCGTTTGCCCTGTCTCCATGGGCTCCGAAAAACCCAACATCGTTCTGATTTTAGTGGATGATCTTGGATATGGAGATTTGACAAGCTTTGGAGCGGACGACCTGCGTACGCCGTATATCGACGAATTGATGTCACGCGGGATGCGTTTTGACCAGTTCTACGCAAACTGCACGGTCTGCTCTCCAACCCGGGCCTCTTTGATGACGGGTCGCTATCCGGATTTGGCAGGCGTTCCTGGTGTAATTCGTCAATGGAACGATGACAGCTGGGGACATCTCGACCCGAGTGCCGACACGCTTCCACAATTGCTGAAAACCGCAGGTTACAACACCGCGATAGTGGGCAAGTGGCATCTGGGGTTTGAGACCCCGAACACACCGAATGCACGTGGTTTTGATTTTTTTCACGGATTTCTCGCCGACATGATGGACGATTACTGGTCGCATCTGCGCGGTGGGAAAAACTGGATGCGACGCAACCAGGAAGTCATTGATCCCGAAGGACACGCGACCGATCTGTTCTCAGAATGGTCGATTGATTACATCAATGAATACAGCAGACAGAACACACCGTTTTTCCTGTATCTGGCATACAACGCACCACACTTTCCGATTCAGCCGCCAAAGGAGTGGCTGATGAAGGTAAAAACCCGTGAACCTCAGCTCGACGACGCTCGTGCTGCCAACGTGGCTTTCATAGAACACCTCGATAACGGCATTGGCCGTGTCGTGACTGCAATCAAAACTGCAGGTATCGAAGACAATACGATTGTGATCTTTTCTTCGGATAACGGTGGTTCGCTATCACACGCACAGAGCAACGGCGCACTGCGAGGTGGAAAACAGGATCACTGGGAAGGCGGGATTCGTGTTCCAACCTGTGTTGTGTGGCCGGATAAAATCCCGCAGCAGCGATCAAACACCATCGGAATGACGATGGATTTCTTACCGACGCTGTGTGAGATCGCCGGGGTGAAGGTCGGGGGACCCATCGATGGCAGAAGTCTCACCGATGTGTGGTTCCGCGGTGGCAGCGGAGATCCACAACGCACGTTCATCTGGGTCCGTCGTGAAGGAAACAGACGCTATCAGGGTCGTGCTTATTATGCGATTCGAAAAGGCCCGTGGAAATTGCAGCAAAGTTCACCCTTCGAACCCATGGTACTGGTGAATCTGGATCAGGATCCAGGTGAACAGAATCCAGAAGCTGCCGACAATGAGGTCGCCCGTCGTTTACAAAAGGAACTGATGCTGCATTTGCAACGCGCCGGTGCTGTCCGCTGGCAGCCGTAACCAACCATCTTTTTGAACTCACAACAGCAATGGCAGTCACAGTGACAGGAGAATCGAAGTCCATCAATCGGACGTTCGGTTCTCCTGCAGCGTATTGCTGATGTCAGCTGCACCACACGCTGTTCGATTGAACAGTCCTTCAGGCGTCTCAATAGGACTGGACTGCCAGACGGGCCAGATCAACGTGAATCTCAACGGGTGAATCAGCTCCGTCTCGAATCACATCCAGATGAAGATGCCCGTCGGAAACAGTAATGGCTTCGGACAGGTCGAACTCACTGGTAATCGAATTGCCATTGATACCGACAATCATGTCACCCACCACAAGTCCTGCCATTTCGGCCGGGGAACCCGCATTGACTTTCTGAATTCCGTAAGCGGACAAGTCCGGAATCAGGATGCAGTCAATTCCGAAGTACCAGCTGGTGGCAACGATTCCTGGGCTCGGTGGACAATGGATCACTCGGAAATGGCATGGTGTCCAGCAGTCCCAGTAGCCTGGAGTCACGCAATAGTCCCACCAGTGACAGTGGTACGTGTCCCAGCAATGTCCGACCACGAAGTCCAGCCACCAGTGACAGCGGGAACCGAGCATCAAATTGCTGAGAGCCAGGCTGCGGGATCGGCGGTACTGGTTCGTTAACCCAATTCCCACATAATAGGAACTACGACTGCGTATCCTCGACAGTCCTCCCCGCCGATCTTTCCAATTGATCTTTCTCCTCAACTCACGCTTGCGACCGACTCGGTCTCTTAGAACATCTTCGAAACGTTCCAGTCCAATATTCGGGTTTTCAGAGCCACGCCGGCGTCTGTCACCCTGCGGGACGACAAACGCAAGGATGATAAACGCCGTGACGGCAAACTGCGGGACGACAAACGCAAGGATGATAAACGCCGTGACGGCAAACTGCGGGACGACAAACGCAAGGATGATAAACGCCGTGACGGCAAACTGCGGGACGACAAACGCAAGGATGATAAACGTCGTGACGACAAACGCCGGGGTGACAGACGCCGCGTTTATCATCCTTGCGTTTGTCGTCCCGCAGTTTGCCGTCACGGCGTTTATCATCCTTGCGTTTGTCGTCCCGCAGTTTGTCGTCACGGCGTTTATCATCCTTGCGTTTGTCGTCCCGCAGTTTGCCATCCCCACGTTTGCCATCCCCACGTTTGCCATCCCCACGCTTGTCGATCGGAAGTTTGCCTGCGGAAGGCTTGCCACGGTCTCGTTTCGGAAGTTTAAGAACTGGAGGTTTACCACGGTCTCGATCACGACGAGGTTTAGCCGTCAGAGACTTCAGCTTTCCCTGTGCCTTGGTTTTTGGACTCACTTTCGGCCGATTGACTTTGCGGATGACGCCGCGCGGAGAAGCTTTTTCGTCGTTACCCACCGAACGACGAGGCTTAAGCTTCAGTGACTTCAGCTTCCCCTGTGCCTTGGGTTTTGAAACTTTCGGCCGATCGACTTTGCGGGTGACCCCGCGTCGAGACCGCTTTTCGTCGTTACGCACCGAACGACTTTTCGAGCTCGACCGCCTGGCTTTTGAACTCACTTTCGGCCGGTTGGCTTTGCGGGTGACCCCGCGCTGAGACCGCTTTTTGTCATTACGCACCGAACGACTTTTTAAACTCGACCGCCTGGTTTTTGAACTTACTTTCGACCGGTTGGCTTTGCGGGTGACCCCGCGTCGAGACCGCTTTTCGTCGTTACGCGCCGAACGATCTTTCCGTCTTGCCGAACCTTTGGAGGCCACCAGGGCTCCCGACTTAAAACTTTTCTTCCGACCTGAAGATTCAGCGAAGCTGCGGGACTCGTTGATGACCGGCAACATCGTGCAAACTGCGATCATGATAATTTTGAATGGTTGTAACATTGTGTCACCCCCGTAATGGATGGAATAAGAGAAGGCCCGTTCTGGATACTTTTCCCGGAAGCGTTCTCTGTACCACTTCAGCAGCATTTTTTGCCTATGGCCGCGCAGGGGACGCCAACAATCCCAATCAAACGACACAACTCCTTGTTATTAAACCCTTTATCGCCATGTCAAAATATCACTGTCTGAGTGGTGTCCGCAAACGTCGACCTTCGCCCCTTTCTATCGCTGAGCCTTTCATGTCTCTTTTAAGCGGCGCTTTGTCCCTAAGTGGTGTCATTTCGACTGCGCTTGTAGGTTGGCGGGAGCCGTAAAGATGAGGCTTCAACCACCAGGTCATCCACATCACAGAACTCGCTCTGCCTCCATAGATTCGGACTGTGGTGCGCGGTCCGTGCCGGAACGACGTGTCCCGCCTTACAGTCTGGTCTCGGAGTGAGAGTGAGTCGGCCCCACACAGAGGTCGTGGCAAAACATCACGACCGTAGAAGCCTTACCGGGCGAACCAGGTGAACGGGCCTTATTTTGGTCCGCCATACGATCCCGAACGAATCGAAAATCTATGGAAAAACCAGAACGGTTTTGAACAGGCTGATCAACAGGACTGGGAAATCATCCGTCAAACAGTTTTACAGTCCCGGAAAGAAACGAGCTCACAGCAATGAAACCGTGAGCTCGTTAGCCGGACCTGTCCAGGACAGGATCAGTCGTCTCGTCCACCCAGCAGCCCCGCACGCATCAAATAGTACAACAGTGTCAGCAGCGTCGTAATGACCGCTGCTACATACGTCAGAGCAGCCGCATTCAGCGTTCGGTCTATCCCGATTCGTTCGTCGGTGTCGATGATGCCGGCTTCCAGAACCAGCCGTTTGGCTCGTGCGGTTGCATCAAATTCAACCGGCAACGTCACCAGCTGAAAGAGCAACACGGCCGAAAAAAGGATCGCTCCAAAACCCACTATACCGGCGCTGGACATAAACAAACCGACAACCATAACCAGATAACCGATGTTGGAACCAACCCCGGCCAGGGGCACTAGCGCGGAACGCAGACCCAGAGGAGCGTACCCTTCGGCGTGCTGGATGGCGTGACCGGCCTCATGACAGGCGATGCCTACGGCAGCGACCGATGCGCTTCCAAAAACATCCCGGGAAAGAGCCAGTTGTTTCGATTGAGGATTGTAGTGGTCGCTGAGGTGTCCGTGCGTTGCCACAATGTCAACATCATGAATACCAGCATTGTCCAGCAGAACTTTGGCCGCCTGCGCCCCGGTAAAACCTCGCCGGGTTCCCACTTTGGAATAGCGATTGAAAGCCGTTCGAACCATCAGGCTGGCCGCGCCGGAAATGATCATGCCGGGAATCAATACGTACAGGATGTAGCCGAAGTCGAAGAACACGCTGAAAGCCTCAAATCTGTATAAAAGGAAAAGGAATGTCGATCGCCGAAACCAGCCGATGAAATCGGACTACTGACGACGTAGTTGTCACGCTGCCATTGGGTAAGTCTTGCATCCCGACTTTGGAGATCAATGCAAAGTCTTCGGTGAAATCATTTTTCAGGTTGACAGTCGACCAGTTGATCGGGCTGTTCATCCTTTGCACGGCCCCGTGTGCCCATTGTTGTTATTAAAACAAACGTTGCTGCAGATGCCATCAAACCACATGGACACACGGCGTTTACCGGTAAGGAGACCGTTTGCTCCGCACATCGTCTTCATCCTCCCGTACGGCCTGGGGCCGCGTCACCGCTGGTGACAACAGACCTTTGGCATCGATCGTAATGAAAAGACGATCAAGCTCACCAGCGACGGTGATCAGCAGACACGAAGCCGTCACGGCTCTGAACAAGGCCGGCTTCGTGGGCAAGGCAAAGAAAAACAAAAAATCAGGGTGACGTCATTGCAGCGTCGTCCGCCGCCTGACAATTGCCCAATCAGGAGAGAATTTCCTGAAGAATTCGACCATGTACATCCGTCAACCGCTGGTCGCGTCCGCTGTGACGGTACGTAAGTCGTTCATGGTCGACTCCCATCTGATGCAGCACAGTGGCGTGAATGTCGTGAATTGTGACCAGATTCTCTACCACGGAATTGCCAAACTCGTCGGTTTCACCATAGGTGATCCCTGGACGAAAACCGCCACCTGCAAGAAAAATGGAATAGCCATTCACGTGATGGTCTCGACCACAACCCTCTTTGATTGCAGGAGTGTGGGGGGTACGGCCCATTTCCCCCGCCCACACAACGATCGTCTCATCCAGCAGGCCGCGCTGCCTGAGATCAACGATCAATGCCGCAACAGACTGCTCGGTGATTCGTGCATTCTTTTCGTGGTTCTTTCTCAAAAGACCGTGTTGATCCCAGGGAGAATTGTTGCCATCAAAACTGGGGCAGGTGATTTCCACAAAGCGAACTCCGGCTTCGACCAGTCGCCGTGCTCTGAGCGTCTGCAGGGCGTAGAGCTGCTGATGTTCGTCTGACGAATCAACACCATACATTTTCCGAATATGTTCCGGTTCTTCACCGATGTCCGCCACCTGCGGGATGGTGTTCTGCATTCGAAAAGCGGTTTCGTAGTTGGCAATGGCGCCTTCGATGGACTGGGGGGACGCGGTCCGTTGAGCGAACTCCTGATCCTGCTGCAGCAATAACGCCAGTTTGCGCTGCTGGATGTCACGCGTGTCGGAGGGAACGATATTGTCGACAGGGGTGCCGGTCGGGCGCAGCATCGTGGCCTGATGAGACGCGGGTAAATACGAGCAACTGAAATTCTCAAGGCCGCCGTTTGGTACCCAGTCATTGTTGAGCACGACATAGCCGGGCAGGTTTTGGTTTTCACTGCCAAGACCATAAGAAATCCAGGATCCAATGCTCGGTGCGTGCCCGTTGATTCGTCCGGTGTGCATCAACAGGTTCTGCTGCCCATGCAGAGGCAGTTCGCCGCGCATCGATCGGACAACACAAATCTCGTCAGCAACCTCCGCAATGTGCGGAAACAGGTCACTGACCCACATCCCACTTTGGCCGCGTTGTCTGAATCGCCAGGGACTTCCAAGCCAGACTCGATTAGCCGACGACTGCGCTCGTTTGGAAACGGCATCGGGTCCGATTGCCTGACCCTGATACTTTGTCAGGCCGGGCTTCGGATCAAATGTGTCTACGTGACTGGGACCGCCATCCATGAAACAGAAGATGACATTTTTCGCACGTGCCGTCTGAGGAGGCAACGGCGCACCCGCTCCGGCAAACGACCGATCGGCCAACAGCCCGCTCAACGCCAGCCATCCGAAACCGCTGGACGCATTTCTGAGGAATCCCCGGCGAGACAAATCACCCGAAATTCTGCCAGGACATTGTAGATAGAGTGGTGTGTGGGACATCATTTAAACTCTGAGAACGACACTCACAGTCTACCACCGAATCAGCGACGAGAACATGGAGAAGTGCGGATGCGGCAGAATGGACGACGGATTCGATCAGGACAGATCGTTTACCCGTGATCCATTCCATGATTCCGTTCCGTTTGGACCGCATTCGGCCGCCGTTTTATGCCGTTCCAGGAACGGATGTGGAACACGATCACCACGTTCCGGCCCAACGCGACGCTGCTTCCGAACGACACGGTCTTAGGCGAACGATCCCGAGATCGGTCACATGCACGCGGAAATGCACAAGGCATCAGAGCCGGACCAGCTCCGCATGCGTACTGCAGACTCACCGGACCATCTTCATCTAATGTTCCCTGATGCGAATATTGCGCCACGCAACGTCGAAGGGACCGGTCCCTTCTTTGATACTATGTACCTGAAGCCCGATGCGACCTTTTGGATGAGTCTTGTAGATCCCTTCATCTGTCAGGTCTGCAATCTGTTCACCGTTGATCCACGTCTGAATTCGAGCACCCCTGGCAACAATGCGAAACCTGTTCCATTCGCCGTTGTTCATGTGGCTGTGAGCAGCGTTGTTTTTGGGTTCCGGTGACAGCCATCCACGTCCGGTGGCTTCCCCGTAGACATAACCGGACTGGCCCGGACTGGCCTCAATCTCTACCTGTGGTCCGTGAAATCGACCAAGACCGCTGTTTTTGTTCTTTCTCTGTTCTTCTGTCAGATCTGCTTCTGTTTTACCTCTCGAGCGAATCTGGCATCCTGAATTCAGCTGGTCGTGCACCTTGACCTCGAACTCCAGTTCGAAGTCTCCATATTCCTGTTCCGATGCGAGAAAGGTATTCGGGCTGCCTTCAACCGTTTTGCCATGGATTGTTCCGTCAACGACTGTGTATTCCGCTTTCCCCAGGTCGTCTCGCTTCCAGCCTTCGAGAGTCTCGCCATCAAACAAAGATTTCCAGCCATCTTCAGCAAAGGCTGAACTGGTCCCATGGAAAAGTGCAATTGCTGCCAGTGCAATATGGACAAATGATTTCATGACGACATTTCCTGAATGAAGAGACATGATTCGCAGCTCAATGATATTCACGCCACACGGTCAACAGGATTCAACCCAATTCTCGGATCCGTTTGTCACCTGTGAGCAACTCCAACATCATCAACCCACGAATTCCTGAAATCCGGCTTCACCGGGAACTCCGGCACCAGACAGATTAAGCCGGCGGGTAATCGTGAACATTGAATTCGTCAATTCGTTGCCGGTAATTAACTGAACACAACGTGAACGGTAATCGCAAGCGGCAGCGTATCACCGGACGATCATTGCAAACAAGCCGTCAAGGCAGTTTTTTCATTGGGCGAGTCGCTGATTGACCAGCCAGTCGCACAGTTCCCGAAGCAATTGTCCGTACTCAGAGGCCTGCAGCCACCTGGGAACCGGGGCCACTAACCCGCCCTGAGCATGATGGTTTATCAACCTGTCATCCTGCAGTGGAATTGCATAGCCCGTTTTGAATTCGACCCACCTGACTCATCGGATGTGACGATGCTCAAGTACATCCATCGCCGCAGCAGTGACAGATTTCGCTGAGATTCATGTATCGTGTGCATTCCCTACTGCAACGGTTAAGATCGTCATCGTTGCAGAAGTATCCATTCCATTTTCTCCAGCGCTCTGAACACGGGATGTCATCGAATGTTGCGACTCAGCTTGCTTCTTACCTGTATGTTGACCACCCTCGTCTGTTTCGAAGGGTTTGCTCAGGCCACTGATGTGACCTACTTTCGACATGACCACGGAATTGCTCAGGGGTTAGCCGCACTGCCGGAAGATTTTGGCGAGGAAGCCAGTCGCGTCTGGCGTGTGCCGACGGGTTCCGGAATCTCTTCACCCTGTGTCCATGGGGATTCCATCTTTCTCACCACGTACGATGAAGCGTCATCCGAACTCGCAACGTTCGCACTCAATCGAGAGACCGGAGCGACACTGTGGAAACAGTTGGCACCGGCGCAACGGATTGAAGACGTACACCCGGCCGGTAATCCGGCTGCCTGTACTCCCGCGTGCGACGGAGAACGTGTGTATTCGTTCTTCGGCAGCTACGGGCTTCAATGCTTCAGTATCAACGGCGAACTGATCTGGCAGCGTGCCATGGGACCATTTCAGGATGAATTCGGAGCTGCCAGTTCTCCGATTCTCGTTGATGACCTGGTGATCCTGAACGAAGACCATGACGTCGACAGCGTGTTGATGGCCATCGATAAACTGACTGGTGAGATCCGCTGGACCGCGTCGCGCGACGGGTTCACACGGAGTTATTCCTCTCCGATTCTCCTGGAGACGGAAAACGAACGTTCTCTTGTCGTTGCCGGGGCACTCAGACTGACGGCCTATGAAGTAGCAACCGGAAGGCCAACATGGTGGGTCAATGGCCTGTCGCGGATTGTGGACCCCACCCCGGTTCAAGCAGATGGTCACATTTTTATTGCGACATGGACGCCTGGTGGTGACTCCTCCAGTCGTATCTCAATGGGACCGTATGCCGAAGCCCTGAGAACGTTCGACAGTGATCAGGATGGATTGATTGCCAAGTCCGAATTGAGCGAAGGACCGGTCCTTTCAAGATTTTATCGCATTGACGTGGATCAGGATGAACATCTTAATCATTCGGAGTGGGACGCGCATGCGCGCGTATTTGAACTGGCTCAAAATACGGCCATGGCGATTCGGCCCGGTGGAACAGGGGATGTCACAGCATCCGCCATCGAATGGACCTATCGGAGGGGCCTGCCAACAGTTCCCAGCTCGATTGTGTATAAAGGGGTACTGTATATGGTGAAGGACAGTGGGATCATCACGACACTCGATGCCACGACCGGCGATTTGCTGAAACAGGGCCGAGCACGTGGTCCCGGAAATTACTACGCATCCCTGGTCGCCGGAGACGGCAAGGTCTACATGTGCAGTGAGAAGGGTGTCATCACGGTTCTGAGTGCCGGACGTGAATGGTCAATCCTGTCATCGTACGACTTCGGTGAGCGAATCATGGGGACGCCTGCGATCAGAGATGGACGGATCTATATCCGCACCGATGATGCCATGTATTGTTTCAAGGGCTGATTATGTGAGTGTCACGATCGAAATCGCAACAGTGCACCGGAGTTGTCGATCGCAGCCAGCACCGTTGGTGATGTGTCGGAACAGGTTGAGCAACTGCATCCCGCACCGTACCGTTCTGTCCGCGAGCACACAGGTGGTATCCCCATTTCCGTGAACAACCCGAAACGGATACTTACTTTACGGTTCTGCGCAATGCGATGGCCGTCAACGAAATCACACCGTCGGCGGTTTATTTAAAAACAACAACCGGATAGTTGTGACCGGGGCGCGAAGGTGGTGAACAGTGAGTCTGTCTGTTCGACTGTCTGCCCCGGTCAATTGTGTGAAGATTCCTGTCATCTGAAACAGGCATGAGGTCACTATGTTGGTTTATCCGCCCGCTCGTATTGGCGATCGACTGCAGGATGTCGACACTCCCGCTCTGCTGGTTGACCTCGATGCGCTGGAACACAACATCAGGCGGATGCAGAGCATGGTAGTCCAGCGTGGTGTGCGTCTGCGGCCACACTCGAAAACCCACAAATGTGCCGTGATCGCAAAACTTCAGATGGACCATGGTGCGGTTGGGGTTTGCGCTCAAAAAGTGGCAGAAGCAGAGGCCCTGGTACTCGCGGGCGTCGATAACGTGCTGGTGAGCAACCAGGTCGTTGGTCAGCGCAAGCTTGAACGTCTCGCAGCACTTGCGAGGCAGGCCGTAGTTGGTGTCTGTGTGGACGACGCCGACAATGTCGCCCGGATGAGCGAACAGGCGGTCCGATTTGGATCGCAACTCAATGTCCTCGTGGAAATTGAAGTCGGTTCCGAGCGCTGCGGTGTCGCCCCCGGGGAGGCGGCTGTGCCCCTTGCACGTCAGATTGACGCTGCTCCCGGACTGCGCTTTGGAGGGATACAGGCATACCACGGGGGAGCACAACACCTTCGCCAGGTTGAAGAACGGCAAAAGGCCATTGCGAATGCGGTGGCCGGGACAGCGGACACCGTCAGCCGGCTTCAGGCGGCCGGACTTGAATGCGAAACAGTCGCTGGTGCCGGTACAGGTACATACGAATTTGAGCGTGACAGTCAGGTTTTCAATGAGCTGCAGGTGGGGTCCTACATTTTTATGGACGTGGACTATGCAAAGAATCTTGACGCTGCCAACAATCCCGTGAGTGAGTTCAAACACAGTCTCTTCGTGTATACCAGCGTAATCAGCCGTACCACCGGTGTGCGAGCTGTCGTCGATGCCGGTCTGAAAGCCCTGAGTTTTGATTCCGGCATGCCGTTGTTCGCCGACAGTAACGGACTGACTTATGTCCGACCTTCCGACGAACACGGCCGCATTCTGTCATCGAATGGAAGCCCGTTGCCGGCTCCTGGCGAAAAACTTCGCCTCATCCCGGGTCACTGCGATCCGACCGCCAATCTGTATGACTGGTACGTCGGCATTCGACAGGAACACGTCGCCGCGCTGTGGCCCATTGTGGCACGCGGCGCACTGACTTAGCGTGAAAGACCAATTTCGGACAGGTAACAACAAAGACACCTGAGCAAGTGTCTTTGTTGTACATCATTCACTCGCCCGCCATCCGTAAACACGTCTGTTCGCGACATCTGGCAAAGAACGTCCTGAACCGGCCTGCAGCACTAAACATCCAGATCCTTGACATCGAGGGCGTGTTTTTCAATGAACTCGCGACGAGGTTCGACCTGATCGCCCATGAGCACCCGGAAAATTTCGTCCGCCGCTGCCGCGTCTTTCATGCTGACCTGCAGCAATGTTCGCTTTTCGGGATCCATGCTGGTCTCCCACAATTCGTCCGAATTCATTTCGCCCAGCCCTTTGAATCGCGTCAGTGTCAGGCCTTTTTCTCCCAGCCGGCGCAGCGTCGGCAACAGGTCTCGAAGGCTTGCCACGTTCACAGTCTGTTCATCGCGATCAATACGGAACAAAAACACCTGTTCGGCATTGCGAACCCCGGCAGCCACAAAATCGCCAACACTCAGGCCGTAATCTTTGAGCCGGGCAAGATTCTCATTGATTGTTTTCACTTCATGCAGATCGACCACCTGACAAATGGGTCCGGTCGCTGCCATTTCATCATCGGGATTGTCAGGATCATTCTCAGGCGTGTCTGCTCGGCTGAGCTCATAAGCCGATTCCAGCTCCTGGACAAAAGCATCGGATGCATCACGGTCGAAGAACCAGCGTACCGTGTCGCCGTGATCAACTCGAAAACGCGGCAGACGACTTTCCTCTGTCAGTCCCTGGTTCTTCAGATGGCCAATGTCGATTCCACGACGATCCAGCAGTTCCAGTGGATGTTCCATCTCTCCGAGAATTTCCACAACCCGCCGCAAATTGTCTCCCTCGAAAACCGTTCCATCGGCCGTGACAACCAGTTTTGCTTCTTCGACTCCCAGATCAATTAACTCTTTCATCATCTGCTCGTGAGTCTGCACATAACGCGTCTTTTTCTTTTGTACAACACGATACAGCGGAGGCTGCGCGATATAAACGAAACCGCCTTCCATCAGTTCCCGCATGTGCCGAAACAGAAACGTCAGCAACAGCGTCCGGATGTGACTGCCGTCGACATCCGCGTCTGTCATCACGATGATTTTTCCGTAGCGTCGTTTGCTGACATCCAGCCCCTCACCACCAGCAGCGGGTGAAAGCCCGATCGCGCGGAACAGGTTTGAAATTTCATTACTGTCCAGAATCTTGACGAGCTGCGCCTTTTCTACGTTCAGAATCTTTCCACGAAGTGGCAAAATCGCCTGAATACTGGAATCACGCCCGGTGTCGGCTGAACCTCCGGCTGAGTCCCCTTCCACCAGATAGACTTCGGTGGATTCAAGATCGCGGCTGCGACAGTCTCGAAGTTTTTCCGGGAGGCCGCCAGTGGTAATAGCCCCTTTGCGACGCACCATCTCGCGGGATTTGCGAGCCGCTTCACGGGCTTCCGCTGCATTGATCGCTTTGTTGACCAGTTTTTTGGCGTTTCCAGGATTCTCTTCGAGGTATTTGGTCATTCCCTCAGACAAGACGGACTGTACCACACCGTCAACTTCCGGGTTGACCAGTTTAACTTTCGTTTGCGCCTCAAATTTAGGATCCGGCACGCGGACGGATACGACGGCCGTCAGTCCCTCACGAAAATCTTCGCCGGTGGGACTAACGTCCTTAAACAATCCGGATTTTTTGCCGTAATTGTTGAGGCTGCGTGTCAGAGCCGTTCGAAATCCGCTGACGTGTGTGCCACCGTCACTATTGAAGATATTGTTGGCGAACGGACGTACATTCTCGGTGTAACCATCGTTTTGCTGCAGAGCGATCTCGACGCGAATTCCTTCCGATTCACCCTCAACGTGGATGATGTCCTGGATAATTGGAGTTTGAGTCCGATTAAGATACCGCACAAATTCAACCAACCCGTCGTCGTACTGAAATGACTCAATCTGATCGACGCGATCATCCTGCAGGGTGATCCGGATACCCGGTGTCAGAAACGCAAGTTCCTGCAGGCGTCGCCTCAGCGTATCAAATGAAAAATTGGTGTCCGGGAAGATTTCCGGGTCCGGCTGAAATGACAACTTCGTCCCGGTTCGGTCCGAATGTCCCAACTGACGCAGTTCCGAAGATCGAACACCTTTTTCAAAATCCATTACCCAGACATTACCGTCCCGCTGAATTTCAGCTGTAAGCCAGGCACTCACGGCGTTTACCGCCGTAATACCGACGCCGTGCAATCCACCCGTACCGGTCTTGTACCCACTGTCGCGGTCAAATTTTCCGCCGGCATGGATTTCTGTCAGCACGACCTCCAGCGCTGAACGACTATCGTCCTTCACATCACTGACAGGAATTCCACGTCCGTCATCAGAAATCGAAATACTGTCGTCGACGTTGATCTGCACCGACACCTCGGAGGCGTGCCCATTGACGGCTTCGTCAATGCTGTTGTCGACAACTTCAAATACCAGGTGATGCAGACCTCCGGCACCGGTATCACCGATGTACATCGCGGGGCGCTTGCGAATTCCATCGACCCCTTTCAGATGCCGAATGTCGTCGCCGGTGTAATCGTTGGGTGTAGCCGCTTCTGACACGTTTATTCCTCTTACACGTCAAACAGGCCTGATGAACCTGCTACCTGACTCGTACAAATTTCAAAGACTGAATTTTCAGATCCACGTAGTTCGACTGGATCGTGTTGAGCAAATCATGTTTCAGATAACTGCTGAGCTCTTCCAGAACCGCACCATTGCGAACTCCGATTTCCAGTACGCCATCCCGCAACCGTCGAACATGAGACCTCTGGCTGATTCGGTCACCGGCCACTTCAGCCCACACTGCATTCAGGTTCTGCTGTCCGGATACTTCGGCAATTCCCCGGCGGCGAACCACAAGGTCCAAAAGACGCCCCAGAGGTGCCGGACGGTCGTAGGAAGATCCGATCAATGTACCTCCCTGTCGATTCTTTCCTGTCATTTGGAGAGTCAACTACCGGTTACCGGTCTGGACGCGAAACCGAATAAAACCCGCGTGGATCCGACTGCAGTGCCAGTGTCGGCCACCTTCCCGAAATCAACGGTCCTGAGCCAAAGGCATGATCACATAGGTATAGGAATCTTCCACTTTGAACACAGCCGCCATATCCGCACTGGTAATCAGCAGTTCCACCAGCGACTCCGGCGGGAGGACCTTCAGGAAATCGGACACGTATCTTGGATCGAACGTAATACGAATGTCGTCACTGGTGAATTCAATCGAAAGTTCCACGCGGGATTCACCGACATCCTGAGCACGGCTGTTGAGCTTGAGCGTGTTGTCACTAAACAGAAAGTCAACACCTCGGCTCTCTTCATCAGTCACAATCTGCGCCTGACGAACGGCTGAATGAAACGGCCCGACTGACAATGGCACAGTCACAGCCATCTCCTTCGGAATCACATCCCGATACCGCGGAAACCTGCCTTCGACAAGTCGACTGTAAACGGCACACCGTCCGGACCGCATCAGGACGTCATTATCTCGCACAGCGACGTCGACATACTCAGCATTGTCATCGATGGAACGTTCGAGAAGAGACATCGCGCGTGCCGGAACCACAGTCGCTCGTTCCGGGACTTCCGGATTGCCTTCGGTTTCACAGGCGGCAGATGCAACAGCCAGTCGCCGACTGTCTGTCGCTGCCAGCGTCACCTGACCATCACCAAATTCAACCAGGATACCTCCAAGAGCGTACCGCGTGCTCTCCACATCAGTGGCGAACGATGTTCGACGAATCATTTGCCGGAAGACGGACGAGGGAATGCGGAAATAGTCTGATTCACTGAATTCCGGCACGGGAGGAAACTCACGGGGATCTTCCGAACTAAGTTTAAACTGAGACGACGATGTTGTGACCTGCAGTGTCTGCTCTTCAGCGTTGATTTCGAACTGCTCGTCGTGCAACTCGCGCAGTATAGAGGCAATTTTTTGTGTCGGCAGCAGAGCTTCACCCGTAGAACTGGACGTGACTCCATCGACACTGAACCGAATGGCAACTTCCTGGTCGGTGCCGATGAGCTCCACTCCACCCGAATTCAGTTGCATATAAACGTTGCGAAGGATGTCCCTGGGAGTACGACTGGGAACGGCGGCAGCGGCCGACTGAAAAGCGTGTGTGAATTGATTTCGGTCACAGGTGAGTTGCATTTTGTACCCGAGATTCTCGACAAACAGGGACCAATCGACGGCACGATGGCTGAGCGGAAGATCATAGCAGAATCGGCCCTCTCCGGCAGCAGACGAGGCCATCGGTTCGGGACGATTACGACAAATCGGAGTCGTTCTAAGTCATTTCAGCAGCATGTGTTACACATACGTGTCAGAAACAGTTTGTACGACGAGTTCGAATCGACAAGTTCGCGGACACGAATCGGCTCAGGCGACATCCAGTCATGTCCTGCCGGTCGCGACTTACCGAGTGCAGATCCTGTCGGCCGATGGAACTGCAGGATGAACGACAAGCAAGAACTTACCCGTGAACCGGGAGTGACAACTTGCGGCTCAATCGCTGAGGCAGCAACAGCGGAGCACCGTTCTCCACTCAGCAGACAACTTCTTGTCTGCTGACCCGGACAAGTTGTGAAGTCTCCCGAAAATCGGAATCCAGTCGGATTGAACAACCCCCGGAGGTACCGACAACGCTGGATTGATATGGGTCTGCACGTCGTGGGTCACGACCGGAAATTTCCGCAATTACGTCTGGGGCTCGGTCATTGTCATCGGATCGAGAACTTCCTGAAGTACGTCTTCGGCAAGAACGTTCTGCTCCAGACACAGTTCCCGGATGGTCTTGCCTGTCTTGAACGCTTCCTTAGCCAGAGCCGCCGCCTTTTCGTAGCCGATATGCGGATTCAGACTGGTGCACATGGACAGACTCTTTTCAACGGCCGCCTCACATCCTTCGATATTTGGTTCCATGTTTACCAGACAGAAGTCAACAAATGTCGTCACGCTGTTGGACAGCAGTCGAATACTTTCCTGTGTAGTTTGGCCCATGACCGGCATCATGATATTAAGCTGAAACTGTCCGCCGGCTGCTCCACTGAAAGCAATCGTCTGATCGTTCCCCATGACTCGCGCGCAGACCTGCATCATCGACTCACAGATTACGGGATTCACTTTGCCAGGCATAATAGACGATCCCGGCTGCAGGTCAGGAATCTTCACTTCATAGAAGCCGCAACGCGGACCGGAGCCCAGCCAGCGAATATTGTTGGCAACGTTGAACAGCGATGACGCAACTGCACGCAGCTGTCCATGACATTCAACAAGTCCGTCGCGCTGAGCATTCGCCTCGAAGTGATTGCCTGCTTCAACGAAAGGAACATTCGTTTCTTTGGCCAGCACCGCAGCAACTCGCTGGCCAAATTCAGGATGAGTATTGATGCCTGAACCAACCGCAGTACCACCAACGGGCAGCTCCGTGACAGCAGACATCGCGCGCCCGGCCCGCTCGACAGACAGCTGAATCTGTCTGGCAAACCCGCCAAATTCCTGCCCGAGTCGCAGTGGAGTCGCGTCAGCCAGGTGCGTACGGCCAATTTTGATAATTTTGTCCCAGGCAGACGCTTTGGACGCAAGTTCATCGTGGAGTCGCTGCAGTGCGGGAATCAAATCATCATGAATGGCCGTACCGACAGCCACATGAATAGCCGTTGGAAATGTGTCATTAGTGCTTTGCCCCATATTGACGTGGTCGTTCGGGTGGATCGGCTTTTCCGTCGCAAAACGATCGCCACCCGTCAGCTCAAGAGCTCGGCTGGCAATCACTTCATTCACGTTCATATTACTGGAAGTGCCGGATCCGGTCTGAAACACGTCAATCGGAAACTGATCATCCAGTATGCCTTCGGCAACATCACGACATGCTCTCATCAGGGCCTCGACCTGTTCCTTTTTGAGCGGATTCCGGCCACTTCCGGTCAGTTTCCCTAGATCTTTGTTCGCCTGGGCACAGGCAAATTTGACTCGGCCCATCGCGTGAATCAGTTCGGGTGGCAGTTCCCAGCCGGAAATCGGAAAATTCTCAACAGCTCGCTGTGTCTGAGCACCGTAGTAGGCTTCGGCCGGTACCTGAACTTCCCCCATGGAGTCACGTTCAA
Source organism: Fuerstiella sp. (assembly GCA_022447185.1). Lineage (GTDB taxonomy): Bacteria > Planctomycetota > Planctomycetia > Planctomycetales > Planctomycetaceae > S139-18. Next base: position 132,847 of record JAKVAY010000001.1, on the reverse strand, counting down.
CGCGAAATTCTGACATGTGTTTTTCACTCATTTTGAGTTGGAGTGCGTTTGTTCGATTCAACCGGATAATATCCGCACCCGTTCAATTGGCAATCCGCCGTTGAGTTCACCGCCACTTCACCCCCTGAATCCTTTGCTTCATGGCCTACGCGATCATCGGCACTGCCGGACACATTGACCATGGCAAGACCAGTCTGGTCCGGTCACTGACAGGGATCAATACCGACCGACTGGCAGAAGAGCAGCGCCGCGGCATGACGCTGGATCTGGGGTTTACGTGGTTCGATGTGAATGAACATCGACTGGCGGTCATTGATGTGCCAGGACATGAAAAATACATCGCGAATATGTTGGCTGGTGTGGCGGCTCTTGATATCGGCATGCTGGTCGTTGCCGCCGATGAAGGCGTGGCGCTGCAGACACGGGAACACCTTGCAATTCTCACATCGCTGGCAGTGCCACGGCTGATTGTAGTAATGACCAAAGCCGATCTGTCCGACGAGATCACAATGGAAATCATCGAAGAAGATCTTTGCGAACTGACCGGGCAGGCAGGATATTCAGAAGTCACGATCCACCGAGTTTCTTCCAAGACCGGCGAAGGAATTGAGCAGCTCCGGCAGACGCTGCGATCACTCACAGCGGAGATCCGCCGATCCGAACCCAGCGGGCCTTTTCGAATGCCGATTGATCGCAGTTTCAGTGTGCCAGGTCGAGGCTGTGTGGTGGCCGGAACGGTCTGGCAGGGTCGTGTCAGAAACGGGGATCAGCTACAGGTCCTTCCCGGCGGGAGAGTCGTGCGTGTTCGTGACGTGGAGGTCCACGGTGATTCGGTGGATGCCGCGCAGGCCGGATTCCGGACGGCATTGAATCTCGCTGGTGTGTCGCACACCGAGGTAATACGAGGATGCGAACTGGTCGCAATCGATTCGTATAAAGCTTCAAACCGGTGCATCGCCGAGATTCGCATGTACGATGATGCTCCGGAAATCGTCAACGGTCGGATTGTACGGCTGCACACCGCAGCAGGAAGCAGAGAAGTTAAGGTTCTGACAGGTGGTGGTTCGCTGCTGCCGGGAGAGAAAACGGCTGTGGTTCTGAAGTGTGAACAACCTGTTTTGCTGACACCAGACCAGCCGCTGTTACTACGTCGTCCTGGCGCCAGCGGGACGTTTGCCGGCGGACGCGTGCTGGCCAGTTCGCGCATTCATGATCAACGAACTGGAGTTCTCGTTGAGTTTGGCAGGAGACTGGCAACTCACCCGACGTCTGTACTGGAAACCTGGCTGGACCTGTGCGGACATGTCGATTTATCGGATCCGGCCGTTGCAATGGATATGGGAATCACGTCCACGGCCCTCAAAGAGTATTGTCGAGACGGTGAACAAAACGGCACGATTTATCGCGTTCCGGAATCGTCGATTGTGGTCTCCAGCAGAGGCCGGGAATCACTCAGCCGTGCAATTGTTCAGCGACTGGAAGCTCGTTCCCAGGACGGCAAGGCTGTCTGGACGGATGAAGCGTCACTGCGTGACGAACTGCACGAAGTGGCTCCGGATGCGATGATTCGATGGCTGCTTCAGGAGCAAATTAACCTTGGTCACGTCATTCAGCTCAATCGCCAGATTACTGCGGCCTCGGCCATGAACCTGTCGATGTCGCAGCAGCTGATTTTTACCAGGCTACTGAAACGTTACCACGAGGAACGCCGGCCGCCAAATGCGGCCGGTTTGTCTGAGCTTGAAAATAAGCCTCGGAAAGAACTCGATTCACTGATCAAACTGGCCGTGTCTCAGGGTATGCTGCTGAACCTCGGTGGCGGCTGGTTTCTGACACCAGCTGTTGTTGAGGATCTGAAACAGCAGCTTCGGGAATTGTTTTCCGTACGTTCGGAACTCACAGTGGCTGCAATTCGTGATCACTGGGGATTGACGCGAAAGCACGTGGTCCCGTTCCTGGAGTACTTCGACAGCTCGGGATTTACCTGTCGAACCGACAATCACAGAACCGCCGGCCCCAATCTCGGGTAGGCCCGTTGCAGTGTCCCGCATCAACTATGTCCAGTCCCCTTCGCAATCTTCCGGCTGTCAATACGGTACTGAGCCACCCCGACGTTGACAAACTGCACGAACAAATGTCGCGCGCTCAGATTATCCAATGCGTTCGTACTGTTCTTGATGACCTGCGTAATCAGTTGAGGGAAACACCGGACTCAAACCCGGAAACAACACACGCTGCTGTTGCCCGTCGAACGATTGAAGCGGCGGAGCGTTTGAAACTTCGGCGGTTGAATCCCGTCATCAACGCCACGGGTGTCATACTCCATACAAATCTGGGTCGGGCCACCCTGTCAGACTCGGCCATCGCGAGGATCCTTCAGGCGGCCAAAGCGACGAATGTTGAACTCGATCTGGACTCAGGCCGTCGCGGGCGCCGAGGAGTCTATGCAGAAGACCTGATCAGACAATTGACAGGAGCATCTGACGCGCTGATTGTCAACAACTGCGCAGCAGCCACGATGCTGGCACTGCAGGGTGTGGCCGCCGGAAAAGAAGTCATCATCTCTCGAGGCCAGCTTGTGGAAATCGGTGGCGGATTTCGACTGCCGGATGTGTTTGAAGCGGCTGGAGTTATTCTGAAAGAAGTCGGAACGTCCAATCGAACTCGGATCGACGACTATGAAAAAGCGATCCACGATAAAACCGGAGCAATTCTTCGGGTACACCGCAGTAACTTCCGTGTGTCAGGGTTCGTGGCGGAACCATCGGCTGCCGAACTGGTCGGTCTCGCCCGGCGGTATAATTTACCCATGATTGATGATCTTGGCAGCGGCTGTCTGGCAAACCTTACGTCACTTAACCTGGACGAACCGGACGTCGCGTCCAGTCTCGCATCCGATGCTGATCTCGTACTCTTCAGTGGAGATAAACTGCTTGGAGGACCACAGGCCGGAATTCTGCTGGGGAAAGCGGACTGGATCGCACGTCTTCGCAGACATCCAATGGCTCGCGCCACTCGAGTCTGCAAACTCACACTCGCGGCGCTCGAAGCTACACTCGAAGATCACCTGGCGGGCAATGCATTCGATTCGGTTCCCGTCCTGTCGATGTTGTCCATGCCGGCAAAAGAAGTCCAGGAACGCTGCGAACGCGCTGTGGATGAATTATCTGAAGCCGGACTTGATCTCTCGGTAGTACCGTGTCAGTCAGAGGTGGGCGGCGGCAGCATGGCCGATCAGTCGATCTCCAGTTTTGCTGTACGGATTGGCGGGTCTCACGCAAACGAATTGTTACGCTCTTTGCGCACCAGCGAAGCACGGATTCTGGGGCGGATTGAAAACGGAGCTGTACTGCTGGATTTTCGTGCGATCCACCCGAAAGACGACTCAATCCTGGTGAACGAACTGAGACGAATCATTCGAAAACCGTGGAGAACCGACCGATGACACTCGTCCGATCGGTTATGAATTGTACTCGCCCCGCCAGCAAACCAAGACCACTGGGGAATGACCAGTGAAAGCGGAACACGCCTGTCGTCGTCATGTGGTGCTCATGGGAGTCGGCCATACGAACGCTCACATCGTCCGTATGTGGGCGATGGATCCGCTGCCGGATACCGACCTCACGTGTATTTCTGACAGCGGGACAGCAACCTACTCCGGATTTCTGCCGGCTGTATTGGCGGGCCAGCTGCCCTCGAAGGCAATGGAAATCGATCTAATACGGCTGTGCGCAGCAGCGGGTGCTCGTTTGATCACGGACCGAGTAACAGGACTGGATCGCCTCCGGAAACAACTGCTGTTTGCCGAACGACCGCCTGTGCCGTACGACGTTCTTTCTGTCGGGATTGGCTCAGTACCGCAGATGCCGACTGCCGGCGCAGACTCCCCCTCGTTTGTTACGATCAAGCCGATGCGATCATTCCTCGATCGCCTGGAGGCAGCTGTCAGTCGTTGCTCACCTCAATCACGACTGCTGCAGGTGGTTGTCGTCGGAGGCGGTGTGGCAGGCGCGGAAGTCACACAGTGCCTGTCGGCACGCATACGACTGCTGACGGAATCTGAATTTCATATCACGCTGGTGGATCGAGGGAACGAGTTGCTGCCTGGTTGCATACCAAAAACAACTCGTCGCGTGCTGAACACAATTCAAAAATGCGGTCACACCGTACTGCACAACAATGCAGTTGAGCAGGTTGATGAATCCGGTGTCAGACTGCAAACCGGTAAAACTTTACCAGCTGACATCGTGATCTGGGCAACCGCCGCTGCGGCACCAACCTTGCTGTCGAAATTCGATTTACCAAAGGACAATTGCGGTTTTCTGTTGACGCACAGCACGTTGCGCTGCACCAGCGGTGATCCGATCTTCGCCGTCGGTGATACGGGTACGATGGAGCATGGTGCAGTCCCCAAGGCGGGTGTCTACGCAGTACGCCAGGGACCCGTTCTTTGGAACAACATTCAACGGCAGCTGGACGGTCGTGAACTTCTTCCCTACGTGCCGCAAAAGTCATTTCTCAAGCTCCTGAACATGGGTGATGGAACAGCGGTGGGTGAATGGCGGGGCGTCAGCTTTGCTGGTCGCTGGGTCATGCGACTGAAACAGTGGATTGATCAGCGATTCATGGACCAATATCAGCAGCTGCCGAACCAGATGAACATGCCGGATGAAATGCAGTGCCGAGGCTGTGGCTGCAAACTGGGTGGAGATGCTCTCAACGCAGCGCTTGGCGCGACTGTTGATGGCTCCCGAGAAGACGCGACCGTTATCCGCATTGGCTCAAATGATGCAACCAACGAGTCCGTTCTGGTCACGACGGATTTCTTTTCTGCCCCGTTTCCGGATGCGTGGCTTACGGGCCGCATTGCCGCGATCCATGCAGCCAGTGACATTTATGCCACGGGGGCAAAACCATTTGCTGCAGAAGCGATCGTGGTGTTGCCGGAAGGTGATGAAGCGACCCAGCAAAACGTGTTGAGTAATTTTCAACAGGGTGCGGAACGTGAATTTTGTCGTATGGGAGCCACAATTACGGGCGGTCACACGATCACCGGGCCACGATGGGAGGTTGGTTTTACCGTGTTTGGACGGCCCCTTGGCAATCACCTGATCCGCAAACAGGGAATGTGTCCAGGTGATCAGCTGGTACTGACTAAACCACTCGGGAGCGGAGTGCTGATGGCGGCTCAGATGCGAGCGAAGTGTCGACATTCAGACTTTGAATCCATGATCGAAATCATGCTGCTCGGCAATCATGACGCAGCCAGGATTGCAGTAGATGTCGGTGTCGTCGCAGGGACGGACATCACCGGATTTGGACTCCTGGGACACCTGCACGAGATGCTGACAGATGACGTACGAATTACGCTGAATGGAAACCGAATTCCAGTGATGCCGGGTTCGATTGAAGCTGCGCGACAGGGTATCGCCAGTTCACTCCTGCCGTCGAATCGTTGTTACCTGCGAGACGTCGTCGTCAGCGGGAATATCGACCTCCCCTTGCGAGCCCCATCTCATGCGGCGAGCCACTTTCCTGGTGAACGTGATGATGCTGGCGAACAGGTCCAGGAATACGGCACTGGCCAAAACGAATCAGTCGATTTACTCCTGGACCCACAAACCTGTGGCGGTCTCCTGCTGTCTGTACCCAGTGAGTGCGTCTCCGAATTCCAGCGCCGCTTTGCCGAGAGCGAGCTACCGGAGCCTGCACTCATCGGTACAGTTTCACTCGCAGAATCCTCGGCTCCGCGAATTGCTGTGGATTTCTGATTCTGTCTGACCGGAACAAGTCAATTGTCGCAACTGTGCAAACAGTATTGTGCAACGAATGTGAGCAGCGTTGAGAAAAATGTCGTTGAGACCGGTTGCGGCTGTCAGCCGCGAATCGATGAAAAAACCACGACGCACATTGCACGTCGTGGCTTCGGCTCGTTCAAGGATCAACCCGTCGCTCTTTTATACGTCGGCATTATCCGGCGACTGTTGTTTGCCTTTCCTGCGCCGGCCGCCACGTCCGTCTTCGTCCGGACCTCTGTCACCACGACGTCTGCGACCCCCACGTTTTTCGGTGAAACGTTTTGCCACCTGTTCGAGCTCCAGTTTGTCGATGGAACCATTTCCATCAGCGTCAATGCGATCGAATCCACGAAGAAGTCGATCCGAAGCTTCATCCCTTGAAATCAGACCATCACCATCCGTGTCTGATTCCATCATTTTTTCAACGAATTTCACGGGCGGTGGTCCTTCGCCGCGACCACCACGTCGGTGTTCTCCTCTGTCACCTTCCACAGGACCACGCTGCCCGAATTCGCCACCTGGAGGACCGCCGCGTCGGCGTTCTCCGCGGTTGCCTTCCGCAGAACCACCGCGTCCTGGACGATCGGGATGAAGCTCTTCCATCGTAAGGTCTCCATCGCCGTTCCTGTCCAGTGCTTTTAATGCAGTGACCGCTCCGTCAATTTCTGACGAAGAGATCACTCCATCGTCATCGGCGTCCAGAGCTGCAATGATCGGGGGAGGACCATGATGTCTGTGACCGCCTCGGCTGCCCTCTCTAATCGGGCCACCATCGATGCCCGGGCTGCGATTTCCCCGTCCGCGACGTCTTCCACGACCGGGAGCCGGAGTTTCACCGTCATTCAGATTTTCCAGCTGCTCACCCGGTGGTGGATTCCTGTCGTCGTCAGCCTGAGCCAAACTTGTCTCCATCACCAGTCCGGTTGCTGCCGCCAACATCAAAAATGGTGCAAATCGTCGCATCACGAGGACCTTTCCTTTTATGGTAGTTGCACCAGCACTGTGGCTGGTTTTACTGGTTGTTTGTGTCCATCTGCTGGTACAAACCTGGATTGGCAGGATGAGTGTCGGCAAAACCCGGAGAATTTTGGATGCGTCAATCTTTTAATGATTTTCAACGTAGTTGTACGTTGCTCCGGCCCCCCCGCGCCTTCAACAACAGGGAAATGTTCTCGGTTAGTCAAATGGTCGTCACCGCCACGCTTCTGGCACTTACCACCACTACTACTACGACGGCCGCCGAACTCATCGCACCCAGCGGAACCAAGCCTCTGACACCTTCAGAAGATCCCGCAGAGAAACTGGTCGCCGGGGTGGACCGTTTCCTGCTGAAGCAAATTGCAGAAACCCGTATACACCGCAATCGCCGATGGCACGAAGTATCCAAACAACACAGTGTGCCTGAAGACTTCATCGAGTCACGCCGTAAAGAACTGACAGAAATTCTGGGCCTGCGTGAGTCCCGCGTACAATTCGGTGCCGTGGAATTCGCGGGGGCCACAGTGAGGTCGGCACAGATTGCTTCGTGCGATACATTCCGAGTTGAGCAGATCCGCTGGCCCGTTCTGACGGACCCGGACCCCGGTCGTCCAGATCTCGTGTCAGTGACCGGGGAAGGGCTTCTGTTGACTCCGACAGAGCGCCCCATCGCAACAGTCATCGCAATACCCGATGCGGACCAAACGCCGGAACAGCTCTGCGGGCTGATAGATGGCATCGCTGATGTCCACCGATACGTACTACGGTTGGCGAATGCCGGATGCCAGGTTTTTGTTCCGGCGATCACCAGCCGACACGTCGAAAGTCGCAACGGTCGTTCAATAATGACAGACCGTGAATTTATTTATCGGAGTTCGTTTGTACTCGGACAACACCTGATTGGCTACGAACTGCAGAAGGTGTCCGCACTCGTCGACATGGTTTGTGCTGCCAACCACACTGAACGTGTTCCAGTGGGGATCGTTGGGTATGGCGAAGGGGGAATGTTGTCACTGTTCGCAGGTGCGCTGGACCCACGTATTTCGGCTACTGCGGTCTCCGGTTTCTTCGGCCCGCGGGAAGACAGCTGGCAGGAGCCACTCGATCGCAATGTTTTCGGCCTGCTGAATGACTTCGGTGCAGCCCAATTGGCCGCCATGCTGACTCCGCGACCGCTGCTCGTGGAAACAGCAAACGTGCCGACGTTTGAATTCACGGCAAACGGTGGTGCACCGGCCAGGCTAACCGCGCCGTCAGCATTCCAGGTTAAGGAAGAAGTTCGAATGGCGCTAAGTCTGGGCGCAAATATAAAGGTCATCTCACCGTCGGATGGTGCATTTGGTTCAACAGAATGGCTCCAGCAGTTCGTCAATGCCCTGACAAAAGCAGTACCAACAGAAATTTCGTCGAATTCATCCGTTGTCCTCAAATCCACAATCACGACTAACCAACTGTCAGAATTGAATCGTCAGCGACGGCTGCGCCAGCTTCAGGAGCTGGATCGCCACAATCAGGCCATTCTTAGAGAGTCTCCGTTTGTACGCAAAGCATTCATGGCAAACCTCGATACTTCCTCGATCGACTCTTACCTGGAATCCATGAAACCGTACCGGAAGGAGTTTCGTGACAACGTCATTGGCCGGTTTGACATTGAATTGTTGCCACCAAATGCGCGCAGTCGAAAATTGAAAGAAACAGAAGTGTGGACAGCATACGAAGTCAGCATGGATGTTTTTCCGGATGTCACAGCATACGGTGTTCTGCTGGTGCCAAAAAATTTGAAGCCTGATGAACGTCGACCGGTTGTCGTCTGCCAGCACGGACTGGAGGGCCGGCCGCTGGATACCATCAGTGACGATCACCCGGCCTATCATGACTTTACAGCAAAACTCTGCGAACGAGGATTCATTACGTTTGCTCCGCAAAATATTTATATCTTTGAGGACCAGTTCCGGACTTTGCAGCGCAAAGCTAATCCCCTCGGAAAAACCCTGTTTTCCGTGATGGTGCCCCAACACCAACAGATTGTGAACTGGCTGAAATCGCAGCCGTTTGTTGACGGCAACCGCATCGCATTCTACGGGCTGAGCTACGGTGGAAAATCGGCGATGCGCATACCGGCGCTGGTGACCGAATACTGTCTGTCCATTTGTTCCGCAGATTTCAACGAATGGGTCCTTAAGAATGCATCAACACGAGACAACTTCAGTTATGTGTGGCACGGCGAATACGAAATCTTCGAATGGAACCTGGGCCGTACATTCAACTACTCAGAAATGGCAGCCCTGATCTGTCCGCGACCGTTTATGGTAGAACGGGGACATTTTGACACTGTCGGTGAAGACGACTGGGTTGGATTTGAATATGGAAAAGTCCGACATTTGTATGCAGCCCGATTGAAAATTCCGGAACGAACGGAAATCGAATGGTTTGACGGGCCGCATACGATCAATGGTCTCGCCACATTCGAATTCCTGCACCGACATTTGAACTGGTAAGTGGTCTCGTTTGGGCAACGCCTTCGAATCCTCTGACCTGTATCACCTTACGTGTTACCCAGACGCTGCCAGTGTGTTAACGCCGTTTTACTTCGGCTGGTGAGAACCGGTAATCCGTACTTCGCAAATGATGTGAGTGCGGATGGATGCAATCTTCCTGGGGATGTCATAACGTGATGGACCTGATTCCGGCAAGTTTACCCGCATTGGAGGTTCCAGGTCGTGACAGCAGTAGATACCCGCATGGACGGCGAACGGCCCACCAATCGCCGCTGGGTGATGTTCTCGCTGGCCTGTGGAACGTCCTGGTTTCTCTACCTGCACCGCTACACCTGGAACATTGTGCGGGTCGCACTCCGGGATGACTACGACTTATCCAATACGACACTGGGGACTCTTGAAGCCTGTTTCAACTTCACTTATACGGCCGGCCAGATTCCGAGCGGAATTCTCGGCGATCTGTTCGGCACCTTCATGCTGCTGGGCATTCTCATCCTGACCTGGTCACTGATATTGCCACTGTTTGGGCTGACCGTGAATGTCTATGGCCTGGGAGCATTGAGGATGTTCTTCGGTGCCAGCCAGGCCGGTTGTTATCCCAACCTGGCAAAGGTCACCAGAAACTGGATCCCGCTCTCTTCACGGACCACCTGCCAGGGAATGATTGCCAGTTTCTTCGGCCGTTTTGGTGGTGCCATGTCATCTATCATCATGGCTACCCTGCTGATGGGGGTCTGTGGGCTTTCCTGGCGCTGGGCGCTGGTCGTGATGTCAGCAGCCGGAGTCCTTTTTGCTGTCACTTTTTTCCTGTTGTTCCGCAATTCCCCCGAGGAAGACCCCAGGGTGAATCAAGCAGAGCTGGACCTGATCCGTAAAGGGGAAGCGGAAGAAAAGGAGGAAAGCAGGGCAGTACTCCATTTTGGTCAGGCGATCCGAAACCGAAGTATGGCCGTTTTCATCTTCCAGCAATTCATGAACGCCGGGGCCGACTTTATTTATGTCGCCTTGATGGGAAGCTACTTTATTGATCGCGGTTTCGGTTTTGCCGCCGTCGGAATTCTCGCCAGCCTGCCACTGTTCGGTGGAGCCATCGGAGGATTGGTCGGGGGCATACTCAACGATGTCCTGATCGCGTGGACCGGTAACCGCCGGTGGTCCCGCACTGCCGTCGGTTTTACCGGGAAGTTTGTTTCTGCGGGAATGATGCTGGTTGCCATCAGTCAGTCCAACGGCCACATGGCAGCCGGCTGCTTTTTCATGGTCAAGTTCTTCACGGACTGGAGCCAGCCGACGGTCTGGGGGACCTGTACCGACATGGGTGGTCGCTACTCGGCGTCAGTCTTCAGCATCATTAACACGGCAGGGGGGATCGGTGGTATCACGATGGTCCTGTTTGCCGGTCCGTTCCTGGATTATTTCACCACCGAGATGATCGTCGAGGGAAAAACCATGCTCGTGACCGACTACAACCCTCTGTTCATGATTGTTGCCGGAATGTACGTGCTCAGCGCCCTCAGCTGGATCTTCATCAACTGTACGAATGCGCTGGACCGTCTGGAATACACAAACACGTAGTAACCGCCGCCAGCGAACTCATTAACCGACGGACAGCGTGCGCCGCAACAAATACCTGATGTCACGGTTCGTGCACGGGTGACGCACTTGCCTGCTTGTACCGTCGACGCCAGTCTGCAGAACCATCGTCATCAACGCGAGTAAGATTCACTCCCTGCATGAATGCCGGCAAGTCGCCGCTGCTGAATGCGTCCCACAGCTGCTGAGCGTGAGTAAACCAGCTCGTCGTGCCAGACGGCCAGTCCAGACGCAGGAGTAATCCAGGATGCGGATACGGCTTGTCCTTTGCATCGACGCGGTATTTTTCGACGGTATCCCAGTTTATCGTGACTCCGATTCCCGGTTTGTCGGGAATCACACTCAGCCCGTTTGATACGACCCATGGTTCGTCAATGAACTGATCTGAGTACATATGATTACAGTGGATTGCCGGCCAGCGAGCATGAGACAGCGCCGCCTGAATATGCAGACAGTACGTCGCTGCAAGATTTGAACCCACCCATTGCAGCCAGAACGGTTTGTTGAATTCAGCGCACGTCCGGCCGCGACTCAGTGCATTGGTGATTCCTCCTTCCATCACGAATCCGTCGCATATGTCGCGTCGAATCTGAGTCTCAAACGCCGGACGGTCGACGTGATGTGCAATCGGTACACTTAAATGGTTGCGCAGCGCACGGTTACCTTCGACATCTTCCTGCGCGATAGGGCTCTCCCAGATCGCGACTTTTTCGAATCGCTCCAATCGGCTGCAAAGCGGTCGCGCAACGGCGGGATCAAGCCCGAAGTCATTGAAGTCCATATCGAGCTTGAAATAATTCGGCACGGCTTCAGATAAGCGGGCGACCTGATCCTCTAAATCAAACCATGGTCGCGCTTTGGTTTTGAAGGTCGTGTATCCGTGTTCAATGGCCTCAGCACATTCGCAAATCCAGTCTTCAACCGGCATGTCAATCGCCCACCATCCGACGTGAGCAAATGAACGCATCTTTTGCCCAAGAAGTGCCCAGACTGGCGTATCGAGCGATTGGCCAACGGCATCGAACAGGGCCATCTGCAATCCAGCTCCCAGTGAGTCATCCCACATCACCGATGCCGGGTGCTTACCGTGGACCCGTTCGACGGCTTCATCCGTCACCTCGCCCCAGGTGTAATAAGGCATGGTCTCGCCGACTCCGACAACCCCGTTGCTGAGCGTTACTTTGCACAATTCGAACAGCGACCAATGCGGAATCTCACGGACCATGTTCCGCCAGGGCACTTCCTTGAGTGGCATGTCAATCCAAATGCGATCGATCGATTCGATTTTCAATGATTTGATCTTTCTGAAGCATTCAGTAGAAACTGAATCAGCCAGTATCGTCTCAACGAACTTTCGGCTGGAAGCATAACGCGATGAAACTCGTTTACCAAATGTTGACTCTGTGCGGAAATTGCTAATTCGACAACGCAGAATACACCAACGTCTCGACACTTCGATGGTGGTTGTGCTACCAGGAATATGACATGACTGTTCGCATCAGAAATATCCGCTGTATCACCACCGCTCCTGCCGATATCCGTCTGGTCATCGTCAAAATTGAAACAACTGAGGACGGACTGCATGGCCTGGGTTGTGCCACATTCACACAGCGTCCACTGGCAGTGATTGAAGCGGTCGAGAAATATCTCACTCCGTTTCTGAAAGGACGGAATGTTGATGAAATCGAAGACATCTGGCAGTCCGCTTATGTCAGTTCGTACTGGCGCCAGGGACCAGTGTTGAATAATGCACTGTCGGGTGTCGACATGGCCCTATGGGACATCAAGGGCAAACGGGCGGGCATGCCCGTTTACGAATTACTCGGTGGCAAGTGCCGCATGGCTGCCCCTGTCTATGTCCACGCCTCCGGACGCGAGTTCCATGACGTGGCTGAAAACGCCCGCGAACTGATCTCTCAGGGATTTCGGCACATTCGACTGCAGGTCGAGGTTCCGGGACAGGCCACATACGGAACGGAATCTGACCTGCAGACACACGAAACCGTCGATGGTCCAACCGCCCCGCAAAATATTTTTGAACCTGCAGACTACGCGCGTCTGGCGCCAAAACTTTTCGAACACGCTCGCAAGGAACTTGGTGAGGACGTCGAACTGCTGCATGACATTCACGAACGGTTGCCGGCGCCGCTTGCTATCCATCTGGCAAAAGACCTGGAACCGTTTCGACTGTTCTTTCTCGAAGATGCTTTGCCTCCCGAAGACATCAACAGCTTTCGCCGTCTGCGTGCCGCCAGCGGCATCCCCATTGCAATGGGTGAATTGTTCACCAACGTCAATGACTACCTGCCGCTGATTCAGGAACAGCTGATCGATTTTATTCGCGTCCATCTTTCAGACATCGGTGGATTGACACCTGCCCGCAAACTGGCCGCATTGTGCGAATTCTTCGGTGTTCGTACCGCATGGCATGGACCGGGTGACACATCGCCGATCGGACATGCAGCGAATCTGGCGATGGACCTATGCATACCGAATTTCGGCATTCAGGAATTCACACGTTTTAACCAGGCAACTCATGACGTCTTTCCTGGTTGTCCGGATGTCCGGGACGGAATGTTGTGGCCAAACGATCAACCGGGATGGGGAATGGATATCAACGAAAGCCTCGCGGCAACATTCCCCTATCCTGAGCATCCGTTCAACGGCGCATGGCCCGCCATTCGAAAACGCGATGGGAGCGTGGTCCGCCCCTGATGACATCGTTGCCCGACTGTTAACTGTTAGAAACCAGGATTTTGCGGAGATCGCTGTGCCTCGAATTGTGATTGCAGAATGCAAACAGGAAGTCTCAACTTTTAACCCGGTTCCCAGCACCTATGAAGACTTCCGTCTGAGGCAGGGCCAGGCTGCCCTGGACTATCACCGCAACGTGCGCGAAGAAGTGGGCGGAGCACTGAGTGTTTTTGACGAAGTCGGTTCTGTGGAGGTCATTCCAACGTTCGCAGCGAGCGCCAATACTTCGGGAGGCCTTCTGGCAACGGAAAGCTTTGATCGTCTGAGCAACGACCTGCTGAGTCGTCTGGCGGAAGCAGGCCGCGTTGATGCGGCGTACTTTGCACTACATGGGGCCATGCAGGCGGAAGGCGAGAATGATCCCGAGGGTTATCTCCTTCAGGAGGCAAGGCGGATTCTTGGCGAAGATATCCCCTTTGTGGTTTCACTCGACCTTCATGGAATTCTTACGGATCGAATGCTGGAACACGCCAACGCGATCGTTGCTTTCCACACGTACCCTCACGTTGATTTCTTCGAAACCGGAGCACGATCTGCAGACTTGCTTTTGAAGATTATAGCAGGAGAAGCTCATCCGGTAACAGCACGTGTGAAAATTCCGGTCCTCGCTCGTGGTGATGAAATGATCACTGAAACCGGCTCTGTCTCTGATTGCATTCAACTAGCCCAGTCAATCGAATCGAGTGAAACCGGACTTTCAGCAGGTGTGATGTGGGGCAACCCTTTTACCGATGTCCCCGAACTTCGAACCAACAGTTTTGTGGTCATGGACGGAGACAAATCGGCCGCAAAAGAACATGCCATCGCGCTCGCCGAACAATTTTGGCACCATCACAAAAAAATGCAGGTTCCGCTGACCAGCCTGGAGGACGCGGTGCGCCAGGCAGCTGCAGTCACGTCGGGCACCGTCGTGATGATGGACGCAGCAGATGCAACCAGTTCGGGTGCGTCAGGTGACAGTAATGCAATCCTGCGCGAGGCCATTCGTCAGGGATACCGGGGCCGATTACTGGCACCTGTCGTGGATCCGGCTGCCGTCCAAAAGGCGATTGTCGCGGGTGTGGGCGGAACGATCGTCACTCGGATCGGCGGCGCACTTGATCCCGATCGATACCATCCAATCGAAGTTGAAGCACGTGTACGTTCTCTGTCTGACGGCAGATTCCAAAGTGAGTCGTTTGGATGGCACTGGGATGCAGGTTTGACGTCCGTGCTTCAAATCGAGAACATCACACTCGTGGTCGGCACGCGTCCGGTAAGCCTGTTCGACCGTTCCTGGTTTTTTGCAAACGGTCAAAACCCGCAACAATTTGATATGGTTGTCGTTAAATCACCACACTGCGAGTCGCACATGTTTGCCGACTGGTGCGCGAAGTTGATTAACGTAGACGCTCCCGGAGCAACAAGTGCCAATCTGAACAGCCTGGGACACTCGATCTGCGCCCGCCCGATATTTCCGCTTGATGCCGGTGTTGAGTTCAAACCTGTCGCAGACATCTTTTGCAGAACATAGCGAGCTTTCTTTGCAGCCCGACAATTTCAGATTCCGTCGTGGGCACGGGCAATCTTTTTCGAGATACATTCAGAACTTACCACAGGCCGTACATGCCGCGAACGGAATCCTGATGACATCAGCCTCGTGACTGGTGCCGCCCTCACAGCGGTCATCCGGCGACGTAATTCAGTAGTACGTTCGTCAGACCGGTTTTACGTTTTCGGCACACGGGCCCTTGGGACTGCTCCCTTCAGTGTAGGACACCTGCTGTCCTTCCTGAAGTTCTTCGAATCGGACACCATCAAGATTTGAGGCATGAAAAAACATGTCCTTGCCAGTTCCAGTGTCAATAAACCCAAATCCTTTTCCTGTCAGTCGCTTGATCGTGCCTTCTTCCATTATTCAGTTCCTCCGTTAGGTTTTATAGAGTATTTCTGACTTCACTATGTTCAGACTGTTGAGCTACTGCGTCGACTGTATGAGTTGTGATCGCCACAGATGAACCTCACCACAAGTCCGGAAGCCAACGTTCCTGCTCACTCTTGCAGAGCTGCCTGCAGGATGACCAAATGATCAATGGTAGTATCCTTGTCACTGAGGTAGCTGCCTAGTCCCCGCGAGCCCGTTTGAGTCAAATTTTCACATGCGTTCACGACCGCCCACGGCGTTGAACAGGTCTTTCCCCGTCCGCCGCTCTGCAAACGGCAGGCATCCTGCCGCCATTTAACAGTCGCGGTGTGGGGATCAACAACAGGACAGTGAGTCAGCTCGGACGGATTCCGTCATTGATTCCAGCAATTGACGATATTCCACCAATTCATGGTCCGTACCCTGCCAAAGAACAAGCAGCGTGAATTCCGTCGTGCGAACGCTCTGCAATGACGCAGTGTTCATCAGTTCGAAGCAGGAAAACTGCACATCTCGTGCACATGCGGGCATTTCGGCAAGCTGCTGTTCCACGGAACTCTCCTCCGTGTCATCGTATTCTTCTATGAACGCTGCCACACAGGACTCAATGACCTGCGGTGGCGGTGGACAGCCGCAGAGAATGTGCATCGACCAGAAACAGGTGCCGTCACTCGACACGGTGATGACAATATCATCATTATTTCCTGATTCTTCTAACTCCCAGATATCCGGATAGAGGAACCGGACACCGTGCTTCTGAAACGGAACCAGACTGGCTTCGATGGGAATCCTCATATGGTCGTATCTGTGCGTGGAGTAAACGAAGACTATGTGATCCTGAACCGTACCCCGGCCGACGCACGAAGATCAAGACCGTGCAGCGCCCGCATGCCTGAATTTCGATGATCGTTTTCGTTTTGTTCGTGTTCGCTGTCGCCTGTAGCAAGAGGAAAACCATCCGGTGGCACGCTGAAACATCCAACCCAAATTTCAGTACAATATGCATCACGACAACAGTTTACTCGCTGCTGATCCACACGTATTATTGAAACCTTCGCTATTCAGTTGCTCGTTCCTGGAAAATCCTGCATGGACGTTCATCGACGATTGCGCCGGATTCCTGTGTGTGGAGTTCTGGTGGTGTGCACGGTTACTTCTGCTGCGCCACCTGAACCGATGCCGGACCCGGAATTGAGCCGCCCGGCAGGCAGCCAAACTCAACGACCTCCTCTGGCGCCGCTTCCGGATGCGCTCAGCGGATTGCTCGATAAAGCAATCCCTCTGAATCCTCAACAAACTGTGTTTCTGAATCCAGACGAGAAACGCATTTACCTGCACACGGAAGTGTCCTGCAGAAACTGCGTCCTGGAAATGCTGTGCGTGCCTGTCGGGCAGCGCGAACACGAAACAATTCTTAACGTCAGGGCCCGTGCTTTTGTGATCCACGCAGGGCTGGTCGCACTGGGCCTCAAACCGGGAAAGCCGGCCACTTTCTATCCCGAATACCGTCCGCCGGAAGGACCGGCACTGGACATGCGTGTGTACTGGGTCGACAAAGCCGGAAAACGGCAAAGTAAAGATCCACGTTCATGGATTCGACACTCGATACATCGTTACTTCTCCCGGCCGCTGGCCGCCGCTCCTCCAGGAATCGAGCTGCCACACGAAGAATTGCGCTACGATCCATTCAACAAAGAGATCCTGTGGTACGGGCCGATGACAAAAAAACAGCGTCAACATCTGTTGATGCTGTGGGATGACAAAAAGTACCAAGAGGCCATCAGGACGTTTTATCAAGAATCCCAGTCACGACCAATGGAGGCCGGTTTTGTCTTCACCGGCAGTCGCTGGTATACAAACAAAGAAACCGGTCGACAACGTTATACGGCAGAGGACGGTCATTTCATCACAGTGGCAAATTTCCCGTCGTCAACAATCGACGTGGCAGAAGCCAGTTCTTCATCCGATGGTGGTCAACTGTACGAAGCCTGGGAACAGCGAATTCCGGCGGAAGGAACGTCGGTCATCCTGGAAATCAGTCCGAAGACCTCCAGGACAAAGCCGGAAACATCGGGTAGCCCCCCAAAGCCATCTGTTTCTGTGAAACTAAATGAGTGATTGACAGGATCCTTGTCTTTCAGAATCGTGTCTATTCTCGCAGTACTGCCCCGTCGGACGGTTCTCGACCTGCTCGTCACCCCCCACACACACCGCAGACTCCGAAAACAATCAACAAGTCTGTATATAAAACTGACGTGGTTAACTCATTTGCGACCGGTCCTTGCCGCGATTTGTCCTGCAATGCGTTATGCGGCTTGGACCAACAGCGTATCATGCTAAGAACAACTGTTTTTCTCCAGGCGGTGGCGAAGTTGGTCGTTACAATGATCAGACTGTACATGTCCCTTGCTTCCGTGTCGTCAGCCGGACGGTCGAATGTTTCTGCGAAATGGTTTGATCATTTTCCAGTGTGCTGTGACTCTGTCGGTCGGTAGTGCCAGTCGTGCTGAACTCACCGACGAACAGCAGAAATTATGGAACGACGCAGCAGAGATCCTCACTCGGTCGTGTCTGAAATGCCATGCTGGCAATTCCCCGAAGAGTCAACTCGATCTCAGCACACGCGACGGAATCCTTGCAGGAGGAGAACAGGGCGGACCCGCGTACGACACAGATGATCCAAACAACAGCAACCTGATACAGGCAATCCGGTATGATGGCCTGGAAATGCCGCCAAACCGGCAATTGCCCGTCAACGACATTCGGATTCTGGAACAATGGGTGCAGCAGGGCATGCCATGGCCCCGCGATCACCGCCAACTCGAGTCCGCCGAAGCGACTGGTCCTCCGGAAGTCAATGAAGAAACAAAGGGGTTCTGGTCGTTTCAGCCTTTGACCGAACCACTGGTGCCGGACTCCAACTGGGGTTTCAATGAGATCGACAATTTCATCGCCAGTCGACTCGCAGAAAACGGACTCGAGCCTTCCCCGGCATCCGACGCACAAAGCCTGGTGCGTCGGATGCACTACAACGTAACCGGGCTTCCTCCCGAACCCGAAGCCGCTGAACGCTGGACCGCCAGGCTCCACCAAAACGACGGAACCGTCAATCAGGCAGCTCTGGAAGAACTGATCGAAACATTGCTGGCGTCCCCCCACTATGGGGAACAGTGGGGTCGACACTGGCTGGATCTGGTGCGTTATGCAGAAACCAACAGCTACGAACGCGATGGGGCAAAGCCATACGTCTGGCGTTATCGAGACTATGTCATACGGGCATTCAATTCCGACAAGCCGTATGACCAGTTTATTACAGAACAACTCGCCGGAGACGAACTTGAAAACTGTACGAGCGAATCGGTCATCGCCACCGGATACTACCGCCTCGGACGATGGGACGATGAACCGGTCGACCATGCCCTGGCATTTTACGACGATCTGGATGATATCATTGGAACCACATTCCAGACGATGCTCGGACTCACTGTGAACTGCGCACGTTGTCACGATCACAAGATCGATCCGATTCCTCAGCGCGACTATTACCGGTTGCTGGGATTCTTTCGAAACATACGTCGCTACGGTATTCGCAGCGATAAAACGGTTCGAGATGCCTCTGTACGCGAAGTTGATCTTCCTGAAGAGGCCAGCTTGCTTGATCAGGAATACATCGCCCACGACGAAAAAATTTCCAACGTCAAGCGATTGATCGATGAATTCGAACAAACCGTGATTCCGCTGCTGACAGAACCTCAAAAGGAAGACTTTGAGTTTGTCACAAGCCGCCTGCCGATCGTGAACAGCCTGCTGGACAGCGGACTCACAAAAGAGCAGATCACCGAATACCAAAGGCTTGACAAGCAATTGAAGACACTGCAGGAAAATGGCCCGAGCGGACGGGCAAAGGTCCTGTGTATTACAGAGGACATGGAAACAATCCACACAACTCATGTGCTGACACGCGGCAATCCGCATGCACCGGGCGAAGAAGTCCTGCCCGGTTTTCCATCGGTGTTATCGCCACCGAATATCAATATGCCGGAAATACCCGAAGGCGCAAAAACGACCGGACGACGAAAGGTACTGGCCGCCTGGATCACCAGTCCGCAGAATCCGCTGACTGCCCGCGTGATGGTCAACCGGATCTGGCAGTATCACTTTGGACGCGGGATTGTCCGTTCCTCGAGTGACTTTGGATTTCAGGGTACTCCACCGACTCACCCTCTGCTGCTTGACTGGCTGGCCTCGCAATTCGTCACAAGCGGCTGGTCCGTCAAACACATGCACCGTCTGATCATGAGTTCCGCAACATTTCAGATGTCGTCGTCGGCACGTCAACATGCGCTGAATCAGGATCCTGTCAACGACCTGTTTTGGCGGTTTAACATGAGACGAATGTCCGCAGAAGAGATTCGCGATTCGATCCTTTGGGCTGCTGGAAACCTGAATACGAAAAAGATGTTCGGGCCCAGCATCTACACAGATATTCCGGATGAAGTGAAAGCGGGCCAGTCGCAGCCAGGACGAGGATGGGAAACATCATCCCCAGAAGATCAAAATCGCCGCAGCATTTATATTCATGTTAAACGCTCTCTGGTTGATCCACTGCTGGTGAGCTTCGACTTTGCAGATACCGATCAGGCCTGTCCGGTACGATTCGTGACAACTCAACCAACACAGGCACTCGGTCTGCTCAACAGTAAATTTATGCAGCAGCAGGCAGCAGCATTTGCAGACAGCCTGAGAAAACAGCAGTCATCCATCGACCAGGTTCGGCAGGGCCTGACCCTGGTTACTCAGCGACCACCGTCAGAAGACGAAATCCGGAAAGGTCTGATACTCATCGAACAACTGCAGTCAAAAGAAGGACTGACATCCGATCAGGCACTGCAGTACTTCTGCCTGCTGGCTTTGAATCTGAACGAGTTCATCTATCTTGATTAGTGTCTTGTGGTACGGAATCTTACCATTTTGCGGGCACGTTCAGAGCGATCATCGGACGTGTTTCCAAGCATCAACTCGAATTTGGTTGCGGGCAGGCCGCATCAGGCGTTGCACAGAAACAACTTATCAGTTCAGTGGAATGGCGCGAGTCGTCCGGTTTCTAAAAACCGGATGGCCTGCATTGAATGGAATTTGCTTTGGAGATCATTCTCCATTCCGAATGGGTGACCGCTGTGAGATGGAGCTTGCGCCCTGCCAGCTCTATTTGATCCGGTCATTTGCTTCCGCTACGCGGCAAGTCGCTGAATCTTCAATCAAAAACTGGTGAAATCTGACATGAAACAATCCAACTTCTGCGGCCGAACACGACGTGAGTTCTTGTGGCAGACCGGAGCTGGTTTTACGAGCCTGGGACTGACCGGTCTGATGAGCCAGGATGGTTTTCTGTCGCGGCAGACGGTGGCGGCGGACGGTCATACCGCATGGAGGAATCCACAGTCCGCTCGCCCTTCCCACTTTGCCCCGAAGGCAAAACGCGTCATTTTCCTGTACATGTATGGTGGTCCCAGCCATATCGACACATTCGACCACAAGCCGTCCATGAAGGGGATGGATGGACAAACAATCGAAGTCAAAACGTTCGGCCGCGGCGGTCATCGCAACCAGGGTCGCATCGTTGAGCCACGCTGGAATTTTGGACAATACGGAGAGTGCGGCAAGTGGGTCAGTGATCTGTTCCCACACCTCGCCGGATGCGTGGACGACATTGCATTTATTCACTCTATGACTGCGGATTCGCCGATTCACGGATCAGCAATGCTGATGATGAATTCGGGCCGGGTTCTGAGTGGCCATCCTGCGCTGGGTTCCTGGGTCAATTACGGACTCGGGTCGGTCAATGAAAACCTGCCGGGGTTCGTCGTCATGCTTGATCCGCGCGGCGGCCCGATCAGCGGTGCCAAGAACTGGAGCAGTGGCTACATGCCGGCCAGCTTCCAGGGAACCGTCATGCGGTCGGCAGGAACACCAATTTTGGACCTGAATCGTCCGGCAGCGCTGACAGATTCTGCTCAGCGACGCATTCTGGATACGTTGCAAAGCTACAACGAACAACATCTGGCGAGTCGGACAGACAATAGTCACCTGGAAGCGCGCATCGCATCCTACGAACTGGCTTATCGCATGCAGTCCGAAGCACCGGAGGCCGTTGACATCAGCCAGGAGACGAAAGATACACAGGATCTGTACGGTTTGAACGCACCCACAACATCCACATTCGGACGACAGTGCCTGCTGGCTCGGCGACTGGTCGAACGTGGCGTCCGGTTCGTTCAAATCTACTCTGGAGGTGCCCACAACGATGACAACTGGGACGCTCATAAAAACATGGAACAGAACCACAATCTTCACGCGGCTGAAACGGATCTGCCCATCGCCGGACTCATCAATGATCTCAGACAACGGTCACTGCTGGACGAGACGCTGATTGTCTGGGGTGGCGAGTTCGGCCGGCAACCAACTGCTGAATACGCCAAAGGCAGTGGACGTGACCATAACAGTTACGGCTTCACCATGTGGATGGCAGGTGGTGGAATCAGGGGTGGAACCAGCATCGGAACGACCGACGAACTTGGAAGTGCGGCAGTGGACGATGTGTTTCATGTCAAACACGTGCACGCGACGGTGCTGCATCAGTTGGGAATCATGCCTGACAATTTGACGTATTTTTTTGGAGGTCTCGAAAACCGACTGGTTGGAGTCGAAGGAGCGAAACCAATCTGGAAAATCATCACTTAACGGATTCAAACATTGGCCTGGGGGCCAACAAGCCGGTCGTTTGCCCCCCAGACGGCAAACACTGTCGTCGTATGACCGTGCCGCTGACCAACAAAATATTTGCTACCTTGACACCCGGCCTGCTTGGGCTATGGTTGAAATTGCACGGAATATTCTTTTTTCGTTCTCGGCGAATCTTCCACTCAACGTCGAATTGGCTGTCTGCGGGTCCACACTTTTTTTGTCCTCCATGGATAAGGCTGCTCATGCCCATTTCCGAACAGCGATTAGACATCGAAAACATTGGAAACGCCACGGTTGCCCGATTTCTCGACCGGAAAATCCTCGACGAAACCAATATTGAACTCGTTGGCCGCGAACTCTTTGCGCTCGTTGACTCCGATCGACGAACAGAAATCATTCTGGACTTCGATCTCGTTGAATATCTGTCCAGCGCGGCTCTGGGTAAATTGATTACCATGCACAAAAAGGTGTCAACCGCCGGTGGCAAGCTGCTGTTGTGCAATATTCACAAAGACATTCTTGAAGTCTTCCAGCTGACACGCCTCGATCAGGTATTGACACTGTGTACAACGCTCGATGACGCTCTGGCTAAAATGTAATTCTCTGCGGCAGATTCCGAGCGTCAGCACAGCGTTGGAACATGCATTAACCTCTGCAGTGATCGTGTCCCGAACACTGTACGACCGACCACCGAGTGACTCACGATTCCGGAATCACAGACCTGTCCGGTTTCAGAATTGAATCCACGATACGTTTGATCTCGTCCGACGGGTCGACTTCCTTCACGGTTTCTGCCACACCAGCCGTGTCCGCACGTTCCGTGGCTTCGGCCAGAAACTTACGCAGTTCTTCGTCAGTGACGTCGTCTCGAAACTCCCAGTTGCCATCTGCGTCCTTTGTGCCAACGTGAACCAATGCCGCGTCGACATCTTCTTCGGTTAAGTCACCATCGGAGTAACCTCTGACACAGCGTCGAAGCGTTGTTCGGCCAGCGTCCTTTTCTTCATCGCTGAGACCGGAACGATCGAAGTATTGTTTTTCGATCGTGAAAGCAATCACCGCACCGGGCAACGGTGATTGCACCAGTTCATCGACCAGCAATTCAACCTGCGCCCCGGTGAGGGTGCCTTCTTCAAACGCAGTCACGACTCGTTCCACCTGCTCCTGTATCTGCTCTTTCTCTTCTGCCGGCAGGTCCGTTTCATTCAACGTCTCTTCAAGTCCTGTTCTGACGAAAGCGCCCGCCCAGTCACGCCAGTTGAGTGAAACAATCCACGCAGCAATCATCGCCAGAACCAACAGTACAGCCGCCGCAATAAGGCAGCCTTTCAGACAGCCTCTGCCTTCGCTTTTCGGCAAATCCGGTTCCACCTGCCAGTTGCCAAAATTCTCTTCGCCTTTTGGTCGTGGTTCGAAACCCTGCGACATTTCAATTCCAGCTCAAATGAAATTCGGACCTTAAATGAGTACCAACAATACGAAGACCGCATAGAAGGCAGCAACCGTATCATCGATCATGATTCCCACGCCGCCTCCCAGACGCTCCACCGTGCGAACCGGTGGCGGTTTGGAAATATCGAAAATACGGAACAATACAAACCCCGCGATCAGCGTTTGCCAGTTGATTGGAACAAACGCGTACACAAAAGGGAACGCGGCGATCTCATCCCAGACCACACTGCCGGGATCCTTACTGCCTCGCAGGCGAGCCGCTCGATCACAAAGAGGAATCCCCACGAGGAACATAACTAATCCGATTCCCAACCGTCCCCACTCGGGGATTCCCTGTCCCAGCAGCCAGCCCAGCGGAAATCCCCACAGGCTTCCAAACGTTCCAGGCATGACAGGAATTCGGCCCAGGCCGCATCCCTCCGCGACCAACAGGACACTGCGGTCCGTCAAACTGAGCTGCTGTTCTGGCAAAGACTGTTCAGACACCGTTCATCGATCACTATTCGACAGAGATTTTGTCCCGAACGTAGTCAAGTGCGGCGTTGAGCTGACTGTCCGTAAATGTATCTCCATTGTCGGCCTGAGTCGATTCGTCCTGTCGCAGAAACTCGCGACGGTGAAGTGACTCACTCCAGTCGCGAAACTGTGCAACATCGAATCTGTGTTCAAAGCCTTCATTGGGCTTAACACCCCAGTCGTCTTCCGGTTTGGCCTCCCGCATTCGATGAATGTTGACTCCGCTGGGACGATGGTAGGACGCCATGGTCAGTTTCAGCTGGCTGTTGCCGTCTTCCAGACCAATCACATTCTGCACGCTGCCTTTCCCCCACGTGCGCTCACCTACAATGACGGCTCGTTCATTGTCCTGGAGCGCAGCACTCACCACTTCACTGGCCGAAGCACTGTATCGGTTCACCAGAATTGCCATCGGAAAATCCGGAAATGTCTTGGCAGCCGTTGCATCCCACGAACGATCTGCAACGTTACGCCCTTTGACACTGACAATCCTGCCGCTCGCAAGAAACATGTCACAAATTTCAATCGCCACTTCCAGCAGACCTCCTGGATTGGATCGCAAATCGAGTACTAACCCTTTCATCCCCTGATCGATCAGTTGCGTGACGACGTCGCGAACTTCGTTCGCGGTGTAGCGACTAAAATGAGTCAGATGGACAAATCCAATTTTGTCCTCCTCCGAATACATAAAATTCCACTGTTTGTCTTCTTTCAGGTGAAAACCGTAAACAGTCGGAATCTGAATCGCCTCACGAACGATCGTGATGTCGACAGGCTCCTCTCCTTCACCCACATGCAAAACCCTGAGTTGCACGGGACGGCCGGCCGGTCCACGAATCATTGTGATCGCTTCACCACGCGTCACCCCGTCCAGAGACGTTCCGTCAACTTCCAGAATGATATCACCCGACCGCATCCCGGCTCTGGATGCCGGACCTCCGAGAAGAGGACTCATGACCACAAGACGACTTCCACCCGGCTCGATGTGAATGCCGATACCACCAATTTCCTGTTCGAACGTCCGATTGAACTGATCCGTATGTGCTGGCGGAATGTAGGTAGAATGCTGATCGAGATGGCGAATCATGCCCCGAATTGCCGCCTCCATCAGCTCACGACGATCGACTTCGGTCACGTAGTTCGATTCAATCTGCTGAAACGATTCCACAAATAGTTTCATGAGCTCATACTGCTCGCGGCGATCATCAGCCTCGTCATCGGCATGAGTCGAAACACCAGACGACGCCAACACCAGACAGCCAAGGCCTGCTAACAGAATTCGATGCATCATTCTTTTCCAAACAACAGGATGACAGGACGAACGTCTCGCAGCGGGCCTGTCCAAGCAACCACTGACCACAGGATCACACACAAACATGAATTCAAAAATGTGGTTCAGGATAGCCCATGATACGGGGGTGGGTCGAGCGTCCGCTGAGACAGAAGGTATTCGTAATGACTGATCAGCATCCGCTTGCCTGGCAGAATGGTCAGCAAATTCCGTATTCTGAGGCCGCTGTACCGGTCTGGGATCTGGGAGTGGTCGCTGGAGCGACGATATCCGAAATGGCCCGCACCTATCGCCACCAGCCATTTTGCATGCAAAGCCACCTGGCACGCCTGATCACCTCCTGTCGCGAACTTGGATTTCCCCTGCCATATTCTGAATCTGAACTGGCCGAGGCAGCCTCTGCAATCGTTGAAGCAAACACTCGGTCGCTGGACGAAAAAGAGGATTTGGGAATTGTGTGGTTTGTCACAGCAGGGACAAACCCAACCTATGTGGCAGACGACACGCTCTTGGACCCAACGGTCTGCATACACACATTCAAACTTCCGTTCCACCGGTGGCAGGACGCCATTCTCAATGGTGTCCAGCTGACGATTCCTGCACAACAACAGTTGCCGGATGCGTCATTCCCCGTGCAGCACAAGACTCGAAATCGGCTCCACTGGTGGCTCGCGGATCGAGCAGCGGCCGAAATACGACAAGGTTCACGTGCTCTGCTTGTTGACGGAACCGGCCATATTACCGAAACCAGTACGGCGTGCTTCTATGCTGTTGTTGATGAAACAGTATTGACGGCTCGGAACGGAACCCTTCGCAGTACGACTCGCGATATCCTGCAGGATCTATGCACTCGTATCGGCATTCCGTTCCGCATGATGGAACTTCCGGTCGACCGGATCGACAACTATCAGGAGGCATTTCTGTCGTCGACGCCGTGTGGACTGCTGCCGGTGGTTTCAATTAACCATCACAATTTGCCGGGACCGGCCGGTCCGATGATCCGACGTCTGCAGTCTGAGTGGACACAAATGACAAATGTAGACACATTCCGGCAGATCCTTCAGTCAGAGTAAAGTTGCAGCAACTGCATTCGACAGACGCTGCAGCGCAAATCGACTTTGATCGAAAGGTGTCGACGTCAGAATGATGACGTAGATTTGTGTTCGACGATCCAGCCAGAAAATCGTTCCTGTCGCTCCCCAGTGACCAACTGCAGATCGGGGCACGAGGTCACCAAAGCTGGCGGAGTGTTCCGGCCAGGCATAACGCCAGCCGTATCCCCACGGTCGCTTTTGCCATGTCTTCTGCGGCAGGTCGAACAGGTGTCGCGTCTGCTCGTCAGCCAGTGCATCAACTGCAGCGGATGTCAGAACCGACTTTCCGTTTTCACAGACACCACCGCGAAGCATCATCTGACAGAATTTTCCCAGGTCGGACGCCGTCGTTAACAGTCCGCCCCACGGAGCCCCAAGACGTCTCCAATAAGGACTGTTCCAGTCCCAGTCCGGCGCGTCTTCCTGCCACGAGGGGAGAATACACGGAACAGCAAGCTGGAGAAGATCATCGCGGTCTGCAGGTATTCCCAGCCAGCTGTCCTTCATCTCACACGGTAGAAATAATTGAGTCCGCAACACATCCGGCAACGGCTGTCCGATCGCGCGACTGATGATTTCACCAAGAAGCAAAAAACCCATACTGCTGTACTGACAGTCTGATCCGGGATTAAAGTCTGTGCCGTGCTGCCCCACTCGAACCAGGAACTCCGGCAGACCTGCCTGCGATGCACGCAATTCTGCGGTTCCCGGCAACTGATCCGGCAGACCACACGTATGCGTTAACAGATGACGGATCGTGATCCGTCGGAAGGGAACCGAAGGCAGTTCGCCGAGCCAGTCGGTCACACGCTCGGAAAGTGAGAAGCGTCCTTCACCAACCAGCTTCAGCGCCATGCTGGCCACGATTGATTTGGTAATACTGGCCACCAGAAACAGCTGGCTGCCTGAAGGCATGTCCGCAGATGAAAAACCGTGCGAAAACTGCAGATGAATTCCGGAAATCCCGCCCGCTTCCACTTCAACGCACGGCAACTGGGTATCGTCAATGATCGGCTGCAGCTGCGAACTGAGGTCGGTTACTGCCAACGAGTTTCTCCAGGTTCATTAACCATGCGGTATTCCGGCGCATCGTCCAGTTCATTTGTAATCGTAAGGACTTCCGGTACGGGTTCTTGAGTCAGGTATTCCAGAACGCCCGCACTGTTGAGCGACGCCCAGGTCAGGAAGATCAGCAGGCCGAGTGTGAATCCGTTAGGTAACGGCTCCCTGCCCATCATCTTCAACGCGCTTCCGGCAGATTTCTTCAGCCTGATCCGTACACCATTCCACTGTACGCTGTACATCTCATCCAGGACCAAATGCGACAGGAAACCGATCCCGACACCGACGGCCATAAGCAGCCGCACTCGCAACTCCTCGCTGTAGTAGCACAGAAACGTTAATTCCGCTGCGATCAAAAGTGCAGGAATGCTGTGAAACATTCCACGATGAACGGTGAGTTTTCCAAGAATATATGGGGCACCATAGCGTACCGCACCATACATCATCAGCGATACCAGCATGGCCCGATCGCTGGCGACACCCAACGATGCAGAGTGCTGAAACACCAGCATTGGTGCTACAGCCGCCGTTACTCCGGACAATTCCCGAACCGGACGCCCGGTTTCAGAATCGAGATCCGGCAGCATTCCGGCAATCCAGGTGAGAATCGCAGCAATCGCTGCCTGGACGGCAGAATAATTGAAGAGGAATATGGCGGCAAAGGCGTATCCCAGACCCATCATGCCACTGACGCTGATATGTTCGCGATAGCCAGCCAAGTCTTGTGGTCCTGACACAAACGAGTGTGTAGTCCGCTCCGGAAAAGGTGCGGCGTTCTAACCAGTGCTGTTGAAAGAGGATGACACCGGATCCGCAACCGTGCCGAAGATGTCACGTCGCATCGATGACGCCTTCCGCGACCGCGCAACCACTACGGATGCTCACAGGCCACTGATGACATCAACGCCAGACATCCGTCATTGAAAACCGGAACCTGGAAAGAGCCTGGAGCGTCCAGGTAAGGCGCCGGACGGGACTTCCAAAACAGCTGTCACTAGCACAATATTACCTGTTGACACACTCATTGTGTCCGACGAAATCTGTTCCCTGAAAGTCTTATACAACCGTTGATGCGGACAGGATTGCCGTATCGGCAGATTCTGCCGCTGACGGAATGGTCGAATCCCGTCATCTCCATTTGGCAGACTACCGTCCTGGTATCTATTGCTGGTTCAAAGCCTGACCGCGAAGCCCCGTGCTCAGCAGTGTACCTGTCGGACGATTTAGTCCGCCGACCAGCAACAGCCCGTCAATCATTGCGTCGGCAGTCGCTGTTTTTGCACGAGCATCAACGTAGTTGATACTGGCGTCATATAACGCCCGGCGTGCTGTCAACACTCGCAAAAAATTGTATTCGCCGCCGGCCTGTGCCTGCTTCATCAGATTAAGCGTCTCTTTGGCCTTCGGAATGATGACGTCCCGATATTGCTCGACAGCTGCTTTGGCAGACTGATAATCAAGCATTTGCGCAGCAAGGTCACGGCGGATCTGCATTTTCAGGCGGCGAACATTCTGTGTTGCTTCGCAGTATTCGGCCCAGGCCGCATGAATATTGCCCTGATTCCGATTACGGACTGGAATCGGAATACTCAACTGTAAATTGGCATAGGCATTACCTGTACCGTCATCGTGTCCGGTTCCCAGTCGTGCCGCAATATTTGGTGTTTTTTGAACCTGCTGGCGCTTCAAATTCGCCTGCGCGCGGCTCACTCGATAACGAGCTGCTGCCAGCTGTGGGCTGTGCGCCAGCAGTTGTGCCAGCGTGTCCTCCAGATCCGTCGTCCGCCCACTCGATTCAAGTTCTCCTTGCAGACTTTGACGTACAAGATCCGGCAAACCAACCACAGCAGCAAGCTGTTGCCAGGCTGCTTCCTGTTGTAATTCCGTCTGCTTAATCGCAAGGTCAACGTGACTCAGCTGAATTTCGGACTGCAGAATATCAGGTCGACCAGCAAATTTTGCAGCGACTCGCTGCCGGGAAATCCGGACACCCTGCGCAGCAACTTTGCGAAAGTCTCGCATCAGTTCCAGACGTTGCTGTGCCACCAGAACCGTTATGTACTGTAATCGGACATCTGTCAGAACGCGTTGACGCTGAACATTTTCATTCCAGCGAAGCATTTGAACTTCGTGACCAACAACCTGTTGATTCCACGCCAGCTTGTCGCCTCGCACGAACGTCTGAGACACGAACAGACCGTGAAGTCCTGCTGCTCCTTCGTTGCCGATTTCCTGCGCAGAATACCCCACCACTGGGTTTGGCCGCAGCCCCGTCTGATTGTGAACGCCATCGGCCCTGCTGGCAGCAGCGGACGCCTGCTGAATTGCCGGATTGCTCCGCAGCGCCAAATCCTGCAAAGCGTCAAGCGTCCATGTCTCAGACCTTTCCGTGGCAGTGTCCGTCCAGGCACCATCGACTATTGGCAAAGCATCCGTAGCAGTCATTTCGACGAAATCAGAGCCTGAGATAGTGTCCAGTGGAACCGAGTCACCAGCGACCGCAGCAATTGAGCGGTTATTGACGACAGGAACAGGGTTACCGGTCACGGTCATCTGCGTTCGATGAGCTGAAACTGAACTCTGATTGACGTCGGCGTCTGCCCCGACGTCATCGACTGTAGCGATCACTGGAGACCGGTCGTGATCATATTGTCGGTCGATGTGGACGCACTGTTCGGTGGCTGGAAGCAAACCAGACGCACACCCCGTCAGCAGACAGATCGCAAGAACCAGTTCGCCGCGGAAATAAGTTCGGCGAACCAATTCGGGAGCGACTCTCGCCAGACTATTCACGGCAGCATCCATGCATAAGGACTGATTGCTCAGGCCAGGAACGTATTGACATCGTGCTAAAACGCACCCGAGACACCGAAAATACCGAGATTCGTTCGTATCGTTGTTATCGGTTTAATCCTCCTGTTAGGGCGCATCATCAAATATGTGCACCGATGACCATTATAACCGTTACATATTCACTCATAGTGACCGGATTGCGGTCACGACTCGCTGTTGACCCCATCTCAACGGGTCGCCAGAATCTCCATATACCTTCATATCTTCACAATAATGGCGACACGATGTCGCTTCTTCTTATGCCGGATGGTCGGAATGATTCCGCACTCCATTCACGTTCAGACCTGTCTGCCGAACGCCAGGTTTCTCCCGGACAGTCCGGTCCAGGTAACACAAATCAGCTGTGACAGCCGTCAGGTTCCACCGGGCTGCGCATTTGTGGCGATTCGGGGTACGAAGTCAGACGGTCACCAGTTTATTGGTGATGCGATTGCCGCCGGAGCGATCGCTGTCGTCGTGGAACATCCGCAGGGTGACCTCGAGGTGCCACAGATCGTGGTGGAGTCAACTCGACGTGCATGGAATCTGCTCTGTATGGCAATGCATGGCAACCCCCAGGATCATCTCAATATTGCCGGAATCACTGGCACCAACGGCAAGACAACAACCGCCTGGCTGCTGCGGAATATCCTTATCGCAGCCGGCTACCCCACCGGGATGATTGGCACGGTGGAATACAGTAATGGGCGGCAGCGATTCGCATCTCATTTGACCACACCGGACGCTGAAATCCAGGCACCGCTAATGGCGTCCATGCTGACCCACGGGGTCAGGCACTGCGTGATGGAAGTCAGCAGCCACGCACTTCAACAGGATCGCTGTAGTCCCGTTCAGCTTGCTGCAGCTGCGATTACCAATATCACAGACGATCATATGGACTACCATGGGACTCCGGAGGCCTACCGTGCGGCTAAAGCCCGCATCGCCGGACTCCTGCACTGCGATGCTCCACTCCTGGTGAACGGCGACGACGTAAACATCAGGCAATTGCTCAATGACACACGCCTCACGTGTCCAGTTATCACTTTCGGCCGGCAACCCGCATCGGAGCTGCGATACACCGTACAGTCTCGGACACACCGTTCGCAGCGGCTGCACCTGGCACTGGCTCAGGGCGACATTAGTGTGCGAGTGCGAATGATTGGCAACCACAATGCAGCCAACTGCATGGTAGCTGCCGGACTTGCGGAACAACTGGGAATCGGTCGGACCGCGATCGCCTCAGGTCTTGAAGCAACACGGGAGGTACCAGGACGCCTTGAGCGAATCGATGAAGGGCAACCGTTTCAGGTGTTTGTCGACTATGCTCACACGCCGGACGCACTGCGAAACTGCCTCACGACGGTCCGGGAATTCACACACGGTAATCTGATTTGCGTATTTGGCGCCGGCGGAGACCGTGATCAGGTCAAGCGACCGGCGATGGCGAAAGCGGTGGCAGCAGCCGACCGGGTGTTCCTGACATCGGATAACCCTCGCCTTGAGTCACCTGCACAGATCATCAGCGACATTCTGGAGGGGTTCTCAACCCAACGACACGTCGAAGTTGACACCGACAGAAAAGCGGCCATTCGCCGTGCTCTTTACGTTGCCCAACCGGGTGATGCCGTAGTCCTGTCCGGGAAGGGTCATGAAAAATCGCAGGTAATTGGCACCCGTTCCATTTCCTTTGACGACTGCCAGGTCGCCCGCCAGATCCTGAGAGAGCTCGCTGGTCCGGCACAGGATGTCAACACCGAACAGCACGGTGGACTAATGTCACCAGGGCTGCTTACCTATCCCGCGTGAGTCCTGAATCTCAATGTTTGCCCAAACGATTCAGCAATTCTGTGAAATTACTGGGGCCCGCTACTTCGGTAACCTGCCATCAGACACGACGTTCGACCGCGCCGTAATCGATAGCCGTCAGGCAGGACCACGCAGCCTGTTCTTCGCACTCCCGGGATCACAAACCCACGGCATTCGCTTTGCCGATGCAGCCCGGACACAGGGAGCAATCGTTGTTGCTGGTAAAGAGGCCGTCGGCGAATATGACGGATCGATGATCGTCGCAGCAAACCCGCTTCGTGCTTTGCAACAGCTGGCGCAATTCAATCGTCGGCAGTCGGATGCTCTGACGATCGGCATCACTGGCAGCGTCGGTAAGACGACAACCCGGCGACTGCTCACATTCGTACTGTCAACCGTATACCGCGGAGTTCAGAGTCCGGCCAACTATAACAATGAACTGGGAGTTCCGCTCAGCATTCTGCAAATAGAGGACGACACGGAATTCGCAGTAATCGAAATGGGAGCACGCAATCCCGGTGACATTACCGAACTGTGCCGGATTGCGATGCCGGAATTCGCCGTTGTCACCCACATTGCACCATCTCATCTCAGCAGTTTCGACTCGGTCAGCACAATTGCACGCACCAAACAGGAACTGATCGAATCGATGAACACAGACGGTACGGCATTGCTCAACGCTGACGACCGTCACGTACTGGCGATGCGTGATTCAGCCATCTGTCGGGTCATTACGTTTGGTCAGTCATCTGACGCTGACCAGCGATACAAAATCGTCGATGTCTCTAATACAAAACTGGTGATACAGATGGGTGGCCATGAGTTTTGCGCTCAGATCTGTGGACAACATCAGAGCAGCAGTCTTGCAGCAAGTATTGCTGTCGCCCAGGAACTGGGACTGTCAGCCCGCGACATCCAGGCTGGCCTCGACGATTTTGAACCGGCTTCAGGCCGCACCGTGCTGCAAAAAATCGATGGTATCGACGTCATCGATGACACCTACAACGCAAATCCGGCAAGCGTCCGGGCGGCAATTCTGTTGCTGGATCAATGGACAACGCAAGGTCGCAAAACGTTTGTGCTTGGTGACATGCTGGACCTGGGTGAACAGACGGCGGAACTTCACTTCGCAATTGGCGTTGTGCTGTCACAGACACAGATCAATCATGCTGTTGCCTACGGAAAGCATGCGAGTGATGTGGCCGACGGCTTTCTGTCTGCCGGGGGCGCCCTGAGTCGCATATCAGTGTTTGACAGCGAAGCAGTACTGCTGAGTATTCTGGACTGCCTGATTGATCACGGTGATGTGCTTCTGGTGAAAGGTTCACGAGGTATGGCGATGGAACGCATTGTAGAAGGACTTCGACGATTGCCGCCTAATTCACTGCGTGGCGCCGCGTAGTCGGCCTGCGGCGCCGGGACAGGGCAACGTCCGCGTGCCCCCGTCCAGATGTACATCGCTTGCCACAATCTGTCAGGAATCGGTACGTTGTGTTGAAGTCAACCGTGCTTAACGCCAGGACGGACAGCGATGGCCTGTTCGTTCTGTGCCGTCACGGTTCGACTCCATACTGTACAACGAACCTCACCATCATCTCATCGACCATCAACGGTCTCTCATAACCACTGTTCCCGGACTCGTCATGAAAACTGTCCTCGTTATTCCTGATGGTGTCGCTGACGAACCACAACCATCCCTGGGCAATCAAACACCACTTCAATCGGCAGTACTGCCCCACATGGATGAGGTCGCAAGGCTTGGCGTCGTGGGACGAACGGACAATGTTCCCGCCAGCATGCCCTCCGGAAGTGATGTTGGTACGATGTCGCTGTTCGGATATGACACGCTCAAATTCCACACCGGGCGTGCTCCGATCGAAGCAGCTGCACAGGGCATTGAACTGGAACCTGGCGACTGGGCCATTCGCTGTAATCTGGTGACGATTGGTAACGGGCGAATGCAAAGCTTCACAGCCGGACAGTTTCCCAGTGCGGCTGCTGAACAGCTGATCGAATCCCTGCAGCGTGATACTTGTGGCAGCGAACACTGGAAATACCATGCTGGTGTCAGCTATCGAAATTTGCTCATTTATCGGGCACGGGGTGGGGCCGCTCCGTTCGACGAACAGACACAAACCACTCCACCACACGATATCACCGATCTGCACATTGATGACCACCTGCCATCCGGGCCTGGCAGCGAAGACCTGCTGTCGCTGATGGAAGACAGCAGGCGACTGTTTGCAAAATCTGATGCCAACGCCCGACGCATTGATGCCGGTGAACTGCCGACCACTCAAACATGGCTGTGGGGACAGGGAAGTCGTCCGGAACTGGAACCCTTCCGGGAACGTTACGGGGCGCGAGGTGGCGTCATCACTGCGGTCGATTTGCTCCGAGGTATGGGACGGCTCATCGACTGGGACGTCATCGAAGTCGATGGTGCCACTGGGTATCTGGATACCGACTACAAAGCCAAAGGGCTGGCCGCAATCAAAGCCCTGGGGCGCGACGACCTCGATTTTCTGGTGGTCCATGTTGAAGCCACCGACGAAGCTTCTCATGAAGGCGATACGGATGCAAAACTGCAGGCGGTGCAGCAGATTGATGAACATATCGTCGGCCCGGTTCATGCATGGCTGAAACAACAACGTCAATACCGTCTGTTGATCTGCCCCGACCATCCGACATATTTAAGAACGAAAACCCACAGCCACGGATACTGTCCATTTGCAGCGTGCGGAAGCGGAATCGAACCAGACTCGTCCACTGTGTACGACGAAATCACAGCAGCAGCGTCGGAACTGTCGTTTCCGGCAGGACACGAGCTGATGGGCTGGTTTCAGCCACAGGCATGACAGGTCCTGGTCGCGGTTCGACGGACACGATATCCTGTCCGTCGTGATTTGAGCGGTCACTCCGGTGGTTCCAGAACGTCCGACGGGCAGCTCAACAAGTCCGGCAAACAACGCGTCCCAAACCACTGCCGTGCTTTTGACGCGTCGCTGACAAGGCACTAAATAATTCCGAACACTGTTGCGACCTGACTCAAATCAGTGAGAAGGCGGTCCGGACGAGTTGCCGAATCCCTCAGCAGTTTCGGCGATACCTGAAGTCCCGTCTTCTCGGCGGCCAGCAACGCCGTTCGCATTCCCATCGCTTTTGCGGGACTCAAATCGGTCCCCATTCGACAACTGATGTGCAGAATCTGTTCCGGAAGAAATCCGGCAGCTTTGAGTCGCTCCACGGTCAGTTCGAATAAAGACCGCGACGGCTTACGGATCCCCAGTTCATATGAAAACAGTACGCCGTCCGGATGAAACATAGCAGCAAGGGGCGGGAGTGTGCCTTGCCGGGTCAGCGCACGTAGCAACTGGGTCAAGGAGAACATCTGTCCATCTGCCAGCACACCCTGCCGGACGTCGATCGCATGCAGGTCCTGCATAGCCTGAACCGCAGCAGGCCGTGCTTCGACGCCCTGAAGGTTCGAGTGAAAGAAATAGGCCACTTTTTCGCTGAACTGTCTGACATCTCCGTAAAAATTTTTGTCATAGCTGTAACTTTTCTCGAACAGTCGCGTGATGATGGCTTCCCAGATGTCGACCAGGTCCGGGTCTGTCAGGTCGCCAGTACGTTTGGTAGCCACCATCGACAGGCGCTTGTGATATCGCTGGTAGTTGTTGATCATCGACCGCCAGGGAGGTCCCGGTTTGCGATACATGCTGTTCCACATATTGAATTCATAGATCGTTTTTTCCAAGGCAACCTCAAGCGGAGTCTGCGGATCCGGTAACAGGCAAAAGGCACCACCCGTTGTTCGCAGTAACGTTCCATAAACATCCCACAGAACAATCCGAATACCCTCCAGAGGCTTGATGAACGGCGTCGCTTGAACCGCGACCGGCGGCGGCACACGAGGCCACATCAGATCACGTTCATCCAGGAATTTCGCATATTCAGTGAGCGAGACAGCCATAGACGAAAAAACAGGGGAACAGGGCGGGAGACCAGCCGTGAAGGTTAACTGCGCCGTGAGGAAAAACCCGAATTTCTAATCCCCATTTTTGAAACAAATTGAAAACACGAAACTTAAATATGACACTCAACAACATCCAGTATCACCGCAGCAATCTTCGCCTGGCAGGATGTCGGGCAGCCGACTGCTGGTTTTAGTTTCCTGTGGACGACGCAGTACTTCCCGATGGCAGTCGAATTTTGATGCCTCATCCAGGGGAACCGTCTCTGCGGGCTGAATCGGTGTGATCTGCGACGCGTACGGTGCCCTAGTGTAGATATTGAACGTTTTGTCACAGACGGCCATTCTCTTCCCGCGATGCAGGCGATGGCCATCGTCGTCGACTACGGTTTTCCATGGGCCGTTGTAGATCACAGCCTGACGGCGATCGAGACACGGTCCTTCTTTACCCTTCCACGCCTGAATCGTAAGACTTCGAAATTCGATTCCATCGATCACCGCCCACGCTTCATCCTGCCGTGTAAGAATCTCAGCACCGTAGAATCCAGCTGCCTCAAATGCTTCAAGGAACGCATCTTCACGGAAAGCACCGCTGATACAACCACTCCACAATCGCGGATCATCCTGCAGCGACCGAGGGACTTCCTCATCACTGACAATATCACTGATGATTGCTCGTCCGCCACGTCGCAGAACACGGAAGACTTCGCCAAACAGCTGTTTGCGGTCGTCGTTCTTCACCAGATTCAGCACGCAGTTGGAAACCACGGCATCCATAGAATCTGCAGCAACGAGTGGTGATTCGCGACGCATGCGGTCGGCTTCTTCTTGGGCCGCCATCCAGTCGGACGCTGTCTTAACAGGATGATCCCGCAGCCAGTGTTCAAAGAGTTCCAGATTCAATTGCAGGTCCTGGATTCGGCCTTTGCGAAAATCGACGTTTTGATAACCGATCCCTTCAGCAATTTCTGTCTGATACCGTCGAGCCAGCGTCAACATGTCGTCATTCACGTCGACTCCTATAACGTATCCGGCCTCACCAACGACCTGAGACGCTATGTAGCAGATCTTTCCGCCGCCCGATCCAAGATCCAGGACGTGGTCTCCCGGGTTCAGGTGTCTGGACGGATCACCACAGCCGTAGTCTCGATCGATAATTTCCTGGGGAATCGCTTTCAGATACTGAGTGTCATAGTCGACGGGGCAACACAGAGAAGGTTCCGCGGCCTGTGCTGCGCTGCTGTAACGATCCCGAACAGCAGAATCGACGTTTAACGATGCAGACATGGGTTTTTTGATTCCTAAGAATCATCCTGAATACTGAACTGAGAGACGTCCACAGATGGCGCATTCTAATGAATCTGCACGAAACACGCGACGGCCTGATTACGTGCGATCTTCCAATTGTCTCCCAGAATCGCATTCCTCCGAATCGACAGCCGGCCATTCAGAATAAATGAACGCACTGTGTCGTCTCTTTCGTGTGAGACCGAGGCATGCTCCCGTATGTTCACGGAGCCTCGGGAATCTCGCGTCCATGCGGGTCAGCACTCGGTTGATCCAGATCGTCCTCCAGCTGTCGCAGAATTTCGGGACCGATAAAATGTTCCATCGTTTCAGCCGGATCATGCAAATGATCGGAAGGCAAGTCAAAATTCTGGTCCAGCCATGACTCCCACAGTCGATGAGCCCTCACCAGACTCTGCGCGTAGAGTTGCCCTTTCTCGCTCAGCTGAGCAGTGCCGCCGGCTGTGACCAGCAGGCCACGATGTCCGAGCCAGCGAATTGCAATATGTGCGGCAAATCCGTTGCCGGCCAGTGTTCGACAATCTGAAATCGATTCCGGAACGACTGTTCCTGTTCTTTCCCGGCGCCGGAACAGTCCAGCCAAAACATCTTCGGCGGCGATCCGTACTTTGAGCTGAACACTGCGTATCAATCGCCCAAGAACTCCATACTTCGGAGCGATCAAAATCACCGTCAGTAATTCGGCGCCCGCTACCACGGCCGTGAGCCCTGCAGCAGAGGAATTCCACCTGAGGGCCAGAAAATAACCGAATGTCGTGCAGCTGACACCGCTCAGAACGGCAATCAGCAGCATACGTTCCATGCGATCAGTGAGCATTCTGGCGATACAGGCCGGAACCGTTAGCAACGCCACAACCAGCAGACCGACAACTTCCATAGCTGAAACAGTGACCAGCGCCACAACAGTCGTCATCAAATAGTGCATGACGGGAACACTAAAACCAAGAGTCGCAGCGAGAGTGACATCGAATGAGGTGAGCCGTAACTCCTTCCAGCACAGAACGAAAACGATTGTGGTAATCAACAGCGCCGGCACGACTGTACGTGTGGCTTCAGGCAACAGCCAGCCCATTGTCGGCACGAAGTTCATGCCGGCAAAGGCCAGATTACCAAACAACACACAGTCGAGGTCCAGGTGAACTCCCTTTGCCTGTGACACCACCACCACACCAAACGCAAACAGGGATGTGAACACGATACCAATACTGGAATCCTCCGGGACCGAACCGGTGCGATGAATAATCTGAGTCGCAACCGCCGTAATCACGCCAGCCAGCAAAGCCCCAAGAAACATAGGAAGGGGTTCAATTCCACCTGTCAACAGGTAAACGAAGGCAACACCCGCCAGAACCGAGTGACTCAGTGCATCACCAAGCAGGCTCATGCGCCGCAACAGAAGAATACAACCCACCAATGCGCAACTTGTTGCGCACATGGCACCGACGAATAACGTGCCGGCAGCATTTTCGACTGTCAGCCTCGGCTGGTCGAGCCAAGTGGCGACCCACCTCCACACGGACTCAAATGGTACCGAAATCTGTTCGACAGCCAGGAAACAGATGTTCATGGCGACACCCCGATACGACTTCCTGACTCTGCTGTCAGCAGCTCTTCAGCAGCCGCAGCCATTTCTTCCTCTGAAACTCCTCGATTCCACAGCCAGCCACGTTTTGGTGCGAACATCCATGAAATAACGAACAGGACTGCGGACGTAAGAACCACAAGTGGTCCTGTTGGCATTTGGGTCATGTTGGCACTGAACAGTGTCCCCGTGGCTCCGGACACACCGCCAATGCCGGCAGACACGGTCATCATGTACGAAAGCCGGTCTGTCCAGAATCGAGCGGCAGCCGCCGGGATAATCAACAGAGCTGCGGTCAGCACGACGCCCACAGCAGGCAGTCCTGCAATCACGGTCACAGCAGTAAGAAACATCAACAGCAGATCCAGTCCAGTGGCCGGCCATCCCTGTACGCGACAGAATGATTCGTCGAAACTGAGCAGTTTGAGCTCCTTGAAGGTCACCAGCACAGCGATCGAACAACCCGCGGCCACCACGGCAATCTGCAAAACATCGCCACTAAGCATGGTCGCCGCTCGGCCAATGATGAAGGACTCCAGATCAGCACCACGATCGTTACGGTAATTGTTTTGAATCGTCCGCGTGAGCGCGATTCCCAGTCCGTACGAGATACTGAGTACCGTTCCCAGAATCGCATCTTCCCGCAGACGGGAGACGCGACGAAGCAAAGACATCAGGAAAGCCCCTATCACTCCGGTCACCAGGGCACCGATCAACAGGACAGCAATTGACCGACTCTGCGTCAGCAGAAATGCCATGCATAATCCCGGCAGCGCAGCGTGAGCAATGACATCACCTGCAAGCGCGCGTCGTCGCAGATATGCAAAGGTCCCAACCAGTCCGGCGGTCATACCCAGCAGAACTGTTCCGATCAAAACCAATGATGTTTGAGTGAAAGCTGTCAATGGTTGAGGGACAATTCCAGAGTCAATCGAGTCATGTTTCAGGTCTCCGCGACAGACTGGGAATTTATTCACTTTCCCGTTGCATGCGAACCGCTTCCGCCATCGTATCCAGGATCGACAGTCGACCACGGTAAGTCGCCTGAAGTGCTTCGCGATTGAATGTCGTTGCAACCGGTCCACTGGCAACAACCCGAACATTCAACAGTACAACCTCATCAAAGTGTTCGGCCACTGTTCGCAAATCATGATGCACAACGACAATTGTGCGCCCGGAATCACGGAGTGTTTTCAACAGCTCGAATATGATGCGTTCCGTCGCAGCATCAACACCTGCCATCGGTTCATCCATGAAATACAAATCTGAATTTTGGGCCAGTGCACGAGCCAGAAACACTCGCTGCTGCTGACCTCCGGACAACTGTCCAATTTGTCGTTTCTCATAGTCCTGCATGCCAACACGTTCCAGACACTCCAGTGCATGCTGACGGTGCTTCAACTTCGGTCGCCGGAACCAGCCCAGTTCCCCGTATGTTCCCATCAATACTGTTTCCAGCACATTGATTGGGAAGTCCCAGTCGACTGTTTCTCTCTGAGGAACGTAACCGATTCGCCGGCGCTGTCGGTGCACTGGCTGCCCCCACGCAGCGACCCGACCGCTTGTCACCGGAACCAGACCCATGACCGCTTTGATCAGGGTGCTCTTTCCCGCCCCGTTTGGGCCCACAATTGCGATCAGCCCAGGTTTGCACAGTGTAAGATCGACATTCCACAACACAGGACGGCGGTCATAGGCCACCGTCATGTCGTGGATGTCGAGAATCGCATGCGAATCAGCAGTTGCCTTCACGGTTTTACCTGGTTCAACTGTTGAACGTCCAGAGCACCGGCAATTTCCCGGATGTTGTGCATCACTGCACCTGCCAGCGTCTCCTCCCTGGTCCCGGCCGGTCCGGCAGTGTCCGAATAGAGTGTACCCCCCACCTCCAGATGATGCCCACGCGAGTCGCACGCGGAAATGAGGGCCAGAATATTGCGGTCCGAAACACTCTGTTCTGTGAAGATTGCCGAAATCCTGGAGTCAACTAACAACGTTGCCAGTTCGTTGATACGTTTGAGTCCGGGTTCGCTTTCAGTAGACAGTCCCTGTACGGCTTCAACCTGGAAATTGAACGTACGTGCGAAATACTGAAAGGCATCGTGTGCAGTCACCAGAACACGACGTTCCTCAGGAATGCCGGCAAATGTTGCCCTGCCATTTTCACGCGTGGCATCCATCACCCGCTGAAACTCTGTAGCCGCTGCACGATATTCTTCTGCATGTACCTTATCGATTTGCGCGAGTTCTCCGGCCAACCACCCACCACACCTGCCCCACAATTCCAGATCAAACCAGACATGGGGGTCGACCGCACCGTCAGCCTGAAGCAGACGGTCTGAAAATTCGTTTTCCAGAACCTCGGTAACTTTAATGACGGGTATACCTCGGTTCACCAGACTCTCAAGTGCACCTTCAAACTGAGCTTCCAGATGCAGACCGGAATACACAACAACATCTGAATTCGTCAGGACATTGATGTCCTGAGGAGACGGAGTGTAGAGATGCGGATCGACCCCGGGACCATCCATGATGGCTGTCACCTCAACATATTCGCCACCAATTTGCCGCACCAGGTCCTTTACAATATTGGAAGTGCAACCGACCTGAAGACTGTTTGACTCAGCCGCAGTTTGTGTCGCAGTGACACCGGTTGGCTCGGTAGGCGTGCAACCAAGAGTCGTCATCAAACAAATGAACGCAAGCACGACGATTGGCATTGTCTGTTTTGTTCGCATAGGTATTTCTAATACCCAAATTCATTTTTTTGGTCAATCAAAACACAGGCAACTCATGACGGTTCCTGTAATTTCCTTACCACAGCTCACCTTTCAGCCGTTTGGACCAACGTCCATTGGCGGCAACTTGCAGGATAGATTCGGCGAGCAAGCTGACTGGTACCGACGACGCCTCTTTCAGATCCTGCCGCAATTAATTCGGCAGATTGAACACTGCACTCAGCCGACTGAAACTCATCAAGTTGTGAAGACGGACGTCAGATCAGCAAGTAGAGGCAGACGTCCCGACGGCCGCCGTGAAACAGACTCAATCCCGGGGCGAAAGCGCCGAAGATGAACTCAACGAGAAACACAAATATCCCGATTTTTCATCCACGAAAAGCAATTCAACCAGAAATCGACCATATGTCGGGTTTTGTTTCCCATGTACTTGAACCCTTTTGACCAAATGATGCAGATTTTCATCTGTTGCGCAACGTCATAACAACAGTCCCAACTGATCCACCATCTCCAGCACAATCCGGTATTTCGCCCAAGTCTTCCTTGCTTAAACACAGCAACGACCGGAATACTGGGGAATACTGGGGAATCTGGGGTGACAATCGTGTTTCACGGTCGTCAAAAATTTTAATTGCACGCCTTCTAAGAACGGAATCCGGTCGGACGTCTCTACACTGGGTGAGCAAAAGTGTCTTCACGAACACTGGAGCCGGTAGCGGTGGTCGGTATTGGGTGCCGATTTCCGGGAGCCGGCAATGCCGACGAATACTGGGAAATGATCAAGCGGGCGGGAACGGCGATTTCGCCACTCCCGCAGTCACGTCTGGATCGTGACCTTTACTACCATCCGGAAAAAGGACGTATCGGCAGCACCTATACCGTACTGTCCGGTGTCGTCCCCGAGACTCCGTTTGACCACAATCGCTTTCCGATTCCGGATGAACTCGTGTCGTCATACGACAGTGTTCATCTGCGGATGCTCGAAGTCTGTTGTGAGGCGGTGACGAGCGCAGGTATGGACCCACTGTCCGGACTTGGCGGCTCGCGAACGGGCGTCTATATCGGCAACACCAGCGGCAGTACGATGGCTGGCGATCTGGTATTCGGCACACTGTCAACGGAAGTCCTCTCAAGATTGCGGGATTCCGAATTCGCAGACCTGCCATCGGATCTGCGTGAGCGAGCAATTCAGCGCACGATCGCCCAAATTCAAGCCAACACACCCGTACGTAATATCGGTGGCGGGCCAAATGTCGAAGCACATGATGTATCTGAGCTCGTCAGTCGCGCCATGCAGCTCGACGGTCCGGTTGTAGCCGTCGATGCAGCTTGTGCTTCTGCCCTGATTGCAACAGCACAGGCTGTCTACGCCTTGCAGCGCGGCCATCTGGACATGGCAATTGCCGGTGGCTGCTCATTCAGTAAATGGTTTGCCCTGGTTCTGTTTTCACAGGCTCAGTCAGTCAGCGGCACCGGCACACGTCCTTTCGACCAGGATGCTGACGGGCTGATTAGTTCGGATGGCTATGCGGCGATCGTTTTGAAACCACTGTCAAAGGCCCAGGCCGACGGCGATTCGATTCTGAGCGTAATTCGGAACCTGGCAATTGGATCTGACGGCAAGGGCAAGAGTCTTTGGGCACCTCGGCGAGAAGGTCAGATTAACGCCGTACGCAGGGCCTACAACGCCGAAGTCAGCCCGAGCACCCTGCAATACATAGAGTGCCATGCCACATCGACCCAGGTTGGCGACGCAACGGAAGTCTCAGCACTCAGCGAAGCCATGAATGGAGCGTTCCCACCGGGTCATAAAATTCCGATCGGCAGCGCCAAAGGCAACATCGGTCATACACTGGAATGTGCCGGCATGGCCGGGGTTTGCAAAACGATTCAGGCGCTCCGGCACGGTGTGATTCCTCCACAGCCATCGATCAATCAACTTAACCCGGAAATCGCCTGGAACGACATTCCGTTCTACGTTCCTACGTCAGCACAGCCGTGGCCTGAACTGAATCAGCACGGAGTGCGTCGAGCGGCTGTGAATGCCTTCGGAATCGGAGGCCTGAATGCACACTTTGTCCTTGACGACCGTCCCGAACCTCGACGCACGACCCGGGCGACCGTCCCGGCAGATGTTCAACCTGCAGCCGTATCAACTGACGACAACCTGGTTGCAGTGATCGGCGTCGGAGTGATTGCTCCCGATGCCAACAATCAAGACGAATTCTGGTCGCTGATTTCCAGCGGGAAATCGGCGATCAGCGAGGTCACTGATGATCGCTGGATAGCCGAACATTATCACGCGTCAGAGCCGGCTCCGCGTTTTTCTTCGTCTAAACTTGGCGGGTTCGTCCGCAATTTCGAGTTCAACTGGAAAAAACACCGAATTCCACCAAAACAAGTTCAAAACAGCAATCCTTTGCAGTACATGCTTCTGGATGCTGCTGATCAGGCATTCATTGACGCAGGTCTCGGCGACATGGAATTCCCGAGAGAACGAGCGAGCGTTGTTGTTGGCACAACATTTGGAGGCGATTTTTCGGCTCACATCCAGGTAGGCCTCCGACTCCCCGAGGCCGAGCGTGAGTTAAAGAAAGCCCTGATGGCCGATGGGATTGACGAACC
The DNA here is from genome assembly GCA_022447185.1 of Fuerstiella sp. Classification (GTDB taxonomy): domain Bacteria; phylum Planctomycetota; class Planctomycetia; order Planctomycetales; family Planctomycetaceae; genus S139-18. The sequence continues at coordinate 88,294 of JAKVAY010000001.1, read as the reverse complement.
CCAGGCGGACTCCATTGTTACTCGTTATCGTGAACACGCGTTAAACATTTATCCCGCGATTCGTGATGAAACCGGAAGCTTCACCAGCAGCACACTTGCGTCACGACTGACCAAGTCATTCGATCTCATGGGCGGTGCCTGGGCGATCGATGCTGCTGATGTGTCGTCATTTGCCTGTCTTCAGGCGGCCGCTGATTTGCTGCTGACCGGTTCGTCCGACATGGTGATGTGCGCAGCCGGTCAGCGAAGCATGGATATTTCGTCTTATGAAATCATCGATCTAAAGGGCAATTTGTCGAGTGATCGCGTTTCTCCGGCCTTCGATGCAAATCAAAACGGAGGTGTGCCAGGTGAAGCGGTCGGAATCATCCTGTTAAAACGACTCGCAGATGCTGAACGCGACGGAGATCGAATTCGTGGTGTGATTCGAGGAATTGAAATTTCGTTTGCTGATCAGAATCGTACCGACGGAATTGCAAAGAATCTTAAACGACTGATGCCAGCCGATGGTCAGGCAGCAAGGATCGATGCCGTCGAAACCGCGCGTGTCTGCAGTTCTGCGCTGGATGCGGCTGAAATCGAAGGCATGCAGCGAGCCCTTCCGGCCCAACCTGCGCCGCTGGCACTGGGTTCGACTTCAAAGCAGATTGGTTACTGCCTGAGTGCCAGCGGAATGATTTCGGTCATCAAAGCGATGCTGGAACTGGAACATCAGTCGATTGCTCCTGTTGCTGCCGATGCTGAACCGTCGGAACTGGTGCGCAATAGTGGCCGTCAGTTCACACTACCAAAGCAGATGGCTCCACTTGGCAATCAACTGCCTCCAGGAGCCGGACGAATTCTGGTGAGTAACATTGATCCTTCAGGAGCCATAGGACATCTGATTTTGGAAGGTGCGAAGGAGCGTATGAACACGTCAGTCCCGGATCCCGCAGCAACAGCACCCCCAATCCCACAATCGTCCTCAGCGGAATTGAAATCGTTTGAAATTCTGCGAGTTGCCGCAGAGTCAACATCTGAACTTGAGGCTGCCGTTGCCGCCGGTGTTACAAACGGGATTCCCAGTTTTGGTCCTGCCGACAGGGTTCGTCTGGGTATTGTGGCAACAGGAGCAGACGATCTCGCTCGAAAATTACCAGCCACCAGGGTGGCACTGGCCGATTACCAGCGGCGTCACATCCTGGGTGACAACGGAATCCTGATCACCGAGCCTGGTCAGCTGAAAAAAAATCTTGCGGTCGTTTTCTCCGGACAGGGAGCACAGTATTCGGGAATGCTGACCGACTGGATTGAGACATCCGTTGCTGTCCGGACATTCATTGAAGAAACCAATGCGGTTTTAGCGTCGCTCAATCTGCCGTCATTCGAATTTCTGACACAAAACGAAGCCGCGGACCTTGGCAACCACGTACTCAACACACAACTGGCAGTCCTTCTGGCCGATCTCGCTGCGTGGGCTGCATTGAAGGAAGCTGGTGTTGAGCCTGATTTTATTGCAGGACACAGCTATGGCGAATTCCCGGCACTCGTTGCAGCTGGTGCCTGGGATCTGCATGCAGCACTGCAGGCAACGATTCATCGAACAAATGCGGTCGAAGGAGCAGGAGTGTCCAATGCCGCGATGGTTTCCACCACAGCGGAACCGACAACTGTCACAGCGCTGATACAAAAACTGCAAATTCCATGTGATATTGCATGTTACAACGCTCCGGATCAAACAATCATTGCCGGACGCATTTCCGATTTGGATCAACTGAGCGAAGAACTGAAGACAGGCGGATACGCCAGCCGGACAATTCGCGTGCCAATGCCTTACCACAGCCGAATGATGCAGGCGGCTCAGGCTCCCATGGCAGCTGCTCTTCAGCAAATCCCAATCGTCACTCCCGAAGTTCAATTCATCAGCTGTGGTTCCAACCGGGCACTTGAAACACCGGAGGAGATTCGAGCGAACCTGGTGGCTGAACTTACACATCCCGTACGCTGGGAAACACTTGTTGAAACACTGATTGCCAAAGACACGGGTGTTGTCATTGAAAGCGGTCCGCGACAGATCCTGACACGTCTGAACAGACGAATCATTGGAGCACGTCCTGTACTTCACCTCGCACTCGATGCTCGTCCAGGTCACGCCAAAGAGCAACAGGCTCGAATCAAACTTCTGCTGGAAATGGTTCGGGAGACCGCATCGGCGTCAGTACCTGTCGGTTCGATCTCAACGTCTGCGACTGAACCGGAATCGGTCGCATCACGACAACGCGTCGTTCTCACTCCGTCGGAGAATGTCTCCATGACTGATGACCAGAACAAAGGCCGAATCACCTGGGTTGATGCGACGGAGCGACGCCGATCGAAGATGCGCGAAGCAGCTCAGGCAAAGGTGGCCGGCCAACCTGTCCCCTACAGGGAATCCGACAACGGAGCTGTGGCAAAGAACAGCGGTGCCCGTGTTTCGAGCAACGGTAACGGTGTTCATCCGGCGACTCGGCCTTCAGAAACCGGTGACGCTGATTCTCAGACAGGCATTGGGGGTGTGCCTACACCAGTTGCTGTTGCGCCGGCCGTCGAACCACGGACTACTGCTTCGACCGCACCAGCACCAAAGGCTGAAACATCAACTCTGTCACAACCTGTTACTGTCGGCGCAGCGCAAATTTGTCCGGCAAATGAACTCAGTCGCGACAAACTGGAATCCTTTGTGCTGGACTACGTTGTGGAACAAACAGGCTATCCACCGGAACTGGTCGAACTGGATGCGAATCTCGAGGCCGACCTGGGTGTGGACAGCATCCGGAAAGCCCAACTGATGGGTGAAATTTCCGAAACATTTGAAATCGAGCAGGCCAAAAACCACATCAACGATCTGTCGCTGGACGACTTTGCGGACCTTGGTTCCATCATCGATTTCTTTCTCACAATTTGCGAATCACCGGATGCGGCGCAGAGTGCCACTCCAGTTGCTCCCAAGGCGCCCCCAGCGCCTCTGGCATCTGTCGCCGCTCCGGTGTCTTCACCTGATGTTATTGATTCGTCAGCGTCATCTGCGGAAGCTGTTCAGCCGACACCGGCAGCTTCAACCACCGTGAGTGTCTCCAAAGAAGAACTGATGACGTTCGCGACTGCGTTCGTCGTTGAACAAACCGGATACCCGGAAGAGCTGGTGGAGCCGAATGCCGATCTGGAAGGCGATCTTGGGATCGACAGTATTCGCAAGGCCCAGTTGCTCGGTGAAATCGCTGAAAATTATCAGATGACAAATCTGGCAACTCAGATTACCGACCTGTCGCTTGATGATTTTCCAACGCTGGAGACGATTACCAATTTTTTTTGCGAAGCAGCAGGATGCACAACTGAACATGGAACAGCCAGGAACAACAATGCTGCAGTACCCACAGACAAGGCAGAATCTGCATCAAAGCCAGCGAACACGGTAACTCTGCCTGCATTCGATCGAGTGCCAGTCAGTGAACGAGTGATGCAGCGGTATGTTGTCCGCTCACGTCCTGAATCTCTGCCCGATTCGGTTGATGCCACCGGAATCTCGTTTGCCGGGAAAGTCGTAATTCTGGGCAACCATCCCGATTCTGTGGCAATTGCGGAACGACTGCAGTCCGCTGCCAGTGTTGTCGACATCATTGCAGTGTCCACAGATGCTGCCGCCGCTGTTTCACAACTCGAAGCGAGTTGGTCCCGGCAACCCGTTCAGCATCTGATCGTGATGACATCGAATGGCGAACAACCGGCCGACTGGGACACGCTGCGTAATCAACAATTGCTGGTTCCGTATTTCGTAATTCAACGCTGGATACAACTGCGAGCGGAGGCGTACGGAAAAGAAACACCACCTGTCGGTCATTTGGCCGCAGTCACGCGACTGGGCGGAGACTTCGGAATCGGTGGTCGTATCGGTAACGTGTCGGGTGCCGGTTTGACAGGACTGTTCAAAGGCATTATCCGCGAATATGAAGAACTCAATGCCATCGTTCTGGATGCTCCCACCGACGAACCAATTCGATTGGTGGCAGATGCTCTGTGTCGAGAAGCTTCTGCCGCCCAGTCCGCGGTCGAAGTGGGGGTCATTCGAGGCAAACGATACTGCCTGCAAATGGTGCCTCAACCGGCGTCTGGCTTGAATCAATCTGATGGCAATATGTCCGGTCCATGGGTAGTGACCGGGGGCGCTCGAGGAATCACTGCTCGTATCGCAGCTGCGTTGGGGCGAACTCCCGGTGTTCGCCTGCATCTGGTTGGTCGCAGCCCGGAACCAGAAATCGATCCCGCCTGGATCGCCCTGGATGACACAGGTCTCAAGGAACTCAAGAAAGATGTGATGAGAAAGGCGGCTGTCGACGGCCAAAAACCCATCGATGCCTGGAATTCACTCAACCGAAACATCGACCTGGCCAAATCTCTGCAGGATCTGAGGAATCAGGGACTGGATTTTACCTATCATGCGTGCGATGTCAGTAACCGTGCTGCTGTTGGTCAAATGCTGCAGGCCGTTCGCCGCCAGCACGGTTCAATCACCGGCGTAATTCACGGTGCCGGCATCGAAGCCGCCGCTCGATTTGATCGCAAGAAGGCCGACTCCGTTCAGTTGACGGTGACGTCGAAAGTGGATGGAGCTCGCTGGTTGTGGGATCATACGACAGACGACAACCTGTCGTATTTTGTCGGATTCGGGTCCACGAGCGGACGCTTCGGTGGACTTGGCCAGACGGACTATTCCATGGCATCCGACCTGTTGTGTCGAATGGGATGGGAATTTCAAACAGAACGCCCAGGCTGTCGAGTCTTCGGAATTCACTGGCCAGCCTGGGGTGAAATCGGCATGGCCGCTCGACCGGAAAGCCGATTCGCACTGGAATCCGCTGGATTGAAATTCGTCGACCCCGACGAAGGCATTTCTCATCTGCTCGATGAATTCGACATCAATGCGTCTGATGGTGAAGTTGCCATTGTTGATCGCAATATGAGCGTGGATGCAGAAGGCCAGGAACGAGATGCACAGTTCATCCATCTGGCTCATCAATTGTCGCACGAAGTGCAATCCCGACCTTTCGCGGACAGCATTATTGGCCTTGATGCGAATTCTCTGTCGACAGAACTATCCATTGATCCGGTCAAACATCCTCAGGTTGCTGACCATGTCGCTGGCGACATCCCTGTTGTTCCGGGAGTAGTGCTGTTAGAAGTATGTCTACAGGCAGCGGAGTGGCTGAGTCATGGTCAAGTGATTGCCGAAGCCCGGAATTTCCAAATTCTCAATGGAATACGCTGCCGAGACGGACAATCGCAGAAAGTTCATGCCCGCGCGACACGACTGCCCGACGGCAGTATCGACTGCCTGTTAACGACGGAGTTCAAAGATCAGAAAAATCGGATTGTCGATCCGGCTCGCCCGGTTGTCTCGGTTCGTGTGATCATGGCAGATGAGCATCCGTCCGGGCCAGCACAACAGGATCTCCCGTCGGACTGGGAAGTACTCAAGCAGGCCACTCACCCGGATGACTTTGATCCGCGCCATTCCGGGACAGTGTTCCACGGACCGTCAATGGGACGCCTCAAGGGAGCCATCATCACAGACAGAACCCAGGGCTGGTTCCGTAATGCTGATCCACAGGGAAAAAACACTCCCCCCGGCGGTGACCGCCCTGCCATTCTGGATGCCACTATGCAGGGTAGTGATATACTTCTTCAGCGTTACGCGGAAACCGACCAGTTGCTCCGGGGAGTCGACCGAATTATTTTTCATCAACCTCTCGAAGGACAGCATGAGCTGGTTTCACATTCGCTGCTGACAGATGAGGTCGATGGCTCCGCCGTTTGGACTGAACGTTGTTTTACGCTGGACGGACAAGCCGTCATCACCACCGAAGGCCATCGTTCGTATCAATTGAAGAATCGGTTGGCTCAAGCAAATGTGTCGTCGGCCACGAGAGAAGACTCATCGAAGTCTGTGGTCGTTGACGAAGAATCCGTGACAACGCCAACCGTGGTGCATGAAAAAATCATTCGTCCCCTGATGCTGCGGTCCGGTATCAAGATTGAAGGCAATGCCGTTACCGTAACTGTTCCTGTGGATCCGGTTGCCGATCGGTTTCTCAGCGAACACACCCTGCGCAATGTTCCGTTGCTGCCTGCGGTGATGGCGGCCGAAATTATGGGTGAAGCCGCTGAAGTTCTGGCTCAGCCAGGCGAACGGACCATCGTCATCCGCAACATGCAGATTCATAACGGCATCAAGTGCGCGGGAACCGATGTTCGTAACTTGGTGGTTCGCTGCCAACGGAACGGAAACGATGTTGCGGTCCGGTTGTTTGAGTCAGCAGAAGCCGACTCCGCTTCGATAACGGCAAGCATCTTGCTGGGATCACAAACCCCGCCCATGGAAACCACGATATCAAAGCCGCATGGCGAACTCATGGACTATCCCTATTCCAAGGATGCACCCATTCAGCACGGTCCATGCTATCAAACACTTAAAAAGCTGGCACCATGGAGATTTCAGGGAACGGCACACCTGCAGATTGGGGAGTCGTGCCTGGCTGACGATTTTCCACCGGAAGCCGAATGGATTATTGATCCCGCGATTCTCGATGGTGTATTGGTCGGATGTGGTTCGGATGCCTGGTTGTATTATGGTTATAGCCCTGAAATACCAGACTCTTTCGACGAAATCATCGTAGGGAAAATGCTGAATCCGCGTGAGACCTGTATCGCCGGATTCAAATGCCGAACCACGTTCAAGGAAGACAGAACCGTTTACGATCTGGTCCTGCAGGATTCAGCCAACCAAACGTTCATGCAGGTCAACGGGCTGACGATGAAACGACTGATGCCTGTGAAAACGGGATGGCTAACAATGGCCGGTTATTAGTCCTGTTCTGAACCTTGCGGATCTCAACCACTGGCGATGTCCCTCGTGCTCACCCGTACTATCCACTTCAAAGCCGGACAGCATTCCGTCTATTTACTATTCTCACCCGGGGCTAACGCCCGGTAACCGAACAATTCACAACACTGTGTCATCTTCTCTTCTGCCCAATCCAGCCGCAACTCACACGGTCCACGTGTGGTTGTCGACCCGTTCTCCGGAATTCCGAGAAGCGGTGGCTGCAGACAGTTTGACTCCGGCAGAACAACAATTGGCATGCCGACTGACTTCGAGCCATCGGCGACGAGCATTTCAGGTGGCTCGATGGCTTGGCAAACAAGCTGTGAGATCGTTCCTGGCATATAGTTTGGAACCCTATAATCAAATCGAAATCCTGTCAGAAGATCCTGCCGCCATCACTTCACGACCGGTGGTATGTATTGACGATATCCCAATTGATCTGAACATTTCGATCACGCATCTTGACCAAACGGTTGCCGTTGCAGTCACTGACAGCCAATGTCGCGTGGGGATTGATCTGGTTCGGATTCAGCCAATCACTCCCGGCTTCGCTGAGGTCTGGTTGACAGAAAACGAACAGCACCAGCTGCATACAAGTAACAACCCGGCTCTCAACGCAGCCATGAACTGGTCGACTCGCGAAGCCACCTTCAAGGCAACCGAAATCGAAAACGAGTTTCGACCGGCACGCTGGTCGGTTGTTCTTGCCGATAATCATGCCGACTGTTTCTACCGGGGTCAGCAACAGTCGGTACAGTTGAACTTTTATCAAATTCATGACGAACTGCTGCTGACTGTGGCCAGTGACGGAACCGATATCGTTCTTCGCACTCTGTGAACCAAATCACAAAACAAACTGAATCCATCAACTCGGGGACACTGACGATGATCGATCTGACAGGCCAGACCGCGCTCGTGACAGGCAGTTCACGTGGAATCGGGAAAGCAACCGCTATCCGGCTGGCAGAAGCCGGTGCTGATATTGTGCTGAACTATGCAAAGTCACGGGCCGCTGCAGAAACAGTGGCGGAATCAATCGCTCAAATGGGGCGGAACATCCTTGTCGTCAAGGCAGATGTTTCGGCCCGCGACGACGTTGACTGCATGATCGAAGCTGTCGACAGCGAATTTGGCAAGCTGGATATCATTGTCAGTAATGCAGCTTCCGGTGGATTTCGCGATCTGATGAAGTCCACAGAGACACACTTCGATCAGACAATGAACACAAACGTGAAGCCGCTGATTTCACTTGTCCAGGCCGCCCTGCCGCTGTTCAACAAGAGCCCCGGATTCTCGCGAGTGATTGGCTTAAGCAGTCATGGAGCTCACCGAGCACTCCCGGCTTATGGGCTCATCGGCGGATCCAAAGCTGCGCTGGAAAGTGTGGCTCGTCACTTGGCCCTGGAACTGGGAGACCATGATGTTCGCGTGAACATTGTTCAGGCGGGACTGGTGGAAACAGATTCCGCTCGATTGATTCCAGGTGTCGAAGAGATGTTTTCGCTGGTGGAATCAAGAACATGCGTAGGTCCGCGTCGCCTTCAGCCGGAAGATGTGGCGAATGTGGTCACATATCTGGCCAGCCCTTTGAGTGACATGATTCAGGGGCAGACCATCATCGTAGACGGCGGTGCGACCGTGTTTGCATAGCCGTCGTGAATGACCGATCAACCCGATTTGGAAGGTGAGGGATGAGCCCGTCACGACCTTCGGGATCGAATGAAACAGTCAGGTTCGACTGACTGTTTTGGCCAAACAAGACCAGGGAACTCAGTTCATGAGTTGTATTCTATTGACCGGAGCCACAGGGCTGCTTGGTCGCTACATGATTCGCGACCTGGTCCTGCAGGGACATTCACTGGCGGTGCTGGTGCGCCCCGGCAGAACGGCTTCCGCGACCGAACGCATTGAAGAAGTGATGAAGCACTGGGAACCAACAGCCGGTCGGCTGCCCACACCGAAAGTCCTTGAAGGGAATATCACACAACCAAACCTGGGCCTGTGCGAAGATGATCTTAAATGGGCAAGCCGCAACTGCTCGGCCATTATACATAGCGCGGCCAGCTTGAAATTTCAGCCCGCGGGTGATGAACCATGGAATTCTAATCTCAACGGAACGCGCAACGTCGTCGAATTATGCGAGGGAATTGGGATACCGCAGCTCTTCTATATCTCCACAGCGTATGTCTGTGGCAAAGTCAATTCTGTCGCCTATGAAACTCCGGTGCCCGGCAACACGGAACCCCGCAATGTATACGAAGCAAGCAAGCGACAGGCTGAACAACTGGTTCTGAGTGCTGACCTGCAGATGCCACCCACGATTTTGAGGCCCAGCATAATTGTCGGGGATTCGAAAACCGGTTACACAAGCACTTTCCACGGTCCGTATCTGCCGCTGCGACTGTCGATGTCGTTGCTGACTCCCGCTGCGGAAAGTACAGGCATTCGAATTGCTCCGGATGCGAATCGGATTTTGAAGATGATGGGCCTGGAAGGTGGAGAACGCAAGAATCTGGTTCCTGTCGACTGGGTAAGTCGAGGAATCACACGTGTGATCAATGCGACTGAACTCCATGGTCAAATTTACCATCTGACCACCGAGCATCCGATGTCTGTACTGTCGCTGGGAATGACAACGGTGGAGTTTCTGGATGAGATGTATGGATTCGCAGACACGGACGTCGTGGAGTTTGATGCACAGATGGAGCAGTTCTTTACAGCGCAGATGGCTGTCTATCGGGAATACTGGAGTGACGATCCGGACTTTGACGCTACGAACCGAACTCTGGCAATGCCGGATGATCCGCCACCTGTCATCGATGATGCCATGTTGCGCAATATGTTTCAGTACGTCTGGGATTACGATCAGCAACAACGAGCAGTTCCGGCCGGCTGACGTCTGCTGTCACCATTTATCGATCGGTCCTGAGGGGACCGGTATGTGCGCGTCCGTCAGCACACCCGTACGGTTACCGTCGACCGGGCCTTCCTCGCGAATCTGCTTCACTGCATCATCAAATTCGGGACGAGTGCGGACAAACTGAAAGTCTCCACGCAGCCGCCTGCGAACGCGCATACCTTTGAGATACCAGTGCGCCATCTTACGGAACTGCACGATTGCCCTTTCGCTGCCGAATCGTTTCTCAAGAAACTCAAACTGGCTGACCATCAGCTGCAGACGTTCGTCAAATGTTCCCGCCGGGGCATAATGACCAGTGCGTTCCCACTCGTCCAGCTGGCGAAAAATCCAGGGGTTGGCCAGCGCGGCGCGACCGATCGAAACGGCATGGCAACCCGTTTGTTCAATCATCCGGGCTGTGTCAGCTACAGAACGAATGTCACCGTTGCCAACAACCGGAATCTTCTCGACTGCCTCCACTACTTTTCGAATTCCTGCCAGCGAAACAGATCCACCGAATCCCTGCTCCCGCGTACGGCCATGGATCGCAACAGCACAGACTCCGACCTGTTCAAACGCTCGAGCGAAACCCGGAGCCGTGAGCTGAGTTTCATCCCAGCCCAGTCGCATCTTAACGCTGACCGGAATTCCGACAGACTCCACGACCTGCTGCACAAGCGAAATGGTACCGTCGGCATGGCACATCATACCGGCACCTGAGCCTGAACCGGCGATGCGACTGACCGGGCAGCCCATGTTGATGTCAATGGTGTCCACACCGTGTTCCTGCAGAAACTGAGCCGCATCCGTCATCGCCCCAGGATCACTGCCAAAAATCTGAACAGCAAACGGCCGGTCGCGCGGATGTGATTCAACCATGGCCATCGTGCGTTCGTTCCGGGCAAGCAACGCGCGACAGTTCACCAAATCGGTTGTTGCCAGCCCAACACCACCTAAAGTCCGAACGATCACACGAAAAGGCAAAGTTGTGAAACCGGCCAGGGGCGACAGGAGATACCGTGTCGGAAGGATCAACGATCCGAACCGTACTTCACCGCGAAATTCAGGCCGCAGAACGGTCGCGCCGGCAGTACAAGAATTTTCGTCATCGGCCGTCTGTTGAAATGCATTGGGAATTGCACTCTTGATTGCACCCACTCCATCACATTCGTATTCGCGTCGCTTTTCTTTCTGTTCGCCCGATCTGACGGGACACTGATTGCCCGCATGGTCGAACAGGACAATAGACATCGACCGTGCTGTGGGTTCGTCAGAACTCACTTGATAACGAATCTGCCGGACCGTTGTCCAGTGGATAACAGTGCTCCAGTCGATCGTGCAATCGGCCCGCCGAATCCGACTGCAGACCGAACAGTTATGGTCCGGCAGCGGTACCAGGAGGAGCCTCCGACGCTACATCGCGTGTAAAAGCCACCGGACTGTTCGATGAGCGTGGAACACACAAACCGATTACAGAACATCGTCAATCACTGAAAATGGAGNGAGTACCGGAACTCCTGGTCAGTCTGTTGATTCGTAAAATTCCTAGTCAGCCGTAACTATCAATCAAATCCCTGGTGTCCAGACGCACCTGGACAGGATTCTCTTCCTCGCGTTGTGATACCGGCTGGTTTTACAACGGTTCAACGAGCGGAATTTCTGCCATCAGCCCACGGCTGCGTCTTTCGGCATATCGTCGAAAATCCGATACGCGGTCTTCGTTCAGATAAAGCCGCGCCGTAACCGTCCAGGTTTTCAGTGCCTGTTGAATTCCACCCGTTGCATACAGTTCTTCGGTCCGCCGCATCCAGGAAGAAAATAATTCGCGACACGCGGTGCTCTCCATGACCTTTTGCAACGCTTCATCACGTCGATTCGAGAGGTACAATCGCCATGTCCTGAATTCATCCAGGGTCAGCTGATAAGGAGGCGGATCCCGCTCCAGATGTGCGAATGTTAATTCGTCAAATTCCTGGACAATGTCGTCATATTGCTCAACAACCGACAGAAGATTGCCGTCAAAGTCGAAGATGTCTTTGCAACGCTGCTCGAGCGCCGTTTCGATCTTTCCAAGACCGCGCTCGACCTTGTTTTTCATTTGGCGTTCAAGAATTCCCAGATGGAGATGATCGATCCAGAAACGCGCATCGATTGCGAATTGCGTGTTGGGATAGTCTTTCTCAATCTCTATCCACTGGTCCAGTGTGTCCCGCTGTGTCGTCCAGTCTCCGGTTTCCATTTCAAGTGTTAGTTCCGCATGGATAGACGCCACGCTCTTCGGCCACAACAACCAGATCGTAACTCCGATTAACGCGAGCAGACAGGTTGCAAGGAACCACGTTTGCTCGTGCAGGGGGACATCTTCACGCTTTTTCTTTTTTTTCTTCTTCTTGCCAAGGGACTTCCGCAACTGGTCCCTGTCGACTCGCGTATCAATCTGTGCGGCAGGCGTTGTGGCATCGGCGGTCACGCTGTTTCCCGAGGCCAGTTTTTCACGAATCTCGCCAAGTTCGGTATGGACGGCAAGCGCATCAAACGGACGTTCGTCCGGATTTTTGGACAGCATTCGGTCGACGAGATTGTCCAGCCAGACGGGACAGTCCGGAGCAAACTCCGTAACATTGTGGGGATCGTCATTCATGTGCTGCATGAGCATCTGGGCGGGGTTGTCTGACACAAATGGTGTCTCACCAACCAGCACCTCATACATCAGACACCCCAGTGCATAGAGGTCGGTTTTGCCGCAGATCGGATGTGCCCCGTTGATTTGTTCCGGAGCCATATAAGCGTAAGTACCAACAGTTTTCCCGGCTGCCGTCAGTGCTGTGGCTTCGGTATCACGGGCTATTCCAAAATCGCCCAGCATCAGTCGGCCTTTGCGTGACACGAACAGGTTGGCCGGTTTGAGGTCCCGGTGAACGATACCGGCATTGTGCGCGTGTTCGAGTGCGGAACAGACCTGGCGCCCCACATGAATTGTCTGCTCCCAGGTGAGTCGTCCTCGTTGCTTAATCATCTCCTGCAGTGACCCACCATCGATGAACTGCATGGCGTAGTACCGCTGATTGTTTTCTGTACCACCCCCGTAGTACCTAACAATGTTGGGATGACTGAGTCGTTTGAGAATTTTGATTTCTCGCTCGAAACGGCTGAGGAGTTTCGGATCTTCCATCAGTCCCGGTGCCAGGATCTTGACAGCAACCTTCTTATTGTTCTTTGGGTAGGTCGCCCGGTACACCACCCCCATTCCTCCGATGCCGATCTGCTCCTCCAGAATAAACGGCCCAATCTGTCGTTTTTCCATGATCAAGGATCACTAAGTGCGGCCTACCCCGAAGGGGACGAATCTGAAAAATCACAAGGCGAAGCAACAAGCATTGAATCAAATGTCAACAAAGTGAAGCTGGCATCACTCCGAACTGCTGAATGCCCTGATGGGCACCAACAGCGGACCGAAATCAACGTCTCTTTCACTGTCGATCTCCGGTCAGCCTCTCAGGAATTTCGGTCTATTTTGGTTATGATCCGTACGTTCCACTGAACGAGTTACGTCCCGAAAGCCATCATCAGCAGGATAATCATAGAACGTACCTTCACGGTCAAAGACGTCGTCACCATAGACATTGGCGGATTTCAGATTGTTTGGTAGTTCGAGAGTTCTTCGCTCGACGATCGCATCTGCGTATTCCTGAGCGATAAGCACTATTCCTGCAAACGCTGCAGCAAAGCAATACAAACCCAGTGAGTTCATGCTGTTTCCTTTGACGAATCACGTGGGTAATGCAAATTGAATGCCGGAAAGTGTCGTATTTCTATGTTACTCGCCATCGGTCGGTATTGTCCAATCGGCAATTCCCTGCCGATTGGCTCCTTTACAAAAACGACCACGACGTTATTCAGCTTCATATCTGATGTCTCATTGGCGACCACCCCAGGTCGCCTGACCCTAATGGAATTGCGATTTCACATTAAATTCGTCACGATCTGGCTGCGTTCTCGCAATCCGTCTCCGATTTGCTCCGAACTCAGGAGCCAGCCATGCTGACGATCAACGGCACATCGAACCAAACCCTCTGCGACGGAATTCAACGTCGCCGATTCCTTCAGATCGGCGGACTGAGCACATTCGGTCTTTCGCTGACCGACCTGCTGCGAGCAGAACAGCAGAGTTCGGATGAAAAACCAAAGCGGTCCGTCATTCTGATTTGGATGCACGGCGGTCCCTCCCAGCTCGATACGTTTGACATGAAGCCGCTGGCTCCGACGGAAGTACGAGGCCCCTGGAAACCTGTTGCGTCGCGTCTGCCCGGTCTGGATGTCAGCGAACTGCTCCCGGAACACGCTAAAGTGATGCAGCACTGCACCGTAATCCGTAGTTTGTCGCACGGAAACGGAGACCATTGGGCCGCCGCGCACTGGATGCTCACCGGACGACTCGGCTCCACCAGTGCTGACCGCAAACCACGTCAACCTTCAATGGGTGCCGTAATCTCTCATCTGCGTGGCCCAACTGAATCGGGTTCGCTGTCAGCCGTCAACATGAATGACGGAGGGTTCGGCTTTCACGGCGGTGCGTGGCTGGGAGTGGACAAAAACCCGTTCCGCTGCGGCGAATTCAGCTACGGCAACGAAGCCGGCAGACTGCCAACCGGTGACCACAAGAGCTTTTCACTCGTCGACGGCCTGAGTGACCAGCGACTTATTAATCGTGTGCACCTCCAGCAACAGCTTGACGGTCTGCGACGTCGCATGGATCGCAATGCTGATTTCGATGCCTTCGACTCTGTCGGGCAGCAGGCTCTGGATATTGTGCTTTCCGGTCGCGTTCGCCAGGCGTTCGATCTGGCCGACGAAGATCCCAGACTTAAAGAACGATACGGCCCAGGCTGGGGAGAACAGGCACTGCTGTCACGAAGACTTGTGGAAGCCGGAGTCCGTTTCGTGTCATTGAACACCGGTTATTTCGATGATCACAGCAACATCGAAAATGCACTCAATGACAAGCTGCCGCGACATGACAAATGCGTCGGAGTCCTGATTCAGGACCTTGCAGACCGTGGGATGCTGGAGGATACGCTGGTGGTAACGGCCGGTGAGTTCGGACATACACCGCGCATTAACAAAAATGCCGGTCGTGATCACTGGCCGTTGGCTCAAAGCATTCTGTTCGCGGGAGGTGGCTATCGCCATGGCCAGGTCATCGGGACCACCAACGACAAAGCAGAACATCCCACGTCTCGCAAGATTGGTGTAGAAGATTTTTGCGCCACGGTTTATCACGCAGTCGGCCTGAAAGCCAGTGACACGATTCATGATCTGTCCGGACGACCAGTTCATCTGGTTCCAAGCGGGGAGGTGCCCCACGAGATGCTCCGAACCAGAGTGTAAAAGAGCTGGGTGACAGATCGCGGTTCCCACCATCGTGAAGCAGACCTACAATATGCAAACCGCTGTTTTCCGCAGATTGTCACCGCAACTCACCCCCGCAGGATGCGATGTCTCCGCAACTGACAACATCACGTGCTTCGCGCAATCGTCGCCTGATTGCGATGTCGATCTGGCTGGGTCTGATTCTGACGGCGATGGTGTTGTGGAACAGTCGAACTCAGAACACGAATATTTTTAATCCGTCGGAACCAGTCGCATTCCTGATGGCTGCGTTTACCGCTTTCGTCAGCCTGTTTGCCTGGATGCTCTTCAACCCTGCTCGTAGTGTCTCCGCCGAAACGACCACACTAATGGCAGCGGGAGCCGCCACACTGTTCTCTCCGTGCGTTATTGCTTTCTGCACAATGCCACCGGGGTCTCCACTGAGCTGGTGGCTCGCATCCGGGCTGTTTGTACTGCTGGTCATTGCCGTGATGAGCCCGGTACCCGAAGAATTCTTCGGCATCCCGCGAGATCGGCACAGTTATTTTCAGCAGGTCAATATGGCGGGACTGGGCAGTCAATCCGTGCTGGATCTGAATCCGGACTGGTTGCGGTCCACGGACCTAACGATCGCCGTCCCGGAATCGGATCGACCCTCCCTGGCCCCCAATACGTGGCGAGATCAGGAACAACTTCTTCCACGAAGTGAACGACGGCGCAGAATCGAACCACAAACCGTGTCGGGAGATCCGTCTGTTGAACAACAGTCGCCAGCGCGGCGCAAGCGTCTGTTCAGGGGTTTGCGTGGTCGATCGTCACCACTTCTGGATAATTCATCTGGAGCGGACCATTCGTCAGGCGACGATCGAACCCTGTTGATTAATCAGCCAGTACCAAAAAAGGTTTCGGATAAAACTGAAGCCCAGCGTCAGGATGGTCCCCACAGAAATGGCGACGATTCTCAGGGTGCCGGTTCATCCAGGCAAACCACCTTCGAGCGGGTGACCGACGAACTGGGTGGTGAGTTAATCGAAGGAACCGTCAACATTCAATTTGATCGGGGTCAAAAACGAGCCAACGTTCATGTACCGTTTTCGCCGCCTCTTTCAGGCATTCCCGAAGTTGAATGCGATACGGTCATTGATGAATCGATCCGCGTAAAAGTACCGGAACGAAAAGCCTGGGGACTTCGCATCGAAGGTCGCCGCACGGACACCAGCGCACCTCAGCAATCCGATGTTTCGTTTTCGGCCGTTTACGTTCCATCTCAATGAGCGACAACTCAATCCGAACCCGCAAACTGTACAGGTGAATCCAGCTGTTCCAGTCGTACGCGTTTGAGTTGCCGTTCATCAGCCTCCAGAACCGTTAGCCGTAAATTTCGCCATTCGTAGGTTTCGCCCTGCTCGGGAATCCGACCGAAACTGGACAACAGAAACCCATTGAGCGTGTCATAGTCTGGCCCTTCCGGCAGTCCCAGCAGAAAATGCTCATTGAGATCATCGATATGGGCTCGCGCATCTGCTTCGATAATGCCGTCCTCCTGATGCATCAGTTTTGGTTCGTCGGGATCAAATTCATCGGAAATCTCACCGACGATTTCTTCCATGATGTCTTCCATCGTGACCACACCAGCAACGCCACTGTATTCGTCCACCACGATTGCCAGTTGAATTTTCTTTTCCTGCATTTCATCAATCAACGCATCAATTCGCTGCGATTCCGGCACATAGACTGCCGGCCTCGCTACATTCTCCACGGACTCGTGCTGCATATCCGCTCCCTCCGCCACACTTCTCAGCAGATCCCGCGCGTAAAGAACTCCAATCACGTCATCAATGCTTGCACGAATGACGGGAAATCGCGAGTAGCCACACTGCATGATGAGGTGAANGGCATCCTGCAGAGAGGTGCCGGCCGGAATCGCCACCAGATCGGTACGAGGAGTCATAATGGATGAGACATCCGTATCATGCAGATCCAGCAATCCATAAATCATGCGGGAACCGCCAGTCCAGATCACGCCGTTCCGCTGCCCCTCATCAACGAGCGTCAGGATTTCACAGGCTAGTTCGTGGCCCGGTCGTGCCCCAGGCTCTTCAAGACCCGCGGTGCGGTGAATGAGGCGATCAATGCGGCCAGCAAGGTTCCAGACCGGAATCGTCAACCGACGAATCACTTCCAGAAGCCCCCAACAGCGGTACAGCAGTACACCGCCAAAGGCCCGGGCAATGGAGCGCGGAAGTGCAACCCAAAACAGAAAGACCAGCAGCGCAACTCCGGTTAATCGCAATCCCCATACCGCGACGACAATCGGTTCCGGTGATGATGGCCAGTGAAACGGCTCAAAGGCCGGTAGTTGAGCAGCAATCCAGCAGCCCCAGCTCACTGCCAGAATTAAAAGGAACTCAAATGTAAACAACGTTGACTGGCGCACTGACAGAATATGTCCGAGGCGGTCCAGGCGTGTACGGTCTCGGCAGATTTTTTCCAGCTGATGCATTGACCCAACACGAAGTGCGAAACACATCAGGGAAAGAAAAAAGATGAGACCAGCAAAAGTAAACGTCGGCAGCATCCTGAGCAATCCGCTCACTCGAGAATCTCCTGTGGTGACTCGGCGGATCGTATGACAATGTCGGGATCGCGAGGGATTCTAGGAATTCCCAGCTGTTCCAGAATAAACGTTTCTCTCGCACGCATGATCTGCTGTTCCACGATTTCCAGGTCATCGTAACCGCAGACATGCAGCATTCCGTGCACTGCATACAGTGTTAACTCCGACTGCAACTCCCAGCCGAGTCGTGCAGCTTCTGATCCGGCGTATTCGACACTCACCATGATCTCACCTTCGACGTGGGCTCCTGCCGCACGATCTTTTGCACCATCACCCGGTGAGCGGCGTTTCGGATGTCTCCAGTCCAGCTGAAAGCTGATGACATCTGTCGGGAAATCGTGGTGAAGGTATGAGCGATTGACTGCGTGAATGGTCTCGTTGTCAACCAGAGTGAAACTTAATACAGATCCCGCAACGGATTCGATGCGCAATGCCTGGATAACAGCCTGGCGCAATGTATTGAGATCTACATCGAAACATTGCGGTGTCGCAGTGATATCAACTTCGTACGTCATTTGCAGTCAACCGGAACATTCGGTGTGAATTGTCAGGCGGTTTTCTGATCCGGGTATTTGATGCGACCGTGATGGACAGCCAGCAGCGTCTTAACAACAGATTCCTGAACGATGCGCAGTTCACTCATCGTAAGTCCACACTCATCAAATTGACCATCCAGCAGACGCTTGAGCGTGATTTCCCGCACAAGCGACTGAATTCTGTTGGGAGTCGGTTCGCTGAGCGTCCGACTGGCACTCTCGACCGCATCAACCAGCATCATGACACCCGTTTCTCTGGACTGAGGTTTCGGCCCCGGATAGCGAAAGGTCGATTCGTCCGCATCTGTACGATGGTCCTCGTCAGCACGCGCCGCTGCTTCGTGATAGAAATACTCAACCAGAGTCGTACCATGGTGCTGTTCAATGAAGTCAACCAGTTGCTGCGGAAGGTTATGCTGTTCAGCCAGTTCCGAACCGTCTTTGACATGGCCGATGATGATAAGTGCACTCATGGCGGGGGTCAGATTGTCGTGCTGGCTCAACTGACCTTCGACCATGTTCTCAATAAAATACTCTGGCTTCAACATTTTTCCGATGTCGTGAAAGTAGGCTCCAACCCGGACCAGGAGTCCGTTGGCTCCGATCGCTTCTGCAGCTGCCTCACCAATTATTGCTACGCTCAGCGAATGGTTATAACTCCCCGGTGCGCGACGCGCCAGTTCCTGCAGAAGTGGATGGGACACATCCGTGAGGCCCAGCAGGCTGATGTCGGTTACAATTCCGAATACTCGTTCAATGAATGTCAGACTGCCATGGACCACGAAACAGCAGACCAGTGACCACCAGGCAAGCTTGAGGCTGTCCCACAGAATGGCGCTGTTTTGCCAGACACTGGCCAGCGACTGCGCCTGGAGCAGATTAAGACCCCACACAGACAGAAAACCGACGACCGCGGCCAAAAATCCGGCTTTGATGATCGTCGCCTGTGATGAGATTGTTTTGAGCGGAATAATCACCGTGACACAGAGAAGCATCAGACAGGCAAAATGGTCCAGGCGCTCCAGCGTTGCAAACGCCACCAGAATAGACAGACAAAAGCCGGTCAGGAGCGCCAATCCCCGGTTGTAAACAATTGCGACGATGATGACTGTTGCCATCACCGGAATAACTTCCGCTCGCCACGGATCAATACTCAGAAATGTACCGGTACCAACAGCGACCCCACAGATCGCGATCAATCCCAGAAGTTGTCCAGGATCATTCAACAGCTCAGGTTGAGAGCCGGCGATATACACACTCATCAGGATTACAAGCGCTGCCAGTAACAGCGCCGCGCCCAGCAGACGCAGACTGCGCTGACCACTCGTCATCACTTTTTCGTACGCTTCAAATTCATGGACCAGCAACTCCATATGTTCGGAAGTGATCTGAGCACCGGCCGGAACAAGCACACTGTCAGCCGGGAAAAAGTCGTACTGTGGTTCTGCCCTTTCCGCTGCCTGCTGGCGACGTTCGTTCGTCAGTTTTTCATTGTAAACCAGGTGACCACTCAGGCTGGAAGAGATCCATGGCTCAACCCACAGACGGATCGGCTGAAGTGTCTCATAATTCGTCCAGGCCTTACCCAGTGTCCCGGTGTCCCGAAGCTGCTCCTCCAGAATCACGCTGGACAGTGGAGCATAACTGAGCGATGGATTTGGGTCGTCAGGGCCGACAATCTCGATTCGGGTCTGTTCCGGCTGCGCGATCTGTAAATCGGCCAAAGCACGTGAATCCAGGATGCCAACGACACGGGCCCCGCCCAGCCACTGGGAAAAATCGAGTGCCAGCTGATCGAGCAGTTTACCGACAGATACGGCATCCCTCAGCAGTGTGTGCAGCTGCTGAAAATTCGCGGCATCCTGTATCAGGCCAAACGCCTGAGCCACAGACGGATCAAGCTCAGCTGGTGATTCAGCATTTGCAACGGCGCTCAAATGACTGCGAAACCTGGCCGTGAGATCATCAATCACATTGTCGTGCTTGATGAAGACCGGGTCAGCATTTTCCTCGGCATTGTGCCTTGCCTGACGCGTTTCCAGCACATTCTCGACGTTGAAGTCCACGCGGGACAGAGCGCCATCTCTGACAAACTGTCCTTCACGATACGGAAATCGAGGTCGCCAGGACTGCAGCGAAACCAGCAATACAACGACAGCAGCAACACCGATAAGCAATTGCTTAACGATTCTGTAGTCCCGCAGGGACTCCCTCAGTCTTTCCCACCATGACTGTGTCGGGCGGAAGACTCGGGTTTGTCGGGCACGGCGTGTCCCAAAGAACGTCATTGCGTTAACTGCTGACGGAGTGACGTCCGTCGCGCTGGCCGATCTTCGTCAAACGTCTGACAAAGCAGGAAAACGGCCCTGGAACACTTCTCGGTAAAACAGCCCTGCTGCTACCTGGTGAAACCGGAACCATCGTCGTAGGCCGAAACGATCTCGCGAACGAGGCGGTGACGCACAATATCCTTTCCTGTGAGCCGAACAATGGCAACCCCGTCAATTTCGGAAAGTCGTTCCATTCCGTCAATCAGACCGCTGCGGGTCCCCTTAGGCAGATCATTTTGAGTCGAGTCGCCGGTAACCACTATACGGGAATTTACCCCCATTCTGGTCAAAAACATCTTCATCTGCGTAATGGTCGTGTTTTGACCTTCATCCAGAATCATAAAAGTATCATTCAGGGTCCGGCCTCGCATGAAGGCCAGCGGTACCACTTCAATCACGTCGTTACTCATGTATCGACGGACCTGGTCAAATTCGAGCATCTCGTTAATGGCATCCAGCAGGGGACGCAGGTACGGATTGACTTTTGCCTGCATATCACCCGGCAGGAATCCCAGTTTCTCACCCGCCTCAACTGCCGGTCGTACCAGGACGACTTTGCGTACCTCTTCCGCCTGCAGGGCTTGGAGAGCCATTGCAACGGCCAGGTACGTTTTTCCGGATCCGGCCGGACCTTCACTGAACACCAGCGCATTATCCTGCATTGCATTCATATAGTACTGCTGGCCATTCGTTTTCGGCTGGATTGACCCGACATGCACACGTTTCGGTCGCCGTGATGTTGACGCATCACGAATGGTCGCAGCTCCGGACGGATCGCTGGCACGAAGAGTTTCTTCAGCGACAATTCGTTGAGCTGTGGTGTCATTCACGTCGGGATTCAAACTCCTGATTACATCACTTTGCAGAAGTTCTCCGCTGTTCGCAAGAACGCCCTGCCATTCAGACAGAATACGACAGCAATCACTGACCTGGGACTGCGTCCCGAATACCCGGATCTCGTTTCCTCGCAGCACAATACTCGCATCCGTTGCCGTGCGCACTCGACGAACATACTCATCCTGCGGCCCAAACAGCGCTCGGGCTTCGTCCTGGCTGTTGAGGTGAATTGAGGCTTCTGCCATACATATTCCACCGGGCTGATGAACATTCGGATTCCACGGGACCATCGACAACCTTGTACGGTCGGTGAAAAGAATTGGCAAGACAAACTCGCGAGTACATTCAGATCACTCAGCCGCCGGATGAAACGGGCTTACGAATCGCGCCTCGAGATCCAGGTGAGACCACACTGTGACTACCGGATTCGCAGACCTTACCAACACGTGGTCCAAAACAAGAATCCATCCCAATTACAGGTCCACAGCAAATGACAGGAGAGTACAACTGTCCCAACCTCAATTCTTTTGGAAACGAAACAGATGAAAACACGCCTCAATTGTTTCGAAAGCGAAACAGATGAAAACACAGACGCATTCCCATTTTTTACAGAAAAAATACCCTAAACCATTGTCCGACAATGTGTTTAGTCAATTCCGTCAGCAGTCATGGAAATGTGGTGCACTGTTTGCGTTGCTCCCTTCAGCAGAAATCTGACAGGGAGAACGACGGAATGAACACAAAGAAACGACAACGACTCAATATACGGACCGATGACAATACCGCGGTCGTGGGACTCGATCATATTGAGATCTGGGACGGTGCCGACCTCGCACTGCTGCGGGAGGTGTTGTCCGAACTGATTGAAAACGACGGTTTTCGTTCAGTAGGAGTGGACCTTGCATCTGTGAAATACATCCCAAGTGGTTTCTTCGGAATGCTGTTCGAGTGGTACGAAACGGGAATTGAGATCCAGCTGCATTCACCTCAGCCAAATGTGGAACAGATGTTGTGGTTCCGTATGTTCTTCGCCGATCGTCCGGACGGGCATTTCCAGCTCTCCGATGAAAAAGTTCGGGACCACACTCCAAACCAGCAGGTGGAATATCACAAACGCGAATTCATGGATGAAACGCAATCCGGTGAGGACAGTACTGGTTCCGTGCACTATGGCGTTTCAACGACCGGCAGCTAAGCAACATCACGATGGAATCCATAGCGTTCGTGCACTGTCTGATTTTCTGCAACAGATGAAGTCAACCGAGCCTGCGTCAAACAGTGGCGTCATTCTGTCACAGAAACAATTGCAAATTGAGTCCGCCTGCAATTGACAATCACCCGCCGTCAAGCTGTTCTGACAGCCGCCGCACTTCGCGATTCTTCTCTTGAGACAGAGCAATTGATCTGAGCGGGTTATCGTTTGCCAAAACGATCGTCATCCAGCCGTGATACATAAACCGGCCTCTCCCGCAAAAGTCGCTGCCATACCCAACCAAACGGGAGGTGCAGTGACTGATGAATCATAAAACGGAGACAAATCCAAATTCGCACTAATGTCTGCAAAAAGACAGACCAGTGAACTCTGCGGCTTAAGTCTCACTCTGTCGGATCCTCAGGAAACAACCTTGAGGAGTTTTTCGGGAATCTCCTGCAACACCACGGGTCGTCCGCAGAGACCTCGTCAAATCCTTGCCTGAGTACGCTGTCACCGCGATTTGCCCAGGGCGCAGGTTCAGGACACGAACCGCACGCGATTCCTGAAGTCGACCAATCACGGTTTTTCCGATCTGCGCTGAAGTGACGATTATCCAGTAGGTTCTTCCGTTCGGGAAACGCTGCGCGGTCGTCTTTCGTGTGCGAATTGTGGAAAGTTTGAACAATGTCCGTTTCCAAACGCCTGATGATCCTGCCCCTTGGGCTGCTGATCACCGTTTCCGGCTGTTCCGGCAACCGTCTTCGGCATCTCTTTGCACCAGAACGTGAGTTCATGAACCTTTCTGAACTCGACGAGTACAACGCAAAATCCGAAACGGATCCCGATCAGGCTGAAGCATCCGACGAATTGCTCGCGTCACTTTCCGACAGTCCCGTTGACAAATCGGGTGAGCAGGATCACGAAGGTTTTTTCAGCATCAACCGGTGGCTGAAACCAAAGCTCAAAGACACAATCTCACCTGATCCGTTTCTCGATGACGACCAGATCGATGAAAACGAAAACAATAGACCTGTCGTGGTCGTCGGACACTCGAATGAAGTGCAGAATGAACAGGCCGAAGAGTCCGCTTCGGAAGATGAACAGAAGGAACAACAATTTCCGCAACACACAGCGGACACCGCGACATTTAACCAGCGACAGCGCCGGCCCACGTTCGCCGACATTATGGCCGAATTCCAGGAAGATGACGAAAAATCTGACGACCTGGATGCACTGGCCGAAGAATGGCTCGCGGATCAGAACAATGATAAGACGTCTATTGTTGACGACTTCGATCCTCCGATTGAATTCGACCCTCTGATTAAAGAAGCGATCGAAGATTCCACTCCAGTCGACGGCTTCGGTGATAGCGCCCCATCGCTCACATTCGATGTGCCAGAGGAACAATTTCCTGCTCTGGATGAGGAGAAACCTCAATTCGATCTGGTCAACGTCGTTGATGATTCACCTGAGACCATCGGTAATTTCCTGAACAACGTCAGCAACCATTCTGAAAATGAACAGTTCGGCGAATCGCAGAACCAACTGACGAATACCGACGTGATCTTTGACGATGACCCGTCGATCGAAGACAGCCTCTGGCAGTCGTCCGACTCAATGGGCGTCTGGCAGGACAACGAATCAATCATTGACGAGACAACGACTGATTTTTCGTTTGACGAAGAGGTTGAATTTTCAGGCGACACAAAAATCAATGCAGAACCTGTAAGCACGGTCTCTGGTAGTCAATTGCCTCGCGTAACACAATCGTATGATCAGATTGTTTCGGCTTCTGATGTCACAACACCTGCAGATGTTGACGGTTTGCCACTCGAGAGTCCGAAGGCCGCAGTAGCAGCCGAATTGCATTTGCAGCCCTCAGACCCGGATCCCTTTCTCAGCGATTTTGAGTCTCAGTCTTCTGTGGCAACCTCCGCTGGTCCGAAAACAGAAGTTGCCGCCACAATCTCTGTACGAACATGGCTGATGTTGCTGGGAGGAGTAGTCATTGCGTATCTGCTGATTGCTCCCGAGAGGCAAAATCTGCGGAATCGGAACAATCGGTGATACCGATGGCCCGGTACAGGTCAAGTGGTCAGGTGGAGGATGCCCGAAACCGGAACTCGACATAGAGTCTGACGGTCGTCGCCATTCCAGCACCATGTCTATGGTGAATTGAGAAGTAGCCTGGGTCTCGAACCCGGATGGCGCAGAGATCAGGGCCCGCTTTAACGTTCAGACTAACGATTCCTGTGTCTTTGGCACCAAAGAGAACAAGTGCCGACCTGGAAAACAGAGCGGCCATATTTACCTCCAGACCACTGACAGTTCATTTGCGGCCGTGGGAGTTTTCTGCCCCGGCCGGCAACTGCACCCGGAGCCAAACATGCCGGATCCCTTCAGTCGACCCACTATTAATGACCTTCGTACGGTGCTGGACAGTATCGGCAAAAGCGATTGTACAAACCTGCGCACCAGTGAACGGCTGGAATTATCCGTTCCGGCGGAAATCAAGACCCCGCGAGGAAACACGATTTCTGCCATGACTCGAGAAATCAGCAGATCCGGCATCGGAATGCTGCACCGTGGATCTGTCTCACCGGGAGTTGTGACGGTTCGAATGGCCAGCGAAAGCCGCCAATTCGAGTATCAGGTGCAGCTTGAATGGTGTACACCGTGCGACAACGGGTTGTTCATGAGCGGTGGTAAATTCATCGCTGATGAAAGCTGAACAACAAGGCCGTTTTGCGGTTTGGGAATCCACGCCTGACGCCGAATTGGGCCCAAATCCGACCCAAAAGACAGAGCAGACGGTGTGAGGCTTTGGAGCCGGGGACCACGTTTTTGCCACGAAAGAGCAAGCTGAAGTTCCGGCAGGCACACGGTTTGCTCAATCCGAGCATAACTCGTGGTATGCCGTTCAAGCCAGGCATCGAGCAGCCTCAGAAATGACCTCGCAGTGATTTGGCCGCAGCACGACAATCTTATTTGCAATCACTTCCGCAATTCTCACCTGCCAATCTGCCAATCCGTCCACATTAAAAATGATTCGGTTGACGAGGTGTCGGTTTCCTTCATAATCTTCTCTGCGCCAATCAGAGAATTTCTGATGGAGGCGGTGAAGCAGGCCGATGTGAGCATTGCAGATAACTTGCATCACGTGACAATTTGACAAATGCGGCAGTTGTCGTGTTTTTGAGACGCGGGTGTAGCTCAGTGGTAGAGCACCACGTTGCCAACGTGGATGTCGAGGGTTCAAATCCCTTCGCCCGCTCTTTTTGTGGCCTTGATGATCGCGCGCTCAATCTTCTAATTGAGACGGCGTCAGGCGAAAAAAGGGACAGGCATGAGTGAAGGGCAAGCGACAGCCACCGATCCGGAAGTCCAGAGCGAAGTGGAGGAATCCGGCAAGCTGAATCTGGATGTTCAGATCTCAGAGGTCGGCCCCTGTCGCAAACATGTGGTTGTCACGGTATCCGAGGCTGACATTGCGAATGTCCGCAGCGAAGCCATCAATGACCTGGCGGAAAAGGCAGAGGTCCCTGGTTTTCGCATCGGACGAGTTCCCGCTGCGCTGCTGGAAAAGCGATTTCGTGATGAAATCATCAGTGATGTGAAGCAAAAGGTGCTGCTTCAGAGTCTGGAGCAACTGTCCGACGATAACAGCATTGATCCGATCAACCAGCCCGAAATCAACGTGGAGAGCCTGGACATACCTGAGTCCGGTGATTTTCGTTACGAGTTCGACGTTGAAGTTCGGCCTGAATTCGAACTGCCTGACTACGCATCACTCACAATTGAACGTGAATCAGGTGAAGTATCTGATGAGGAATTCGAAGCCTTTCGAACACAATTCCTGTCGTCGCATGCGGAACGGGACAGGGTCGACCGCCCGGCTCAAAAAGGCGACTTTGTCGTTTGTGATATCGTCTTCCGATATGATGGCAGGGAACTCAGGGAATCTGATTCCGTATCTCTGCAACTGCACTCGGAACTGCGATTTCAGGACAGTGAACTCAGCGGATTTGATGAACTGATGGCCGGAGCCTCTGCAGGAGATGTCCGCAACGCCGAACTGACTGTTTCGCTGCAGTCTCCGACAATTGAAATGCGTGGTGAAACGGTCGATGCTGAATTCACCGTGAAGGAAGTTCAGCAACAGGTTCTTCCAACGATGGACCGTGAATTTCTCGATCGCCTGGACTGTGAATCCGAAGAAAGTCTGGACGAACGACTGCACGAAGCAATCGAACGACAAATCGAATATCAACATCGCCAATCGACTCGACAGCAGGTGCTGGACCGGATTACTGAGGCAGCCGACTGGGATCTGCCCGAGTCACTCGTCAAACAGCAGACGGAAAACGCACTGAAAAGGGAAATGCTGGAAATGTCGCAGGCCGGGTTCACACGTGAACAAATCATGGCTCGCGAGAATGAGATTCGTCAAAATGCAATTGAGAACACGCGTCAGGCGCTCAAGGAGCATTTCGTCCTGGACCGAATTGCGACCGCTGAAAACATTGAATGCGAGGACTCTGACATTGACAATGAACTGATGATGATGGCATTCCAAAGCGGCGAGTCACTGCGTCGGGTTCGTGCCCGTCTGATCAAGTCTGGAATGATGGAAAATCTTGAAGCTCAACTGCGGGAACGCAAAGCAGTTGACCTGGTCACGGAAAAAGTCTCGTTCACCGATATTCCACGCAAGCCATTTGCAGAAAACGACGTGGCTACTGCCGCCATCGCGATTTGTGGAAACATCACGACAACAGAGGTAGCGGACGGTGGTCCGACGAGTGACGAAGCCGACAGCGGGGATGGGTCCTGAATGCAGCTCTTCGTTAGCAGCGGCAATCCCTGCCGTGAGCAAACGCCGCGAATCCGGCCAATTTTTCGGCTGGAGGCTTCGGGATACCCTCCAGTCACAGACATTCACGAATGCACTGAGTAAAGGAAGACAGATCAATGCAGGACTCGCGTATGGACTATAGTCCCATGCTCGCCCGCGACTACACCGCTCAGCGTCAAATGGGTGTCGGTGATCTGCTGCTGGACAATCGGATTATTTTTCTGGATGGTCCGATCCACGACGGCAGTGCCAACCTGGTTGTTATGAAGCTGCTGTTCCTGCAGTCAGAAAACCGGCATCAGGACATTCATCTGTACGTAAACTCACCAGGTGGTTCGGTCACGGCAACACTGGCGATTTACGACATCATGCAGTTTATTGAGTGTGACGTTGCCACATACTGTGTGGGGATGTCAGCCAGCGGCGGAGCAATCCTGGTGGCCGGAGGCGCCTCGGGAAAACGATTCGCACTGAAACATTCCAAGATGATGATTCACCAGCCGCACGGCCAGGTTGGAGGACAGGTTTCAGACATCGAAATTCAGGCAAAAGACATTCTGGAAACACGCGAACTGCTGAATGAACTGCTGGCGGGGCATACCGGCAGGTCCGTGGAACAGATTGCCAATGACACACAACGTGACCACTATCTGACGTCACAGGAAGCGAAGGACTACGGTCTGGTGGATGAAGTCCTTGACAAGCCCACCGGAACATCGAAGAAGACCTGATCGGTTCCAGTTGATCTAATCATTCTCCAAGCCCACCGGATGGATTCCTTTATGACTGCCCTGGTGCCCTACGTCATCGAAAAGCACGGTCGCGAAGAGCGTGCAATGGACATTTACAGCCGCCTGCTGAAGGATCGGATTATCATTCTTGGCAGTGGCGTTAATGACGACGTGGCAAACAGTATCGTGGCTCAGTTACTGTTCCTTCAGTTTGATGATTCCAAGGCTGATATTCACTTTTATATCAATTCCCCGGGCGGTTCGATCACGGCTGGCATGGCGATTTACGATACCATGCAGTACATCAGCTGTGATGTTGCGACTTACTGCATTGGTCAGGCTGCCAGTATGGGAGCCGTCCTGCTGACTGCGGGCGCTGAAGGCAAGCGTCACGCTTTGCCCAATGCACGTATAATGATTCACCAGCCTTTGGCCGGCATGGAAGGTACGGCAGCAGAACTGGAGATTCACGCCAAAGAAGTGCTGCGTGTAAAACAGCGGATGAACGAAATCCTGCTGAAGCACACTGGCCAGACACTGGAAAAAATTCAGGAAGACACCGACCGCGACAATTTCATGACGGCGGAAGAGGCTAAAGAATACAAATTGATCGATAAGGTACTCGAATCACTGGCGTAGTTACTCAACCGAGTGAATGGACAAGCAGTCCGCTTCGAAGTTTGGGTTCAAACCACGTGCTCTTCGGCGGCATGATCTCGCCTACATCCGATACGCTCATCAATTGTTCCATCGACGTGGGATACATTGAAATGGCGACCGCCCAGCTTCCGGATTCGACCATTTTTTCCAGTTCATCCGTACCGCGAATACCCCCGACAAAATCGATGCGATTGTCCGTCCGCACGTCCTGGATCCCAAGAATTGGCCGCAACATGCGGTCTTCCAGAATCGCCACATCCAGTGATCCAACCGCGTTTGATTTTTCGATTGATTCGGCGGGTACCGTCACGCGATACCATTGACTGTCGACGTAAATGCAAAAACTTCCTGCATCTGCCGGTACCGCGGATTTTGTTGTTTCCAGCAACCCAACTTCATTCAGCCGCGATCGAAACTCATCTGCTGTCAGACCGTTGAGGTCCCGGACAACTCTGTTGTAGGCCAGAATCGTCAGCTGATCTGAAGGAAACAGCACGGACAGAAACCAATTGTACTCTTCGTCGCCGGTGTGTCGTTCGTTTGCCTTCCGCCGCCGCATAGCGGCACGCAGGGCACTGGCCGAGCGATGGTGGCCGTCTGCGACATAGAACACGGGCACTGCCGAAAAGGCCGCCACATACGGATCTGTTTCGGTAATTCTCCAGACGGTATGCTCCACGCCGTCTTCGGCTGTGAAATCGTACAGCGGTTGAGTATCCACAACTGTCTCGATCAGACCATCGATCTTCTGATTACCGCGATAACTCAGGAACACGGGCCCTGCATGGGCATTCAGAGTGAGGACGTGACGTGTACGGTCATCCTCTTTGTCCGGCCGTGTTTTTTCGTGTTTGCGAATCAGGTCATCCGCGTAGTCGTCAACGTGACAGCAACACACAAGCCCTACCTGAGGCACGCCGTTCATCGTTTGGCGATACACGTAGAGACAGAGGTCGGGATCATGCTGCAGAACAGTTTCAGAAAGTAATCGATCCAGACTGGCTCGACCGGCGGCGTAAACTTCGTCAGCGTAAGGACCTGTTTCCGCAGGCAGATCGATTTCCGGACGAATGACGTGTAAAAAACTGTGGGGATTGCCTTTCGCCAATGCTGCAGCTTCAGCCCGACTGACGACATCATAAGGCACGGAAGCAACATCTGCCGCGTGTTCTGGAGCAGGGCGAATGGCATTGAATGGCTGGATGCGAGGCATAAGATAAGATCCGGTGTGGTATCGGTTGAATTAGACAAATGACAGCAGATCGACATGCGAAAATGGGAACAGGCCGGCTCTGACTGTATCACGTTCACCTGGTTAGTCCGTCACCATTCTGCAAAGTTGTCTGGCAACATCGACGTAGCGGGTTTCTGGATCGTCAGGAATGGATTGTTATGATGTTCTGATTGTCCTCGACAGAACCCCAACGTGACGAACTCTCTGGCCGGAAAAAACGATGAAACATCGTCTCCCATTTTTGTTCGTACTGCTCGCCGGACTGATGCATTGTGGCTGCACAGATTCGGACTCAAGTCGTTCGGAAACATCTGATGCCAGCGGCAGTGGATCAACCGCGGGCGATTCCAAAGGCACGATCGGCTATTCAGCACTCTCGCTGACAAATCCTTTCTTTCAGATTATCGCCGACACCATGACAGCAGAGGCGCGGGAACATGGTTACCAGGTGACCGTCGTCTCAGCCAATGAAGACGTCGCCCGGCAGTCTGAACAAATCGACGAATTCATTATTCAGGGTGTGGCAGCGATTGTACTGAATCCGGCCGATTCAGCGTCAATCGGTCAGGCGATCAAAAAAGCCAATGACGCCGGTATCCCGGTGTTCACCAACGACATTAAATATACCGGGGATGCCGGACGGGTGGTAAGTCACGTGGCAACCGACAACCTGCAGGGCGGACGACTGGCTGGTGAGGCCATGGTCAGGCTGCTTGGGGAATCCGGCGGGAAAGTTGCTGTCCTGAATTATCCGGATGTCGAATCCTGTCAGATGAGGACACAAGGCTTCCACGAGATCATCGATGCTCACAATGCCACGAACGGTGCTGCTCAGATTGACGTTGTGTCGGAATTGAATGGAGGAGGCAAACGAGACGTTGGTTATGCGAAAACACGGGATATTCTGACAGCACACAGTGACCTGGTGGCGATTTTTGCCATCAACGACCCGTCTGCATTAGGGGCCTGTTCCGCACTGGAGGAAGCGGGCCTCCAGGACCAGATTACAATCATCGGATTTGACGGTGAAAAGGCCGGAAAAGAAGCCATTCTTGCGGGGAGAATCCTTTGCGACCCCATCCAGTTTCCCAGACAAATGGGTCGCCGCACGATTGAATTGATCATCCAGCATTTTGATGGCGAAGACGTACCGGACGAAGAGTTGATTCCGTCCAAACTGTACTACCGGGCTGATGCGGAAACCGATCCGGAACTGCAAACCAGCAGCAGCCATGAGAAGAGCAATACCTGACATCACGGAAAACCGATTCTCAACATGGGGTCTTCAGTGCTGCTCCACATCTCAGGGATCAGCAAATCATTTCCCGGTGTACGTGCACTGGAGGATGTGTCTCTTCGCGTCCACGCCGGCCGGGTCCTTGGACTGGTCGGTGAAAATGGAGCTGGCAAGAGTACTTTGATCCGAATCCTCGCCGGCGCACATCAGCCGGATCGCGGCAAATTGACAATGGACGGTCAGTCCGTTGTGTTTCGAGATCCGGTAAGTGCCATTCGAGCGGGAATTGGAGTCATCTATCAGGAATTCAATCTGGTTCCTGATTTGTCACCCGTTGAGAACCTGTTCCTGGGTCGGGAATCGTCACTGTTGAATCACCGGGATGAACGACAACGTGCCAAAAATGTCTTCGAGCGGCTGGGCGTTTCAATCCCCCTGGATTCACCGTGTCGAGATCTGTCGGTAGCTCAGCAGCAGATTGTCGAAATCGCACGCGCGCTCCTGCGGGACGTTCGCCTTCTGGTAATGGATGAACCGACAGCTGCGCTTACGCCACGAGAAGTGGACAGCCTGATGCAAATCATCCGAGAACTCACCCTGCAGGGAATTGGCATCATTTATGTCAGCCATCGCCTTGATGAAGTTTTCGCGATCTCGGACACAATTTGTGTACTGCGTGACGGCTGCCACATCTCAACAAGGCCAGCAGAAGAGTTTTCGCGGCAGTCACTCATTGAAATGATGGTGGGCCGCGCGATCACTCATGAATATCCAAAACGCAGTGTGCAGGTCGGAGACGTTCGCATGCGTGTCCGCGGACTCACGCGGCACAACGTCGTCAACAATGTAAGTTTCAATGTGCGTGCCGGGGAGATTCTTGGGATTACAGGACTCGTCGGCGCCGGCCGCACGGAATTGCTGCGTCTGATTTTCGGAGCAGATCGCCCGAATTCAGGAACCATCGAAGTCGACGGACAGCTACTGACCATCAGGTCTCCTCGCGACGCAATCCGCAACGGCATCTGTCTGCTGACCGAAGACCGAAAAAATGAAGGACTGATACAGGGCCGCAGCGTGCTTGAGAATTTTTCTTTAGCCAGCCTTCCGGCATTCTCACGGAACGGATTCATTGACAGCCGCACAGAACTCGCAGCCTTTTCGAAATACGTCAAGTCACTTCAGATCAGAATCTCCAGCTCCCGACAGCAGGCGTCCAGTCTTTCCGGTGGTAACCAGCAGAAAATTCTGCTGGCGCGATGGCTTGAGCGCAACGCGAGAATCGTTGTTTTTGACGAACCCACGCGTGGCATTGACGTCGGGGCGCGCCATGAAATATACCAACTGATGAATTCGCTGGCGGCTGACGGGCGGGCAATCGTAATGGTCAGCTCAGAGTTGCCCGAAATACTCGGTATGAGTGACCGGATTCTCGTGATGCATGCGGGTCACATTGCCGGTGAAGTCAGAGAAGTACCCACAGCGACACAGGAACAGCTGATGACTTTGGCTATTGACAGCTCGTCAACGATGGCAATGTCATCACAAAAGCGGCAGGACGCTTTGGGTTGAGTTTATGATGGCGGACCAGCGACCAAATCAACTTCACCGGTTTGTCTCCGGCTATGGGATGATCTTCGTCCTGTTGCTGTTGATGCTCCTGTTCACGATCCTTACGTGGAAAAAACAAACACCCGTCGGCGCTGATGCAGGACATACGGTCGCCGAAACAATTCTGGCTCAAAATGCTCAGGCTGTTGTGATCGTGGTGGCCGGAGCATCCGATGTGGAACAGGCCTTTGTTCAGGCCGCTGAACAACGTCTCAGCGACGGTGGGGCAACTGTGGCACGGACTGTTTCCGGTAACCCGTCCGACGCCCGCCGTACCATTACGAGTGCACTGGATGACGGTGTGTCCCTGACCCACGTGGCAGTGTCGGGGATTGCTGAGCGATGGACTGTCTTCGATCGTTTTGATGCCGGCGATTTGGGCCAACGAGTCTCTCCACAGCCTTACAGCTGGCCGGTGTTCGCACAGACGAACAACCTGCTGAGTGTGGCGAACCAAACCGCCATCTATGCGGTCATCGCAGTAGGAATGACCATGGTCATTATCACCGGAGGAATTGATCTGAGTGTTGGATCGCTGGTCGCACTGGCGTCAGTAATGGCCGCAATCGTCATTCGCGAAATGGGAGGAGTAAACGCCGGACCGGGAGCCATGCTGACTGGTGTCGCGGCGGCACTGGGTATCTGCAGTGCTGCAGGAGGGTTTCACGGTGTGATGGTAACTCGATTTCACATTCCGCCATTTATCGTTTCACTCAGCATGATGATGATGGCCCGGGGTCTGGCGTATTTGATCGCAGACGGGACATCGATTTCTGCACTGCCCGAAAGCTGGACCGTCGTCGGATCCGGAACAGCCCTGGGAATACCGATACCTGTGCTGATGATGATCGTGCTCTACGGCGTTGCCCATGTCGTCATGACTCACACGGCACTTGGACGATATGTTTACGCTGTCGGTGGCAATCAGGAAGCCGCTCGACTCTGTGGCGTTCCCGTTCGACGTGTACTGGTTACGGTATACATCACCTGTGGAACACTGGCCGGGCTGGGTGGGCTGATTCTGTCGTCTAAACTGGCAACCGGAGACCCCAAGCTGGGAATGATGTACGAATTGGAAGTGATTGCCGCAGTCGTCGTCGGTGGTACGTCGCTCATGGGTGGTGAAGGTCGGATTCTGGGAACACTGATTGGGGCGTTCATTATCGCTGTGATCAAGAATGGAATGAATCTGCTGAATGTCGGTGCTTATGAACAGCAAATCATTCTGGGGGCCGTGCTGCTGATTGCTGTACTGATCGACAATCTCAAGCGACAGCGTTCTGGCGGGGTGTCATAATGCATCACAAGGCAACCCTGGATTGCTCATCGCCTGCCAACCACAGGGACTCTGCATGCCACACAACAATCGATTTCGACATCAGTCGTATCCGACAACGCCTCAAATTACGCCAACTCGACACGTTCTGAGCATGGATCCCGGTCGCGTCCAGTTTGGCCGACTACATACTCATCATTCGGTGCGACAGGTGGTTGTCGTTCCTGGAACATTTGCCGGGAACGATCCCTTCAACATTGCAGGTACCCTCAGGACAGTCCCGAGACAACTGCCCCTGATCGGCCCAAAGATTCATGCCGCCGCCGATCGGATCGAAAGAAAAATACAGAGAATCTTCGATAATGTGGCGGATGACACCGGGAACTACACGGAAGAATTCACTCTGCGTTTTGAGGAACTCGTCAGCAGTGATCCTGACGTCATACTGCTTGATCCCCCCTGGACGGGGCAGAATCATCATTTTGCGCGAGCAGACCTGGCGGTTCGGTTGCTCAGTCACATTGTCAGCCTTGACCTTATCCTGCCGGAACAGGTGCTGCTGTGGGGGCATTCACACGCTGGAAACGGGTTCGCTCTGTTGACAAAC
This sequence comes from Fuerstiella sp., assembly GCA_022447185.1. Lineage (GTDB taxonomy): Bacteria > Planctomycetota > Planctomycetia > Planctomycetales > Planctomycetaceae > S139-18. The sequence goes on along the minus strand of JAKVAY010000001.1, from coordinate 53,404 downwards.
CTGTTGGCAAATCATCGCAAATCCGTTGACCAATTCTTTGAGGCATGCGGCCATCCCAGTGAGGAACACTGGCAACGTGCATATCAAACACTGAAAAGTAGTCAGTCACCTCACCCACTGGCTGAACATGTGACAGTCGCTACCTTTGGAACACCAGTGCGGTATGGCTGGGATACAAGCGGAGTCAACCAGTTGTATCACATTCTGTTTGATCGCAGGGCGGATGACCCAATGCAGATCACGACACAGCCAGTGTTCCCCCCGGTTCCAACGGACATTATCGATGCGAACTATGGCGACTGGGTTCAGGCATTTGCCATCGCCGGAACAGATGTTGTCCCGCCAACACCTGCGCAAATTGAACGGAACAGACGAATTTCTGAATTGTTGCTGAGGGGTCTGGAACCTCCCACACTCACGATTGATACGAGTCTGATTCCAATCAAACATCTCCAGCACCTTTGTGCGCGCTGGAAAACGGGAACGCGCTGTCACGCGGACGGTCACAACCTGCTGGTGGACTATCAATCCGACAACCCTGAGCATGCGGGGGCCTCATCGGAAACAAGTGTCTTTGGCCACGGGATCGCCACCACACTTCAGTGGCTCCCCGCTCATCTGGCCCTGTTGCTGAATCGCATGGACCTCAATGCGCGGTAGTAATCAATCGTCATCCTGGATTCGAATGACGGCCGTCCGCAACGTCAGTCCCTGATTTTCGTGACGGCGAATGCTGAGTGCATTGAATGATTCCAGCATCGCTGTGACATCCAGCGAAATCTGGAACCAGGACCCGGATCGCTGGCAGTCAGAAGCAGGAATGGGTTGACCGTTCAGCGTGGCATCGAGCGAGTCTGTGTCCACCGTGATGATGATGTGGATCTTACTCTTGTCAGTGAGTCCGCTGGGGCGATGGAACTTCCGAATCAATGCTGTCGGCCGCTCATCACTGGAAACGCAGCAAGGAAGCACAGTCGGCTCGGCAATGGCACCCTCCGTTTGCTGTTCCCACGGACCGGCAAGACGGATCGTATGAGCAGTCATGACAATATTACCCGGAAATTTCTGAATGCTGACAACGAATGTGCCTCGGATACAGCCGCCTTCTCTTAATTTTGCAACGGCCTCTCGTTTCAGGACACGGTCAGCTGTCGAGCCGCGTCGAGGGCAAAATAAGTCAGAATTCCGTCTGCTCCTGCGCGTTTGAAGGCAATGAGACTCTCCAGCATGACTGCGTTGCGATCCAGCCAGCCGCGATCTGCAGCAGCACTCATCATCGCATACTCACCACTGACCTGATACGCAAATGTCGGCACACCAAATGTCTTCGAGACACACTGGACAATGTCCAGATACGGCATACCAGGTTTCACCATCACCATGTCTGCGCCTTCCGCGATGTCCAGTTCAACTTCGCGTAATGCTTCGTCTGAATTCGCGGGATCCATTTGATACGTCTGTTTATCTGCTTTTCCAAGATTGCCGGCTGAACCCACTGCATCGCGAAACGGACCGTAAAACGCTGAGGCGTATTTTGCTGCATAGGACATGATGGCAACGCTTTCGTGTCCGGCAGCATCCAGAGCGGATCGGATCACACCGACTCGCCCGTCCATCATATCCGAAGGAGCAATGACATTACTGCCGGCAGCGGCCTGGATGACTGCCTGCTGTGCCAGCAACTCCAGAGACTCATCGTTCGCCACATATCCGTCTCTCAGCACGCCGTCCTGGCCGTGACTGGTGTAGGGATCGAGAGCCACATCTGCGATCAAACCGATATCGATATTCGCATCGCGAATCGCCCGCAATGTGCGGCAAATGAGATTGTCGGGGTTAGTGGCTTCTTTGCCATCATCCGTTTTGAGGCCTGCTGGTGTCACCGGAAAGACAGCAATCGCGGGAATACCGATGTCTTCCGCTTCCCGAATCTGATCAATCAGGCGATCGACTGTCCGGCGACTGACACCAGGCATCGACGGTACCGGTTCAACCACATTTTGTCCTTCAATGACAAATGTGGGCAGAATCAGATCGTCCACCGTCAGACGACTTTCACGAACCAGTCGCCGTGACCAGTCGTATCGACGGTTTCTGCGGAGACGCAGCTGAGGAAAGCGTCCAACGAATTTTGGCACATCAGGCATGGCAGAAATTTTCGGGAGAATGTCCTGTGGAATTTGCGGAAAACAATTGTTCCGTGGAGCCGGACTCCAGGCTACGCTGACAAAACAGGCGTACGCACCCGATACTTTGACAGTACTCGCCACCGGTCTCCCTGGCAAGTATTTCCAGCCAGCCAGCAACCCACGTTGAGGTAAACCTTTGGCATACCAAATCACATGAATCGAAACAGTCAGCAATCAGGTACATGTCACCGCTGTATGCGACGGTACTCACCGCTGGTTTCACTCGCGAGCAACTGGAGCCACGTAGGTTCACGGAATTCTGGGTTTCCCGCAGCAAACTCCACGACGTGAACACGAGCACCACCTGAATTCTCCCGCAAAAGCTTCCGCAGGTCTGACCGGGTCAGACTGGCATTCTGTCCGTCGGTTAGAAAATACACCACGTCCGGATTCAACCTGAGAGCTGCAAGCAGTGCCGGCAGATGCATGGTCCCTCCTCCGGAATCAACGGCCTCAATCGCGTCCTTTGCCAAATTAAGATTGGCCGAGGTCGCCCGATAAACATCCGTTGCTCTACCTCTCAAACGCATCTGAATCGGCACATCCCCGTAAAAAATGACCTGAAATTCCTGGTGTGCCTCCAGCATGCGCAGACTGGCCAGCAACTGCGACTGAGCCAGTTCCATGCGACCACCATTGTTCATGCTGCCGGACGTATCAATCAGATACACAAATCGCCGCCCGCTGTCGGTAATATTCATGAAAGCTGTCTTGTCCGGACCTGATTCCGGTGAACCTCCTTTCGAATGTCCTCCGGGAGGTGAAATCAGCCGAACAGGTGCATCAGCACCCGACATCAATGCGCCGATTCCAGTGACATTCGGCAATTTCATGGCTTCAGCAGACTCGGACGAACGATAGTCCGACAACAGTTGCTCAACATTCGGCGGCGTCTCGGGGACGACCGGATCAATTTCACCCTCTTGCGGGGGGTTGAACTCGTTTGACGCCGGAAGGTCTGAGTTTGTATGGACCGTCGGTTTGTCAGGAAAGAGCTGCGTTAGTCCAACCGTGTGAAATTCTTCGCCTCCGGCGTCCACCGGCACACCCGGTTCACAGCCTCGAGACATCAATAGGATCGTCCCGATGATCAGGCCATGAAGCGCGATCGACGCCACGCTGCTCGGAAGCAAAGACTGCAGAAACTGCGCCTCGGACGTTTTTGCCGCGGTAAGCCGGAATGGCATTGTTGTGTTTCCACGTCGGATGAGGCTGAAGAGCAATTCATTTCGCAGATTCGCCCGCGTTGATGTCTTCAACCTGATTACTGATTGAATCAGACACCGTGGGTATCGCTTCAGCTGACTGGCTGGCGGCCTGCTGAATCATTTCGATTGTGCGACTCGTCTCATCCAGTTCGAGTTCACCTTCGGGTGCTTCAAAGTGGAATTGACTTTCGTCAACCGTATCGGTGATCGTCATTGCACGAAAGTCCAGCGTAATCAACGGACGGACTCTTTTCTCTTCCGGATTGGGGTGGCGTTTCAGGTACTGAATCCGTCGTGGCAGCATCGCATCCGCATCAACGTAGACACGCACATACTCCGGCATCCAGTTTGGTCGTGTCGCTGTACGATCTTCAACGTTGAAATACTTCTTTAGAGACTCAGCGGTCCATCTTCCGGAGATGACAAGTAGCCTGGAACCATCGAGCGACTGCTCGCGAACTTTTCCAAACTCCATGCCCAGCTGCAGACGAGCGATCAGCGATTGAAGACCACCAGTCCCCAGGTCTGCCAGCATATGATCCGCGTCGAATTTCTCTGACTCACTCGCCACTTTGAGAATCTCCTGAATATCCCGACGCGTCAGACGGGTCACGTCTCCGTTCTTCCAGTACGTCCACAATGAATTTCCGTCGCTGACCTGCGTCAACTCGCCGGTTGGCTGCTGCTTACCGGTGTCTTCCGGCTCCCCGCCAAGTTCGAGCGTCGCTTTATCTGTTTGCCGAACGCCGCGAATCGGGAAGATTTTGAATTCCACACGGACTCTGTTGTTGCCCGCCTGGGCATACTGTCCCCTGGCGTAGAACCTCAACTCCGACAAATGGACATACTCGTAGAGGTTGCACTGCAGATACTGCAGTGCTTCCAGGCGGTCGCGCACGCCATTAAGCACCTCCAGCGCATCGAAGTCGGTAACAACAGATGTGGCTGAGTTGACTGACCCTGTTGTGGACGCTCCTGAATCATCCTCTCCGAACAAAGGAGCGGAAAAGATGACCGCCCACATTATGACGGCGAAAACTGCCGCAATACAGAGCGTCGGACAGACTGTTAAATTGTGCAGTTTATGCTTCATGTTCGGAAAGTACTGGTTTTGCGAAAGAATTGGGTGGTTTTGACCCGACATCTAGGAGTGACAGACCGTTTTCTGTTCGCTGATGCACCCTCTACATGGTTGTTTGGGTGCCGGACAGCTTGCGAATTCTATCTTCAGAGACAAGTTCTGGTCGACAGCAAACTGCCAGACCGCATCCTGATTTGTGATTCAAGTCCTCACACTCAGGTACGGTGGAGTGGTGGGTGAACGTTGGTGCGAACAATCAACATCTCACGGAAGGGTTTCCAATGAGGTTTAAATTTTTGGCTTTGGGCGCCCTCACGGTTGTCTCAATGGGGTGTGCTGGCCTGGACGGGAGTGGCAGCAGCGTGCTGAAACCAAACGACTACGTCAACCCTCCTGCTGAGAGACTTGCGCGACCAGGACCTGGTGTGGACGGTCCGGGACCGGGCGTCCTCCAGTATACTTCCCACTCAAATTCCCATGTGGGTGCTTATGGGCACCCGGCTGCGGCGACTCAGGTCAAATTTACCGGACAGCCTGGGATGATCATTGGCTGGAAAGTGTCTGACGGCTGGGCCGATGACCAGTTGTTCTCGGGAAGTCGCTTCGATTTTCCGCAAAATGCAGTCTACCAGCTGAAGTTCACTGGCTTCTCCGTGGAGGGCTACGAAGGACTCCAGTTGTACCCAACACTTGAAGTTCGTGGCACAGATCCGAACACTCGGGAATACCTCGACCACAGTGTTGTCCCGGTCGAAGTTACCGAAGAAGATCTGGAAAACGTCGCTCACAATAATATGGTGACAAAGGTTATCTACCTTCCCGATCCAAAACATCAGTCCCGAGCGATTGCTGGTGTGGAAACATTGATTTCCACCAGGCTCGCCCCAGGCATCGACCCGGTTCAACAGGCTGAACGCATGGGCACCATCATGGTTGTGCTGCGATTCGGCAACAAGAATCTGGAAATGCCAACAGCTGTGATGGCTGCAAACGGCACTTTCCAGCAGGCATCCCACACGGTTTACAGTGGTAAACATGGTCAAAATATTCCACCGACTCCAATTGCCATGATTCCAGCAGAAATCCACGGTGTACCAGGAGCCATGATTGCTGCTGGTCATGGAGGACTGCCCGGACAGCCCATTGCACCGGTTGCAGGTATGGGCATGACTCCCCCGTGGGGCATGACAAGCGTTGGCACACCAATCGGGCTGCCAGGGCCACCCCATCTGCCTCTGGGCAAACCAGCCGGACTGCAGTCGGTTACATTTCGAGATCGCAGCCACAATCAAATCTCATCACCAGTGGACGATTTGTTAATCGATGTCAAACGCAATCCGCCTATCAAGACAGTCGATCCCGTTCGACACATTCAGTACGAAGAGACGCATCCGACACACGCTCCTGGGGAATTAGCTCATCCAGGTTCGCGGGCCGCTCACGGTCTCTATTGATCTGAAAGTGGCAGGAATTAATGAATCCTGATGTCGATCATCAGAACTGAGTAAACGCAGAGGGGCGAATCAGGGAATTCCCTGATCGCCCTTCTTCTACTTCACGGAACGCAACCCATGGCTGACCGTTTCTCGCAACTTCTGACGCTTGTTGCCTTGTTCGTTACTGCGTCGCTGCTTCCCGTACCAGTCTGTGCCCAGCAGGGAACGTTTCATCAGCCGCTCAACCAGCGCACTCCGCCGGGGCTGTCGGCCGGGTGGCTGACCCATATTCGCGGCCATCAAAGCAGCTGGCTCCAGCCGGTCAGGATTCAGGTACCCGGTGGTGCTGAGGTTTCCGTCTACTCCGGACCTGGTGAACCTGCGGCGATCGCCACATCTCCCGCACGTGTCGCCGTTAATCCTGGTCACACTTATCGACTTCGACTGGCACATATGCCTGAATTTCCGGATGCCGAGCTTTATCCTTCCATCGAAATTCTCGATCGACTGCATCCGCCGGCGGGAAAAGAGCATAAGTATCCGGTGCCGGTTCCGTTTTCCAGAGATGACATTCGCCTGGCACTGGCTGGTCGTCTGGTCACTCGAGTCATCTATCTGGAACAACCACAACTGGCGCAACAGCTGGATCCGCTCAACCGAGAGATCCCTCAGACTGTTCTTCCTTCGGAGAACGTACTGCAGGAAGCCGACCGTCTGGGCAGGCCGATGATCATTATCCGACTCGGCGCGCGGCGTCCGTTGCAAATCCAATCGTCTTCGATGTTCTTCGGAACCGGCGGAGCTGCACAACTATCGGTAAATGACGAATCAGCCCAACAGCGGTTTCCCCGGATTTCCAAAACCGCTATGCGCACGCGATGATTGCGCTCAGGATCAATTCACATAAGCTGGCATAACTATGATGAAATACAACGCAACATCGGTCTGTTCGGAGTCAGAACGGAAATATGAACAGGCGCTGACAGGAATCGCTGTAGCTGTGTTGTTGTTTCTGCCGGCCTGCAGTTCGCAGTCCCGGATGGCATTTGTTAATCAGCAACAATCAGCCATTGTCAGTGCGACCGAAGCAAATTCGGAAGCGCAAACGAACGTCAGACAAGAGCCAGATTTGTCAGTCGTCACTCCTGTAGACGCTTCTGACACATTAAAAAAAGTCGAATTAACGAAAACACAAACCACTCTGGCCGGCTCAACTCGAATGAGTGACTGGCCTCGCCGTGATTCTTCTGTGCGAACCGCCGTGTCGACGCGCACCTCGGACAATGAAGTACCAGGCGTAAAAATTGTCCCCATGTCACACAAGGTCGTATCCGATGTCGACCATGATCCTGCTCATCGGTTCACACCCGCCGAAATGCGAATTGATCCCGCATTTGGACGCATGTCTCCGGCCGATTTGTACCCCGACGAATATTTGGCTGACGGTGGCGATCGACAATTACCCGTGCACTATTTTGGTGGTAGTCGCAAGGGATTCGATACAGAAGACACCATCGCAGAATACTCGGATCACAACGGCAAATCTCATGTGCGTGCATCAAATCGTGTGGCCGTTTACGCACCTCGGTTTGGTTCCGTACGTGTAATCGAAGGCGCCAATTCCGATACCAGAATTCACCACGCTGTCCAGGCGACCGAGTTTTCTTCCATCGGCAGTATGAACCGCCGGAATGGGCTCCGGCAGGCGGTCAAAGATGATCAATTCGTTGCCGTGTCTTCACGTCGGCGAGCAGACGGTACAGAGGCGCAGAAGAATTCGTTTCAATCCAGCGCCGCGATTCGACCACAGCGAAATGACAAAGTCGACCAGGGTCTGCAGGCGGAATCGATTAAGGGTCGACGAATTCTGGAGCGAGAACAGGGTCCCGGGTTCCACCAGGAACTGGCAAACGCCGTCGTCTGGTCGCGTGACCTGTTTCCGAAGCTGTCGGGAACAACGTCCCAAGCGGCCCAGACGCACCGACGTGTGACAGCTCAGGCTACGATTGGCATTGAGGACCAGCGAGCTGAGAAGAGCGAGATACACATTGTCAAACTGGCTGATCGCGAGACGGCTGAAATCGGCGATACAATTCACTTCACCATCCGATTTATCAACACCGGTGATTACGATCTGCATGACGTCCGCATCGTGGACAATCTGACTCCACGCCTCCGGTTCATCCCGGATAGTGTGCAGACGGACCGCGAAGGTGATGTCATCACCGAACCCAACGGTGAAGGCAGCGAGGTACTCACGTTTGTCCTCGACGATAGACTGCGAGCTCACGAATCGGGTACAATTGAATTCGAAGTCCGAGTGAAATAACTCTCCGGCGCTAACAGACGCGTGACAGCTGAACCGGACTCAGTGAAATGGCAAACAATGAGTGCCGATTGAGAAGCCCGGCTTCCTGTCCAAGGCCGAGCTTGAATCCAGCAGTTTATTGCGGTGCAGCAATTATCCGCTGACGAAAGACCTCGACAGGTCCAAGTGCGGCGCGTGCGGATAGTCGACCGCTTCGTAGTTGATTGCCAGTTCCGGCGTCAGCAGCTTTTTGCCATCGTTCGCACGTGAAGTCAAAAGATGGTCCAGCAATCCTGCAGTCAACACCGTGCGTTCGACAGGATACGCCGGCTCTCCGGTGTGAACCATTTGCTCAATGCCCTTCAGCAGATATGAAAAATGCGGATAGCGGGGCTCAGCTCGCTCTTCACTGATTCCTCCAACAGGTTTTTCACCGCGCACCTTGACGACGGCCGCTATCCCGCGTGAGTATCTTGGCAACATCAGAACAGGAGCAAGCAATCCGTCTGTGTACTGAATCAGAAAAATTGTGAAGCCCTGTGGGTCGACTTTCAGCAGGTCCTGATCGGCCGTTGGTGTGACTTCCAGAATCAGCTTCAGCAGATCCGGACGAATGATATTGTCGCTGATGAGTTCCTTCAGACGGGATCCCGGCAGACACTGCACCCAGTCGACACCCTGATGCTCACACTTTCTGCGTTCAATAATGCACTGCAGATAATCCAGCGTGTGAAAGCCATAGATATCGAGTCCTGAATATCCAATTGCAAGACAGGCTTCCAGATCACTGCCCATCGGCAGCGTGAAATCAGGCTTCCGAAACGTCACCGGCAATGACGATCCGGCCATGAACGGAATCTTTAGCTGTTGAGCCCGGTTGTACATCCACTTTGCGTCTTTCCACACAGGTCCTGGATGTTTGTCGTTAAACACAGGAACGATCTGATTGTACTTTTCCAGTGTATTCGTAATCTCTTCAAAGAATCGTCGCCGTGGGTAAAGGTGCTGTTCCTTTTCATTCCACGGATATTCGCCGTGCTCACCCACACTGATGATTCCATCCACGGCAACTTGGCCCTCGCCCAGGGTGATCGCCTGTTCAATCGAATCGCAGATCGGAAAGCCGTGTTTCACTGACATCTCCCGCGAGATGTCTCGAGCCATCTCTCGGTCGGGAAACTGATCAACATACATCGACGCCAGCTCCAGATCCGGCCCAACTCCACCAGTCTGATTCCAGCCTTCCAGGATCTTGCCAATCAACACGTCTGTGTGCGAATTCTTGATGTAGATAGTGACGACTGCCGCAATCCGCTTCCTGACGCGAGGTGTTATCGTGCCGGCACTCGCGAACGGCACCACGCCAAAACCGAATGCAGCCGCACTGGTATGGAGAAAGGATCTACGGTCGACCGAATACCGTCCATCGTCGGATTGTTTCATCACTATCCGTATCCAGTTGAAATAAACAATTCGGTGGCGTGGCAGCCGGTGCAAATCATGGTTTTCGATTCGGCCCGCGTGAGAAGGGGCGCCCTTCAGACATCCCTGGAAATCGAGGAAGAGAGTCGCCCGTGTGAGGGTGAGTTATTCAACTCCAACGAGCATGCCATCGTCGCGTATTCCCAATTTTTGGTACACACCCAGCTGTTGTCGGTCATAGTCCACTTCATTATTCAGCTCAGACTGACTTAGACCTCCGTTACTGAAGTGAATTTCATCGCTGATGAAACGCACCGAGCTGTCGCAAAAGACGAACCAGGCTCCGCCGCTGTGAGCGCTACTGAACCCTTCACTACAGCTGTCGCATTGGTTCGGTGACTCACGCGTAACGGGTGAATTAAGCTCTTCACTGACCCGACCTCGGTTTTGGTAAACACCCCAGTTGCAACCGCCAGGCGGATTCCGACAACCTGCCCATACACCGGAAGCGCAGCGCATATCCCGTTCGCCGAGCATGAACGTGTTACTGGTTCCGTCCCTGATGTCTTTCAGCTCGGTGACACTGCCGTTGTAGAAGACTCCGTTATTGCGGAACGAGCCACCTTCGTCATAGAGTCCCTGGCAGGCCACATAGTTCGCCGTGCCCAATTCGAGCTCTTCGATATTGCCATTACCATTGAAATGACGGAGTTCGGCCGGCAACTGATCCGGGGTCGAGTCAGAGGGACACCGAAAGACCGCAATCGGGGTTTGCACCAAGCGGTTCACCCCGGGATCCTGCAATATTTCGGTCAGTCGTCGGTTCGTTACGTCGAGTTGTTCGTACAGCTGGTTCTGCTCAATTTGGGGCAGAATGAACGTTCCCCACCCCCATGATTCCTGTTTGTGTTCGTCGTCCATACAGCCTGGCGGAAACGAGCCGTGATAATCGTGATAATAATGGATGGCCAGCCCCAACTGGCGGAGATTGTTGGCACACTGGATCCGTCGAGCGGCCTCCCTCGCTGTTTGTACGGCCGGCAACAATATCGCGATCAACACACCGATGATCGCAAAGATCACCAGCAGCTCAATCAGTGTATAACCATATCTGACTCTTTCACCGGGGATTCCCCGCACCGCACGATGGCGGTCTCGAAACAATCGCGGCCCATTGCTCATACGAGTTCTCAATCTGTCGTAAGTTTTCTGTTGATGATCAAAGCACGCCATATTTGTCGTACGCAGCCACCGCCTTCATTCCACCGCGAATCTCTTCGCGGATTTTATTTTCAGTATGTACTTTGTCCCACGCGCTTTGAATTGCTTTCTCTTCGATTTCCTGTGGCACCACGACCACGCCATCAATGTCCGCAATGACCAGATCACCGGGACAGAATCGCACTCCTGCGATCTCTACCGGCACATCCGTTTCCGTGACTCGCTGTCGATTCAGGCTGTCATACACACTGGTGCCCCGAGCGAAAACCGGAAAGTTCATCTCGCGGATTTTTGTGACGTCACGCGTTGCTCCATCAACAATAGCACCCACACAGCCCGAATTTTGTGATGCAGTCGAAAGAAGTTCCCCCCAAAGAGCAGCGTGCATCGATCCTCCCGCCGCACAAATCAGCACGCTGTCCTCTGAGCATTCATCAACGGCTCTCAGCTCAAGCTCGTATGGATTCGGGTCCTCGTGATACATATCGGCCCACAACGTCGTCTTGCATCGACCAATCAGAACCTGCGTGCCGGTATAAGGCGTCAACTGCACGCGTGGTGACTGACGACAGTATCCAAGTCCGTCTAGGGCATCCGCAACGACCGCAGCGTATAACGACTGTCGCATCATTGTCAGTGTGATTTCACTCATGTTATTTCCGATTCGAGTTTCGTACGATATTCACTTGCCAACACGATTGTCCTGATTCAGATCGTTCCACAGGTGTCCTATGCGCGTCGGTATCATCGGTCTGCTGCACGAATCCAATACGTTCATTGCAGAAAAAACCACACTTGAACACTTTCAACATGACACCCTGCTGACGGGTCCGGCAATTCAGGATCGATTTGCCGAAACGGGTCATGAGCTGGGCGGATTCTTCGCCGGACTGCAACAGGAGTTGATCGAACCCGTTCCGATCCTGGCAGCAAGAGCTGTCCCGTTCGGACCGATCCTCACCACGGTATTTCAGCAGTTGGTGGAGATGATGCAAACGGAACTGGCCAGTGCCGGCATGTTGGACGGAATTCTCGTGGCTCCACATGGAGCTACGGTCTGCGAATCAGTAAGCGACGCAGACGGATACTGGCTGACAAAACTGCGTGAACAGACCGGACCGAAAATGCCGATCATCGGCACGCTTGACGCACACGCCAATCTGTCTCAACAAATGGTTGACGCAACCAATGGCCTGATTGCGTACCGCACAAATCCCCATTTGGACCAGTTCGATCGAGGTGTCGACGCAGCCCGGCTGATGGCTCAGACGTTACGAGAAAAAATTCACCCTGTGCAGCATGCCGTGTTCCCACCACTGTCCATCAATATCGAACGTCAAATGACGTCAGAACCACATCTGGCACCGCTGTACGCAGCGTTGAATGAGTCGCTTGAGAAATCAGGAGTACTCGCCGGCAGTATTCTGCTTGGATTTCCATATTCCGACGTTGAAGAGATGGGATCGTCGGTATTGATGGTCACCGATGGTGACCTGCAGCTTGCGACCAATGAATCAGAACGCCTCGCGGAACAACTGTGGCAGAACCGTCAGGAGCTGGATGGACGGTTCATCAGTATGACTGAAGCGGTCAGACAGGCCTCTGCACTGGACGGCCCCGTATGCCTTCTGGATATGGGCGACAATGTCGGAGGCGGATCGCCGGGTGACAGCACTCATCTGGCCCATGCCATCCGCCAATCTGATGTTACCAATGCACTGATTTGTATTTTCGATCCGGACTCCGTGCAGGAATCGGTTACAACCGGGATTGGTGGAACAGCCGAACTGAATATCGGTGGGAAGACAGACGACCAGCACGGCGTTCCACTCACCGGCACCTGGAATGTTCATGACATCTTCGATGGTGCGTTTATTGACAGACAGATCCGCCACGGTGGATTTACAAAATACGATCAGGGACGTTCCGTCGTCGTAAAAAGCACCGACGGACAGCTCACCGTCCTGTTAAATTCCAGACGAACGCCACCATTCAGCCTGGTGCAGCTCACCAGTTGCGGTCTCGATCCGGCTGAGTACCAAATCATTGTGGCCAAAGGTGTGAACGCACCCGTAGCGGCATACGCACCCGTTTGTCCAAATCTGATTCGCGTCAACAGTCCAGGATGCACCACAGCACAGATGACGCAACTGGAATTTGAACATCGACGGAAACCAATGTTCCCTTTTGAAAAGTAAGCACCCTCGAGGTCACATACCGATTGACTGACATCCCTCGCTCGCCAGGTGATTTTCTGTGTGCCGTTCGCCTTACAAATCAGTAAGGCACTCCTGCAACGCTGTCAATAGCTGATCGATTTCCTGATCTGTGCCAATCGTGATCCGCAGTCCGTCCATAGAACCATCATTAAGCCCCGCCCGCGGAAATGTCATGTAACGCACGAGCACGCGCCGCTGTTTGAGTCCAAGGTAGATTGAATGATGTCGACCGGACACGTGCTGCGTCCAGATGAAATTCGCCTGACTGTCATACACGGCAAAACCCAGGTCCGTTAATGCGGTCGCCAGACGACCACGCGTTGCCAGAATCTTTGCACGGTTCGACAACATCCAGTCCTGGTCCTGGATTGCTGCGGTGGCAGCTGCAATGGATACCGCATCACAATTGTAGCTGTCTTTGGCCTTTTGCATCTGGGATGTAAGGTCCGGATGGGCGATCGAGAATCCAAACCGAATCCCTGCAAGACTGTACGACTTGCTGAGTGTTCGTGTAATAACGAGCCGTCGATCGAAGCGATCGTCCTGCAGCAATTTGCCTCGGTGCGGTGAATCCATGAAGTCTGCATAGGCTTCATCGAGCACCAGTAGCCCGTCGTCCGGCAGCAGTTGTGCCAACAGGTCAGCCCGCCAGACATTGCCCGTTGGCGAGTTGGGGTTGGGTACAAAAAATAACCGTGAACGCTTTCGCAGGTCCGCCGCATCTTCCGGCGACCATGCAAATGACTCATTCAGCAACAATCGTTCCAGTCGGCAGTCCTGAATCTGCGCAAGTGCTTCGTACAACACGTAACTTGGATACGGATACGCAATCAAATGACCCGAATCGCAGACGGTGCGCACGATAACAGTCAGATTCTCATCGCTCCCGTTGGCTGGCAGGATCCAGTCCGGATCCAGATCAAAGAGCTCCGCGGCCGCGAGGCGAAACGGAGTTGCCAGAGCATCCGGATAGATATTCAGTCGACTGCTGGCGGCCTGCTGTATTGCTTCAACCACACGGGGCGATGGAGGATACGGATTTTCATTCGTATTCAGCTTGACCCAGCCGGATTCCTGAGGCTGTTCGCCCGGAGTGTATCCTGGAATCTGGCAAATGGTATTTCGGACTGGAAACGACATAATCCGGATGGTGACAATACGGTAATGATCGAAGATGAGCAGACAAAGCGGTGAGCATACCGCCTGTTGCGACACTCACGCATGGCTGCTGGTAACTATTTCAGTGGAAACGTGGAACACTCACGCGGAACAGAATTGTGGAACAGTTCATAGACCAGGATGTCGTGATCGACGTGGAATCGCAGTACGTCTTTCTTGGACGCCTGGTCTCGCTAACACCTGGCTGGCTGACGCTCAAACACGCCGACGTCCATGACCTTCGGGACTCCAAGACGACACGAGAGTTGTATGTGCTTGATTCACGCACAGACGGAATCCGTGTAAATCGCAAAGAGGTCCTCATTCCAACGGACCAGATCGTCAGCGTGTCACGATTGGATGATGTGACCGAATGAGGACACAGTTTACGGACGATGCTGCAAAATCGCCAGGGAATGGGAGAACAGGAATCACAGTGAGCTGAGTACGTTGTTCGTTTTTTCGTAACAGCAGTTGACCTGCTGCAATGTCCGGTTGTTACTGGCCATCCTCTGTTCCTGTCGCTCTTCGTTGCCGCCTCGGCTCGCGGGAATTGATATCCAGTCCGTCTTCCCCGTCCTCCACTTTCGACTGAACCCAGTCCTGAAAACCGGTACCAACATTTTCCCACGTAGCCATCACCAGATAATAGATAACACCAAACAGCAGTGAGATTGCAATCAACCAGACAAGCAGTCCCACACCGCCCACCATACCACGCGTCCTGTTCTGGACCCATCGCCATTGAAGTCGTGATCGTTCCGCTCGATCCACCTGTTTGTAAAGACTCTGCATATCCTCGTTCGTACCGGTCGCGGCCCGTCGCGCCAGCTGACGCTCGATGGCTTCGGCAAACTCCGGAAACCGGACCAATGGCAGATAGGATCCATCCGAGGAAGCTTTGGCGCGCGCTTTTGGAGTCAGCATTCCCGCATTGATCATTTTCACAACACGACGTGATGAAAATTTTTCCATCATCGGCTTACCGTTGGATGTATGGTACTGAACGTACCAAGTTCGACCCGATGACTGACCTTGCCCGCCGGACGGCAACATCGTGAGACCCAGTGTGGCTGCAACTGTTGGTGACTGAGCCCGCCCCCTCCCAACCGGTGGCTCAGCGCCTTCAATAAAACTCAACGGTTGGTCGTGCATCCCCAGAGCAGACAAGTCGCGCAGAACTTCGTCACAGGTCTTGTAACGGTGGTTGGGATCCTTCGCCATCATCTTGTCGATGATGAAGTCAAGTCGTTCTGGTATTTCTGCCTTCAGCTTTGTCGCCGACGTGTAGATTCCTTTCTCCTTGGCAACGATCAGCTCAAGAGTTGACTCGCCTTCATAAGGAAGCTGGCCCGTCAACAGGTGGTACAACGAAGCACCCAAAGCGTAGATGTCACTTCGCTGGTCCACATATTTTGCGCTGCGTGCCTGTTCAGGAGCCATATACAGCGGCGTTCCCAGTCCCTGACCACTCTGAGTCATCGATACGTCTTCATCCATGACCTTGGCCAAACCAAAGTCGGCAACTTTCACGACGCCTTTGCTCGTGAGAAGGATATTGTCGGGCTTAATGTCACGATGAACCATGTTCTGGGAATGGGCATGACGAAGGGCTTCCGTGCACACAAAAGCAATGTGCACGGCATCGGGCACAGACAGATGGCCCATCTTGTCGAGCCAGTCCTGAGCGCTCTTACCATCGACGTATTCAATTGCCACGAAGTGAAGACCCTTGTATGAATCAACAGCATAAACTTTGACCACGTTGGCATGGTCAATCTTTGCCATTGATCGAGCTTCACGCTGAAAACGTTTAACAAAGTCCGGCTGCCTGGCCAGTTCCTTTGTGAGCGTCTTCAATGCGACTTTACGATCCAGGCTGATCTGTCTGGCCAGATAGACTTCACCCATCCCGCCTTTGCCCAGACGACTTTTCAGTTCAAAGTCACCCAGTCGCGTCACAGATTTCTTCTTTTTGACGGGGGACGATGTCTTTTTCGGATTGTCGCTCACACGATCAGTTCCAGCCGTAAGTCGGTGTTCCTGAAATCGGGCAGTCGGGATGTTTGAGGGGGCGAAATCAGACCGCCGTTGGCAGAGTTGCCGATACGTCAACTGGTCAGGTCCGGGCGATCGGGACACCCATTACTCTATGACGTGCGACGTACGCCTCCACTCTGACAAAGGACTGATATCCGGGCAATGGCAATTCAGTCAAAAGTCCACGACATCCCGAATCCGTAACCAGTGCCAGCTGAAGTACTTGGATATGCGGATCAACCTGATTGTATGGCGAGGGAAATCCGCCTGAATCACCCAATCACTGGTTTTACTGATCAGAAACCACGGGCGACCCGGATTCTTCCGACTCAAGGACTTGTCTCAGTCGGTCCAGCATCCCAGGATAATCTTCAACACGGCTTTCGGGATAGTCGTGAGTGATCCAACGGACCAACAGGTCCAGTTCCGCGTCTCCCAGTTTCTCGGCGCTATATGCCGGCATCCGGTTTTTGGCCCCATAATGCCGCTCAGCGTCCGGGTTACGAATGAAATCTTTCAACCAGGATGCTGATCCATATTTTGCCAGGGTTGGATACCCATAGGTGTCGTCCGTATCGACAGCGACAAAATCCTGCCCGATCGTTCCGTGGCAGGTCGCACACGATTCGAGACTCCAGTCACCATCGACTGCGATCGCCCTGCCACGAGCAACTTTTTCAGTATCGAGGGCCAAGTCTTCGCGCCCGGTTTCGGCGACAAGAAACTCAATGACAGCGTCAACATCAGCAACGTTCTCCGGAGCAGTCAACGCATCATTGTCTCCTGACCACTCAGCCATTTCTGAGACATCGGGATCCAGTCGATCATCGTCACTGTCCGTGTACCATTGCGCATTCTTTAACCAGGCGAAGTGCTCTGAATAGTCCAGGATCACGCCGCGCATCCAGTCACGTGTACCGAAATTTCCAAGGTCGGCTGCTGTGGGGACAGCTGTATACGACTTAAATCGCTTTGGATCGTACGATCCTCCACCCGGCTTTTCGTCTTCCCGTCGATCCAGCACGATCACGCCGCGGCCGTTATGCCCGTTCCAACGGTGGCAGGACGCGCAGTGCTTCGCGAATAAACGGGGTCCCTGTGCAAACGGATCATTTCGCATCATCTCCATAGCACCGCCTGCAGGTATCCCGTCGGGGCCTGAGGCCAGCTCGTGTGCTCGATGTGCTTCGCGTGCCGCTTCAGCAATCGCTGACTGGTGATTGACATCCGCCTGATCTTCAACGATTGCCAGTGCTGTCAGCGCCACAATCACGGCCGTCATGCCCCAGGTGAATACCTTGTTGATACGATGACCGGATTCTCCCAGAAATTTTGCAGTCAATGGCATTGCTGCCAGAATGCCCATGATAACACCAGGAACAATAATCGCACCAAATGTAACTCCCAGAGACTCGACCGCATGAAAGCGCAGGAACCGAAACAGAAACAGGTAATACCATTCCGGACGAGCCGCATCGAATTTGACAACTGGGTCTGCCGGAGCACCAAGTTCAGCTCCGCGAAAGACGGCAAACAACAGTAACACGGCCAGAACACCCAGACAGGCTACAGCATCTTTCAATACCTGATCCGGCCAGAAGGTGGTTTCCGGAGCATGGTTTTCATCAGCTACCTTCAGTCCCTGCCGACGGAAACAATAAATGTGTAGCGCCAGAAAGGCGACAAGCAATGTCGGCAGAATCCCCGCATGCATGGCAAAGAATCGCGTCAACGTCAAATGCCCGTACTGTGGTCCGCCCTGTGCCAGAATCTGGGCCGCCGGACCGATGACAGGCGCTGAGCTGACAATGTTGGTCGTCACTCTTGTGGCGTAATACCCCTTTTGGTCCCAAGGAAGCAGGTAACCGGTGAGTGACAAACCCAACACGATGTTCAGCAGAATAATGCCCAGCCAGAAATTGATTTCCCGCGGCGCACGGTACGCCCCGTCAATGACCACCTGTATCAGATGAATACCGATCAGAACAACCATCGCCTGAGCGGCATAGTGGTGCAGTCCCCGGACAATATCTCCCAGATACACTTCGTGCTGAATGTAGTAAACACTCTCCCAGGCGCCACGGGTGTTGGGACTGTAGAACATCCACAGCATGAACCCGGTAATCACCTGCAGCATAAACACAAAGACCAGCGTACTGCCCCACACATACCTCCAGCGAGCTCCTCCAGGAACTCGTTCATAGAGCGCTTCATGCATCACGGATCGAAATCCAGTCCGGTCATCCAGCCACGTCATCAGAGGTGTCATCAAGCTATCGTCTCCCTCGGCACTCGCTGCTGTCGTGTATTAGACTCCGGCCACGTTCCGCTGCGTCTTTAATGATGGAATGTTCAGCGTGGATCAAATCCACAAACACAGGTTTGCCAACAGGCCCGTGCCTCAGATCGGTTTCTTCTCTTCGGTACCACCGAGGAATTCCTGGTAGTTCACCAGCAACTGCTGCCCCGAATCATCCGTACGGATGTCGAGTTCGTCCATCCCTCGCGGAGGAATCACATTTTTCTTACCACCATCCAGATCAAAGGCACTGGTATGGCATGGGCAATAGAAGTCATTGTTGCTGGCTCGATAATCGACAGAACAACCAAGGTGCGGACAGGTTGAGTTAAAGGCGACCAGCCTGCCATCATTTTTTCGCCTCACCCAGATGCTGCCGATGGGCACATCTTTGTACAAATTCCACGCATCCGACTGATCCGCGATCACAGTCACGGCGACAGGTGTTCCATCAGTCGGAATCGCATCACTAGTAATACTGAGTGGGATGAATTCATCTCCTTTGCGCCGGCGAAATAACGGGTCCAAAAAAAATATACCGCCCAGCGTAATCGGAATCGCGTTCAGCAATAGTCCCAAAAATCCGGTCAAAGTCTGTACGACGGTGCGACGGCTCTGCGGGGTCGCTTCGACAGTTGATTCAGGCAAAGTGGGTTCATCTGAAGACATAGTGAAGCTCAAGCGTAAAGACAGGACATCTTACAGAACAAGAGAAGGATGAATTGGGGCAGGGCGACCATTTGAATGGCTTCCCTGACGAATCACAAGCGAACAGTTGTATTAACGTTAGCTGATCATCTGCGTGAATCACGGTCGATCCGGCTTCAGGTGAATTTCAGTGAGGACTTGTTCACTCTGATCCTCACTTACAAACGATGATTCTGTGGCAGTCGGCAAGCAGGGGCAGGGCACACTGTTTGACGGCGCACAAAAAAGGGTTCCACCAACAAGATGGTGGAACCCACAGAATCAGGCTCGCAAGAACAGATACTCAGGAGAACAGTCAACTAATCTCCCTATGAAAATAGTTGCGAGCACCGCCCCCTGGCAATCTCGAAGTCGGAAACCACGAAGACGGGAAAATGACCGCCGAATAAATTCCAGCGGTGAATAATGTCAGGCACTTTGTTGCCTGACTGATCAGATCCATTGGCACGTTTCGTACCAATATTCAGGCCCGATTTTCAATGGTCCAGGTTTTTTGTTGGGCTACAACAGAATTGCCTGTTTCTTATAAATTTTTTGAAAATGCTTTCGATTACCTGTGATCCTCAATGATCGCCGAGCTTCCTGCACGAATGGACGCCCACACAGTCCATGTGTCAATCAGCTCCGGTACATGTAGCAAACCCGCACACTTCGGTATGGTCTTCAAACGCACTGGTCACACTCATCGAACCTGCAAATCGCGATACACACAAATTTCTTCGAGTGAGAGTTCTGTGTTACGTGCACTATCTGTCGATCGCCTCAATCGCGTATCTACACGGTGACGTAAGATAGACCGGAAGCAGTTCGAGCGGATTGTCTTCCGTTGTACCGGCATCCACCCGCTACCGGAAACCACACGAACACCGCCCGGTGCTGCTGCCAAATTGCAGTCCGGCGACACGTGGAGCTCACTGCGAACTACAAATCAGGTTCACTGGCAGTGATGACAAATGATCTGTCCGGTCTGGGTATGCAGCTCCGGCCAAAAACCCGCGACTGCCAATAGACTGCTCAGATCAACAAGGGCAATAGCAAACGAATTCATAAGATGATTCGTGTACAAACCACCGGAAATGGGAGTCCTGTTAGAACGATGACTGCTGCCTCATACCGCAAGATGACTTAGTAATGTGGTGGTCTTTCCTGGAATGGATCTCGACGTTCAGTTGGCTGCTGAATCAATTCAAGTTCGCGTTCAATGCGTGCAATGCGCAGATCGGTTTTCTGCATGCGTTCAAGATGAAGTGTCAATGAAACGTTGATCTGCTCAATGTCCTGTTGTAAGTGTGCCAACAGGGTTTCCATTCGCACCTGGCGATCTTCTGTGTCAGTCATCACAGTTGCAGCCCCGACAATCGTGCCACCTCATTCACATCTTTGTCACCCCGCCCGGACAGACAGACGACCACGATGTCGTCCGCACTCCGCCGGGCCGCGACAGTGAGCACATGCGCGATGGCATGTGACGACTCAATCGCCGGCAGGATGCCTTCCGTACGGGCCATCATGTGAAACGCCTGAAGTGCCTCATCATCGGAAACACTGGTATAGCTGACTCGACCGGACTCTTTCCAATAAGCGTGTTCCGGCCCGACGCCTGGATAGTCCAGTCCAGCTGAAATCGAATGAACATCCTGCGTCTGGCCGTCACTGTTCTGCAGAACATAACTGAAGCTGCCGTGCAAAATCCCCGGCTGTCCCGAGGTCAGAGTACTGGCATGATCACCCGGATCCGTACCGCGGCCTCCGGCTTCGACACCGGTCAGAACAACCGATTTGTCATCCACGAACGGATAAAACATACCCGCAGAGTTCGATCCGCCGCCAACGCAGGCGATGATTTCATCGGGAAGCCGTCCTGTCTGCTCAAGACACTGTCGCCGCGTTTCGATTCCAATGACCGACTGAAAATCACGAACCATGGCCGGAAACGGATGAGGGCCGACCACACTCCCCAGAATGTAATGAGTGTCTCGAACGGACGACATCCATTCCCGCATGGCTTCGTTAACCGCGTCTCCCAGTGTCCGCGAACCCGTCGTGACCGGTCGAACTTCGGCTCCCATCGTCTGCATGTTGAACACATTCAGCTTTTGCCGACGAACGTCTTCCTCACCCATGTATACAACGCAGGGCAGTCCAAAGCGGGCACAAGCTGTGGCGGTTGCCACACCATGTTGACCTGCTCCGGTTTCCGCAATGATTCGCCCCTTCCCCATACGCTGTGTCAATAAGATCTGGCCAATTGTGTTGTTGATCTTATGGGCGCCTGTGAGGTTCAGGTCTTCCCGTTTGAAGTAAATTCGGGCCCCGCCACAGCGATCAGTCAACCGTTCCGCGAAGTACAGTGGATTCGGTCGACCCACATAATCGCGCAGCAAATCTTTGAACTGTCGATCGAATTCAGGATCATTCTTTGCGGACTTCCAAGCCTCCGTCAACTGATCCAGGGCATACATGAGGGTTTCAGGAACGTACCGACGCCCGAATTCACCAAACCGCCCACGTTCATCGGGAACAGAAGTCAAAGAATTTACAGGGCTGGTTGCCATGGAGGCATCATTCTGATGGAGGACGGATGGCGAGTACCTGCATCATGTGTATTTTCCCGCCGCGAACAAGGATTGACCAGGCAGAGTCAGTGAATTCACAGCTCAACTCCGATACGCCCAGTGATCCTGTTCGCGCTTTGAGCCTTACAAAACGGGCGTGTCCAAAGGCAAACTGACAACAGTGCCACAGGGCTTCGGACAACGGGCCTCAGGGGTAGAGCGTTTGAATTAGCGATACGGTTAAGGACCCTGGAAGCTCATTTTTGCAGCAAAAGCTTGTTATTCCGTGTCACTATTAAGCGATAAATTTCACCGTCGTGTTGGATTAACACCTGCCTTTGCCCCTGAAGCAAAGTGGACGAGGCGATAGGCGCAGCAGTGCCTTTCGGCGTCGGCTTTTCGGACCTGCTGTCGGACATTCTTCCTGCCTGGTCTTAAATGAGGTAGCGATCGGCTAAGGAGAATAATTTCAAATTGCAAGAATTCATGGCAAAAACATGCACTTAGCCTTGTGACTTATTATTCCCCGGCACCATACTGACATTGAGACTCAGTCGCAACATTGTTGGCTGGGTCTTCTCAACTTTCTTTCATGCCAGCCAACCTAAGTGGGTCAGCCAGCAACGATCTTTGCTCAGTCAGAAGGCTCACTCATGCAATTGTCAAAAAGACGGGGTTTTACCCTTATTGAACTTTTAGTAGTCATTGCGATCATCGCAGTCCTGATATCGCTGCTGCTGCCGGCGGTGCAGCAGGCCCGTGAGGCAGCTCGCCGAACCCAGTGCAAAAACAACCTGAAACAGATTGGACTCGCACTCCACAATTATCTGGATGCGAATACCAAATTTCCGCCAGCGTTTGTCTCAGATATCAACCACGACAACACGCCAGGTGGGGAATGGTCCGTTCATGCACGCATCATGCCATTCCTTGAACAGGCTAATTTGTACAATACAGCAGACCTGTCGCTGGCGTACGGTGATGCGGCCAATCAGGGTATCGCAACTCAAAGAGTTGCAACGTATCTCTGTCCGTCCGAACTCCAGGACACGACTCGTCTTTCCGGTGGTGTTCCCATCCATTATCCCGTCAGCTATGGCTATAACGGTGGGACATGGCAGGTTTGGGACAACACAGCCCAAACACCCGGGAACGGGGCTTTCACTACCAATCACGCCTTCCTCCCGCGCGACTTCCCCGATGGCATGAGCAACACTCTTGGATTTTCAGAAGTGAAAGCATACACACCATACAACCGAGATGGCGACAACGGCACGGCCACGATTCCGAACACAGGTGCGGAGGTTACTGCGTTAATTGCTTTGGGAGGAAGCAACAAAAAGAACAGCGGGCACACCGAATGGGTTGATGGACGCGTTCACCAGACTGGATTTACCACCACGCTCCCACCTAATTCGAAAGTCACTGTGCCTGGAGGCGCGGACGGCATGGATGGAGACTATACATCGTGCCGGGAAGACAAATCCTGTGCGACATCAACGTTTGCCGCAGTGACGTCCCGCAGTTATCACACCGGGGGTATGGTTCAATCCCTTCTGATGGACGGCTCGGTCCGCAGCTTCAGCGAAGGTATTGCCCTGACCACATGGCGGAATCTCGGAGCGAGAAACGACGGTCAGGTCCTTGGCGAATTTTAGGTGCACCAGCTTTCCCGTGGCATTGTGTGGACGATCAAGGCCGGTTTCGTTGGGAAACCGGCCTTGTTTCATACTGCCGTTGAGCAGACTCAAATACGCCCCATCGACTTGTACAGCTATTGATGCCGGAATGGTGCTTCTGCAGTCCGCAGGCGTGATTCCTGAAGCCACTGTTCTACTGCATCGTCCATGCGTTTTCTGTCGCAATCGTCCGGCTGACACTCCAGCAATGCCTGCTGCAGAATACCAACGGCCTGACGATTTTGTCCGCTATCGTGGTACGTCAACGCAAGTTGCATTCTCACAGCAGGCAACTGCGGCACCTGGGTCATCGCATGGTTCCACAACGTGAATGAGTTTCGCCAAACAGGGAGATGCTGCGTCGTCGCCAGAAGAGCAGCCACAACGAGTCCCAGACTGAGTGACCAGCGAGTAATTCCCATAAAGGTACTGACCGGCCTGTCCTCGTTTTCCCCGGACCCACTGAGGACACGATGAACCACTGTCGCTCCGACAGCAAAGAACAGAATGCACGGTAGATACAAATACCGATCGTTCATCAATGTTGTGATGGGGAAGAAATTGAGCACCGGCAGCAACAACAGCAGAAAGCACGACAAACTCCACAACAGTGCGGGACTGCGGTTCCTCAATCGCCACACCACGGCTGCCACAACAACCCAGCCAGCACCGGAAACAGCAATCGCGGCAGCGATACCGGACGTCGGAGGGTCGTAAAGGACGCACAAATTCGCCGGCCAGATCATCATGCCAACGTATTTCCACAATAGAGTGGTGTCGACGGCAAGTATCTGCAGAAGGCTCAGGTCAAGATGTCCGCGAAGCCCACCCAGTACACTGTGCTGGCTTGCCATCGTCCTGAACAACAAAATGAGGCTCATCAAACCGGGAATGAACTGGCGTGCCATCGCATCACTGATCTTACGGCGAGCGATCAATACATCATACAGCAGCACAATTGGCGGAACCACAACAGCCAGTGCCTTGGAAAGGAGTGCTGCTGCCAGCCAGATGATGTACCAGAGATCCTGTTTCGGACTGGTATCGGTCGTCGTAGCCAGGTTAACTGGTTTCAACCGAACGATTAAAGCTGCCAGTATGAATGTCGCCGATAACAATCCCTTGCGGGATGATATCCAGGCGACTGTTTCAATTTGTATCGGGTGGACCAGAAAGAGGGCGGCCGTGAGCCAGCCGACGAAGCGGTTTCGGGTCAGCTGACACGTTAATATGAATACCAGAATCCCGTTGACGAGGTGCAACAGCACATTTGTGGCATGGTAACCGCTGGGCTGCATGCCCCATAAAGTGTGATCGATAAGCAATGTGCCGATCGTCAGTGGAGCATAGTTGCGCGTGACCGTTTCCGTTGCAACTCCATAGAGCGAGGATGGTGACCAGCTTTTGATCAGATCATTGTTCCAGACATAGGCAGGGTCGTCCCAGTTAACGAAATCGAACCAAACACTCGGCCAGAATGCAAGAAGACCGATCAAAACGAGCGTTGCCCACACCCACCACTCGTGACGGACCATCCGATGGTTCAGCTCGGGAGAATTCATGCGACGTATCCTGTCATTGGAAAATGGGCTCTCGTCCCTTTGTAAACATGTCATCCTGACTGCTTCAGGGCGTTGCTAAAGCGCAGCAGGTTGCTGATTTTTTGATGTCAATGATCAGCAAAATCGATGCAACCATTACAGGAAGGAAGTCTGCCGGATGAGGACCGGAGCCAGGCGAACTTATTAAACACTCCGAGCGAGGTGAGGCACGCTGACCTGGGCAAACCCACGGGCTGTCGAAACAACCGCTGCTATTATCCGACGCGTTCCGTTAGGATCTGGCCCCAGCTCTAATCGGCTGCCTGGCTGCGTGGGTAGGATCCGAGAACCTCCAGTCGATCCGCCATGCCTTCCAGTTCTCGAACCGCCTTGCGGATTTTCGTGTCGCTAACGTGCCCTTCGAAATCCACAAAGAACAAATAGCCTGATTCCGGAGCGCGAAGGGGAAAGGACTCGATCCAGGTCAGGTTTACTCGACACGTCTTAAAAACGGTGAGTGCGTCGGAAAGAGCCCCAGGTTTGTGCGAAATCTGAAGCAGTACCGCCGTTCTGTCCATGCCGGTTGCCTCGGCAATCGAATCACCGATCACAGCAAATCGCGTGATGTTGTTTTGGTTGTCTTCGATGTTCTCCGCAACAATTTGCACTTCGTACTGCACTGCTGCCTGCTGGCTGGCCACCGCAGCAGCTCCTGGTTTTTCACGAGCCAGTTGGGCCGCAGTCGACGTGCTGGTCACTTCGATTAGCCGGGCCTGAGGCATATTTCGAGCCAGCCAGTCTCGACACTGTGACAGCGCCTGCGGCTTGCTGTAAATTTCGTTGATCTCGCTGCGATCGCAGCGAGCCAGCAGGTTGTGATGCACGTGGAGCTGGACTTCGCCACAGATCCGCAGCGGCAGACGGGTAAACATGTCCAGCGTATCAACAATTCGGCCGTCGGTACTGTTTTCAATTGGAACCAGGCCAAAGTCAACATGTCCACGATTCACTTCGTCGAAAACCGTGGCAATCGTGCTGACAGGAACCAAATCTGCTGACTGCCCGAAGCGATGAATGGTAGCCAGATGCGTAAAACTGTAGGCAGGCCCCAGGTATGCAACGCGCGTACGGCGGACACGTTGTCGACCGGCACTCAGTAAGGTGCGGAACACCTCTTTCAATTCGGTCGATTCCAATGGCCCCTTGTTCGATTTTTCAACCAACTTCCACAGTTGAGCATCGTCGCTCAGTCCGAACATGGCCTTCGTCGGAACCTCTGATTGACCAGCCCTCTGTAGAAACAAAGTCGTCCGTTCATTTAGCAACTCGACGAGGAGCCGATCGACCTCACCGAGTCGTTCCTCGGGTGTCTGAACAATTTTCTTGGGCTGAAGTGCAGGGACCGGATCCGCCCGCTGTCCGGTTGTTTTTTTCCTGGCAACCGGTTTCTTTTTGGGAACTTTCTTCACAGGGGCCTTGGCCCGAGGCGACCGTTTTTTTGTTGTCTTTTTCTTTGCCAT
This sequence comes from Fuerstiella sp., assembly GCA_022447185.1. Classification (GTDB taxonomy): domain Bacteria; phylum Planctomycetota; class Planctomycetia; order Planctomycetales; family Planctomycetaceae; genus S139-18. Next base: position 26,820 of record JAKVAY010000001.1, on the reverse strand, counting down.
TGTCGTATCCGATCACATCACACGGCCGCCTCACGTGAATTCAGGGGACCGACAAGCGTCCCGCCGTGCTTGTACTGCTCCCCAAATCGAGTGTCAAGTACCCTGTTGCCGAGCACCGGTCAAGGTATCTAAATGCAACCTATCAAATGGCTTTAGTCAACCTGATTGACCTAACCGCCCCAACGCACTGCCAAAGTGGCACAGCAAAGGCACCGCCCGGAAGTGCCAATATGACGCCTAAATTTGGAGTTCGCAAGGCACGAGTCACTGCCAGTCTGACACCTCGACAGCGATCCACAGCTAACCCATGTGTTGCAAGTCATTATCATAACATAACTTACAGATTTTGGACCCGTTTCGGCACAGCGAATGCTACCCAAGGGATTAATTGACGGTCTGTCGTTTGCCGACACTCACTTGTTCGGTGAAACAAAGGTTGAACACATTGAAATGGTGTCTGGAACAGCGGAATTCACTCGCGGTTTCATACAACGTCGGAATCACAATTCGCGTGCCGGGAGCAAAGAGTCATGCAGGGTGAAAAAATCATTGGGATTGACCTTGGAACAACCAACTCTGTGGTGTCGGTCATGGAAGGTGGTGAGCCGCGTGTGATCGCAAATCAGGAAGGCGCACGTACCACTCCCAGCGTCGTCGCCTACACAGACAAAGGCGAGACTCTTGTCGGAGACCCAGCCAAGCGTCAGGCAGTCACGAATCCAACAAATACGATTTACTCGATTAAGCGGTTCATGGGTCGACGCCACAGTGAAGTACAGTCAGAAGAAAAGATTGTCCCCTACACAATCGTTGGCGGCGACAACGACTACGTAAAGGTCGATGTTTCCGGCAAAGATCATACACCTCCGGAAATCTCCGCACTGATCCTGCGTAAACTGAAACAGGCAGCCGAAAGCTATTTGGGTCATACCGTCAACAAAGCTGTCATCACGGTTCCCGCTTACTTCAATGACGCCCAGCGACAGGCCACCAAGGATGCCGGACAAATCTCCGGACTTGAAGTGGCGAGGATTATCAACGAACCAACGGCAGCCGCACTGGCGTACGGCCTCGAAAAAAAATCAGACGAAAAGATCGTTGTATTCGACCTTGGAGGTGGAACGTTTGACGTATCAATCCTCGAAGTGGGAGACGAGCTTGTCGAGGTGCTGAGCACAAACGGCGATACCCATCTTGGCGGGGACGATTTCGATGAAGTATTAATCGACCATCTCGCCACTGAATTCAAAAGGACCGATGGCATTGATCTGCGCAGCGATCCGATGGCTCTTCAGCGACTTCGCGAGGCTGCGGAAAAGGCCAAGAAAGAGTTGTCGACCCAACAGACTACAGACATCAACCTCCCGTTCATCACGGCAGATGCTTCCGGCGCCAAACACCTGCAGCTTTCCATCACCCGATCTCAATTTGAAGAGCTGATTGCCCCGCTCGTGGAACGTTGTCGGCAGCCAGTTCAGAACGCGCTCAAAGATGCAAAACTTGATCCGTCGCAGATCAATGAAGTCGTTCTGGTCGGTGGGTCCACCCGTGTGCCCAGGGTACAGGCGTTTGTCGGGGAAATGTTTGGCAAGGATCCTCATCAGGGTGTCAACCCTGATGAAGTGGTTTCACTGGGAGCCGCCATTCAGGGTGGAATTATTGCAGGCGATGTCAAAGATGTCGTACTGCTGGACGTCACACCGTTGTCACTCGGTATCGAAACCGAAGGCGGCATCATGACGACACTCGTGGAACGCAATACAACGATCCCAACGACCAAGTCAGAGACATTTTCTACCGCCGCAGATAATCAGCCGGCAGTCACGGTACGGGTTTTTCAGGGCGAACGCCGAATGGCTGCAGACAACCGACTGCTGGATCAGTTCGACCTGTCCGATATTCCTCCGGCTCCACGAGGTGTGCCGCAAATCGAGGTGAAATTCGATATCGATGTGAACGGAATTCTCAATGTTTCCGCGAAAGATAAGGCAACCGGCAAAGAGCACTCCATTCAGATCAAGCAGTCGAGCGGACTGTCGGACGACGAAATCGACCGTATGAAGAAAGACGCAGAGGCGCACGCTGAAGAAGACAAGCAGAAGGAAGAGCTGGCGACGGCAAAGAATCAGGCGTCGACTCTGGTAAACGCCACAGAAAAGACACTCAAAGAACATGCCGATAAACTCGACGATGCCTCAAAATCGGCGATCGAAGCGTCAATTGAAAAGGTGAAATCTGTCTCTGAAGGCGAGGACGCTGCTGCGATCAGCAGCGCCCTGGAAGAACTGTCACAGGCCGGCCAGGCGCTCTATCAGCATATGGCTGCCGAAGACAATGCCGGCGGAGAATCACCGGAAGCAGCCGCGTCCGAGACGGACGACGACGATGTGATCGACGCGGAGTTTGAAAAGAAAGAGGCATAGGGCGCCGGTACACGCCACTGTGTTTGCCGAAGTCCGGCTCCTGGCTGTGGCGAACCTCATTGTTTCCTGGTTCGAATGCGTGCTGCACGGTCGTCTCACCACGCTGTGCGCTGGCCTGACGACACTGTTTACTGCGCAGCCGCGCTACGTCCTGCGCCATGTGCAGTATTCCGCAGAACTCTTTTGACTTGCCAAAGGGAGAAAAAACGATGGCTTTCAATCCGGAAAAGCTGACGGTGAAAGCGCAACAGGCGTTGCAGCGAGCTCAGGAACTGGCGGAATCAAAACAGCACCGCATCCTGCGGCCACTGCATTTACTGAAATCGCTGATCGATGAATCCGATGGCATCATGACTCCACTATTGCATCGAATTGGAGTGAACAAAGACCAATTGTGCGGAATCGTCGACACCGAATTAAACCGTTTACCGCAAAGCACGGGTCAATCCGATTCGGCAAATGTCGGACCGGAATCTGTGAAAGTGCTCAATGCCGCACAATCTCAGGCACGACTGATGAAGGACGAATTCCTGTCCACCGAGCATCTGCTGATCGCACTGACTCAGGTGGACGATCAGGCAAAGCGCATTCTTGAGATGCACGCGGTCGATCATAAAGACATTCTTGCAGCCCTGCAGGAAATTCGCGGCAGTCAGACGATTACTGACGCAACTCCGGAAGACAAATTCATGGCCCTCGAAAAATACGGCCGTGACCTGGTCGAACTGGCTCGCCAGGGCAAGGTCGACCCGGTGATTGGTCGCGATACAGAAATTCGACGCGTAATTCAGGTCTTATCACGCCGACGAAAGAACAATCCGGTCCTGATCGGAGAACCTGGTGTCGGGAAGACGGCAATTGTTGAGGGACTTGCTCACCGTATCGTGCTGGGGGATGTGCCGCAAAACCTCAAGGATAAACAGGTCTTTGCACTGGATATGGGGTCCCTGATTGCCGGTGCAAAATTCCGCGGTGAGTTTGAAGATCGACTTAAAGCGGTTCTGAAGGAGGTTCAGGAATCCAGCGGTCGAATCATCATGTTTATTGATGAGCTGCATACAGTTGTTGGAGCAGGTGCCAGTGAAGGCGCTATGGATGCTTCCAATCTCCTTAAGCCGACGCTGGCACGAGGTGACCTGCATTGCGTGGGCGCAACAACATTGGATGAGTACCGGAAGTACATTGAAAAGGATGCCGCACTGGAACGCCGCTTCCAGCCTGTCACGGTTCAGGAACCTACGGTGGAAGATACGATTTCCATTCTGCGCGGGCTGAAGGATCGGTACGAAAGCCACCACGGGGTCCAAATCACCGACGATGCAATCATTGCTGCAGCCACCATGTCGGACCGATACATCGGTGACCGGTTTCTTCCGGACAAAGCGATTGACCTGGTCGATGAAGCAGCGAGCCGCCTGCGAATGGAAATTGACTCAATGCCGGTAGAGATCGACGAGGCAACACGTCATCTGACCCGAATGCAGATTGAAGCAACAGCTCTTGAGCGGGAAAGCAGCGATGACAGCCGAGCTCGACTCAACGAACTGCAAAAACAGATCGCTGAAAGCAAAGAAGAAACGGACCAGCTGAAAGCGCGGTGGGAAGCCGAAAAGGCAGTGCTGTCGGGGCTGCGGCCACTGAAGGAGGAGATCGAACAGCTTAGAGCTGCCTATGCCCTTGCATTTTCACAGGCACAACACACCAACCGCAACGAAGATTTTCAACAGGCGTTCGAGGCGGAACAGGCGCTAAAAGTCAAGGAAGCAGAACTGACCCAACTGGAATCACGGTCACTTGAACTTGCTGACAGTGAGGATGATCGTTTGTTGCGAGAGGACATCACTCAGGAAGACATCGCCCAGGTGGTGAGTTTGTGGACAGGGATCCCGGTGGCCCGAATGATGCAGGGAGAGCGGGAAAAACTTCTGCGAATGGAGGAGGAAATCCACAAGCGGATGATCAATCAGCACGAAGCCGTGACAGCTGTGGCCAACGCTGTCAGAAGAGCGAGATCCGGTATGCAGGACGCCAATCGACCGATCGGATCATTCATCTTCCCCGGACCAACGGGCGTCGGGAAGACGGAATTATGCAGGTCCCTGGCCGAATACATGTTCGATGACGAACGCAATATGGTGAGGATCGACATGAGCGAGTTCATGGAGCCTCACTCTGTCGCTCGACTGATCGGTGCACCGCCCGGCTATGTGGGTTATGAAGAAGGTGGCCGACTGACAGAAGCCGTGCGCCGAAACCCGTATTGCGTCATCCTGCTGGACGAGATTGAGAAAGCACACCGGGACATCTTCAACGTCCTGTTGCAGTTGCTGGACGATGGACGATTGACGGACGGTCAGGGACGAACCGTGGATTTTACCAACTCGATCGTAGTCATGACGTCCAATATCGGCAGCCAAATGATCATGGAAATGGCAGAATCAGACGATCACGAGTCCATCCGCAACACCGTTGAGGAGGCTTTGCGTCACGAATTTCTCCCCGAATTCCTGAATCGGGTGGACGAAATCATCGTGTTTCATCCGCTGGGGCGTCGAGAAGTTCGAGAGATTGTCGATCTGCAGATCGAGCGACTGCAAAAACAGATGGAGGCAGCAGGCTATCACCTGAGCGTAAGCGACAATGCACGTCAGCTGGTCGCCAATGACGGATACGATCCACATTACGGGGCACGCCCGGTGAAACGAGTCATTCAGCAACGTCTGCAGAATGCCCTCGCCAATGAGATCCTCTCGGATCGGTTTGTGGAAGGTGATTCGATTCAGATTGACGCCGCTGCAGATGGTTTCGTGTTTACGAAAGGGGCAGCCTGAGCCACCCGTCCATTGTGTGCTCACGGGATGTCTGTCGCAAATTTGTCTGGAGAGTCCGGACGGTTGAGGTACAGGCAGGGGATGAACGTCCACATCAACCGGAGAGCAGAAATACGAGAAGATCGTATCCGCTGGAAAGATGAGCCTTCTGTCGATTGGTCAGATTTTTGTGCTCCTGCTCGCGGACAGTGACAGCGGTTCTTTGTCAATCCGGGTCGGGCTCCTATAATTGTAGTACCGTGTCGGGCGTTTTACCGACAAAGACTCAGGTTGAATGCACTCACACCGGGAACACAACGTGTCCACGGATGATAAAGACGGGACTGAATTTCTGGACGATCTGGCGAAGTCCAGCGGAGCATGGCTTCGTGGTGACGGACCTGATGCCGATATCGTTGTCTCCAGTCGGATTCGTCTGGCTCGAAATGTAGCTGGATTTCCGTTCATGTCGAAAGCCGACGATGACGTCCGTCTTCGACTCGTTGAGACACTTCGGTCTGCTGTCACGGACGCGGGATCAAGTCGGGATTTTCAATTTTTGAACATTGCCCTGCTTGAGGAACTCGATGCCCAGTTACTCATGGAACGCCAGCTGATCAGTCGTGAACTGGCCGACATGCACGGCCCGCGCGGAGTGATCGTGGGCCCCGGTGAACACGTGAGCGTCATGCTCAACGAAGAAGACCATCTGAGAATCCAGGTACTGCAGAGCGGCTACGCTTTGAAAGAGTGCTGGAAGATTGCCGATAAACTGGACACCGGCATCGAAAAGTCGGTGACATATGCCTTCGACGAAGAATTCGGCTATCTCACGGCGTGTCCTACGAACGTTGGTACAGGAATCCGTGTCAGCGTCATGATGCACCTGCCTGGCCTGCGAATGACCCGCGAGATTCAAAAGGTCAATCAGGCCGCTCAAAAGATCAACCTGGCAGTACGCGGCCTGTATGGAGAAGGCAGCCAGGCACTGGGTGATTTTTTCCAGATTTCCAATCAGATGACACTTGGGTGCTCCGAACCGGAATTGATTGACAACATGATGGATGTCGTCCCTCAGATCATCGGTTACGAGCGCCGCGTTCGTGATTTGTTGTGCCGCGAAAATCGCCAGGTCCTCGACGACAAAATTTCTCGCGCCCGCGCAATCCTCACAGGTGCCCGATCGATCAGTTCCGATGAAACGATGCATTTGCTGTCGAATCTGCGTATGGGAATTAATCTGGGTATCGTTGAAGACATCAGCATCGGTGATGTCAACGCGTTATTTGTGCATACTCAGCCAAGTCATCTGCAGAAGCTGCACGGCGGACCACTCAAAACAGCGGAACGCAATGCAGCAAGAGCCAGCTTTTTACGCAATCGACTTGGCAGCCTCTAACAGCCCGCACATTCAACATGGGATATCGCAACCTTCGGCAGTGTGTGGATGACCTGCAGAAGACCAGGCAGTTGGTGCGTATCGACGATGAAATCGATGCAGATCTTGAAGCGGCAGAGATCCAGCGTCGTGTTTATGCGGCCGGCGGGCCAGCAGTGTTCTTCGCAAACGTCCGTCACTGTCAGTTTCCGATGGTAAGTAACCTGTTCGGGACGATGGATCGGGCGCGGTATCTGTTTCGTGACGCGATTCGCGACGTTGAAGCTCTGATTGCATTGAAGAAATCACCTGCTGCCGTCCTCAAAACTCCCTGGAAATTACCTGGAATTCTGAGAACGCTGGTTTCCATGCGGCCTGCTGTTCGCAGGTCCGGTCCGGTCATGGAATGCCATACCACGGTCGACCGGCTGCCGCAGCTGAAGTCGTGGCCTATGGACGCAGGTGCATTCATCACACTCCCGCAGGTCTATTCCGAACACCCTGATCAACCAGGGTATTTTCGGTCGAACCTTGGCATGTACCGCATACAGCTGAGTGGCAACAAGTACGAAATCAATGAGCAGATTGGACTGCATTATCAGATACATCGCAGTATCGCGGGACATCATGCATCGGCATTGAAACGTGGCGAATCCCTGCCCGTCAATGTCTTCGTCGGTGGTCCACCGGCCATGACCTTGTCGGCAGTCATGCCGCTGCCGGATGGAATTCCGGAGGTTGCATTCGCTGGTGCGCTGTCACGGCGGGCAATACGCATGGTCCGACAGGCATCGGGCCCCCTGATCTGCGCCGAGGCAGATTTCTGTATCAGCGGAACAATCTCGGACGAGCAAATGCCAGAGGGTCCCTTCGGCGACCATCTGGGTTATTACAGCCTGGCTCATGATTTTCCAGTTCTCAACGTGAGCAAAGTGCGGCATCGTCGGGATGCAATTTGGCCATTTACGGTCGTTGGTCGTCCGCCACAGGAAGACACCGTTTTCGGAGAACTGATCCATGAACTGACAGGCCCGGCGATCCCTGCAGTGTTGCCTGGAATCAAAGCTGTTCACGCTGTTGATGCATCCGGTGTGCATCCCCTTCTTCTGGCGATTGGCAGCGAACGCTACGTGCCCTGGGCCGCAAAAGCAGACCGGCATCCCCAGGAATTGCTCACACTGGCCAACGCGATTCTGGGTCAGGGACAGCTGTCGCTGGCAAAGTATCTGCTGATTGCAGCTGACGAAGACGATCCTGAACTGAACATTCATGACATTCGGTCATTTCTCATGCATGTGCTCAAGCGAGTGGACCTGACGCGTGATCTGCATTTCCAGACACGCACCACGATCGACACGCTGGACTACAGTGGTTCCGGATTGAATCGTGGTTCCAAACTGGTGATTGCTGTGGCAGGTCCGGAGCGCCGTGAACTGGGAACGAATCTGCCACCGGACATCAAATTGCCGAACCGATTCAGTGATCCAATGGTCTGTATTCCCGGTGTACTGGCTGTAACAGCACCGAAGTGGTCCGCAGAAGCACATGGAACAGATCCGGCAGTTGCCGAATTCTGTGAGGTGATGGAATCGACGGATGGGCTGGACAAGTTCCCACTGATTGTTCTGGCGGACGACAGTCAATTTTGTGCTGAGTCACTGAACAACCTGCTGTGGGTGACGTTCACGCGGTCAAATCCTGCGGCAGATATCAGTGGAACAAAGACATTCCACCAGGACAAACACTGGGGCTGCCGAGGCTGCCTGGTCATTGATGCTCGCGTCAAAGCCCACATGGCACCACCACTGATACCGGACCCGAAGGTTTCAGCACATGTTGATCGGTTGTTCAGCAAAAGTGGTCCGTTACACGGTATTGGCAATTAATACTGCAGCACTGCGTTGTTTGTGCCGTCTCTTTCAGACGGTCAGGGAAACCTGTCCGACCGAAAATCCTACCTGAAGCAGGGTCTGCGAGTTGCGACACCACATTTCGGAATGAGTTGACAGCTTGTACAACCAGATCATGTCGGCGCATTCGGATACGGCCTTCCGAAACTGTACCGGAGAATTCCGGACCAGAGGAGGATTGTTGCCGGCTACTCGGTCGCGGGTTACGATGATCCGTGAGGAGTTGCAAACATGAAGAACACGACCGTCGTCGTAATTGTGGGACTGACATGTTGGATCACCACGCAAAGTATGGCTCAGGCTGAAAAAGGAACTGCGTTTCTCGACGCGATGTCAGCCGGTCCGGACTTCAAAGTGCAGGGTGAGTATACAGGTCTCGTGGGTGGAACGGTTAAAATCGCTGCGCAGGTCATCGCCATGGGCGACGGTCAGTTTGAAGGTGTCCTGTATGCTGACGGCCTGCCAGGCGACGGATCAGACGAGAAACTTCGCTTTCACTTGAAGGGAGAGCGCACAGGAACAATTTCTAGTTTCACCGGTGTACACGGGGAAAGACTCAAATTCGTCAACGAAAATTTCGCTGGCCGGATTGTCGATGGAATCTTCACCGGTCGGGCAACGATGTTCCGAAATGTTGTGGACGATGATGAATTCCGGATGGAAAGGGTACTGCGAAAATCACCCACACTGGGGGCAAAGCCACCAAAGGGCGCCGTCGTTCTCTTTGATGGCAGCGACGTCGATGCATGGGTCAACGGAACGCTCGAGGATGGCGGTCTGCTCGGTGTTGGTACTGTGTCGAAGCGTCATTTCGGAAGCGTGATGTTTCACATCGAGTTTCGCACCCCCTTTATGCCGTTCGATCGGGGCATGAAACGCGGGAACAGCGGAGTCTATATTAAGAATGAATATGAGATTCAGGTCCTGGACTCCTTCGGGTGGAATTCGAGCAATCGAAAGTTCGAACGACTCTCGGGATTCGGGCGTTGTGGCGGGCTCCACGAAATGCTGAAACCCCGGCTTAACATCTGCTTTCCACCGCTCTCGTGGCAAACATATGACATCGAATACACGATGGCCCGTTTCAACAACGCTGGTGAAAAGCTGGCGCCGGCACTCCTGACAGTGCGTCACAATGGCGTGCTGATTCACGACCGAGTTGTGTTGCCGGCAACTCCGGCAGAGAGTCCGACAACAAACGAACGCGCGACAGGACCACTATTTCTGCAGAACCACCGTGATCCGGTGCGTTACCGAAATATCTGGGCCGTTCCAAAGTCTTGAGACGTTCGAGGTGAACATCATTGCCGATGTCATCTCGCAAGACGTATGTCGTGGCAAACCGAATCAATTTGAATTTCGGACCATGGAATCCAGAGGATAACGATGACTGACACACTGACTCAACTGTCGGAACACCTGTACCGATTCACCGACACGTGCAACGTATACGTTATTACAGATGGTGACAGCGCGCTGTTGATTGATGCCGGATCCGGTGAGATAGTCGAGCATCTTGATCAAATCGGAGTTGAACGAGTTGAGTGGGTACTGCATACACATCATCACCGCGACCAGTGTTCCGGGACTCCCCGCCTGCAGGACCGTGGGGCGAAAGTAGCTGTCCCCGAATACGAGCGACATTTGTTCGACCAGGTGGAACTGTTTTGGCAGACGCGCCGTACATTCGACAACTACAACGACCGCAATACATTCTTTTCCGTCGGCACAAATATCGCCGTTGACGAAGTACTGGAGGACTACGAAACATTCCAGTGGCGGGGATACGAGTTCTATGTTCTGCCGGCAAAAGGGCATACTCTGGGCTCCAGCGCGCTACTTGTTGAGATCGATGGCAATATGCTCGCGTTTACCGGCGATCTGATGAGTGCCGGAGGCAAACTGTATCAGCTTCATGCGATGGAATACTGTTATGGGGCGATGGAGGGTATCCTGTTCACACTGCAATCGATTCAGGCGCTCCGCAGGAAGACACTCGACATTGCGTATCCGTCACACGGCGAACCGATCTCAGCAGTCACACGAGATATCAATGTCCTCGAACGGAGACTGATGGACTGCGCGGAACTGGGACGCGGCATGCGTGTTGCAGGCCGCGAAAGTCTTCCGGAACCGATCTTTCTGCCAGAGCCAAAATTTATCCCGCTGTCCCGACATCTGCTGTGGGGTGGAGTGTGGACCTGTTCAAACTTTTATGTCGTGCTGAGCGAGTCAGGAAAAGCGCTGTTCGTGGATTACGGACATGCCTTCGCGCCGCACATGCACACCGGAGCCGATCACGACGGGCTGGAAAGCATGCGATTTATCGAGCACCACCTGGACGAACTGAGGGACGATTATGGCGTCACTGAGTTCGATCTCGTGGTTCCGACACACATTCACGACGATCACACCTGCGGCATTCCTTATTTGCAAAGGCATCACGGGACCAAATGCTGGGCCCTGGAGCAGGTGGGACAGGTACTCGCCGATCCGGCAGCATGGACAAGTACGCCCTGTACATTTCCAAAACCGATCCGCATCGATCGCTGGCTTGAGGACGGCGAGACATTTCAGTGGGAGGAATATGAATTCGAAATCCATTTTGCTCCGGGACAAACAGAGTTCCATTCCGTTTATGCAGGTATGATCGATGGACGCAAGGTGGCGTTTACCGGGGACAACTACTTCACCGCTGAAGTGTATGCAGGTGGCAAAACAGAAATGCGCCCGTATCAGACAACCGTCCTGCGAAACAGCTTCCAACTTGGAATGCATCGTCGCTGCGCCGAAGTAATGCGCCGAATCGATCCTGAGCTCATCTGTCCCGGACACCGCGACGTACACCAGTGCAACAAGCAGGAGCTGGATACCTACTGCGACTTCATTGCACAAAAGGAACAGGTCTTTCGAGAGCTTGTCCCCGAACCGGCGGATCATTACATCGATTTGTTTTGGTCGCGGTTACTTCCCTGGCTCAGCGTGGTGGAACCCGGAGAAACGGTTGACTACCGACTGTTGTTGAGAAATAACCTCGAACGACCAGCCTCCTATGAGGCTCGGCTGCTTCCACCGTCAGGCTGGGACACGTCCCCTGAGTTTCACAGGCTGACGCTGGAAGCAGGCCAGCGCGGTGAGCTGAAGCTGAGTACCACGGCGCCACCTCAGGCGGACAACACCCGCCGGCTGCTGACAGCGGAGATCCGCATTGACGGGCAGTCCCACGGGACCGTCAGCGAGGCTCTCGTTACCGTCAGGGCCTGTCCGTCGTAACACAACTCCGGTCACCCTCGTGTGCACTAGTGACATGGTTGTGATTCACCTCATTGTGGGTGTCAGACACATTGCAGAAAGCCGTGGCTTGCGCTGATCGTTCTGTAACAACGAAAGGCCTAACGGATACTGCTATTTCGGCCTTCATATCAGAATTGCCGTCCGGGATCGTTGTGGAACTTGCACCGTCCCCCCCAAACGTGACACACCCTTCTTCCGAAATCAATACCTTCCTCATCGGATCCGTGCCTGTGCCCAATCACTGGCTAGAAAAAGGAAAATAATTGCACGGCGAACGGCAGCAGCAGTGAGATGACAACCGTTAGAATTACAAGTCGTACCCAGAACTCCTTTGTCCGTTCTGTTGCCGAACCTTCGCCATTGCCAAATTCACGGTCGACGAATGCGTCGTAATCGAATCCGTCGTCGTCAAACACATCGTCTTCCGCGTATCCGCCAACGGCCAATTCTCCGCCGAACTCCTGCCAGCCACACTCATCTGACGCCCCGCAATGACGACAACGATTCGTTCCCGCTGGCAACTCTTCGCCGCAGTGTGGACAGTCGAACGAACCTGTGTGAGAAAATTCAGACATCGTCAGGCAATCACTGGCGCAGATACAGAATGCTGCTGCCTGACCATCCGCAGCCAACCAAGCATGGAACCCGTGCAGACGACCAGTGCCGACACGCAGCTTTTCCCACAGAGTCCCAATATTACTATCACTCTACCTGCCTTCAAAATTGAGAGCAAGATTTGCGCCTGCCTGCAGGCCTTCGGAATCCGCTCGCCGCAGGGGGTCCAAACCGTGCTTCGCTGATTCCGTTAAGAGCAATCCATCCCATGATTCACGCGCATGGTGGCCGGATGATATCCCCACCTGCCATCTACCGGAATCTGGTATGCTTTTCTATCTGATCTGAACCAACCATAAAGAAGCCTGCCAAATGCGATTACTTTTTTCGAGAGCCCGAGTAATTGCAGATCAGCCGATAACGATCAGGCGTATTTGATTTCGCGATGATCTCTGTGGACAGACAGCCCATAAAACTTCGCTGGGAAGGACAAAGATCGTGAAAATGCTGTTCGCCGTATTGGTCCTTTCACTGACCCCTCATCCCACACGACTGATTGCCAGGGAAGTTGTATTTCCAGTTGGATCGGAACAGCTTAGAGGGCACCTTGCTGCGCCGGAGGGCGCCGGCCCGTTCCCGGCAGTCATTTATCTCCACGGGGGACGCGGACCGCTGATCGGTGGAAACCCAAAAGCGACAGCGGAAGCGCTTGCCAAAAGCGGGTTTATCGGATTCTCGCCCCTCAGAGGGAAAAATTCGTCGCTGGTTAGAAATGTCCAGGAGGTCACTGCAGCGATCAACTACGTTAAAAACCTGGATTCCGTGGACCAGCAGCACCTGGCAATTGTGGGATTCTCTCGCGGTGGCTTACTGGCATTTATGGCATCCACGCGGCGGCGTGATCTCGACGCTGTGGTACTGATGGCCCCCGCACATGGCCGGGGAACCCTGCACCACTTTCTTTCTGATGTAGACAGCGTTACCGCCCGGACGCTCATCCTGGTCGCTAAAAATGACACCAAACAGGTTGATCATGTGCGTATCAGTCGCCAGGTCGGTACGGCGCTGAAGAACGCCGGAAAGGATTCTCGTTTGCTCGTGTACCCGTCATACGGGAGAGATGGGCATCAATTGTTCTTTGAGGTTCGCCGGGCTTACTGGAAGGACATCGAAAATTTTCTCAGAACCGCTTTGGATGCCGACTAGAAACGTCTCACAAAAGAGCGGTCGATGGCCGCTCCGTGGGTTCAAGGCCGTTGTAATAACCAAGTTTGTGTCTATCTAAACGGACAAGCTGAACCGGAGATTGACATCAATATCGACGGAGCACACAAGCCGATTGATGAGCTGTTCTATGGATGACGACCCGACGGCAGCGCGACCGGAATGACTCACTGAACCCCGACGAACAACATCGTTCGCCACGAAACAATGCTAGTCTGCCTCGTGATATTGCAGACTGCGTTAACTCCGGAATTGCCATTGTTCCACAGCCTCAAGAGCTGCATCACGTTCTTCCCGGCTGCCAAACAACGAATCGTCAGCTTCAATGCTGACTTCATATCTTCCCTCAGCCGTGCATTCTTCGTTGCCACAGAAATGGGGGACGTCAGAAATCCACACGATTCTGCTGATCGGAACATGCTTGTCATCAATCATCACGAATGCTTCCACCACACCATTTCCTTTCGCCTTAACTGAGAGACTCGGAGAACTTACAAAACTACCGTCTGTGGGCATGAATACAACATTTGAGCCAATGGACCGATTGAGCACGGGTTACAACGATCGTCCATCAGCCGGATCGAGACTGGGGGCGAGCAGACGATCCTGGCCGGCTACTTTAAGCGACTGATGCAGGCTGCGCAGGACCAGCCCGGTGTCGGAACCAAGGCCAAGCATGCGAAATCCCTGTTCCACCCGAGACGTCTGATCCGCGATGCTCGTCGTCATCAGTCCGCAGTGTTTGCCGGACCCGGTGATAGTGTTCTTGAGGTCCAGAATCTGTTCAGCCACTCCCGGACCTTCCCACTGTCCACGAAATCCGGCGGTCGCAGAGAAATCTGCAGGTCCAAAGAAGAACACATCTGTTCCGTCCAACCGGCACATATCCTTAACGTGCGGGATAGCAGAAACGCTCTCGATGAGCGGCACGACGAGCACATGCTCATTCGCTTCGGCCGTGTGATCTGAAAGGCACTGACCCCACGCAGTCGCTCTTTCGCCACCGATCCCCCGCCGGCCCTCCAGCGGATAACGGCAATCACTGATTGCCTGCTCAAGTTGATCAACCGTTTCAATCCATGGAATGATGACGCCGTCGGCTCCGATATCCAGAGCACGTTTAGTAAGTGCCGTATTTCGTTCGGCCAGACGTACGAGTACGACTGTGTCGCTTCGAAGTCCTGCACGAATGTGTTCGTTGATGTCTCTCCAGTCGAGATGTCCGTGCTCAGCATCAATCACCACCCAGTCCAGGCCAATGCTAACAGCGATTTCTGTCAATGTGGCTGATTCCAGTGTCACCCAAAGCCCGTAAACCGGACGATCACTGGCAAGTTTGGCTCGGAATTGTTTGAGCGCCTGTATCTTCATCGATTCACCTGACTTTTAAATTGTCATACCGCCATGGCTCAGCCATCAACTGAAAGCTGGAGAAGCCATTCGCTTACGACGGAACTGAGAGCCGGAAGAACAGTTGCGATTGCCGGGATCGTTCTCGCGTTTGCACGGGCTTCCGGAAAGAACCCGGGACCACAACATGGCTTCCCATGCAACCATATTGTGGTGAAATTCTGCGCAAGTTTGATACAACTGGACAAGTGTACATTGTTGGCCGCGATTGCAGTGAGTGCAACTCGCTGATTCGAACAGAGCCAACGCCACCGCAAGTCAGTGGTTCTCCATTCCTGCCACAGGTCATGACCTGTCTTGAACGATCCGGTCGTTAAGATTAACGAAGTAACGAAAGCGTTCGACAACCTGGTCTGGTCGAAGTCGATCGCAATCGTCTGCGCGTGCGTCCGGGGCAGACGCTGTGTTTGATTAGTCCAAATGAAGCCGGCAAAGACCCCATTCGCAGGATTTCATTTAATCGTCATTTTTAAGCGTCGTTTCTGCAAATGCGGCCCGGAGCACCTTACGCAGGACAGCCATTGGCTTTTCACGCTCTTTCGGCGTCATGTAGAAACGATAACCATAGTCCAGCAGCTTAACACCCAGTGTGCCTTCGAATCTATGACGCGAGAATTGACGGTTCAGCAAATACGGATCGTCCAGGGCGTTGATCAACGCGTCCTGAATCGTCGTGTCCCGGTCCCATTCGGATTTCGTGCGGAACAGTGCGTCCGCAGCAACCAACCGAACGGCTTCGTTCTCGCTCTGCAACCAGCCCAAAGCCGCCGATTGTGCAGGATTCGCATATTGATTCTGCAGTCTGCTGCCGTCAAATTTAGAGCCAAACCATTTTTCTAAATAGTCAACCGTCCAGCTGATCGACTTATCTGTGTGACACTGGTTGCACGCATTTGGATTATTGCCGTGGATCATGTCGGCATTTGTCGGTGAGAAAATCGTGTGTGTCCGAACGACGTCCTGCATACCCTCGTTGATTCGGGGCATGTGGCAGTTCATGCAACGACTGCCCTCGCTGCCCGGCTGATGGTGCGTGTGCGCAGCTTGTGATTCCTCCGACGCATATTCCTGATGGCACCGGATGCAGCTCGCATCGTCTTTTGCCGGTGTCGACGACCATTTGTGACCGATCGCCTGATGAGGGTTATGGCAATCGATGCACTTTAGCTGACTGTAGCAGCTGCCTCGCATGGCGTCGGAGTATTCGGTCGAGTTCCAGGTAGACATGCCGCCGGCAAACTGAGGACGGTTGCCGGAGTGACATCGGCCACAAGCCCAGTTGACGTTGTCGTGCGTACGACCCAGATCGGTCGGTTCGTGTACGGATCCGGAACGCAAGTGTGGACTGTATGGAAAGAACGCGGGAAGAATTTTCGGGTCCTCCGCGTGCTCTCGACAACCCAGATGGCACGACTCACAACTGACTCCCAGTGTAACGGCATGCTCCGACGCCGGTATTGCATCGAGCGAATTGAGCAGCCCAATCGCCTGACTGTCAGACAATGATTTGTGTCGCGGGGGCAACCAGCTGGATCGTTCTTCCGCCAAATAGTTCGCGACCTCCCACTGGATGTTGCCAGGCACTTCGCGGGCCAGCTGGTTTGCATTACTCGACAAAACATCACCCAGGGGACTCGTGGTGTGACATCTGTCGCAGGCAGCAGCATAGTGCGAAAAATTGTTCTGGTAGCTTGTCACGTCGAAAGGGTCCACCCGTTGGCCATCCGGCAATTCGTCAAGAATATGTACGACCGGCACCCATTCCCTGGGCTCGATCCAGAAGCCTAACGGCAGAACATGGTCGAGCTGCTGCGGATCAGTCGCCTGATCTTCCGATTCAGGCCCTTCGATCTGCTTACCGATGTAGTACTGGAAGAAACGTGAGCCAATCGTTTCATGAATGGCGTAGGTACGTGTTTCTTCTCGTTCGAGCCGCATTCGGTATTCGTCATTCTCCTCAAAAAACGTGACCTCCCCACCGAGATATGAAATACTCGTGCCGGAAAAATCACCAACAACGGTAGACGCATCGGCCAGCGCATTCATCCAGCGATGCGGATGATGCGACCAGCTGTCATAATTCTTCTGATGACACTCACGGCAGGATTCCGGACCGACATAGTCTCCGGGGTGGATGTTGCTGGACGTGGCATCGGGCTCGTCCGTCACTTCGCGTACAGCAGTGGGAATGTCGTCCCACCAGACATTGATGTGTGGTGTATTGTGCGGCGTATTGGCCGTTTGCGATTTATTGTGAAATACCAGTTTTCTCGACCCGGCACTGTTCGTGCGTTGCGGCGGCTCAACTTCGAACGTACCAATGATCACCACGACCGCGAGTCCGATCACAAGCATCAAACCAATCGCCAGCGACCACCGACTCTGACGCCGGGGTAGTTCGGATTGATTATCCAGCGTCCGCTGGTGATTACCTTTGGTCATCTGCCTGTCCGACGTGTGGAGAGAACGGATTCTGAGCCAATTACTATGGTCGTTTCACCGATGATGAAAAAGGGAAGTGGTCATGTACGCACAAACAAATTAAAAATCCGGGGCCGGTTCGGCAATCAAATTGTTCGTGTGGTCACTGGATTCACAGGAATTGGACAGGCATTAGCCATCATGCCGACGAATTCAGATTGTCAGGGTTTCCCTGTCCCGGTCGCCTGTTTACTGAGAGTAAAAATCGGCGCTGACAAAAAACTGTGAAATAGAGACGTCGGACGACCGCCCGTCAAAAAAGATTACGTGGTCGCTCCTCCTATTATTCAGCAGCTCGATCGGTGGTCTGATTTGGTATCGGCTGATCGCCTGGGGGGTCTGGATATTCTTCTATGTTTCGTTGCAAGTTCAGTTGTGCCACCGGCCGAATTAAAAATCCTGATTGGCACTGAGGAAAAATTGATACCTAACGTGAGCGGCGTTTCCTGCCCCGGCGGTTTCCTTTTCTGGCAAAACCGGGCGCAGACGATTCTTCCGGTAGTGGCTGACCCGTTTTTCCTTTCAGTTCGTGGATTCGATCTCGCAACCTTGCAGCTTGTTCAAAATCCAGCTGTTCCGCAGCCGTCAGCATTTTACCCTCCAGCTCGCGAATGAATTCCTCTGTGACAAACTGCTCTTCCGTCGATATGCCAGCTGATTCGCGTTCCACTTTCCTTGCCGCGATTTCATCTTCAATACCTCGGCGGATTGCTTTTTGAATTGTTTCCGGCGTGATGCCGTGTGCTTCGTTGTATGCTTCCTGGATAGCACGACGTCGATTTGTTTCGTCGATTGCGCGCTGCATGCTGTCCGTGACTCCATCGGCGTACAGAATCACTTCCGCATTTACGTTTCTGGCGGACCGGCCAATCGTTTGAATCAGACTCGTTTCACTTCGGAGAAACCCTTCCTTGTCGGCGTCGAGAATCGCAACCAGTGAAACTTCAGGCAAATCCAGTCCTTCGCGCAGAAGATTGACACCCACAACGGCCTCGTACCTGCCTTCCCGCAGTCCCCGCAGGATTTCCACACGTTCTATGGCACCCAGTTCGGAATGCAGCCAGGCACAACGAATGCCTTCTTCCGTCATATAACCAGCCAGATCCTCGGCGAGTCGTTTTGTAAGCGTGGTCACCAGCACACGTTCATCAGATTCGGAACGCGTGCGAATGGCATCCAGCAAATGAGGCACCTGGCCACGCGCCGGTTCGACTCGAATGACGGGATCAATCAACCCGGTCGGGCGAATGACCTGCTCAACGACTTCACCATCTGTCTGGTCAAGCTCCCAGTCGGCCGGAGTGGCTGATACCAGGACAAGGTCGTTTCGACGGGCATCCCATTCATCGAACTGCAGCGGTCGGTTGTCTTTGGCCATAGGGATCCGAAATCCATGTTCCACCAGCGTCGTCTTGCGCGCATGGTCGCCGGCGTACATGGCGCGAATCTGAGGAATCGTTGAATGCGATTCGTCAACAAACATCAGAAAGTCTTCCGGGAAGAAATCGTACAGCGTGTACGGTGGTTCGCCGGGTTTGCGACCTGCCAGAGCGCGGCTGTAATTTTCGATTCCCGGGCAAAAGCCCGTTTCTTTCATGAGTTCCATGTCGTAGCGGGTGCGAGCCGCAAGACGCTGTGCCTCCAGCAACTGGCCTTCCCGGCGGAACCGTTCCAGCGACTCGTTGAGTTCCTCCTCAATCTCTTCCAGAGCGGAATCGATGCGTTCGCGAGGCAATACAAAGTGTTTGGCCGGGTAGATGTACAGATCCCTGAGTGACTGCGATTCCCGCCCGCTGACCGGGTCGATCATGCTCAGTTTCTCAACTTCATCGCCCCATAACTCAATCCGGCAGGCAAATTCTTCATAAGCCGGCCACACCTCAATCACGTCACCGCGGACTCGAAATTTTGCCCGTCCGGGATCGTAGTCGTTGCGGTCGTACTGGATGTCCACGAGTTTCAACAGCAAGGCATCCCGGTCAACCTGCTGGCCCACATGCAGTGGAATCATCATGTTCAGATAATCTTTGGGAGATCCCAGACCGTAAATACAGCTTACGGTTGAGACCACAATCACATCACTGCGGCTGACCAGGGCACTCGTGGCCAGCAGCCTTAAACGGTCGATTTCTTCGTTGATGGAAGCGTCTTTTTCGATGTAGATATCGCGCTGCGGGATGTAAGCTTCCGGCTGGTAGTAGTCGTAGTAGCTGACGAAATACGTGACCGCGTTGTTCGGAAAGAATTCGCGAAATTCCGAATAGAGCTGCGCGGCCAGGGTCTTGTTGTGCGACAGGATCAGTGTGGGCTTCTGCAGTTGCTGGATGACATTTGCCATCGTAAACGTTTTACCGGAACCGGTTACACCCAGCAGTACCTGAGTTTTTCGTCCGTTCCGAATTCCGCGCACCAGACTTTCGATGGCCTTGGGCTGGTCACCAGCCGGAGCGAATTCACTGGACAGTTCAAAACGATAGTCGTCGGCCTCAGCCATTTGGGATAAAGTTCCAGGTATGATGATTGAGGAAAATTCCTCATTGCGAACAATGTGCCTCCAGCGACAGCTGAGGATGGCAGATACAGGCAACATTGTGGATGCTGCCTGTATCTGCGTTGTTTAAACGCGGCAAATCAGAGGCCGGCGCCGGCCAGCTTATCCTACATTGGGTTGTGTTCCGGCTGAAGGCCACCGGGATGGTCACAACTCACCCTGAGACTGACAGCCAATGGGACAACTTTATGAGACTTGGGATTTTCGGCGGGACATTTGATCCGATTCATTACGGACACCTGATTCTGGCAGAAACCTGCCGACAGGAACTGGCCCTTGACGAAGTGCGTTTTGTACCGGCAGGAAATCCTCCTCACAAAACCGATGGCGTTTCCGACGGACACGCACGAGCGGACATGGTACAGCTGGCGGTTTCCGGTTACCCCGAGTTCACCGTGGATCGACGCGAAATCCGACGTTCAGGACCCTCATTCACGTTTGTTACGCTTGAGGAGATCCGGCGGGAGATGGAAAACTCGAAGCTGTTTTTTCTCATGGGTGCAGATTCACTCAAGGATTTTCCAACGTGGCGCAAACCCGACAGGATTCTGCAGTTATCCGTGGTGCTGGCAGTTAATCGTCCGGGACACACGTTGCCGGAACCCAACGGGATCCAGAGTCTGGCCGGGGAGCTGGATACATCACGAATCCGCCTGCTTTCGATGCCGGGGACCGACATCTCCGGAACAGACGTGCGAAATCGAGTGCGAAACGGGCAGGGACTGCGGTTCCTGACGCCTCGATCCGTAGAGGTATTTCTCACAGAGCATAAACTGTATGACGAATCACTGTGAATGCGAGGGAATCCCAAATTGCGGATTCAGTGGTTTGTGAACAGCCGCTATTTTGGGTGTGCACAGAAAAAGCCATGTTGGCTCTGTGGCCAGGCAATTCACTGCTTTACAGCCACGGGACGCAGCTCACCCCAATGAATGAGGAATCAACGTGTTTGACACCGTTGCAGTTATTGGAGCCACCGGAGCGGTCGGCAGCATCATCCTGGAACTGTTGGAACAACGCACGTTTCCGGCAAAGAAATATCGTTTACTGGCATCAGCCCGAAGTGCAGGACGGAAAATCAGCATTGCCGGACAGGAGATCCTCGTCGAAGAGCTGACTCATGACAGCTTTGACGGTGTTGATCTGGTCATTGCCAGTACGCCTGATGAGACCGCTGCCGAATTCCTGCCATCGGCCGTACGTGCCGGCGCAAAAGTCATTGATGAATCCGGGTACTGGCGAATGGATCCGAATGTTGCACTTGTCGTCCCGGAAATCAATCCACAGGCAGCACTTGATGCCAAGGGAATCATCGCCAGTCCTAATTGTTCCACAACTCAAATGGTTTTGGCAATGAAGCCGCTGTATGACGCGACAGGAATTAATCGGGTGATCGTCAGCACCTACCAGGCCACCAGCGGTGCAGGACTCCAGGGAACGACAGACCTGACCGAAGGAACCCAGGCCGCACTGGACGGCCGAGACTATGAGTACCAAGTGTTTTCACATCCAATCGCCTTCAATGCGATTCCCCAGATTGGCAGCGAAAAGGAAGATGGCTACACCAGTGAAGAACTAAAAATGGTGTATGAAACCCGTAAAATTTTCGGCGACGAGTCACTGCAGGTCTGTCCGACATGTGTACGGATTCCAGTCATGAACTGTCACAGTGAAAGTATCCTTGTCGAAACCGGGCGACCGGTGAGCGTTGATGAAGCAAGGAAACTGTTTGCCGCAACTCCTGGAGTGACGGTAATCGATGATACTTCAAACGGTCAGTACCCCCTCCCTTCGATCTGCAGCGGCAGTGACGATGTCTTTGTAGGACGAATTCGGCGCGATTTGTCGCATCCAAACGGCTTGGCGTTCTGGTGTGTGTCGGACAATCTAAGAAAGGGAGCCGCAACGAATGCCGTACAGATTGCAGAACTTTTGGCGAAAAATCGTGCGTAGGCTGGTGCAACTGGGCAGGGATGCCACGACATCCCGCGAACCACTGGTGGAGAGGTTCGAATTATCCCGGCAGCCTTGTAGTTTAGTGCGGGGTGACGTCCGAAGGTCCGCGCCTGCCGCGATCTTTGGCTGGCAACATTCCGCCGATCCGGTCTCACTGCTGCTCGTCATGACTTCGTTGCTTCTCGGATGTGATCAGGCAGTCGAACTACACGAAAGTTCCATTTCCCGACGGGTCACGATTGCCGTAACCAGCTATCCTCTGCTGGCCATGGCGGAGGAAATGGCGGGTGATGCTGCAGATGTTGAGCTTGTCGTCAGCAGCGGTACAACGTCACCAGACTGGAAACCGAATTCCAGTGCTGTTCAGAAAATGCAGCAGGCAACAAGAATTCTCATCAGCGGAGGCGACTATGAGCCGTGGCTGCAGCGAGTCACCGTTCCTCGGTCTCGGCTGATCGATACCTCTCAGGGTTTTTACGATCAATTTGTGCGAATTCCCGATGCCGTAATTCATCAACACGGTCCGGATGGAAATCATTCTCACCCAGGCGTGGTGTGGGCCACCTGGCTCGATCCACAACTGGCAACATCTCAGCTAAATCAGACACGCGACGTTCTCTTGAGTGTTCTTCCGGACTCCGAGGCAAACATTCACAAGGTTGCCGACAGACTCGCTGAAGATTTTCGCAGGCTGGATGACCGGTTGAAAGAAATGGCGATTGTGACTTCGGATGGTGCTGTCACCGTTCTTGGCGATGCGCCGGTTTATCAGTATTTGACAAAACGACTGGGCTGGGAATTAAAATACATTCATCTTCCGTCGGTGGGGCCTTTGACAGACGAAGATCGCGCGTCAATTCAAACGGCGATTGCTGAGTACGAGCCGACAGTCGTATTTTTGCGGTCCACGCTTGAGACACTGCAAGATGACCTGAGCAGACAAAGCCTGGTGCCCATTGTGCCCATTGATCTGTGCGAACATGCTGATGACCAGCAGACACTGGTCCGGCGAATGAGTCAGAATCTGACTGCGATCGACGGAGCTGTTTCCCTGTAGGATGGACAAACTTCCGTCCGAAATTGTGTCGAATTCAGGTCCGATGTCGGAGATACCTGTTTCCTTCCGAGAGCATCCAGCCTGACAGTCATTCGACATTGCAACGCAGCATGCAATAGTTCAGTCTCAGCCAATCGGCTGCAGCGGGCATCTGCTGGTGACGAATGTTTGTTCGAGATCACTGGATTCGAAATGGACTGTCACGGTCGACCGACCGGTCCCGCCGGTGGCACTGACAATTGTACCGCGTCCATATTGCGGGTGCCGTACTTTGGCCCCAACACAAAAAAGTGATGTTGCGTCGGTTGCCAGTCCTGAATTCTCACGTTGTTTGAGCAGTTCAGACCCGGACATGATTGCAGACATCCCGGAAGAATTGTGCGACTTTTCGTAGCGCTGCCGGGCCTGCTGCAGTCGCTCATCCAGTTCTGTTGCGGTCAACGGACGTACTTCCGGAATCTCCTGGTCCAATTTCAGCGGCATTTCCTGAATGAATATGCTCGAGATCGTTGCTCGTCGCTGTCCCCGATAGGTCCGTTCGAGCGTTTGAGTCAGGTGGAGTTCCTTTTGAGCCCGGGTCACCGCCACAAACAACAATCGACGTTCTTCTTCGTAGCTGGCAGGATCACCGTCGTTAATCGCCCGTTCATGAGGAATCAGGCCACTCTCCAGCCCCAAAAGGTACACCACCGGAAATTCCAGTCCTTTGGCGGCGTGCATCGTCATGAGTGTGACGGCGCCGCGAGACTGATCCACATTGTCGACCTCGCTGGTAAGACTAGCCAGTTCCAGGAAACCCTGCAGCGACGGGCCACCCGCATCCTCTTCGTTCATCAGTTGCTCATAGTGCCGGGCGGCACTGATGAGTTCATGAATGTTGGCAGCGCGGTCCTGATCGATCTCGTTGTCGTGATCTCGCCAGAGCGACTGGTAGTCAGTTTCTGCCAGTAACTGCTCGATGAGCGAGGATACGGATTTCTGAGCAGACTGTTCGTGCAACCGCTCGATCAGATCTGAAAAAGCCCTAAGAGGCTTTTGAGTGCGTCCCGTGAGCAGTGGAACTTCGTCGCAGCGACAGACGGCATCAAACATACTGATCGAATGTTTTGCGGCGAAGTTGCGCAACTTCAGCAGTGTTCTGTCTCCAATTCCCCGGGCCGGACGATTGATAACACGTATCAAGGCTGTTTCGTCGGCTGGGTTTTCGATAACTCTCAGGTAACCGATCAGATCCCGAATTTCCGCCCGCTCATAAAATGAGAAACCGGCAGCGACCTGAAACGGAATCCCATGTCGGGAAAACGCCGTTTCAACGGGTCGAGACAGTGCGTTGACACGATAGAAGACAGCGAAATCAGCATAGATGTGACCATGTTCTCGAACAGCTTCCGCGATTTCTGTCGCGATCGCGTCCGATTCGGCTTCGCTATTGGCAAACTGACGCAATTTGACCGGTTCTCCCTGTGCGTTGGGAGTGGTTAGTTTTCGTGGATGGCGACGACTGTTGTATGAAATCAGTTGATCGGCGCAGTCGACAATGGACGCAGTGCTTCTGAAATTCTCGTCCAGTTGTACGATCTTGACGCCGTCAAAATCACGTTCAAAGTGAGCAATATTGTCCGGCCGGGCACCTCGCCAGCCGTAGATCGACTGGTCGGGATCACCCGTTGCACAGAGATTGGGAAAGAGTTGGGACAGACCTGTAAGAATCCGGTACTGAGCCTGGTTGGTGTCCTGGTACTCATCGACAAGGACAAAGCGAAACCGGCAGTCGAGATACTCGCGACGCTCCGGCGTACTCGCCAGGATGTCAACAACATGCAGCAACAGCGTGTCGAAGTCGACCGCATTCTGACTCAGCAGTTCCTGTTCGTATTGCGGAAAGACATCGCAGACAACGGCATCCAGCGGGTCACCGACACGCTCTTCGAAACGACGTCGGAAAGCATCTGCTGTCACAAGTTCGTTGCGGGCACGACTGATGCGATTCAGGATTCTTCTCGGTTCAAAATGGACAGTGTCGTAGCCAGTGTCCTTCATGAGCCGTCGAACGAGTTGAACCTGGTCCGTATTGTCGAGAATACTGAAGTTGGCCCTGAGTCCCGCTTCTTCGGGCCATGTGCGTAACAAGCGGGAACAGAACCGGTGAAACGTGCTGACCTGAACCCGGTGGCCGCGCACCAAAGCATCAACCCGTGAAGCCATTTCCCGAGCCGCTTTGTTGGTAAAGGTCAAAGCAAGAATCGCGTCGGCCGGCACACCGCGTTCGATCAATCGGGCGATACGATGTGTGATGACACGTGTCTTGCCGGAGCCTGGACCGGCAAGAACCAGCAATGGTCCTTCAAAATGGTTTACGGCAGCCTGCTGAGCTGCCGTCAGGGGTTCGGACATTGATTGCGTCCTGCCGATGAACAGCCGACTAATCGTTTAACACCCAACTGGAAGACACCGACAGGGCTCAATGTCCGACGATGGCCGTGGTGGAGTCTTCCAGCTCGATGTTAAAGTTGCGACCTCGATTGTCGGCTTTACAAACTGTTAATCTTCGATTTCTTCAACAGTAATTTTTAGATCACGCAACTGGTGATTGTCCACTGGTGCCGGGGCTCCCGACAGCAGGTCCGATGCTCGCTGGGTTTTTGGAAAGGCGATTACATCGCGGATATTGTCGTCACCTGTCAGGATCATTACCCAGCGGTCCAGGCCCAGCGCAATACCTGCATGCGGCGGGGCTCCATGTCGCAATGCCTCCAGAAGGAATCCAAATCTTGATTCCGCTTCATCCGGCGAGATGTTCAGCAGGTCAAAAATCTGCTGTTGTACCTTGGCGTCATGGATACGAACACTACCACTGGCAGCTTCGTTGCCATTGACGACAAGGTCATAGGAGTCAGCCCGGACTTTGCCTGGATCAGAGCTGAAATACTCAAGATCGTCGCTGTTGGGCTGGCAGAACGGATGGTGTTCAGCGTCGTATCGATTTGCTTCTTCGTTCCACGTTACCATGGGAAAATCGACAACCCACAATGCGTTGAAGTCGTCGGGATCGTAGAGCTCCAGTTCACGGCCGAGGCGATTTCGTAAAGCGGCCAGCGCCGCTGAAGTCACTGCCGGTTGGTCGGCCACGAACAGCAGCAGGTCGCCGTCTTCGCCATTCATCAGCTGAATGATTTCCTGCTGCTGCTCCGGTTCGAAGAACTTGGCAATCGTTGATTCCAGTTTGCCATCAGTCACCTTCATATAGGCCAGTCCCTTGGCGCCATGCTCACCCACAAAATCTTTGAGCTCTTTGTCCAGCAGTCGACGGCTGTATTTGTCGGCGGCACCCTTTGCATTGATGCCTCGAACACGACCACCACGTTCAATGACGGACTTGAACACCCCAAAATTGCTCGCGGCAGCGGCTTCGCCCACATCGATCAGCTCCATACCGAAACGCAGGTCCGGTTTATCTGAACCGTATCGTTCCATGACATCGGCATACGTCATGCGCGGCAGCGGAGTCGGCAGGTCGATGTCTTTAACCTGTTTGACGACAGTGGAAACAAGACCATCGATGAGTGACAAAATATCATCACGATCGACAAACGACATTTCCACATCAATCTGAGTGAACTCGGGCTGACGATCGGCTCGCAGGTCTTCGTCTCGAAAACAGCGGGCAATCTGATAGTAACGGTCAAACCCGGAGACCATCAGAATCTGCTTATAGATTTGTGGTGACTGCGGCAGTGCATAGAAGCTCCCTTGATGGACACGGCTGGGAAC